>CAXTSX010000005.1:0-121944 GCA_964247085.1 uncultured bacterium
GTGAACGTGAAGCACTTCTCATGTTGGGAGTAGTCCATGAAGGTGTGGCTTTTCCATTGGTTTGGACAATGTTAAACAAGAAGGGGAACTCCAACTACAAAGAGCGAATAACGCTGCTCGAAGAATTTCGAGAAATCTTTCCAGAGGTAGTAGTGGACTATATTACAGGCGACCGGGAATTCATAGGAGAAGATTGGTTTGACCACTTGCTCAACCAGACTCTGATGCCTTTCCGAATCCGCATTCGCCACAGCGATCATCTTTTTGATGGCAAGAATTCCTTCAACTCCAAGGTGGTCTTTAGTCACCTCAGAATTGGAGAACAGCAAGTACTCAAGTGCCGACGGCGGGTGTGGGGTCATTGGGTGTATGTGAGTGCTTTGCGCTTAGAAGACAACGAGCTATTAGTAGTAGTGACCCGTCACAAGCCCCAGAGCGCGATTGTAGACTATGCCAATCGTTGGGGAATTGAGACATTGTTCGGCTGCTTGAAGACCAGAGGCTTTTGCTTGGAATCCACACACTTACAAGATGCTGAACGTCTTGGGCGCATGGTGGCATTACTGACAATTGCATTGTGCTGGGCTTTCAAGACTGGAGAATGGCTATCTCAGCATAACCCTATCAAAATCAAAAAGCATGGACGCAAAGCCAAAAGCATCTTCCGGTTTGGCTTAGATCACCTGCGTCACATTTTCCTGAACCTCGAATCCTCTGAAAGCCAGTCACTGGAAGCGATACAGTTTTTGTCCTGTACTTAGCAATTTGACATACACTTGTCAGTACCTCTCGTACTGGAATATACCGAAGTTCTGCTACGAGAGCTACCGAATATTTACCTAAATCGTAATGAAGTCGATGACCTAATCGATTTCTATTGTGCAGTGGGAGTGCCTCATGAAATTTTCTTCCTTTGGCGACCATTCTTGCGCGACCCAAAAGATGAAATGGTACTGGAGCTTGCAGTCAAAGCAGGATGTGAGAGTATAATTACATATAACACCCGTGACTTTGCAGGCGTTGAGCAGTTTGGTTTAAAGCTACTTAAGCCTTCGGAGTTTTTACGCCTGATAGGAAAGCTGCCATGAGTATCGTTCAAGTTCAAATTCCTGACTCACTCCAGAAAAGTCTATCCGATCTTGCCGATCGTGATGGAATTTCTATCGATCAGTTTATATCTACTGCGATCGCGGAAAAGCTCTCAGCTTTGATGACAGAAAATTATCTCAAGGATCGTGCTAATAGAGGCGATCGGGCAAAGCATGAAGCAATCTTAGCAAAAGTTCCCGATGTGGAGCCAGAAGAATATGACAGGATACCGACTGTCTAACAAGCCCGTTGCACGCCGACCGTATTGAGTTTTTTTTAAGCCCGAAAATTTACTGGCGGCGGTTCAACTTGATCGTTAGACCGCACAATCCATTATGGGCAACTTGGGCTATTTCCTGGTCGCCGACCTTCTATTAGACGACAGTAGGTAGGTTAAACGGCGGAGCAATTGGGCATCGACAATGAACTTCATGAAGCGATTTTGTAGATGCTTTTAACTTGACTTAAATGAGCGACAAAAAGCAGGACGGCAAATAAGTCTTCTGGCTCTAAATCTTCATAGTCTTCTAGAATTTCTGAATGAGTCATCCCGGAACTGAGCAACTCTAGTATAAATTCGATCGGATATCGAAGTCCACGAATGCAGGGCTTGCCGTGGCAGATATCGGGATTGTGGGTAATGGGTTGAAGGAGGTTAGCGGCCATGAGATTTCCAAAAATCTAGATCTTTAACGTCTCTGGTTAATTGGCAAGTCTCAAGCAGAGATCGATCGGCCACGATCAAATAATTCTTACTGCCATTCACGCAAATAGCAAAAATAAGATAGCCCCTATCGACCGAGCCAGACTCCATAACTAGTTAGAGGTAAACTAGTCCAGTAACTTAGGGATCAACAACACTATGCCTGAAGCAGTTTTAAAAGGACGTGTCGCCCTGGTGACAGGGGTAAGTCGGCGCAAAGGAATTGGCTTTGCGATCGCCCAAAGACTAGCCCTGTTAGGTGCCGATGTTTTCATTCACTCCTTTTCTCCCTACGATGCCGATCGAGATTGGGGCGCTGATCCAGATGGAATTGTGGCCTTAATAGCTACACTACAAAAACATGGCACCAAGATTGCCCATGCTGAGGGAGACTTTCTCGATCCCGCAGTGCCGCAGCAAATTATGAATAGTGCCGTTCAAACTTTTGGGCATGTAGACATTTTGGTGGCTAACCACACCTACAGTACCTCCGAAAATTTAGAAGAACTAACTGCCGCCACCATTGATACCCACTTTCAAGTTAATGTGCGTGGTACCTTGCTGCTCACCCAAGCCTTCGCCGCTCAACATCATCAGGGTGCTGGCGGTCGAGTTATCTTGTTAACCTCTGGGCAACACATCAACCCGATGCCCAGTGAACTGGCCTACGTGGCATCAAAAGGGGCGTTGCATCAACTGACGCTGAGTTTATCGGCTCACCTGCTGCCCCGTGGCATTACTGTGAACACTGTAAATCCTGGTGCCACGGATACGGGCTGGGCTAAGGCCGAACTCTATGAGCTAATTCGCGCGGCTAATCCGCAAGGACGCTGGGGCAAACCTGAAGATACTGCCCGGTTGATCGGCTGGTTAGCCACCGATGATGCCCAGTGGATTACGGGGCAGATTTTGAACTCCACTGGTGGTGGATATTAAACTTTTTTACTTCTGATGCTGGCTAACACTACACCTACTACCAAACCGATCGCCAGGCCCGAAAAGTGACCAACAATGCTGGTATGCCCATTAGTGATATCAAACAACAACTGCAATCCCACTGCCACTCCGATCGACTTCAGCTCACGACTGGCGGTAGCTGCTCGATGTTGCCACCAACTGACTAAATAAATTGCTCCCATGACTCCCAGTAGACCCATAATTGCGCCGGAGGCACCAGCGGTAGCGCGTATTTGGGTAGCTGGTTGCCACAGGTCTACATAGGTAACACAAGCCATCGCCCCGATCCCAGTCAGCATATAGGCCACGATGAATTTGACAGTTCCTAAGCGATGTTCTACAAACTTGCCCAAATAGTTTAAGCCCAGCATGTTCATCAACAGATGAATGAAATTGAGATGCAGAAAGTTAGCAGTAATTAATCGCCACCATTCCCCAGCCATCACCAACGGTGCAATCAGACTACCCCAACTGAGCCAGGGTAATTGGGGGGGAGCTGAAAACATTTTCCAGCCAATTTCGGCGACGAATACGCCAATATTGAGCCACAGCAAAAATTTAGTCGCGGGCGTGGAGACCTGGGCGGGGACTAATTGGCCATGATCGATTTCTTGGCGAGCGGCGGCTTCGATATTCGATACCAGTGACCAATCATCCGGTTGCAATTGTGACAGGTGGGGGAGGGGTTGAGCCAGTCGCCAGGACAAATCTTGCTGCAGATAAAAATTATCAGCGGTCTGCAAATTAATTAATCTTTGCTTTCCTTGGCCAGCAGCCAATTCTGCTGTGCCTAACCAAAATTCTTGACTGGTTACTGGAAAAGGCCGCAGGGCATAGGGAGCGATCGCTGCTACTGATTCTGTTCTGCCACAAAAAGCCAAGGTTTGTAGCCGTGATACCAATAGGTCACTGCTGTGGGGTAAGCGATCGATCAACTCCAGCAACCTTGGTAAATCCCCAGTTTCGCCCAAAGCCCGCAAGTAGTAAGTTCTGATGGGCGATCGATCTTGTTCTAGTTCGATCGGACTCAGCTGGCCATCGACCCAAGTTAAATATTCTGCCCACCGGTTAGTAACCCGGTAACTAAGAGCGATCGCATTGCGGGGCATCATCCGCTGGTCAGCTTGGTAACGGCTCAGAATTGTTTCAGCGGTGGTGACTTCTCCCTGTTGCCATAAAGCGAGGCCGCGCAAGATTTGGGGATAGACCCACATACCATCCGTGGGCATCAGCCAGCGCATCCGCGCCGCGTGACGACTGGCCTGATCGAATTGAGCGTGGGCGGTTAGGATATTCAAGCGGCGCATCAGCAGGATCGGCCACAGAATTACTAGCAGCCACAGCCCGAGGCCAATCACCAAAGTGAATTTGGGTGCAAAATACCAGCAGAGACCAATGATTATCGGCAGTCCGATCGCACTAACTCGGATACTTTTAAGCGTGGGAGATTTGTGAAAGGCAATCACCAAGCAATAAAAAATGATGATTTGCAAGATGACGGTGTTGGTAAAGCTCATCGATCAAATGTCCCCTTCAGACCTGTAGCGAATAACTGCTATCCTAACCTTTGCCGGAAAGTGGAAAAGCCTGAAAGAGCTGGCGGAACTCCTCCAGCGAGCGTGGTACTGCTGATTGTGGCGGCAGTTGAGGGGCTAAAGCTTGCCACATTTCCCAGAGCAAGGGCATTCCCAATTCAAATTCTGGCATGGTTTTCAACCGATCGAACACCTCTAACGTTTCACCTTCAATTAGCAGGCGACCCTCCTGCATCACCAAAATCCAATCCGCCCACTCGTATACAAAATCTAAGTCATGAGTGGCAATTAGTAAGGTTGTCTCTAGTTTGGCAATAGCTGCTAGCTCCGCTAATAGGTTACGAGTTTGAATCGGATCGAGATAAGCCGTTGGTTCATCTAACAACAATAATTCTGGCTGTAAAGCCATCACCCCGGCAATGCTCACCCGCTTTTTTTGGCCCAAACTGAGATGCTGCAGCGGAGACATGGCTAGGTCTTCTAGATTAAAATCGGCTAAAGTCTTGGTCACTTTTCGGGCTACTTCAGCTTCCGGTAAGCCCTGATTGCAGAGTCCATAGGAAATATCGGCTGCTACGGTGGGGGCGACCAGCTGCTGTTCGGGGTCTTGAAATACTAATCCCACCCGTTGCCGCCACCGATTGAGAGCCGCTCGATCGAACTTCAGGGGTGTTTTATCTAATTGAATAGAACCGCGATCAGGCTCACACAAGCCGTCTGCCAACAAAAATAGTGTCGATTTACCGCAGCCGTTCTGACCAATCAAAGCTGTATTTTTGCTGGTGGGTAATCGAAAACTCAAACCATCTATCGTTGGCGATTTGGCCATCGGATAGCTGTAATGAACATCCTGAAATTCCAGCAAATACTCAGACATAGACACGGTAGAAAATTTCCCCGGTAATCAATAATAAGCAACCGCCGATCGCTTCCCAACCATAGCGGTATGAATATTGATAATTATGGGGTTGCCAGAACCGAAATTCTTGTTGAAATCCCCGGGCTTTTACCCCCAATATCAGCTGCTGATAACGAATAGCAGTCCGTTGAATCAGTTGTCGAACTAGTAGACTCAAGCTATTCATGCGCAGCTTGCTGGTACGATATCCACCCCGAGCGACTTGAGCGGTAACAATTTTTTGGGCGGTATCGGCTAACAAAAAAATAAAACGGTAAACCAACAGCGATAGTTCTATTAAGATCGGTGGACAACCAATTTTTTGGCCAACAGTAGCTAGATCGATCGCCGGAATAGTGAGAACGATAAAAAATAGCGCCGAAGTGCTAGCCAATGATCGACTAAAAACTTCCATCGCTCGGATTAAACCGCGATGACTGAGGTAGAGATGCCCACCCCAGAGATTCATTTGCCACCAGGCATCGGTCTGCATTTCTAAAGAGATAGTCGTAGCATACTCCAAGACTAAAGCGGGCAAACTAGTCACCATAAATACCAACACGCCTAGAATCATTGAACCATAAATTTGGCGCGGAATGCCAGCATAAAAAACACTCCAAACACTCATCCACCCAAATATGAGAATTTGCACAGGATAATGAGACATCAGCGATATGAGCAATACCAAGATGGCAAACAACAGTTTCTGCCCTGGAGGTAAATGGCGCAGCCGATTAGTATAAGCCAGAGTATCGAATTGAATATGCACTAATCACGATTTTTGAGCATTGGAGAGTCTTCTTTATTGGCTTGCCGTCTTTCGGTTCGGCCTTTATATAAACCCAATATATAACAAGTGATCCCGGATCCGATCGCCGCCTGAGCTGCAAACAAAAAAGTCTCTATTTCGCCACCAGAAGGCTTGATCACCGGCTCGAACCAAGGTTTATAGCCAGGCTTGACTGCTTCGATCGCTGTGATATTAATGCTATCAGTGGCCTTAAACTCTTTGCCTTGATACATTAAGACTGGAGCCATTGATAATATAACGGCACCACTCAGTAACCAGATATTAATTGCTGACTTCTGCATTGGAGTTATTCCCCTTTTGAAATAGTTCGAGTACTTTTAATTCTTGTTGACCATAATCTTGGAGCCAGTTCCATACTAACAAAGTCAATAAACCCTCACTGATCGCCAACGGGATTTGGGTAACTGCAAACACACCTACAAATTTGATGAAAGCGGCCATGAATCCGCCCTGAGCAGCCGGAAAAGCCAGAGCCAACTGCATAGCAGTCACCAAATAGGTACATAAGTCTTCTAGCATCGAGGCCATAAATACCGCAGTTTTTGGATGTCCAGTGCGGGAGATTGCCTTGTAGACAACATAAGCAACCAGCGGACCGACAATCGCCATCGAAAATGCATTTGCACCTAAAGTTGTCAGTCCACCGTGAGCAAGGAGGATTGCTTGAAATAACAATACTAATCCTCCCATCACCGACATGGCCAGTGGGCCAAACAGAATTGTTCCTAGTCCTGTTCCGGTAGGATGGGAACTACTCCCGTTAACTGAAGGAATCTTGAGCGCTGAAAGAACAAATGTAAAAGCTCCAGATAAAGCCAATAGTAGCTTCAGTTCTGGATGTGCTTGAGTGATTCGATTAATAGAACGTAAGCCGAAGAAAAAGAACGGTAAAGCAGCGATCCACCAAAATGCTGCCCATTCTTTAGGTAAATATCCCTCGGCAATATGCATGGCATGGGCTGGGGCAGGAGAACCAATGATTAGGTAGCAGCTTAGTCCCAGCATCGCTAATAAAGATGCCAGTTTTTGACGTTTTGTTTTCATGATGGTCTCAGTGAATTTACGAAGTGAAAATGAAGCTGATTTAGTAGTTCACCGATTCCGAAACACGATGTATTTAGTAATTATCATCTGTACCTCGCAGATTAAGAATATTTCTTTTAGTGGGCATTCTGACTTAGAGAGAAACGCTCTCTTTACAGCTGCGGGACAGTGCTGGAATCTTACCAAGCTTTCCCCACTTTTGACAATTTGTTTCAGTATATCAGTCTCTAGAACACGGTTCGGTGAAATTCGAGAAACTTTACGCCGCAACGAAAATGTCCCCGGCACTCGAAAGGGCTAGGGACAGTCAATAAAATTAAGTAAACAGGGTGGCAGCAACTTCAATGTCAATTGAAAAGCGTATTTAAGATTTAGTAATTCGTTTTTATATGGATTTTAAAAGGGTTATCAAACCCAGTTAGGGGATGAAAAAATGACGTTGCTTTTACCTATCTAACCAGGATAGCCGAATCATGTTTTAAATCCATGAGACAAAAGGCGTAATTTTTGGTCTAAATGTTCACGATATTTTGCTAACAGCAGGATTTAGGACTTGTGGTAGTCCCATACTGTAGTTCAATACCCTACTATTGAGGTTGTATTTGATATCTCCTTTTTGGAGTAGCGATCGAACAAAATGCTCTAAATCTGAGCCAATTTTTCGTAAGTTATATTCGGTCAAGTCTTGACCGCTATAGGCTTCTACTAAATCATCAAAGTAACGGTAAACTTTTTGCAGATCATCATCGCCCCACACCAGCTCGTTATCAGGATCGACATCCAGGGTGAGAACTTGGTCACTGGGCTGCAACTCATTATCTTTAATCTCGGCGGTGTAGATATGAATGTGTCTGGTTGTAGACTTTAGTAACATAGAAAAAATCAGCAAACATGCTGGCGGAAATCCCTTCTTAATTATGAGCCGATCAGCGATTTTTGCCTAGAAATTCGACTGACGATCATAACTTGGGAATAATAGATACCACCCGGGTCAGTCCACCATCAATTCCGATATTCATGTCAGATCTCACCGCGATCGATCAACTTAGCCGCCAATTAGTAGGCATTATGGGGAGTTCCAACTCTATAAATCTCCTCCAAGTTGGCCAATGCTTAACTAAGTTTTGGGCAGCAGATACCTGCTGGCTGTGGCCTAAAACTGGTCAGGTGGTGGTGTATAACGATCGACCAGACCTGAGTGCCATGCAATTACACGGCTGCATTCAAACAGCTCCTGAGGGCGAAACTCTAGAAATGGCTGGCTATCAGGTCATGTGGTTAGCTATTAGCGCGGGTCAGGTGGCCGTGGCCAAATTGCAAGGGAATTGGACAACAGCTGATCAGGAAAATCTCAGGGGTGTTACTAACTTGTTAGATTTGGCCTTTACCCAGGCTCATCTCCAGCAACAAGTGGAAATTTCTAAACAATCCATGCGTCAAGTGCAAGCACTGGCTGACGAACGCACGGCTCAATTAACCAGCAGTCAAAATTTGTTGTCTAAACTGCAAGATGCCAATCGACGTCGGATTAAGCAACTAGATGAAAGCAATAAAATTAAAGATGAGTTCATCAGCACTATTAGTCATGAACTGCGCACCCCACTCACCAGTATGTCGTTGGCAATCAAGATGCTGCAACAGCCGAATTTGGATGAAGTGCGGCGCACTAAATATCTAGAAATTCTGGAACAGCAATGCACCCAAGAAATCAATTTGATTAATGATTTACTGACTCTCCAACTATTAGAATCCAAAGAACTGGAGTCCGATCGGCAGATGGTAAATTTACCCGCATTAGTGCAACCATTACTGCAAAAATTCCAAGAAAACTGGGCGAAAAAACAACTTCAGCTCCAGGTGGAGCTACCCGCTGGCGAGGAATGGCCGCTGGAGCCAGACAGTATGCGTCGCATTCTACAAGAATTATTGACTAATGCTGGCAAGTTTGCCGAGCCGCAGACCACCGTTGATTTCCAGATCACCGCTGGCGATTCGCCAGCAGTGAGGCTAGACCAACGACTGAAAATCCGGGTGATGAACCAGGGTCAAGTAATTACCCCAGAAGAGCAAACCTATATTTTTAGTAAGTTCCGCCGTGGTCAAGGTGTAACCCAACAGGCGATCGCTGGGACTGGTTTGGGTTTAGCACTGGTGAAGTCCTTGGTACAGCATTTACAGGGTGAAATTACAGTGACCAGCCAGCCTTTAGCAGAACAGGGCACTGATGGGCGGTTAGCAGTCATCTGTTTTGAGGTATTTTTGCCGATAGGAGCGCCCTAATGATTAGGCCGCAGTCGATCAATTCTGCTAGTTTAGAGACTAACCGCCACCGCACCACCAAAAAGCTCTTGCCCTTGCAGCGTCAGATCAAAATTTTTCATGCCTTGGGCGATGTATTACTGGTAATTTCTGCTGATGTATTGATCAATAAAAATCGACCCCAGCGCCAACGCCGCCCAGCCCAAAAATTAGTTAATACTTTAATTCGATTAGGACCAACTTTTATTAAAATTGGTCAAACTCTCTCGACCCGCGTCGATTTGTTGCCCCCTGCCTATGTAGAAGCTTTGGCTCAGCTTCAAGATCGGGTGCCAGCTTTTAGCACCACCATAGCGATCGAGATCATTGAACGAGAGTTAGGGCAACCTTTGAGCCAACTATACCAAGAATTTGAACCGCAGCCGATCGCTGCTGCTAGTTTAGGCCAGGTGCACCGCGCCCGACTACATAGTGGCGAACTAGTGGTGGTAAAAGTGCAACGACCAGGCTTAGAAGAACTATTTCGACTAGATTTTCAGATTTTGCAGCAGCTATTGCAGTTCTGTGAAAGTAAGTTTCCCTGGACACGCACCTATGGCCTGACGGCTATTTATCAAGACTTTTTTAAACTACTATTTCAAGAAATTGACTATGTGAATGAAGGCCAAAATGCCGATCGATTTCGGCATAATTTCCGCCATCAAAAGATGGTGATTGCGCCGACGATTTACTGGCGCTTGACGACTGGCAAAGTTCTGACTATGTCTTATTTGCCAGGAATTAAGATCGATCGCCAGGAAGAATTAATTGCAGCAGGTTTTCAACCCGCCAAAATCAATCAAATCGGAATTTGTTGCTACTTGCAACAGCTGATGATTGATGGTTTTTTTCAGGGCGATCCCCATCCTGGAAATATGGCGATTACTACCGAGGGCAAACTGGCGGTTTATGATTTTGGCATGATGACTCAGCTTCAGCCTAATGCTAAAGAACAGATGATTGATACATTTCTGTCAATTATTCGTAAAGATGCCACCGCTGTTGTCCAAAATCTAACAGCGATGGGTTTACTCGTCGAAGTCGAAAATATGCGCCCGATTAAGAAGGTCATTAGCTTTTTACTCGATCGCTTCACCGAACGGCCAGTCAATATGCAGGAGTTTGAAGAAATCCGCCTGGAAGTAACTAATATGTACGCTCAGCAACCCTTCCGGCTTCCCTCGGAAATGGTTGCTATTTTGAAAGCCCTGTCTACTTTGGATGGTATTGCCCGTACTTTAGACCCCGAATACAATTTGGTCGCCGCTGCCCAGCCTTTTATTCGGCGGATTGCTTTATCGGAGCGGAAAACGATCGGACGGCGACTTGGTCAACAGGCTAGTAAGTTCATCACCCAACGCCTGCGGGGTAAGGCTGATCATACTGCCTTAATTCGGCAATTAGAAGATCAGTTGGCTGAAACAGAAGCGGAGTTGATTGCTCGATCGATCGCCCAGGCCAAATTGCTAAAACGTTTGCAGTTAGCTGGGCGCAGTCTGGTTTATCTATTGGTAAGTGCTTTTAGCTTAGTGGCCGGAATCTTATTGCTGCCAATTTCACAAATTATCTGGGTGTGGTGTTGTTTTGGCTTGGCTGGATTAAGTGGTTTGGTGGGGCTACGTTATCTGCTCCAATTTGTTTGGCAAGAACAGTTAGATAAGTTATTAAAATGATGAAAGACAGTTTTTTAGTTATCGAATAAAAATAATACAGAAGGCGTGGTTGGGTGGGTTTGAGTGAGATTTGTACAATTCAGGGATGGTTATTGGCATAAACCTACCCCTGCCGTTCTGTGAAATCGACAACCAACCTGATCGATCGCATTTATCCATCCACTCGTAGGATTTCAACAATCTTGTCAATCACTTCAGATAATTTACTGGGCAGGATTACACCCGTTTTATAAGCAATAATAGTCTGAGATGCCGTAAATATCCGATTCGGTCTAACATTGCTAACTTGTTTCAATCCACCAGAACTGAAATCCTCCACTGCGATCGAGACAGCATATTGGTCCATCACAGTTTGGCTAGTTATTTGGCAAAGAATCAAGTCTTCTCCCGATAGAGCAGCAACCACTAGGGCAGGACGACGTTTAGTTTGATTTAAATCCGAAAATGGAAAAGTCACAACAATCACATCACCGACTACAAATCTTGCCACGCAGCTTCCTCTTCTGGCTTTAACCAGTCTACCTGAAGAACAGCTTCACTCAGTAAAGCAGTTTCAGGGATATCCTGCTGATGCTTAGATTTCAAATATTGTAAATAATCTAAAACCTCAGACAAAATAATATCAGAAGCATTTTCAGTTTCCTGGAGAATTTTCTCGCGAATACCCATCTTCCATACCTGACCTAATTAATCGTAACTTCACCTATTTTAATCGCCCAAACAAAAATTGGGACAAACAAGAAAAAATCCTGTCCATCCCAAAATCATTCAATCTACTAATTAGCCTTTAATCAACTTCTTAGCCGCAGCCATAATCCCCGCAGGATCAATACCCTGATGAGGGAACTGCTCCCACAAACCACCACAGCCTTCAACATGAGTACCAAGATGATTGTAGTTAGGCTTATAACCACGCTCCAGTAAATAAGAACCAAAACGACTTCCCAAACCAGTCTTCCGGTTAAAAGATTCCACCACCAACACCATTGGTGACTTCCCAATCTTCGCCATCATCTCCTCATCGATTGAATTCAAAGTCGGCTTATTGATCAAGCCCACATCAATCCCCTCTTGCTTCAGCCGTTCCACCGCATCCAAAGACCGATACAACGCTTCCCCAAAGCTAACGATATAACCTTGAGTCCCTTCGCGGATTACCTCATCCTTGCCGGAAACAAATTTGTAGTCACCACCAAAGAAGTCTTTACCGTCAGTGTCCAAAATAGCGGGTACTTTCGATCGAGTGGAGAACACAAAGCGTAAGCCCGGATTGAAGAAGATTGTTTCTAAACAAGCCTTCATTTGATTAGGGTCAGCTGGGAAATACAGATTAGTGGCAAAACCATCACTCAAGCCATTGTCCGCGAACATATTGTTCAGACCGAAGTGGCAAGTGTTATCGGCCATGTCATCAATTCCGGAGTGGGAGAAGTGACTGAGGACGTTGGAGTTGTTCAACCGTGCCATAGTGATTTCAGAAATACACATTTCTAAGAAAGCGCTAAAGGTACCGAAAATACCCTGCTTGCCTGCTTCCATCCCAAACCCAGCCGCTGCCGAGAAGTTACCGCGCTCCATAATCCCAGAGGAGATAAATACTTCAGGGTAGGCATCGTGGATTTTCTTCAGGCCGCAGGAGCCTTCTAGGTCACTATCGATGACCTTGATTTTTTTGGCTCTTTCCGTGGCACTCAACTTACTTAAGATCGCGACCGAGGCATCGCCAAAAACGTTGCGGTTGGCATCCCACTTGTCACTGGAACCGAGGAAAGTGTATTCATTCTTCGGTGCTTTAATTCCTTTCAGGTGATCAGCAGCGGCCTGTTGATTGCGGGATTCCAGATATTCGATCGCTAGTTTCACCGAGATTACATCGTGGCCGTGAGTTTGGCCTTCTAAACCGACAATGCCAGGGCACATGGGACGGTGGTTGATGATGGCGATCGGACCTGCTGTATTTACGGCTTTACAGATCCGAGCATACAAATCATCAATATCTTCGCCGTCGCCTTCAAAAATCTGGAGGCCATGACCAACTAAGGTTTTGGCAACTGTAGTGCCCACCAGATACTTGGAAGGATGACCAGCGATAGTCACATCGTTGTCATCAATAATTAGCTTGACGTTGAGGTTTTGAGCTACCGCTAACCGGGCGGCTTCCGCATCGTTACCTTCTTGTTGTGAACCATCAGAACCTAAACAAAAAGCAATTTTGTTGGGATTGGCCATGGCCACACCGTTGACGTAAGGCCACATGTGACCCAACCGACCGGAGCTAAATTTCACACCAGGAGTAAAACCTAATTCAGGGTGTCCAGGTAGGTGGGAATGAGCGGCGCGGTATTCCATCAGGCGTTCTGCGGGTAAGTCGCCATTCAAAGTAGACATCAAATACTGAGTCGCCACCCGGTGTCCGGCTTCATCAAAAAATATTGGCACGTATTTATCGGCGGCTCCCCGAAACAGGGCATCCATAATCATCACTTCGGGCACGGTGTCGTAAGGTCCACCGGTATGTCCACCCACGCCCCGCGCGGCACCAGTGGCCGTAAAGAAGACGATCACATCGCGACAGAGTTGAATATTGGCTTTCAGGCTGGCTTTTTGGTCAGCGGTGAGGGCGGGGTTTTTGACATCCAGGCTAATACGTTGATAAGCACCTAGATCGATCGGCAAGTTAGCCATAAATTTAGTTTTTGGTAATTTTAAGGATTAATTTGAAGCTGGCAGTGGTTAAGTCTGAGCATCATCGCTGTTAGATTTTAACCCTGCACGAACCTGCGGTATTTTAATTTTTCAAATGAATAATCAATTGAACAGCCGCACCAGAATGAGTATATACTCACAAACAGGCAATTTCAAGACCAAACGTGCAATTTCGGGCAAAAATCCATGTTAACTGCGGAGCGCCGTCAATTTATTTTAGAAATCCTGCGCCGGGATAAAAAAGTGCTGTCGTCGGAACTGAGCGGCGAACTGAAGGTCTCCGAAGATACTATCCGGCGAGATCTGCGAGAATTAGCAGAATCTGGTTTATTACAGCGGGTACATGGTGGAGCGCTATTAACTTCACCAGCTACGGCCAGCTATGCCGATCGGCAACAACAGGCACCCAAAGAAAAAGAAGCGATCGCCCGGGCAGCAGCAAAATTAGTGCGACCGGGGCAAGTGGTGATTTTGGATGGGGGGACGACCACCCTACAAGTGGCGCAGCATTTACCCTTAGATTTGGTGGCGACAGTGGTGACGAATAGCCCACCGATCGCGATCGCTTTGGCCGAACATCAGCACATTGAGGTGATTATGCTGGGTGGAAGGTTGTATAAAAAGGCGCTGGTGAATGTGGGGGCGACGGCGATCGAATCTTTGCGGATGATTAGAGCGGATATTTGTATGTTGGGGGTTTGTAGTCTGCACCCCGAAGTGGGAATTAGTGTGGCTAATTTAGATGAAGCCCATGTCAAACGCGCCATGATTGCCGGGGCGGCGGAGGTGATTGGATTAGCGACGGAGGCTAAGTTGGATACGGCGGCTAATTATGTGGTGGATACGATTCAGGCTTTGACTTATTTGGTGACAGCGCCAACAGTGGCCGCTGAACGATTAAAAGCTTATGCTGATCTGGGTTTGACTATTATTACTTGAAATCAAATATAGTTAAACCCTGAATTTTTTATTTAAATGCCGGAATCGACAATTTTGATGGTGTATTGTTTATTGTCGGTGATCAGGCAGTATTAAGAAACTTATAGTAAATTCTTATCACCCTTGCCTGATAAACCTCTTACTATTTTCAGTCGATTTTATTGTCTTTAGAGGGAATCTTTGTGAAAGTTGCGATCATTGGTGCGGGCTTATCTGGACTTGCCGTTGCTTATCACTTGAGCAGGTCTGGCTCAAAGGTCACTGTTTTTGAAAAAAACTCGCGCATTGGTGGAAATGCCCAGACCGTCCTTGTCCAAGTTGGCGACCATCTGCGCTGGGTAGACTTGGGTGTGAACGATTTCAATGCCGCAACTTATACTAATCTTGTCCAGATGCTAGACCTCCTAAAGGTTCCCTATGCTCGCTTAGAAGATAGTGCTTCTTTTAGTACTCATGATGGTTCATATACTTACACCCTTGATGGTGCGCATGGTACCCAAATGCCGGAATCACTATGTCTAGAGTATGAACGCTTCAAAGCAACAGCTTCTGCCGATGTTGATAATCCGGCATACTATTCTTATTCGATCGCCAAATACCTTCAAGAAAAAGGATACTCGCCAGAATTTGGTCGCTACAACTTATATCCACGGATCAATGGTATGTATTTTGTCAACGACACGACCCCTGAAATCATGCCATTTAGGGGAGTAATGAACTACTATCGATTACAAGAAGGATTTGGCAGTGAATCACCCGAACGCTGCTATTTTACCCAAGGTAGTAGTAGTTGGATTGAAGCATTGAAAAATGAGGTTCTAACCCTAGGGACTAAGTTCCAATTAAATACTACTATAGCTGTTCGATCGAAGGGTGATGCGGTGCTAATAGACACCCCAAATGGTTCGGAGGTTTATGATGCTGTGGTAATGGCCTGTCCGGCTAACACTGCGCTGAAGCTCATCCAAGAAGGTGTTACTCAAGATATGGTGAATGTTTTAAGTGCCTTTGAATACACCAACAGTGTGGCAGTTGCTCACACTTTCTCGTCTCTGATGCCCTTGAACAAGAATGCCTGGCGTACTTACAACATTCGGATTCACGATGATGCCGCCGCTCAGTTAAGACCTTATAGTATTTCCTATGTTTGTAATCGCCACCAAAATGATGCTGAAAATCCTTTGTATGATAGACATGGTAACCCAGAATTTTTTGTGAGTTTGAATCCTTCAACTCCCATTCCACAACAATATATTCTAAAAACATCAGACGGTAAAAAAGCGACCTCTTACTTTTCTCATAATGTCTTAAACCACTCTGCGCTAATAGCTCAGGAAAATTTGCAGGCTATAGTTCAAGGGCAAAATAATATTTTTTTCACCGGGGGATGGACTGTTGGCGCTGGATTGCACGAAGAATGTTTACTCTCGGCCAGATCTGTATGCGAACGAATCTTGAACTCCAATATACTCAAAAGCCTGACGGTGTAAGGACTTTATTGCTTTTAAATCCAATCACTAACTATAATCAAAAGAGCCTCTAGTGATCATAAATACCCAGTAGGGGCAGGATTTTCTTTTCCAGCAATACTATTAATTCTGGTTGCATGTATGCATAGTTGTCGGGAATGTTGAGACAGACTATCCGTTTGTTGTGGAGTGCCGAGCTAGATTTAAACTTGTCGCGTAGCTTACGCTGATGGGTCTTTTCCATCACAAAAATAATATCTGCCCATTCGACAGACTCCATCCCCACCGGGACTTCGGCATCTCGATCGATCCCCGCTGAATCCACTTCTAATCCGGCATATTCCGAGAATACTGTCTCAGCCGTAGGGCTACGCAGCCGGTTCTTACCACAGACAAACAACAACTTGATATTTTCCATTGACTGACTTCTCTACAATTCATCTCAACTGGGACAAACTTAAATAGTAGTTGTAAATCTGTTTACACTATTTTTAGACAGAAATCTGGAATCCGTCAGATTAATTCTAACAAGTCTGTTACACCTACATCTAAACCCAACTGGGATAATAACGTTGTCACCTGACCACGATGATGAGTCTGATGATTAAAGAAATGTAATATCAGGGAGCCAAACTTTTTAGTACTCGCCTCCCCCTTCATATTGTGATAAGACAATAAATATTCGAGATCAGCTACGCTTATTTCTGTTGTCCAGTCTAAGATTGTCTGGTCTAAACTTTGTCGCGCAGAGAACAGTGCGGCAAAATCAGCATAGAGAATTGTCCGTAAAGAATCGGGACGTTCTAATTGGGCTACGGCATGTAGGGCGACGTGCTTGCTGGAATGAGTTGAAAACCGTTGTAACCAAATGATATCGGCTACGTAAATATGATTCAACGTACCGGAGATCGATCGAAAGAAAGCCCCTCGATCGATCTCTAATTCCGCTGCTGATAACTGTGCCGCCGTATCATAAACCCGCCGATTCATAACTTCGTTATAGCGAGATAGTAATTGAATTTGCTCTAACAGCATCACTACACCAGACCATCTAAGTGAATATATTATTAGAATGCACTAATGATAAACTACAATTTTTGATAAGATGCGCCTTCATGTTGGAGCAACCACTTTTTACGATCTAGCCCGCCAGCATAACCAGTCAGTTTTGCAGTAGCGCCAATCACCCGATGACAGGGCACCACGATGGCGATCGGATTCAAGGAATTGGCCATCCCCACTGCTCTAGCTGCGGTCGGTTTACCTAATTTGGTGGCCAGTTCTCCATAGGAAACTGTCGTTCCCACCGGAATTGTGCGCAGGGCTTGCCAAACTTGCTGCTGGAAATCAGTGCCGCCAGCATTGATTGGCAAATCATTTAGGCAAGCATAATCTCCAGCCAGATAGGCACGTATTTTGCTACTGAATCCTCGGGGATCGATCGATTCTATCAACTGTACTGATCCATATCGTTTGTGCAACAGCGCCATCAGCCGCGTTTCATAGTCAGCAAAATCTAATGAACAAAGGCTGGTACCATCAGAAACGAGCAGAATTGTGCCGATGGGGGACGGGATGCGATCGATCAACAGTTCCATTATTAATATCTCCACATCATCATGATTTTAGAAGTAGCTATTCTGGATATTCGGTCGGGATTAACCAGTGAGTTTGAAGCGGCCTTTAAAAAAGCTGCCCCCATTATTGCTGCGATGCCGGGCTATAGTGGTCATGAGTTGCAACATTGCCTAGAAAATGAACATCGATACATTTTGTTGGTGCGCTGGCAGAAGCTCGAAGATCACACCGTTGGATTTCGGCAATCGCCAGAGTATCAGGAGTGGCGGTCTTTGTTACATCACTTTTATGACCCTTTCCCAACGGTAGAGCACTACACTGTGCTCCCTGCTCAAGATAAATAATCTTGTAGTGCCTTAACTTCTAACGGCTGTGACTGCAGCGATCGAATTGCTGCTGCTGTGGCCTTGGCTCCAGCCAAAGTAGTGACCATCGGCACCTTATAAGTCAAAGCGGTGCGTCGAATCAACCGACCATCAGCTTGGGCTTCTTCACCGGATGGTGTATTCACAATCAGCTGAATCTGCTTATTTTTGATCACATCCGCCACATTAGGCCGACCTTCATGCAGTTTTAAGATTAGTTCGACTTCTAAGCCATGAGCTTGAAGAACTTGGCGGGTACCCGCCGTGGCAATAATAGTAAATCCCAAATCTATCAGATCTTTAGCGATCGGCACCACATTTTCTTTATCTCGATCGTTAGTAGAGATAAACACTTTGCCAGATAGTGGCAAATGTTGGCTGGCAGCTAATTCGGCCTTGGCATAAGCCCGCCCAAAGTCCACATCAATGCCCATCACCTCACCGGTCGATCGCATCTCTGGTCCGAGGATCGTGTCGGTGCCAGGAAATTTCTCAAAGGGTAGCACGGCTTCTTTCACGGCAATATGTTTAGGAATCACTTCAGCCGTGTAGTTCAAGCCTTGCAAGGTTTCGCCAGACATTAATCGTGCTGCATAACCAGCCAGTGGCACACCCGTAGCTTTAGCCACAAAGGGCACCGTCCGGGAGGCGCGGGGATTGGCTTCTAAGATATAAACCTGATCGCCTTGCACCGCAAATTGAATATTCATCAGGCCGATTACCTTCAAAGCTTTGGCTAGCTGGACTGTCCAGTCCCGAATTGTCGCTACGACTGGATCGGTCAGAGACATATAGGGCAGCGAGCAGGCCGAGTCTCCGGAATGGATTCCGGCCTGTTCGATATGCTCCATAATGCCGCCAATCACTACCGCGCCAGTGGCATCGGCGATCGCATCCACATCTACTTCGATCGCATTCTCCAGGAACTGGTCAATCAAAATTGGGTGATCGGGTTCCACCTGGACGGCGTAGGTCATGTAGCGCTCCAACTCTGTATCGGAATAGACGATTTCCATTGCCCGACCGCCCAGAACGTAGGAAGGCCGCACCACTACGGGGTAGCCGATCCGATTCGCTACCACTAGAGCATCCTCGAAGCTTCTGGCCATACCATTTTCAGGCTGCTTAATATTTAACTGCCGCAACACTTTGTCAAACCTTGCCCGATCTTCAGCCATATCGATCGAATCCGGGGAAGTTCCCCAAATCTTGGTGACCACTTCAGAATGTTGAGTTAAATATTGCTGTAGTGGTACAGATAGTTTCAGGGGAGTTTGGCCACCAAACTGCACAATAATTCCTTCGGGTTGTTCGGCTTCAATAATATTCAGCACGTCCTCGCGGGTGAGCGGCTCAAAATATAGTCGATCGCTAGTATCGTAGTCGGTGGAAACTGTTTCGGGGTTAGAGTTAACCATAATGGTCTCGAAGCCCTGGGCACTGAGGGCGTAGGAGGCATGACAACAGCAATAGTCAAATTCAATCCCCTGGCCGATGCGGTTGGGGCCACCGCCTAAAATCATTACTTTGCGCCGACTAGAGGGGAAGACTTCGGTTTCTTCTTCGTAGGTGGAGTAATAGTAGGGGGTCATGGCGGCAAATTCGGCAGCGCAGGTATCGACTAATTTGTAAGCTGGGATAACGTTGAGCGACTTGCGATAACTACGCACTGTGTCTTCATCAGTGTGGGTGGCATAGGCAATCTGTCGATCGCTAAAACCCTGACGTTTGATTTTCCACATTTCTTCACGACTAATCGTGTCACAACCTTGCGCCAGCAGGAATTTTTCGGTGGCGAGCAAGTCCGCTAGTTTATCTAAGAACCAGGGATCGATCGAGGTCAATTCGTGGATTTCCTCAACGGTCAAACCGAGCAGCATGGCATGACGGAGGGTAAACACCTGCTCTGGATTGGGAGTGCGGAGTTGGGCTTTGACTTGTTCGATAGTGGGCAGAGTTTCATCCCGATCGCAACCCCAACCAAAGTGACCAGTTTCCAGCGATCGCAAGGCTTTTTGGAAAGACTCTTGGAAGGTGCGACCAATGGCCATCGCTTCGCCCACCGACTTCATTTGGGTGGTGAGATTGGATTGGGAACCAGGGAATTTTTCAAAGGCAAACCGGGGAATCTTGGTGACGACGTAATCAATGGTGGGTTCAAAGGAAGCCGGTGTTTGCCGGGTAATGTCGTTGGGAATTTCATCTAGGGTGTAGCCCACGGCTAACTTGGCTGCTAATTTGGCGATTGGAAAGCCAGTGGCCTTAGAAGCCAGAGCGGAGCTACGACTCACCCGGGGATTCATCTCAATTACAATAAAATCGCCATTCACGGGGTTCACGGCAAACTGAATATTGGAGCCGCCGGTTTCCACCCCAATTTCTCGGATGATTTTAATCGAAGCATCGCGCAACCGCTGATATTCTTTATCGGTGAGGGTTTGAGCCGGGGCGACGGTAATCGAATCACCGGTATGCACACCCATTGGGTCAAAGTTCTCGATCGAACAAATAATCACCACATTATCGGCCAGATCGCGCATCACTTCTAGCTCATATTCTTTCCAGCCCAGCAAAGACTTCTCAATCAAGATCTGATCCATCGGCGAAGCATCGATACCGGTTTGAGCCAGTACTTCAAATTCTTCTTGGTTGTAAGCAATCCCGCCCCCGGTGCCACCCATCGTAAAGGCTGGTCGGGTAATGAGTGGATAGCTACCAATCTGGGTAGCCACCGCTTGAGCTTCTGTCAAGGTACTGGCAATGCCGGAAGGACAGACGGGTACGCCAATTCTGGCCATCGCTTCTTTAAATAACAGCCGATCTTCGGCCATCTCGATCGCTGGTAGTTTCGCCCCAATCAATTCCACCTGGTATTTTTCCAGCACGCCACTTTTTGCCAGACTAACGGCTAGGTTCAGCGCTGTTTGACCACCCATCGTCGGTAAAATGGCATCGGGGCGTTCCTGGGCAATCACCTTTTCCACTAATTCGGGGGTGAGGGGTTCAATATAAGTCCGATCGGCTGTTTCGGGGTCAGTCATGATCGTGGCTGGATTGGAATTGACCAGAATCACCTGATAGCCTTCTTCGCGCAGGGCTTTACAGGCTTGGGTACCAGAGTAATCAAACTCACATCCTTGACCAATTACGATCGGTCCAGAACCGAGAATCAAGATTTTTTGTAAGTCGGTGCGGCGGGGCATGGCTGGTTTCTACTGTGCTGAAATCCGCTCTATTCTAATTGCTTTTGGTTACGACAGCTGATTTTAATTAAATAGTATTCGTTATATGGCTAGCCAGGATTTACCATGACATCAAATATTTCACCCTTCAAACAGCCCAAACAGTTGACCAAGGACTACCTCCAGTCTCTAAACCCGCCAACGAACTATTCGCCGAGATAATGACTTCACCTTGTCGATTGCGCAATATCACCCTCAGGAATCCCCGAGTAGTATCCAGACAGCAACTAGCCAATCCATTAGCTGTTGGCACCTGCACCATCGCTCCTGGTAAATCGGTCGTACCCACTAGCTCGATCGTAAAGTTTTGATTGGTCGCTTGCATCTGCCATTTACCCCAGGGATCTACCTGCCAATGTACTTGAGAGTTCCAGGGTACAAATTCATAGAATTGACCACGATAGTGTATCCCAATCATTGCCACTTCTTCCATTAGTCCCAAGACACTGCGTCGTCCCCCACCGGCAGTAATAGCTAATTTTGGTTCATCAACAAAATAGTTGCAGTTGATCCAAAACCATTTCTGGGGAAAAGAACGACCCCAATTTTTTTCACTATAAGCCGGTGCGTCTGTAAATTCATAACGATGCCCCTGATATTCAATCCAGCCAGTAGCTAATCCCTGCGCCATTAAAATTTGCCAGCCCGGTTCAAAAATAGGCAATGCTGAGAGCCAACCTGCCGTGGATTTTTGCCAGCCGATAGCATGACCCCAGCCATAAATTGGGACAGTGCTATAATACCAGCGACAGGGAGCCTGGTGACCGGGAATATCTAGAATACCTTGATGTAAAGTCGCGGTGACTTGGTAGCCCTCGGTGACTCGCTGCTCAAAGTCTTCTGCCGATAGTAGTTGTGGTGTAATGACAAAGTTGTGTTTGTCCCACTGTCTTAAACCCAAATAATCCTTACTTGCCCAAAAGCCTTGGGCATCAGAAAAAGTGCGACAGCTATGCTGATCACCGGGGGCTAAAATCTGAGCCGCACTAGTCGCCTCAGATCCCCTGCTCGGATCTTCGATCGAATACATGAAGGCAAAAGAATCATTAATAGCCGGTAGGCTGAGGCGAAAATACCAGCCTTCAAAGAAATTCGGGCTGTAACCATCCCAATGGTAAGCACTGTGGGGAGTTTGCAGTGGATTGTACCAATCAGCGATCGAAGTCTTATTTTTAAACATGATTTTTTTAGACGGGCAAGAAGCAGGCCAAAGGGAAAAGCAAATATTCTAAGAAAAATAATTTCCAAATAAATTGGTAAAAAGCAGCGATCGATCCCTGATCTTCTAGGTCAATACTCTGACTGCGCCACCACAGCCAGCCCAGGAGCAGGCTATGGGCACCAATGAAAAATGCCGTATTGACAGTTGGTAATAAGTAAATTCCAGCCCCCACCATGCTCAGATAGGCGATCGAGATCACCCCGCGCGTGATCTTGAAAACAGCTGGCTTTCCCCAACTAATCGTAAAAGTCTGGATTTGAAATTTTTGATCGCCTGCCATATCCGGCACATCTTTAAAAATGGCGATGGCGATCGTGAAGACTAAAATAAATAAAGTGATTGTCCAGAGCAGCGGGGGAAAGGACAAGGTGTTAGTCAAAATTTGATCGAAATAAGCAAATAGTCCGACATTAACCACTACACCCCGCACTGCTAAAATGCAAAAGGCTGCTAGCAGGGAAAAGCGTTTGAGCCGGATCGGGGGTAAAGAATAAGCGGTACCCAGCAATATACTAATCACTACGGTGGCCAGCAACCATGGACTGAGGCTGGCTGCGATCATTAACGCTGCCAAACCAGTAATACCCACAATCCATTGACCTTGAGATTGTGAAAATTCACCACTAGCCAAGGGCAGATGCGGCTTATTCACTCGATCGATCTCCACATCACAGAGTTGATTCAAGCCCACGATGTAGATATTGCCACAGACACAAGCTAGCCAAGCCCCCAAAAATTGGAATAAGTTAATGTTGCTGGTAACCAGTGCGGTCAGTCCTGCGTCCGTATCATGGGTAGTGGCTACCGCAATCAGGTATAGCGCAACAACACTTAAACTAGTGCCAATAATGGTGTGGGGACGAGAAAATTGCCACAAAGAGGCTAGAAATATCATCAAAAATATGCTCCGCTGGCCAGTCAAACTGAATTCAGCTTAGACTAAACCTGTACTGAATGGCTACATCACTGCCCAGGAAGATAAGCTGTAGTACTGCACCCATATTGCCTATGACTATGAAATTCTCCCCCCACCTGCTCCGACAATCGTTCTTATTGGTTTGTTTGGTATTGCTGGGATTAATCTGGTCACCAGCTGTAGCCCAAGCCGATGTGGTCAAGGATGTAGCCAATTTCCATCCGCAGATATTTTTGAAGAATACTTTGCAGTGGATTGCTGGACTGGGCGCGATCGGACCATTGGCTTTTATTGGTATTTACATCATCGCCACGATCGTTTTCTTGCCCGGATCGATTCTCACGCTGGGGGCAGGCGTAGTTTTTGGGGTGGGGCTAGGCACTGTCTATGTTTTTATGGGAGCAATGATTGGTGCTACTGCCGCATTTTTAGTCGGTCGTTATTTAGCCCGGAGCTGGGTCACCCAAAAAATTGCCAGCAATAGTAAATTCCGGGCGATCGATCAAGCTGTGGGCCAGGATGGGTTGAGAATTGTTTTACTGACCCGTCTATCGCCAGTTTTTCCGTTCAATTTTTTGAATTATGCCTTCGGTCTTACAGGCGTATCGGTTAAAGATTATGTGTTGGGTTCTTTGGGGATCTTGCCCGGCACCATTATGTATGTTTATCTGGGTTCGCTGGCTGGCAATCTGGCTTTAATTGGCACAGCGGCACAGCCGACTAATTCCAATTTGCAATGGGCCCTGCGGATCATGGGCTTGCTGGCGACCATTGCCGTGACGGTCTATGTGACCCGTATTGCTAAACAGGCTTTAGAACAAGAAGGATTGATTTAAATACTATTGTCAACCCCAAATTTTAGCTAGATTCAAAATGAACCCTGGTAAAACCTGGTCACCACTCACCGTCATAGGATTTGTCATGATTTCGATAGTCATATGAGGGCGATATATTTCGACTGTTTTGGTACGACGATTAATTAGCCATCCTAGCCGACAGCCATTATCCAGATATTCCTGCATCTTTTGTTGAGTTTGCATTAGGCTGTCGGCGGGTGAAAGAATTTCCAGGAGGAAATCCGGGCAGAGCGGAATGAATTTTTGTTTTTGAGTTGCCGTCAAGGCATCCCAGCGAGATTTCTCAATCCAAGCCGCATCAGGCGATCGATCAGCACCATTGGGCAAGCTAAAGCCGGTAGAAGAATCAAAAACTTCACCCAATTCGGTTTGATTGTTCCAAAGACTTAGTTGAAAGTTAATATGGGCATTCGATCGACCTGTTTCTCCCCCAGTTGGTGGCATGGCAACAATTTCCTGATCAGCAGTACGTTCTAACTTGAGTTCTGGGTTTTCTTGGCAAATTTGGTAAAACTGTTCTGTTGTCAGGCTCACAACGGGATCGAGTTTGATGGTAATAGCTGTCATGAGGATGCTTTCCAGAACTACTAGCATCATTGTATTAAATTCTGACTATCCTGACGGCTGTTTTATGTCAAAGTTAGATGAAACCCCGTGCATTAATTTAAATTGACCACCTCTATGCCTACTATCCCTATTACCCCGCTCGATATTCATAATCAACAACTTCTCACAGCCCTTCATCCTCCGGATTGGGTCAACCCGGCTCCCGCTGATTGCTATGACTTGGTAATTATTGGTGCTGGTACAGCTGGCTTGGTAGTAGCTGCCGGAGCCGCTGGCTTGGACTTGGGGTTAAAGGTGGCTTTAGTAGAAAGACATTTAATGGGCGGGGATTGCTTGAATTTTGGTTGCATTCCCTCCAAAACAATCATTCGATCGGCTAGGCTCATCGGTGAAATAGCCAGTAGTGCAGAGCTGGGTATTCATCCTGGCCAAGTCGAGATCGATTTTGGGGCGGTGATGGAAAGAATGCGCCGGGTGCGATCGCAAATCAGTCACCACGATAGTGCTGAACGTTTCCAAAGTTTGGGCGTGGATATCTTTTTGGGTGATGGCCAGTTTGCTCGTGCCAATACAGTACAAGTTGGCGACCAATTACTGCCATTCAAAAAAGCGGTAATTGCCACTGGAGCCAGAGCGGCGGTGCCACCCATCCCCGGACTGGCAGAAGTGGGTTATCTCACTAATGAAACTATATTTTCGTTAGAGCAAAGACCACAACGATTAGCGATCATTGGTGGCGGACTAATTGGTTGTGAGATAGCTCAAGCCTTTCACCGTCTGGGTTGCGAAGTGATATTGCTGCAGCGCAGCTCCCAAATTCTCCCCAAAGAAGATCCCCTAGCGGCGGATTTTTTGCAAAAAATATTGATTGCTGAAGGGGTGCAGATCGTGTTGGATTGCCAAATTCAACAGGTGGTGGGCACCACCCCCGGTAAGACGATCGCCTACACTAATGATGGTCAAACCCACACGATCACTGTGGATGAAATTTTGGTTAGTGCCGGACGTTTACCCAATGTAGAAAGCCTCAATCTGGCTGCTGTCGGCGTGGCGATCGATCAAGATGGGATTCAAGTCAACGATTACTTACAAACGACTAACCCCAAAATCTATGCCGCTGGGGATGTCTGTATGCAGTGGCAATTTACCCACGCTGCTGATGCGGCAGCAAGGATTGTGATTAAAAATACGTTGTTTGCGCCCTTCGGCATTGGCAAAAGTAAACTAAGTAATCTAGTGATGCCCTGGGTGACATATCTCGACCCCGAAATTGCCCATGTGGGCCTGTCCGAAATTGATGCTCAACAGGCTGGCATTGAGTGCGATGTTATTCAGATTTCGATGTCTACAGTCGATCGAGCAATTACTGATAGTGAAGAAGCTGGTTTTCTGAAAATTATTCACCGCCGAGGTTCCGACCAGATTCTGGGTGCTACATTGGTAGCTAGTCATGCCGGAGAAATGATCTCCGAAATAACTACAGCAATCACCCACAATATTGGTCTCAGTAAATTAAGCCAAGTGATTCATCCCTATCCCACTCAAGGCGATATCATCAAAAAAGCAGCTGATGCGTACCAGCGCACTTTACTAACGCCACGCACCAAAAAATTATTAAAAGTATTGCACAAGTTTGCCTAGCCAAAATCAATCCGATCAATTGGCAAATTACCAAACAAATAGCCCACTCAGCTTGCTGGCGGGCTATCTTTCTAACAATCTATTAGATGATCAATTAATCTTGGTTTTGATACCACCACCAAGTAGCCATGGGAATAACGGTGGCCGCAATCAATAGCACCACCACAATTAGGGTGAAATTACCCCGATTAGCCTCGGTTTCTTCTGCTGTGAGGTAAGTGCTGCCCGCTACTGCAGCTTCTTTAATCACTGGCGGACCAGGATCGGGTTCGCCAGACAAGACTGCTGACAGCCGATCGATCGCATCGCCAAAGGACTGATTATACTTATTGCCATCCCGCAACGGTACCAACATTGTTTCATTGGCAATACTGCTGGCAATTTCATCAGACAACACTTCTTTCACCGCAGCGCCAGTGACAATACCAGTAGTATTGGTGAGGTCATCTAACAGCACTAATGCCTGATTAGCCTGTTGTTCCGGAGTAGGAAACCACTTTTTAAATATTTTAGCGGTGAAAGTTTGAGCGTTATCACCATAATCAAAACGGTGAATAGTAATAAAGCGAACTTCTTTACCGGTAGATTTGGCTATTTTTTCTAGGGTACCACTGACCTTGGATTTAGTAGCCACGCTTAAAACACCAGCTTTATCGATGAGCCAAGTGGGAACTCCTGGTGAAACCGTCGGGATTTCGTAGAGAGCGGTGGCCGTAGCTGGCAACAACCACAGTTGCCAAGTGGCCAAAACAGCAGCACAGGTTAAACCTAACCGGCGAAAAACAGTAAGTTGGTTCATAAAATATATTGAGCAGGTTATATGGATGAATAATATCTCTCTCAAAATACAACAGATCGATCGAGATGGCTGAGAGCAGATTTGTTTATTGCGACTAAATCAGCGTACAGCTCTTGATAGGAAAGGAACTCCATACCCCTCTCCGGGCGTAATTAACCGGAAATGCCATCCGCCCAATAGACTTACGGCTCAGCAGAATGCTTTAATAAGGTCTGAAAATAAATTTTTAAACTTTAGGAAAATTTTTATGGGCGCAATTATATTTGTCGTTTACTTAGGCGCAATGGTCGGTATCGCTCTGGCGCTGTTTTTTGGACTCCGTGCTGCCAAAATCATTTAAGCCAAAATCTTTTGAAAGTAGCTTTGTGAAACGCCTTATCCACTTCTCCTGTTCGCACCCTTAATGAAATCTTATCTTGCTGCCGCTGTCCAAATGACTAGCTCTCCTTATTTAGAGCAAAACCTCGCTCAGGCTGAAGAGCTGATCGATTTGGCAGTGCGGCGGGGGGCGGAGCTGGTTTCGTTGCCCGAAAACTTTGCCTTCTTGGGTCCGGAAGAAACCAAAATTTCTCAAGCCAGTCATATCGCCAATGCTACAGAAAGGTTTTTAAAAAGCACTGCCCAAAAATTTCAAATTACCTTGCTGGGTGGGGGTTTCTCGGTACCGATCGGCGATACGAAGGTCTATAACACTGCTCTACTCATTGCCCCCGATGGTTCGGAACTGTACCGTTACCAGAAAGTCCATTTATTTGATGTCAATGTGCCGGATGGAAACACCTATCAAGAATCGCGGACAGTCATGGCTGGTAATAAGTTACCGGATGTATACCAGTCAAAGGATTTTGGCGGTCTAGGAATTTCGGTCTGTTATGATGTTCGGTTTCCAGAGTTGTATCGCCATCTTTCTCAGCAGGGAGCAGAAGTGTTGTTTGTCCCGGCGGCTTTTACGGCTTATACCGGCAAGGATCACTGGCAAGTATTGTTGCAAGCTCGGGCGATCGAGAACACTTGCTATATGATTGCTCCGGCTCAGACTGGTAATCATTATGGGTTACGCTATACCCATGGCCATGCCATGATTATTGACCCTTGGGGGGTCGTGCTGGCCGATGCTGGGGAAAAACCTGGAGTGGCGATCGCCGAGATTAACCCTGTCCGGATCGAGCAAGTTCGGCGGCAGATGCCCTCATTACAGCATCGGGTATTTGGCTAAAAAGTCGAACTAATTCTTTCACCCACCAACAATCATGTCTCATATTGGTATTTTGTGTCCTGGGGCGATCGGTCATTTAAACCCGATGTGTAATTTAGGGAATGAACTTCTGCATCGTGGGCATAAAGTTACTTTGTTTGGTGTGCCGGAAGTAGCGGCAAAAATTTCTCAATCTAATTTAGAATTCTGCGAAATTGGCTCTAGTGACTTTCCCTCTGGTCACATGGAAAGCCTGTATGCTCAATTAGGTCAATTAACTGGATTAGATGGCTTTAAATTTGTCGCTCAGTTTTTCATAAAAGAAAACAAGATGTTATTTCGAGATGCTACTCCAGCTATTCAGAATGCTGGTATTGATCTGTTGCTGGTCGATCAATTAACTATTGCCGGTGGGACAATTGCCGACTATTTGGAATTACCTTTTGTCACAGTTTGCAATGCTTTACCTAGTCATATGGAAGCGGGAATTCCTCCTTATTTTACTCACTGGGGATATAAAAATATCTGGTGGGCAAAGCTTCGCAACCAGTTGGGAAATATTCTGAGAAGTTATCTAACCCGCGACGTTTGGAAAGTTTTAACCGAACAGAGGCAAGAATGGCAGTTGCCTCCGCAACCAGATCGCAATAAATCATACTCACAAATAGCTCAAATAGCTCAACTGCCCCAAGAACTCGATTTCCCCCGCACAAAAATAGCGCCTTGGTTTCATTATGTTGGCCCTCTCAAAAACTCCACCGATGTAGAGCCAATATCTGCACAAAACCAGTCTTTTTCTTTTGATAAACTTAACGCTAAACCCTTAATATATGCCTCGCTAGGAACATTGCAAAATCACAATTGGGAAATTTTCCATTCTATTGCGGAGGCTTGCTTGGATATGGAGGCTCAGTTAGTAATTTCCCTCGGAAATCCTCATGCCGATTTGTCGAAGGCTAATTTTCCCGGCAATCCATTGGTCTTAGCTTTTCCACCTCATCAACAACTCATTAACCGCGCTGCTTTGGTGATCACTCATGCCGGAAGTACGGCGGTCAGTTGTTTAAGTAGTGGAGTGCCGATGGTGGCCATTCCGATTACCACCGATCAACCGGGGATGGCTGCTAGAATTGCGCGGGCAGGTGCTTGTGAAGTAATTCCTGTGGCAAAATTGGATGTACCGAGATTAAAGGCAGCCATTAACAAGGTCTTTAAAAATCACAGCTATCGAGAGAATGCCGAGAAAATGCGGGTGGCGATTCAGGAGGCTGGTGGTGTGGATTATGCGGCTAATGTTATTGAACAGGTGCTCTGGACTAATGCTCCTGTTTTTAATAATCGTCTGCGGTCGCTGAATAATTGATGTGTTGGCGATCGAATAAATGCCAGGTTACACTTTAAGAAAGTAAGGAATTCTTACTTTCTGTATTTCACTGTGTGATCAGGGGATTTGCTATGCTTGCTAAATTGACTACGAAAAACCAGCTGACCTTGCCTAAATCTATTACCAAGGAGATTGGGAATACAGAATATTTCGATGTAACAGTAGCAGCCGGACAAATTATTCTGACTCCTGTCAAAATTCAGCGGGCTGATGCTGTACGGGCAAAACTTACAGAACTAGACCTGAGCGAACAGGATGTTGCTGATGCTGTCGCTTGGGCGCGTCAACCATGACCAATGCTCGTTTCGATCAGCTGCGAGTTGTGCTGGATACGAATCTGGTGTTGTCAGCGTTGCTGTTTGGCGGCAGTACCGCAAAATCGAATGTAGAATTGACCTCGATCGCTTTGCTGACAACAATGGCGATCTATCCAAACACAACACGCCTTCCTCTGTCTCTGGAACCCATGACCTCCTCCACCGTCCAAACCCCTGAGCAAGCTCTTAAGCACTTCTTTGGCTACGATAATTTTCGCCTTGGTCAGCAAGAAGTAGTCCAAGCCGTGCTGGATAACCAAGATGTGTTGGTGATTATGCCCACGGGTGGCGGCAAATCGATTTGCTTTCAACTCCCGGCTCTGCTCAAAACCGGCGTTACCATCGTGGTTTCACCGTTGATTGCCCTAATGCAGGATCAGGTGGAAGCCCTCCAAGACAACGGTATTAGCGCTACTTTCTTGAATAGCAGCGTCAGTGGCATTGAAGTTCAAACTAGAGCGCAAAAAGTATTAAGCGGTGAAACCAAGTTGCTATATGTGGCTCCCGAACGATTGATGAGCGATCGATTTCTGGAGTTTCTCGATCGCCTCCACACCGAAATTGGCATTGCTAACTTTGCGATTGATGAAGCCCACTGTGTCTCAGAATGGGGCCACGACTTTCGGCCAGATTATCGACAGCTCAGCACCATTCGACAGCGTTATCCGCAAGTGCCTTTCCTCGCATTGACTGCCACGGCAACCCAGCGGGTACGCCAAGATATTATCGATCAACTGCAACTACGGCAACCGAACGTTCATTTATCGAGCTTTAACCGCCAAAACCTCTACTACGAAATTCGTCCCAAGGGTAAAACTACTTATAAAGAGCTGTTGCAAGTAGTGCAACAGTCTAAAGGAGCTGGCATTGTCTATTGTTTGAGCCGCAAGAAAGTTGATGAAGTAACTGCGCAGCTGCAACGAGATGGCATTAAGGCGTTGCCTTATCATGCTGGCATGAAAAACCAAGACCGAGAAAACAACCAGCGCCGCTTCATTCGCGATGACGTGCAGGTGATGGTGGCCACCGTTGCCTTTGGGATGGGCATCAACAAGCTGGATGTAAGATTTGTAGTTCACTATGATTTACCCCGAAATCTGGAGGGCTACTACCAAGAATCGGGGCGAGCTGGGCGGGATGGTGAACCGTCGGATTGTATTTTCTTTTTTGGCTATGGTGATATTAAAACCATTGAGTTTTTAATTGCCCAAAAAGTTGACCCAGAAACCGGTGAACCCTTGGCCGAAGAACAGCAGGTTGCTAAACAGCAGCTCAATCAGGTGATTGCCTATGCCGAAGGTACCGACTGTCGGCGACGGATTCAGCTGCGTTATTTTGGGGAAGATTTTCCGGGCAATTGTGGTAATTGTGATAACTGCTTGCGTCCTAAAGCGGAGGTAGATTGGACGATCGAAGCCCAAAAATTTTTATCTTGTGTCTATCGCTGCAAGGGCAAATTTGGGATGAAATATACGATCGACATCCTGCGCGGTTCCAAAGACAAACGGATCTTGCAGAATCAACACGATCAGCTTTCTACCTATGGAATTGGTCGCGATCACACTGCCGATGAATGGAAGATCTTAGGTAGATCGCTACTGCATCAGGGATTATTGTCTGAAACTACGGATGGCTATGCGGTGTTGGGTCTAAATGACTTAAGCAAAGAAGTTCTACGTGGCGATCGGCAGGTGATGATTTCACTGCCCAATCTACCGACGGTAGTTACAGAATCAACCTCTGCAGGGCGGGCGCTGGCCGAATTGTTGTTCGATCGATTACGAGTTTTTCGCAAACAGATTGCTGATGAGCAGTCGGTGGCTCCCTATATTGTGTTTGCTGATTCCAGTCTAAAGCTGATGGCTAATCAGCAACCCCAAACTTTGGCCGAGTTTGCCGAAATTTCCGGGGTGGGTAGTCGTAAGTTGGCGCAGTATGGCGAAAAGTTTGTGGCAGAAATCCGGGCTTTTTGTGAAGAGCAGGGGATTGCATTGCGATCGGAGCGGAATGTGGTGCAACCGATCACGACTGAAGAACCGGGCTTGAGTCATTTAGAAACCCGCAATCTCTATCAGCAAGGATTAATGCCCGCTGATATTGCTCAACAACGGCAGCTCAAGTTGGTCACGATTATGCATCATTTAGAAATTTTGTTGGAGGCTGGCCAGTTAACAGATATCGATCAATTGGTGCCTGCGGAACATCAGGTGGTGATTAAAAGCGCGATCGAGCTGGTGGGGGATAGTACACTGAAAGCGATCTATGAACATTTGAGTGAGGAATATCACTACGACGAAATTAAATTAGTGAGAGCTGCGTGGCGGTCTACTCTGGCTCTGTAGTATTGATTGGTAGAACTTTATTATTTGCATCAGGAGAGACGTATGACCGCCAAATAAAGGTGCATAGAATTCCCAGGAAGAAAGATACGATAAGGAGTAGCGAACGCACTACAAAAATATCTGACAGATCACCCCGTTCTTGAACAATAAGCTCAAATATCTTTTCGAGTTTGGCAAGGAGGAATCCTGTAATAAATGATGTGATTGTCTTGCCATACTCAGAGAATTTAGCTTTTTCATCTGCTGAAGTAGGAGTCATAAATATTCCTAATACCCAACCAACCAAAGATGATTATACAGAGTGCATAACCAATAAATGCTCCTTTTTGCCTCATTTACACTTTCTCCCTTCTCCTAGACCCATGACTAACGAAGATTAAAGCAGATGCTTTCGTCTGAGAGATACAGGTGTAATAACTTGTAATAGCTATTTTTTATAAAATGCCGGGGCAGCTGTAGGTAATTGCCACCACAGTACTGAGCAGAAACAAAATCGAATTGTCTAAAGATAGTAGATGCATAGAATTTTTGAGCGACACAGATTTATTATGCCCGCGACGACGCAGACTTAATTCACCAGACAGATTAGTTACTAAACTAGTTTCCCACCCCATCCAGGCGCGGGTTAAAAGTCTCGATCGATCTTAACTCTTCATAGAGCTTTTTCTCCGCCTCCGAGATTTTCTTAGGCACCACAATCTGCACTTCTAGTAACTGATCACCCCGTTCTCCATCTTCTTGGGGAAACCCTTTCCCCGCCAACCGCAGTCGGCGGCCAGTAGTCACCCCCGTCGGCAAACTAATTTTCACCAATCCATCCAACGTCGGTACTTCCACAAAGCCCCCCAACACCGCCTCCGCCGGGGTCACTGGTAAAGAACAATGGATGTCCCATCCTTCTAACCGAAAACGATGATGTGGAATTATGTCGATTTTCAAAAATAGATCGCCATTGGCAATTCCTTGACCCCGCAGCCGAATCATATGACCAGGAATCATTCCAGCAGGCATATCTACTTCTAACGAGCGGCCATCTTCTAGCTTAATCCGCTCTCGCCCACCGTGATAGGCTTTTTCTAATGGTAAGCGCAACTCAGCTTCTACATTTTTGGAGCGGGGGGGTGGCTCTGTTCTGGGAAAAGAATTGTATAGGTTCTGATCACTTGCTGAGTTACGGCCAGGTCGCCGTTTAGCTGCTGAGGAATAATCGTACTGATCTGCGCTCTCTTGATCGTCTGGATTATCTTTGGGTTTTCGCCCTAGTAACTGATCAATAAAGCTATTAAAGTCACCAAACTGGCTAAAGTCCTCCTCATTGCGATTCGGACCGTCAGGCTTATTATTGCCCCAGAAGTCTTTGCTCCGGCCTTTCTTACTCCGCCAGAAGCGGGTAAATTGGTCGTATTGACTGCGAGACATGGGGTCGGAAAGAATCCGGTAAGCTTCGTTAAATTCTTTGAATTTTTCCTCTGCTACTTTATTTCCTGGATTCATATCTGGGTGATACTGCCGAGCCAGCTGCCGAAAAGCTTTTTTGATATCGTCAGGACTAGAATTGCGTTCTACACCCAGCAGCTCGTAATAATTCCGAATATTTTCCATAGTGTTTAGTTAGTACCACTCATCGTCATCTTCCCAGGCATCTTGGTTCGTCGTAGGTGGCGGTGGACGGCGTTCTAAACTATTATCACTTGTGTTTAATTTTCTGTCAGCATTTGGTGGATAGTTACGTTTTTCTGGCAAGTCTGGCCGCTGGCGAGAACGTTCGTCTCGGCGGGGCGCAAACTGTTCATCATTGTCAGGGTATCGATTTTCTGGGGGATACTCAGAATAATTCGATCGATCATCCCGAGGCCGTGGAGAAGACCGATCTGCATATCCATCGTTGGACTGAGGCCGTCTAGACCGACTGTCATTGGTTCGATTATCGGCGGGGAAGTCCTCGATCGGTCGCCGGGGTTCACTACGACGATTGTAATAATCATCATTGCCCCGGTTGTAGCCCCCATCATAGCCCCGACTATTGGGGTAGGGGGTGGAGTAGTCGGTAGGGCGGTAGGGACCGTAATTATTGGCGGCGGGTGGCAGCATCCGACCCGAGGAGCCATAATCTCGATAGTCGCGGTTATCGTAGAACTCGTCATCATCCCCCAGCAAGGTCTTTTTCAGGGTGGTGAAAAAGCCTTCGTCTTCCGAGTCAGTCAGCAGCCGGACTTGGCGGTTGATATCGTACAACAATTCGTCTAGCTCGATTTTGATGCTTTCCACTTCGCGCTCATCATTGTCTTGCAGCGCTCCTCTCAATTCTTGCACCAGGTTTTCTACCTGCCGCCGTTGGCCACTGGCGAATTGCATCCCAAATTCGAGGGCAATTTCCCGCATCCGCCGTTCAGCCTGGTAGGTCAGCGATTCAGCCTTGTTGCGTTTTTCGACCTTATCTTTTTTCTGTCGATCGGCTGTTGCAAATTGTTCAGCTTCTTCGATCATTCGCTGCACTTCCGATTCATTCAGTGTGGAAGCACCCTGAACAGTAATAGTTTGCTCCCGGCCAGTCATCCGGTCCATGGCGGTGACTTGCAAAATGCCGTTGGCATCAATATCCAAAGCCACCTGAATTTGAGGCAAGCCCTTCGGTGACGGCGGAATGCCGGTGAGTTTGAACCGACCCAAGGATTTATTATCATTGGCCATTTCCCGTTCACCCTGCACCACATGGATTTCCACCATGGTTTGGTTGTTTTCGGAAGTCGAGAAGGTGTCCGATCGCCTTACTGGAATGGTGGTGTTGCGAGGAATTAGTTTTTTGGTCACGCCGCCGATGGTTTCTAAACCCAAGGTTAAGGGAGTGACATCGAGCAATAAGATTTCTTTGACTTCACCGGATAAAACGCCAGCTTGAATGGCTGCTCCGATCGCCACCACTTCATCGGGGTTTACATTTTGGTTGGGGCGTTTATTCAGAATCTGGCGGACAGTATCTTGCACCACTGGCATTCGGGTGGAACCACCGACTAGCACTACCTCGTCAATATCCCGAGCGGTCATTCCGGCATCGGCTAAGGCGCGTTTGACGGGGGCTTGCAGGCGGGTGAGTAATTCGCCGCACATTTCCTCGAAGATGGCGCGGGTTAAGCTAGTTTCAATGTGCTTAGGTCCCTCGGTGGTGGCAGTGATAAAGGGCAGATTGATTTCAGTGCTGGCTACACCAGATAGCTCAATCTTGGCCTTCTCGGCAGCGTCGGCCAACCGTTGAAGGGATTGCCGTTCTTTACGCAGATCAATCCCCTCGGTTTTCAGGAATTCATCAGCTAGCCAGTTTACAATCTTGCGATCGAAGTCGTTGCCACCGAGTTGGGTATCGCCGCTGGTAGCTTTAACTTCAAATACGCCGTCGCCCACTTCCAAGATCGAAACATCAAAAGTGCCCCCGCCCAGGTCAAATACCAAGATGGTTTGCATCTCGCTTTTATCGAGACCATAGGCCAGGGAAGCGGCGGTGGGTTCATTCAAAATCCGTAGTACTTCCAAACCAGCAATCCGGCCTGCATCGCGGGTGGCTTGCCGCTGGGAGTCGTTAAAGTAGGCGGGCACGGCGATAACCACACCGGTCACTTCTTCGCCGAGATAGCGCTCTGCTTCATCGACTAACTTTTGGAGAATCATCGCCGAAATTTCTTCGGAGGCGTATTCCCGGTTTTGGCGGGGGCAGCGAATTTTGACGTTGCCGTTGTCGTCTTTGCGAATGGTGTAGGGAACTTGCTTGGCCTGGGGGCTGAGTTCGGCGTATTTGCGCCCCAAAAAGCGTTTGACCCCGTAGAAGGTATTCTGGGGGTTCATTTCGGCCTGTCGCCTGGCCAGTTGGCCGACTAACCTTTCGCCGTCTTTGCTAAAGCCCACGACAGAGGGGGTGGTGCGTGTGCCTTCGGCGTTGGCGATGACCACTGGCTTGCCACCTTCCATCACGGCTACTACCGAGTAGGTTGTGCCTAAATCAATGCCGACTACTTTACCCATCCCTAATATTTCCCGATCGATAGCATACTGATTATATTAGAACCTGGGGTGCAGATTCCCCAGTGAAAATGAGGCTTCCAGATTCTTAGTTCTGCCAAATAATTAGCCGTAGCTGTTATTGTGCTTACACTTTGTTCATTGTATCGAACTCTATGTGGTGGGGTTTTCCGTACCTTTGGGCTGGTTGGTTGGGTATTTGCGGAGTGCTAATCGAGTTTCGATGATTGCTTCTTCCTCGGGGGAAAGTTGTAAAAATTCAGTTGCGCTGCCAACTTTCCAGCCAGCTGCTTCCAGCTTCTGACGTTTTGTAGAATCCATAAACATCGCCACAATTATCTTACGCCTGAGATTTCATCATACTAACTTGCGTCTTTTTTGACAGTTCAGCTTTGCAGAACCCAGACATAGTAAGATTGACTAGGAATGTTAGCCAATCAGGGCTAGCGGCTGATTCTGCCAGAGCTGAACAAATGTCTTTTTCTAAAATCTTGATTGCCAACCGGGGCGAGATTGCCCTGCGGATTATTCGCACCTGTAGCGAAATGGGAATTGCCACCGTGGCAGTACATTCCACCGTCGATCGACAGGCTTTACACGTTCAGCTCGCCGATGAGGCCGTCTGTATTGGCGAACCAGCCAGCAGCAAAAGTTATCTCAATATTCCCAATATTATTGCCGCCGCCCTGACCCGCAACGCTGGTGCCATTCATCCTGGCTACGGTTTCTTGTCCGAAAATGCTCGGTTCGCCGAAATCTGCGCCGACCACCAACTGACCTTTATTGGTCCCTCGCCCTTGGCCATGCGATCGATGGGTGATAAATCTACTGCCAAAGACACCATGAAACGGGTGGGTGTCCCGACTATTCCTGGCAGCGAAGGTCTACTAGAAACTGAAGATGAAGCTTTGGTGGTGGCTGCTCAAGTCGGCTATCCGCTAATGATTAAAGCCACTGCTGGTGGTGGTGGCCGGGGGATGCGGTTAGTCCGGGAAGAGAGCGATCTAATTCGGATGTACCGGGCAGCCCAGGGCGAAGCGGAAGCAGCCTTTGGTAATGGTGGTGTCTACATCGAGCGTTTTGTGGAAAGACCGCGCCATGTAGAAATTCAAATCTTGGCTGATAACTTTGGGAATGTGGTGCATTTAGGCGAGCGGGATTGTTCCATTCAGCGTCGGCACCAAAAGCTCCTAGAAGAAGCGCCTAGTTCGGCGGTAACTCCCGAAATTAGAGCCAAAATGGGGGCAGCGGCGATCGCTGCCGCCAAGTCCATCAACTACACAGGGGCGGGCACGGTCGAGTTTCTACTGGATAATCAGGGAAATTTTTATTTCATGGAAATGAACACCCGGATTCAGGTAGAGCATCCGGTGACGGAGATGGTGACTGGTATTGATCTGATTGCCGAGCAAATTCGGATCGCCCAGGGTTATCCTTTATCTTTTACCCAAGAACAAGTCGTCATTAAGGGTCATGCGATCGAATGTCGGGTCAATGCCGAAGATCCGGAGCATAACTTCCGGCCACATCCCGGCAAAATCAGTGGTTATTTAGCGCCTGGTGGCCCTGGAGTGCGGATGGATTCGCACATCTATACCGATTATGAAATTCCGCCCTACTATGATTCTTTGATTGGCAAACTGATTGTGTGGGGTGTCGATCGAGACATGGCCATCAAACGGATGAAAAGAGCGCTGCGGGAATGTGCCATTACTGGTGTACCCACTACGATCAACTTTCATCAAAAAGTCTTAGAAAACCCGGCATTCTTGGCTGGTGAGGTTTACACCAACTTCATTGAAGAAATGATGAATAAAAACTCTATTTAACTTAAAACAGTTAACGGTAGCTAGCTTTATAGAAAGGCTTTTTCACAACCGTAGCCGGGTAATGTTTACCCCTAATTTCCACCTCCAATTCTTGGCCTAACTTACTCAGATGATTAGGCACATACCCCAAGGCGATCGGCTTATTCAAAGTTGGTGACAGGGTGCCACTAGTTATAATCCCCACCGCCTCACCTTGAGAATAAATTGGATAGTCATGACGAGCAATATTGCGCCCGGTTAACTCTAAACCTACCAACCGCCGCTCTAATCCAGCGGCTTTTTGTTGGTTTAAGATGTCGCTGCCAATAAATTCACCCTTATCCAGATGCACCAGCCAAGCCAAACCCGCCTCTAGCGGGGTAATATTCGGGCTAAGTTCCTGGCCATATAGGCACATGGCCGCTTCTAAGCGCAAAGTATCTCTAGCACCCAGGCCGCAGGGTAACACCCCTAAAGACAATAATTTTTGCCACAGTTCGATCGCTGCCGCTGGCTCTAGCATAATCTCCACGCCATCTTCGCCGGTATAGCCAGTCCGCGCAATAAAAGCTGGATGACCCAAAACCTCGGCGCGACAGTGGCCAAAGTTAGGCAGATTGCTAATGTTTTGATTGATCAAGGGTTGTAGGGTGGCGATCGCCTGTGGACCTTGCACTGCCATTAGAGCCAAATCTGCTGATAAATCTTGGCATGTTACCTGATTCTGGTCTAGATGGCTGGTAATCCATTGCCAGTCTTGTTCTCGGGTGGAAGCATTCACAATCAAGACCACTTGTCCGTCAGCTTCTAAGTAGACAATAATGTCATCGATCACTCCGCCTTGGGGATTGAGCAGCACGGTGTATTGAGCCAGACCAATGGTCAATCGGTTCAAGTCCGAAGGTACCAGCTGTTGTAGTTGAGCTAGAGCCGAGTTCCCTCGAAAAACAAATTTACCCATATGAGAAATATCAAACATCCCAACCGATTGCCGGACGGCTTGATGTTCAGCAGTTAGGCCACTAAATTGCACGGGCATTTCCCAGCCAGCGAAACCCGTCATCCGCGCTTGGAGATCGATCGCCTGTTGATAGAGAGGGGTGCGCTGGAGTTCGCTCATGGCAGATGGCTAATTATTGAATCGCTTCATTATACGAAGCGGTGGAGCATTCTTCAAACCAGCACTATCATGGAAGAGAGCAAGCAGTCTTTTATTTCCCCGTCATGCCCAACCCAGTAGAGTTTCAAGATGAATTTGAAGTCGTTGTCGTCGGCGCTGGCCATGCAGGCTGTGAGGCAGCCTTGGCGGCGGCGCGGCTGGGCTGCAAAACCATGCTACTCACGCTCAATCTGGATAAAATTGCTTGGCAACCCTGTAATCCCGCCGTCGGTGGCCCGGCTAAATCCCAACTCACCCACGAAATAGATGCTTTGGGTGGCGAAATTGGCAAAGTGACCGATCGCACCTATCTGCAAAAAAGAGTCTTGAATGCTTCGCGCGGGCCAGCCGTCTGGGCTTTGCGTGCCCAAACCGACAAGCGGGAATACGCGGCTGTCATGAAAAACATTGTCGAAAACCAGCCCAATCTCTCCATCCGCGAAAGCATGGTCACCGATTTGGTGCTGGGCAAAAATGGCGAAGTGATTGGGGTGGAAACTTACTTTGGGGTGGCCTTTGGCTGTCAAGCGGTGATCTTAACCACCGGTACCTTTTTGGGCGGCACCATTTGGGTGGGTAACAAATCGATGGCCGCTGGCCGCGCCGGAGAATTTGCCGCTACTGGCCTCACCGAAACTCTGCAAAGACTGGGGTTTGAAACTGGTCGCTTGAAAACGGGCACCCCCGCCCGCGTGGATAAGCGATCGGTAGACTACAGCCAAATGGAACCGCAACCCGGCGACGACGAAGTGCGCTGGTTTAGCTTTGACCCAGATTGTTGGCAAGAGCGGGAGCAAATGCCCTGTTACTTGACCCGCACCACCCCGGCCACCCACCAAATCATTCGCGATAATTTGCATTTGTCACCCGTTTACGGCGGTTGGGTGGATTCCAAAGGACCGCGCTACTGTCCCAGCATCGAAGACAAGATTGTCCGGTTTGCCGACAAGGAAAGTCACCAAATTTTTATTGAGCCAGAAGGCCGGGACATTCCGGAACTGTATATTCAGGGCTTTTCCACGGGCTTGCCGGAGAATTTACAAGTACAGATGCTACGTACCCTACCCGGCTTGGAGAAATGTGTGATGCTCAGACCCGCCTACGCCGTGGATTACGACTATTTGCCCGCCACCCAGTGTTATCCAACCATGATGACCAAGAAAATTCCGGGGTTGTTCTGTGCCGGTCAGATCAATGGCACCACTGGCTATGAAGAAGCCGCTGGCCAAGGGATTGTCGCCGGGATTAATGCGGCGCGGCTGGTGCATGGTCAAGCGCCGCTGATTTTACCGCGTGAAGGGAGTTACCTGGGTACCCTGATTGATGATCTTTGTACTAAAGATCTACGCGAACCTTATCGAATGCTGACTAGCAGATCAGAATATCGGTTGATATTGCGATCGGACAATGCTGACCAACGCTTAACCCCCACTGGCCGGGAGATGGGTTTGATTGACGATCGACGCTGGCAAATTTATACCGACAAACAAGACCAAATTATCGCTGAAAAAGAACGGCTACACAGCACGCGGGTAAAAGCTCATGAGCCTGCGGGTCAGGCCATTATGGAGATTGCCAAGCAAGTGATTAAGGGTGGTTCAATCACCTTGGTAGATTTGCTGCGCCGTCCTGATTTTCACTATAGTGATTTGGTGAAATTTGGCCTGGCTGGTGATGCCCAGTTGACCTTGGTGGAAAAGGAAGCGGTGGAAATTGACATTAAATATGCAGGTTATTTGCAGCGCCAGCAAAACCAAATTGATCAAATTAGTAAGCAGGTGAATCGTAAGCTCAGTCCGGACTTAGACTATGCTCTGATTCCTACTTTGTCTAAGGAAGCAAGGGAAAAATTGAATAGTTTTAAGCCGCTGACGATCGGACAGGCTGGTCGAATTGGGGGGGTGAATCCTTCGGATATTAATGCGTTGTTAGTGTGGCTAGAACTGCAACAACGTCAACAAAAAAGTGTTAACTCTATTGCATGATTTCTATGTTTTTTTGCTAAAACCTGGAAACAATTTAAAATAGAGGTTACAGCTCCTTGGCAACGCAAGCATAACACCCTCACTAAAAATGAATCTATCCGCCAATTGATTCAAGCCAGTGGTGAAAGATTTTGGCATCATCAAGACCTCTCTGACTATTCCCCAGCCACTGTAGCTAAAACTCTGACCCAATTGGTTAAAGAAGGAATCCTGCAACGGGTGAGTAAAGGTCATTACTATCACCCTCGCCCTACTCGATTTGGTCTCAGTCAACCAATCTTGGCTGAGCTTCCCCACCAACTTACCACCGCTCCGGTCTACCCTGCTGGCGTAAATGCCGCAAATTTACTTGGGTTTACTACTCAAAATGCTCTCGACGGTACTTTTGCGACTACGGCCAATAGTCTGCCCATATCTTGGCTAGGACCACGAGCTAAACTCTATACTCGCCGACCTAGTACCTGGGCTAATTTGTCTACTCCCGAAGCAGCGGTTCTCTGCTGCCTTGTTACAGCAATTGCGAGATCAATTAAATCCTTACTCTCAATTTGAATTTGGTAAGTTCAGTTGTCTGCGCTATGCCCCAGAGTGGCAAGCCAAATGAGACTCTACGAACATCCTGATTTTCGCGACGCTCTTGTTGCTGCTGGTGCTCACTTTGCAACTCGGGGCATCTCCGCCCAGTTAATCGAGAAATATTATTACGTGACTGAAACATTGCGATCGATCGCTACTAGCTGGGAGCAGCAAGTTATCTTCAAGGGTGGTACTAGCCTGTCAAAAGGTTGGCAGTTAATCGATCGCTTTTCGGAAGATATTGATCTATTCCTTGATAAAACAGCTTTTACACCAACATTAGGCGCTAATCGAGTTGATCGGGAATTGGCGGCGATTGAAACTGCTGTCTCTCTACACCCAGGTTTAAGTGTGGTGAATGAGTTAGGTAATCGCAAGCAAGGCACCAGTCGCAACAGTTATTTTGACTATCCATCTTTTTTGTAGTTGTGAACACCAAGTGAAATTAACAAGCCTAGCAGGTTTAACCAATTCGTTTAATAGTTAAAGAGATAGAGAGTAAAGGGCTATAAGAGTCCTGGAGCTGCACATGCCAACCGAAAACCGATAAAGCTGAGCCGATACGACGGATTGATGTAGTTGCGATATGCAGAACGGCAATACCAAGGATTATAGGTCCAAGAACCCCCGCGAACTATACGCCTAGCTTCTTCATCATCAGTGAGCCAAGCACTACCATCCTCAGGCGCATCATTATAATTATCATGCCAATGATCTTTGCACCATTCCCAGACATTGCCGTGCATATCGCATAGTCCCCAAGCATTAGCAATTTCAAAATTGTCTACAGGTGTGGTCTCTCCGCGATTCTCGCCTTTGACACCATTACCATAGATGTAATCGCCGTCATAATTTGCCAACTTAGTCGAAAGGGTACTGCCAAAATAAAAGGGAGTGGTGGTTCCGGCGCGACAGGCGTATTCCCACTCGGCTTCTGTGGGCAAGCGATAAGGACGTTTGAAGCGCTTCGCTAACCTGTCGCAGTATTCTTTTGCTTCATACCAATTTACCTGTTCAACAGGTCGCTTAGCACCCTTAAAATTTGAAGGTTGAGGATTGAGGTCTTTTATCTTGACATGTTCGTAAGTCTCAGCAACGATTCGCCACTGTTCTTGGGTGATAGGGTAACGCCCTAAGAAAAACGATTTGACAGTGACGGGATGCTGGGGACTTTCAGAATCGCTACGCTCTGCTTTGGTTTCTGGCGAACCCATCAGAAAACTGTCACCTGGAACCAATATCATATCTAACTCGACATCGTTACCGAGTTGTTCTCTGAAATATTGAACAGTTCTCTGCTCTTTTTTGATGACCAATTCAACCATAGCTAAATTCTAAGTTTGGTGGGTCGGCAAATTCTTCAGTCTAGGCTTACCAAGCTCACCGACCCGTTTTTATTTTTGGATGCTTTCACATCACCGGAAGAGATCTGGACTCTTCATATACGCCCGATAGATTCTCACCTACCAGTTCTGACACCGAAGAGTGCTGGAGCTGCACATGCCAACCGAAAACCGATATTGTTGTTTCGATTCGTCGGATTGTTGTTGTTGCGATATGCAGAACGGCAATTCCTAGGATTATTGTTCCAAGAACCCCCGCTTTTGGGTCTGCCCCATTTGTAAGATACCTAAATTAGGTCGAATTTGAGCGCAGTGATTACTTTTCTTCGCAATCGATAAGTATTGCCATGCTTGAGGTGGGCTTCCCAACTGTAGATACGTTTGCGAATATCTGCGATCGAGATCAAACCTTGGCGATAGGCTTGATCGAGCTGCTTAAATCGTTGACGAGCGCGACACAAATTATCATTACGGACGCGAATCCGATCGGGTAAAATCCTAAACCCCACAAAGCTTGCGCCTTGCTCGGTTGCAAACAGTTGGCTTTTGATAGGGTGGAGCTTAAGACGCAACGTGACCAAATACTCTTCGATGGCCAATCTTGCGTCATAGAGTTCTTGGTAATCATCGCTAAACAGGGCGAAGTCATCCACAAACCTTAAGTATTTTGATATCCTCAGCCGATCTTTGACGAAATGATCTAGCCCACTGAGGTAATAGTTAGCAAAAAATTGGCTGGTCAAGTTGCCAATCGGTAAGCCTCGCTGTCGATCGAGTGGAGTCAGTAAAATATCTCCTGGAAAGTAATCGAGTACCAATTCCTGCTGGTTACTGCGATCGATAATCAGTTCGATTAGCCATAGGGTTCGATCGCATTTAATTTTGCGGCGAATCAACCTCTTGAGAATTTCTCGATCGATGCTGGGGAAATATTTTTTGATATCGCATTGCAAAATATATTGGCTGCTGCGGGCAAATGCTGTAAAGCGGTGGAGGGCACGATGGGTGCCGTAACCTTGGCGGTTGGCATAGGTATCAGCAATAAAGCTACGCTCGATGAGGGGCTGGATGATATTACAGAGGGCGTGGTGAACCACTCTATCTCGATAAGGGGCAGCCGAAATCAACCGAACTTTGGGATCGCTGATTTGGAAGGTGCGGTAATTTCCTGGGCAGTAGGTGCGATCACTCAGTTCTGATTGGAGCTTTTGGAGTTCTATTTCCCGATTGTAGTTAAACTCCAACACATTATCGCGGAATCGTTTGCCTTTCTGGGCTTTTCGCGCTGCCGATAGCAAATTACCGAAATCTATAATTTCTGGCCAAAGATTGCCGTAACGGATCATGGGCTACTCTTGCGGCGTTGTTGTTCGATCCAACCGCCCAAATCTGTGCCAATACTGTTAATGAGCTTACTTGCATATTCATAGCGATCGGTTGATACTAGCTCAAAATCTAGCAATAGCCGCGTTTGGTGGCGCATTACATCCAACCGACTATTAATCGGCTCTAATAGCTGCAACTTCTCGCGCTGATAGCGTGCATAAATCAAGTTCTCTAATAGGTCATAAAGCCCGCTAATCATCCGATCGCCTAGTTGAAATTTATGGTCTCGCGGTAGACGATTTAATATTGGCACGTACCATTTAATCAAATCGTAGGTTTTTTGCACAATCGGTAATTCTGCCATGGAAGTAAATCTTATTACTTTATCAAGTGTTCGTGTAGCGTCGGCTTTGCCGGATCGCCTTCGGCGAATATGGAAGTGTAAAGAAAAATAGGGTAGAGGGCGAAAGTGCAAGAGGGTAGAGGGCTACAAGAGTCCTGGAGCTGCACATGCCAACCGAAAACCGATATTGAAGTTCCGATCCGACGGATTGAGGTCGAAGCGACATGCAGAACGGCAACCCCTAGGATAACTGAACCAAGAACCCCCGCGCAGTATACGAGCAGCTTCTACGTTATCGGTGAGCCAAGCACTACCATCCTCAGGAGCACCTTCATAATTACCATACCAATGATCCGCGCACCATTCCCAGACGTTACCATGCATGTCGCATAGTCCCCAAGCATTGGCAATTTCAAAATGGTCTACAGGTGTGGTTTCTCCTCGACTTTTTCCGGTTGGGCCATCCGCATAGGCACTGCCATTATAATTGACCAACTCGGTAGAAATTGTTTCCCCAAAGTGGAATGGAGTCATCGTTCCGGCGCGACAGGCATATTCCCACTCAGCTTCGGTGGGCAATCGATATTGTCGCTTTGTATGTTTACTCAGCCGCGCACAGAACTCGATCGCATCTTCCCACGACACTTTGTCTACGGGTCTGGTATCTCCCTTAAACTTTGATGGGTCTAACTTTAGTTCGCGCTCCTCTTGGGGCATGGCCGCGATCGATCGCCATTGAGCCTGAGTTACAGGGTATCTACCCAAATAAAAATCTGGAACGGTCACTAAATGCTGAGGTCTTTCATCGTCATGACCTTGTGAGTCCTCAGCCGGAGAACCCATCATAAACTCACCCCCGGCAATCCCGACCATCTCTAACCTGACATTCTCATTAATCTGCTCCACATACCGATAGGCTCGACCATCAGATTTTTGAACTTCCCAAGAATCACCCGATCTAACGAGGGTGCCGATCTTGAAGGTAAAGGGTTCGACTTCGAGAGTCAATTGAGCAGGAGAGTCAAAGGCGATCGTTGCCACAGTATATTCTTCGACTTGAAGCGGTGGCGACCCAGTTTCGGTTTCTATCAGTTGCGCTGTTGTAAATGGCAGCACTTCTAACTCAGGGAATTTGAGATCATCATCTGGTGTGAAAGGCTTAATCCAATCAGAACGTCTACTAGCATCACGATCGACCAGTTGAGCTAATTCAGCATACTCACCACCCAACCGATGCAAAACTTCCGTCGTAATCTGCGCAAAAGGCAGAATCGCATCCTTTTGTGCCGGAGTCCAATCCGACTTCGGCGACAACAACGCCGTAAAACTATCAATCTCAAAACCCAAGGTTCTCGCAATCCGTTTCGATAGTGCCTCAATTACATTAAAGGTCTCATCTAGAGGCGTTCGCTCATTGAGTAAACCTCGCACCCCTTTGGCAAAGTTATAACGTCTGGGAAGATCTGCTGTTGGCTGCCGCTCTTCTTCCAACAGATTGCTACTATAGACCTCCGCAATATGGACGGGAGTTAAATCGGTGAACAGTTCTTGTTGAATTAAACGCACCACCGACATCTCCACAGGGACAGCCGCCATCATCTCTGCGAGTTTCTGTGCCGCTTCAGAGGCAGTCGCCATAAATAGTTCTACCCGCGCTTCGGCAGATTTGGGCTGAATTACAGATGCCGTGCGATCGCGCTCTGGATCTTGCACCCAACTCAGGTCGAATAATCGCGCTGGCACCCGCTGCCGACCAGCCGCAGCTACTACTAGTGCCCATTGTTTCAGGGCATTGGCAGTCAAAGTTACTATGGGTAATGTCAAAGCATTTGCAGAGGCAATCTGCGTGCGAACACCAATCTCTCTAACTTGCAGTTGTGAATTAACAGCTCCAGGAATCAAAGAGCCAGCCTGAACCGCAAACCCAACATCTAATTCGCTTTGCCGCCACAGACGTTCGGGTAAAAGCTGAACGATCGTCGTAGGACAGTGTTTGCTCCATAAGGCTAACCAGTCATGAATCTTCCCCTGCTGCCAGATCTGCGATCGACAGTCGCTAATATACAAAACCAAACATCGCCCCGAAGCATCGATCAGTTCCTTGGGGCTACGACTAGATGAGCCGGATTCAACCTCCATGTTCCGTTGCTTTTTGACTTCTAGCCGAGGTTGCCCCGCATCAGATGGTCGCACGTTCCAAGTCCGCACATTCCGAAAAGCACCTTGATTTTCTAACAGATGCTGAAATTCATCGATCGTATCTTGCCAAATAAAGCTAAATTCCGAAGCTTCGATGACTAACTCCAAATCAAACCACCGTTCAGGCGATCGCTTCAAAATCGGCACCCAAATATCCCGCTCTGCAATTCGATCTACCGTAGCCATTTCATCTAGCTCGAACCGATTCAAAGAAGGGACTTTCCGCATCAAAGGACGCAACGATCGAGCAATCTCACGAGTGTCGGGTAATGCCGGAGCTGATTGTACTTGAATGGCTAAACCTTGCTCTGGGGATTCACTAGTCTGAGAATTGCGATCACCCCCAGATGGAGGAATATAAGCAGGGACAGAAGGTGGTGGTGTAATGAATCTGGGACTAGAATCGTCAATTACCATATTGGAAATCTGCGGATCGATCGGATCTGGCTCATCTGGTTGCACCACTTCATAAGCGCCACCAATTTTTGATGCCAACCACAGCGCATCGGCAATGTCTTCATCATGTAAAAACGACTGCGCCTCACTAAAAGCATCGATTTCGCGATCGCTCAGGAGCAGTCCTCGTTCTTGCATAGCGATAAGGAGGTGATCGATCATTTTTCTTTAGGTGCTGAATCTGAAGTACGTCCCTTGCTTTTTATCTCCAACGGTCGATCCAAAGGTGCTAGGAGGCGATCGACTAAATCTTCTTTTTCATTACCCATCCACTCCCGCTCACGGACAATCATAAACAAAGCATTTAGCAATTGATCGGTAGCCAGTTGCTCTCTGCCATTGTCACGACGTTGGAGAAAAGTAGTAATCAGGTCACTAATTTGCTGCTCTGAGAGATTGCAGTCTTGGAGATGGGCGGTAATAATGCGCTCCAATTGCTGGCGATCGGGATCTCGCATATTCAGCCGTAAACAACGCCGCAGAAAAGGCGGCGGAAAATCGCGCTCGCCATTACTCGTCAAAATCACCAAAGGAAACTCTTTACAATTAATCCGTCCCCCCTTGATTTTGACCTTGCGATCGGCATAAGTAGATGATTCATTTTCATCAACGTAAGCAGTACGCACCCTTACTTCGATCGGGGCTGATTTAGCACCAGTCGGATCGTCATCTTTCTCCAGTCGAGCTAGCTCAGGAATTTCAAACCGACCTTCCTCAAAAATTGTCAACAGGTCATTGGGCAGATCGATATCACTTTTATCAATCTCGTCAATAATTAGCACACGCGGTTGATCGGACTCTAACAAAGCCGTCCCCAATGGACCCAAGGTAATATAGTCAGCAATTTTTTGCGGATCTTCGATATATTTACCTTCAGTCTTAGAATCTTTAGCCTCTTGCAATCTCCCGATCGCGTCATAACTATAGAGTCCATCCTTAAGCGTAGTGCGAGTAGTAATCGACCAATACAGCACCTCTCCTAATTTCAGCTCGTGGGCAACCGCATAAGCCAACGACGACTTACCCGTCCCAGGCTTCCCAGTCAGCAGCAAAGGGCGGCGCAAATAGAGCGCGGCATTAACCATTTCAATTTCTTCGGGTTGAGCTTGAAATGTCTCCCCGCGTTTGCGACGATTCTCACCAGCTTTATCATTGCCAAATGGTCGCCAAGGTGGTGCTTCGGGCAAATCGTCAATCGCATCATGGGGGTCGCGATTATCCCCTTGAAATAGCTTCCAATCTTTTTTAGGTTGTTCGGGTTGTTCGGACATAGCACCTCTACTTAAGCAGATTTTGGGGGACAAAAATTTGGATCGTCCCATAACAGGGACAAGTGATGACCGACGTGAAGATCTTCTGTATTTTTGGCCTTGCGAGTTTCAAAACGTTTGGCTTTGACCCTAGAGGGCAAAGTTTCTAAGCAGCCAGCTTTGAGCAATTCTGATACCTGAATCCGGTGCGCTGACTCTGCCAAATTACGCCGCGACCAAATCGCCAGCGGTAATCCAGCGTCCAATAACTCATAAACTAGATTGTTAAGATCGACTGGTGCCTCAGTTATATACAATCCCACAACTTTACTATCTAAAGCATCTGGTTTCACCGAATCATCCAAAATATCTCTCAAGTTGTCTAGATCGAGATCGTGTCCTGAAATAAATACCTCCTGTGCGGGTGCTTGCAATAAGTTTTGGTGACGCTTCCAAAGTTTTCGCCAACTTGGGCCTTTCTGATAAGTGCCATTGTACCGATTGGCGCAGTGAATGAAAACTAAACGATCGTGCCCTAGATATTCGGGACGCGGACTATCTTTTAACAACCAAACATCAACACCTAAATCCATGAGTTTTGATGGCAAAAACACATGAATTTCAGGATAGTTTTCACAATGTGGACAATGATTTGTTTGTGCGATTAGAAAGAATTCCAGCAACCGTGATATTTTCTGCTGTAGGTCTGCTAACGAACATGGCATAGCATCTGGATTGTCAGCTTTTAATAAAGACTGAAACCCTGTATTTTTAGTTCGATATCTCTCGATATCTTCGATCGACCAAGCCTCAATCTGATAATAAATCTCACCATCTTGAGCCTGAGTAGAAACTTCATCACTGCGAGCGATCGTTATTAAAATAGCTGGGCTAGCATTTTTAAAACGCCCAGCTTCCGACTCCTGAATTAGAGTATATAAACTAAACCAATCAATATCCTGACGGTACTCTTTTCCCCACTGAGTTAAAGATTCAGTTACAGCAACATCGGATACTTCATTAAAAAAATTGGCAATGAACTCATCCAATCCAGAATATGGAAGAGATCCTTGAGGTATTTTGTTCAATTCGTTCACAATCGATCGCACATCGTCCAAATTCTGTTTGACTCTTGCAGACCAGTGTAATAATGTTTTTTGATAAGCCTGTTGAATCTGCTCGAATAAAATCTGATTTGATTGAATAATTTGAATCAAATCGTCAAACTTTTTTTGAATTAATTTATTATTTAACTTGTTATTTTCCTGCTGAATCTCATTTTCAAGATTTGCAATTTGCTCAAAGATGATATTTAAACGCTTTTCCAGTTTTTTCCCCATCAAAACATCTGTAATCGCATCGATCTCTGCTTGAACTTTTTCCTTGTCATCATTCAAGGCAGAAAGACGATCTAACAACCATTCCAGTTTATGATTGTGGTTTATCATTCGTCCCCGTCCCTTCCAATTTCTCAATATCCCGATTAACTTGTTCAATTTTTCCATAGATGATATCTAAACGTTTTTCTAGTTTTCCCACTATCAAAACATCTGTAATCGCATCAATCTCTGCTTGCACTGTTTGCAGATCCTGACGAAAACCATCACCTTTTGTTTGGAGGTATTGAAGCTTAAGCTGCTGGGCTTGACTGAGGGGCTGACGTTTTTGATTTACAATCACAGCTTTCAGATTGAATCGATCTTCTATCTCCTCATCACCTCTAACCGTCAACCACTTGTAAACAGGCTCTGATTGCTTCAGCTCTCGAAAATTGGCTTTAATTTGCTCCGCCAGCGATTTCATATCTGGCAACAGGGACTTTCCTTGTAACTCATCAAGCACCGCCCTAGAAAACCGACCCGTTCCAACCTCCGATTCATTCGTCGCTACTTCATACTCAGCCGCTGCAAACAAGACAAACTGTTCTGCCTTCCCCTGCTCCCCGTTCGTAATAAACATTAAAGCCGCTGCTTCAGCCCCAATCGTTTCATATAGTCCTTGGTAATAGGTATTCGCACAGGCATCAATCCAAAAGTTTTGCTGTTTAAACCCCGAACTATGGGCAAAGGTACTTAGGGCTTCAACTAGTGAATTGAAGTTGAGGTTCCATTTATTAATGTTATCAGTATCTGCAAAAAACAATCGCCGTGTAGTGGCACCTGTTTTCGTGATAATCCCATGACCACCCCAAAAAACATGGAGCAGATCGCCTTGATTGCCCTTACTGGTAAGTTTAGATCGAATAGCGGAGTCAATTTGATTTCGATCGGCAGGAAGGGGATTAAGCCCTTTAGCCTTTGCCTCCTCCAGCACTCCCGCATTTTCATCTAATGGCGATAGAAATAATTGAATGTGCTCTGGCTTAACCCCACGATCTAACAGCCAACTGGCAAATTTCAGCGCATCCTGGGCTGGACCATTTAAGCCCCATTCCGAGCCAGCTTGGTACTTTTCAATCCCCACAACTAGAGCATAAACACTCTCAGCATTAATTGAGTCTGTGGTCATGGCAACACCTTATCGATCGCATCCCAAGTTTCCTGATTAGCCCAGTAAGCACTGTGAGATTCAGGAAATGGTTGTTTATTGTTTACCACCACATCCCTAAGTTTCCCTGGAAAAACGCCCTCGCCAATGTAACTCAAAAAATCCCGCAGATCGTAAATATTCAACCATTGAGGGAAATGCTCTGGCAACGGCTCGCCAAAATTCAAAGTTGGGAGCGCATCAATTTCATACAAAAATGGAGCCTGTGAACCCACAGTAATTAACAACTTAACTCGATCGCGTAAATCTTCCTCAATCAGCAAGTCAACACAGGCAATCCCACCCAAACTGTGAGCTAGCAAAACCACAGGTGTTTCCACTAGTTCGATCTGGCTCCGAATATAATCGCGAATTTTCTTACCCTTGGCTTGATACACCATAATATCCCCCGCAAAGGGATAGGCTCCATCAGATAGGGCACCACGCTTACGCTTGACCGCATTCGTACCCAAACTAAAAAGCTGCCCTGTAATCCAATCCGTAACAAGACCTCTTGATATTTCTGATTTGCTCAAAACTTCAAGAATGACATCGACAGACTTATTCCGCAATTCTTCATCAATAAGTGGATTTAAAGACCATTCCCGTTCTTCATACAGCAGTCCAGACATGGCAACGATGGCTCTAGCGATCGCCGCATAATCACCATCTAGATTTACAGAAGCCGTTGCTAACAGCCTGCCAAAAACCTCAGATTCTGTTCCCGTGATCGCTTCACAAGCCGGAAGAAAATATTTACCGATGTCCAAAGCATTTAATTTTTTTTGCAACTCAGAATCTTGAGAGAGGACTGCAACTCTACTCTGGAGTTTTTGTGCAGGCGTAAGATATCCAGGGGCACTACTGCTTTGAGATTGCAGCGATCGCAGCCCCAACAGACGGATTTCATAAAAGGGATCTTTATAAAGTGCCTCCCACAGTCGAATATTTTCTTCTTCAGGAGTTAGCTCTTTACCACCTTCAGAATCACCATAGGTAGGAATTGAAGCCCCATCTGTATTAAGTTTGGCACCTAAAGAGTCTCCCCAAAGGCAAGGTATTAACTTGGCATCTGGTTTACACTTTTGAAGGGCTTTCTTTATCGTCTGAAAGGTCACATCATAATCTCTTTGCCTACCACCCGTCCCATGAACAAAAATTACACTTGTCACAGTATTGTTCAAAAATAAGTACAGGCACAATATTACGACACATTTATATAGTTGAGTAGCAACCTTATTATTTATTCCGAGGGAGCAATATTTAACTAGGTTTTTAATATTGCCTGACTCAACCCACTTAATCCCTCGATCCGGAAAACCTCCTACTAACAAAATAGTGAGCCGCTCGATCGTCGTTAGCGGAAACAAATCGATTCGTTTGTAATCCAGATAATGACCTGAGCATTGCACCTGGAGCACAGTTGATCCATCAACACCCTCACCTCGATCGTGTAGCGTCGGCTTTGGCGCAAGCGAAGCTATAGATCCTATCGACGAAGAATCTGCACCGCTACATCACCCAAAAGTCTGAGCAATATTAGCCATAGTCCGAAACAGCTTCCGTGATTGATCAGGAAAAAGCTGAAACTCAAACCGCTCATAGAACTTCACCGCCTCATCATCGATCGCATCCACCACCACCGCAAACGAAGCAGCAGCCTGACTCACCGACAAACTCCGAAACAAAGCATCCATCACCAACAACTTTCCCCAACCAAACCCCTTATACTTACTAGCCACCGCCAACCGCCCTAACAAAATCACCCCCACCACCGGATACCGAGGCAACTTCTTGGCCATACTTGGAGGCAAACTTTCCAGATCGATCGCACTCATCGACAGTGTATAGTAACCAATAATCTTCTGGCGCTCCTTATCAAACACCACATAAGGAATCGCAATATTCCGCTTCCGATCCTGCGTAGCGGTAGAGTGTAAATACCGATCTAACTGCTCATTACCGCAACTAAAAGCCGCTCGGTCATGATGCTTATCCAGCGGCTCAATACAAAAATCAACAGATTCAGGATTCAACACCGGACACTACTTACCCATCACCTGCTGATACCACCGAGCATCAGCAATAGATCGCTCGCTCGGTGGCACTGGATTCAACAAAGCATCCGCAAAAACCTGTCGATCGCGGTTAGTCAGTTCAATAAATTCGCCATCCTTAATAATCTGCACCGATGCCTCAGCCAGCGTAGCAATCATGAACTCCGTCAGATTCTGCCCCCGCAAACTCGCGGCTCTTTCCATCAGTTGTTTTTGCTCAGTCGTGACCCGAGCCTCCAGCCGAGCATCTTTGGCAGCCCGATTGGCTCTAATTTTGCCTGTGCTTATTTTCGTATCCATGAGGAGAGTAGCTTAGAGACACTAAAAATATTATGACATATTGTACGCTTTTCAGCCGTACTGAAATCACACAATCAGGATTTTACTGTTAGTTTTCATTGGGCAAGACCCGCACTCGAATAGAATTTTGACCCATCTCATCCAGAGGCACCTCGACAATCTCCCCCGATAAACGCTCTAGACAATTTAAGAGCGATCGCAAGTGTGGCGTACTGGCACCAGTATCTACAAAAAGCCGATCAGCCAAGGTGCCCACCCGCTTCCAGGTCATATAGAACTTAGTCAGGGTTTGCTCCAAAGTCGCCGCCTGTTTGAGTAAATCTGCTGCCACTGGCAAACAACCGACTCGCATGGCTTCTTCTAGAGCGATCGATAGATCCACTGCCGACTGATTCAGGGTTTGCACCTGGGCTCCGGCATCTAGATACCGAGATAAACTGCGGGCATTAGCCGTCAACTCCTTCACATTATCCACTTCTGGATTGTCGGCCATTTCCCGCTGGAGAGCCTGTTGATGCAGCTCCGGTAGCTTCTCCATCTCCCGCACCAGGGGAGCCAAGTAGCGCGGTGGCATGGAGCCACTGGCGGCTCGTTCCTTTAACTCTTCCGGCAAGAGATCCGAACTCATTGCTGTCCATTCTTCGGAGAGTTGTTTCACTTCCCGCCGGGAAATCTTGTCACCGCGTGTTGCGGCTTCAGTAACCATTTGCTGGACTTCTGGGGAAGACTTAGCTGTTTCCACAAAAGCCCGTTTGGTGAAATTGTTCAGGGTTTGGGGAGATAGTTCGCCCTGCTCCATGAGCGCATCAGCGCTATTAGCCAATTCAATCCAGGCATAGGCCTGACTTTTGCTCAGTTCTCGTTCTTTGAGCCAGTTCAAAAAACCCTGACCGCGACCGTCGCCGCCCCGCTTCTCTCGATCGCGTACCACTCTTAGAATCCGACCGCGCCAAATTTCGGTTTGAAGGTCGAACCGATCGCAAACCGCCCAAGCACTATCCACCTGCAGCTGAAAGTCGTAATCACCAACGCTTTCATCCTCAGGATCGGGGAGTTCCAAGTTAATATCATTACCGGCTTCTAAAGCCACAGCAATATTTTCGGCGGGCAGTGGATGTTCGATCGAACTTACCATTGGTCACTTTTAGTACACAGGGACCTTCGATTATAAGGACAAGCACCCAAAATCTGCAACCTAGGGAAAGAATGATTTCAGGAAGCCAAATAACAGGGCAACTAGAGTGGCAAAGCTAATCACCATCAGGGCTAGCACGATCACCAGACCCAGGATAAAAAATAGATCCACCTTGGCCTGAAACTGAGGCTGATTAACGTGAGCATCCACTAATTTAAGATTGCGGGTATTAGCTTTAGATACAGCATCAAATAAATCTCCTAAAACAGGTACTGTACCAGTTAGAGCATCAATCACAATATTTAAAACCATTCGCAACAAAGTCGCTTTTGGCAATCCCAAGAGCGCCGATTCCACTACAATGTAAGCTGAAAGTAACATGCTAACGGTATCACCACCCCCCGGAAACAAACCAATGATTGGATCCAGGCCAATCCGTTTATTGGTACCCGGAATCCGAATCGCCTCATCCAGCAGATGGGAAAGTTGGCGAATACGCTGAAGTCTTTTTTGCTGGGCAGGATGCAGATGGGCAAGCATAGCAATGGCAAAATAAATTGGAGATCCAATCCTAGCATGGAAGTTTTGACTGGTTGGAGATCTGGAAACCATCGGTTATGATGTTTGGAAGCTTTTGTCGTTGCCAACCTGTGCAAATACCACATTTCATTGAAGCCGATCATCAATTGATTCGCGCTCTCCAATCTGCCAGTGATGCTGAACTGATTCAAGGCTGTTGCCAAGAAATGGATCAAGCTAAGTTTTTCGTGGCTTTTTTCTGTCGTTACAGTTCTGTCACCTATAGTATTTTCCAGCATGTGGCCAGTTCCCCGGTGCAAGCAGAATATACCTTTGCGAAAGCTTGGCAGCATATGTTTGAACGGATTCAACAGCTGGATGAACACCATATCAACAATATTGTCTGGCAAAATTGGGTAGTTGATGTGGCTGGTAACTTTTTAGATAACTTTCAGCCGCCGCCCATTGAGACAATTCATTATCGGCTGGCCACTGGCTCACCGCCCTTACTTTGCTATGTCCAGCGATCGCTAAACTTGATGCAACCGCTCTTGCGGCTGTTATTCATGATGAATAACCATTGGCATTGGCCAGCAGAGCGGATTATTGGCCATTTGAGAGCGGAGGGAGAACAGGTGGAGGATATCGATTTACTTCTATATTTGTCTGAAAGCCGCAAGGATTTTGAAAAAACCCTGCCGATCGATCTCCACGAAATATATGGACAATCAGCGGCGCTAGATTTTGATATCAATACCTCTGGGGAGGTTATTGATCGCGGCTCACTGCAACGTTAACTCATCTCCAACATTCTTTGCATTGGTTTGAGGGCTAATTGTTGAACAGCACTGGAAATCGTAATTTCTGGTGTTCGATCGCGCAGTGCTAAATAAACTTTTTCGAGGGTATTCAGCCGCATGTAAGGGCATTCATTACAATTGCAATTATTGGCATCGGGGGGTGCCGGGATGTACTCCTTGTCTGGTCTAGCCTTCTGCATTTGGTGAATAATCCCTGGTTCAGTTACCACAATAAAACTCTGGTAATCATCTTGCTGGGTAAATTTCAAGAGCGCACTAGTGGAACCAATGAATTCGGCATGGCGCAGCACTGGTTCTTCGCACTCTGGGTGGGCAATTACAGCGGCGGTGGGATGTTGAATCTTCAACTGCACCAACTTCTTTTCCGAGAAAGTTTCATGGACAATACAGCTTCCCGGCCACAGGACTAAATCCCGTCCCGCTTGCTGAGCCACATAACGCCCCAAATTGCGATCGGGCGCAAAAATAATACCTTGCTCTGGGGAAATTTGCTGCACGATTTTGACCGCATTCGAGCTAGTACAAATGATGTCGCTGAGAGCTTTAATATCGGCGCTGCAATTGATGTAAGAAATCACTAAATGATCCGGATACTGCGCTTTAAAAGCCGCGAATTTATCCGGTGGACAGCTATCTGCTAGGGAACAACCGGCCTCTAGATCCGGCAATAACACCAGCTTATGGGGATTCAGAATCTTGGCTGTTTCCGCCATGAAATGCACCCCCGCAAACAAAATCACATCCGCTGGTGTATCCGCTGCTCGCCGCGATAGCTCTAAGGAATCACCAATAAAGTCGGCAATATCTTGAATTTCGGATTCTTGGTAATAATGAGCCAAGATCACCGCATTGAGTTCTTGCTTGAGTTCTTGGATAGCACCGACAAGATCAGTGGGAATTTGGCTAACTGGGCGATTGGTAACAAACATGGCTGATGGATCGCAAAATCATTATTTTTTTAATTATAGTAGATTTTACCAAAAAGCCAAGATATTGATCTAGAGCTGGGGATAGATCAGTATCTTATAGGTTTCGGGAGTAGGTGCCGAAGCTTGTGCCACTGCTTGCGCCAAATCCTTCAGATGGTATTTGTCACTAATCAGCGCATCCACATCGATTCGTTGATTAAAAACAATATCTTGAGCCAAACCTTGCACCCGAAACGAGGAACTGTAACTGCCCATTAAGTCGATCTCCCGCTGGTACAAGACATTGGGATTTAGGGGAATGGTCACTTCATCAGGAAATTCGGCAAAGAACAAGATCTTGCCACCCTTGCGCGTACAATCCAAAGCCTGGAAAAAAGCCTTGTCACTAGATACCGCCAACAGACTCACATCCACGCCCATGCCACCAGTCAAGTCTTGAATCTTACTGGCTAACTCTGGATCGGTGGCCAGGAAAGCCGCATCAGCTCCGATCGACAGCGCTTTCTCCACTCGGCTAGGCAACAAATCGGTAGTAATCGCTCGGCCACCAAAATATTTTACCAACATGGCAAACATGAGGCCGATCGGACCCGCCCCCGTAATCAACACCGTATCGCCCGCTTGGATATTGGCCTTCTTCACCGCCTTTAAACAACAATTAGTCGGCTCTACAAAACTAGCTTGCTCAAAGCTAATCTGGTCAGGAATCGCAATCAATCCCCCATTTTGGACAATATGTCCCGGCACTTTCACATAGTCGGCAAAGCCGCCACCACTAGGAGTAAAGCCCGCTGTGGTGGTGACTTGCTTATAGACATCACACATCGAATAGTTTTCGTGCAAGCAATAGCTACAGCGCATACAAGGAATATGGTGCATCACCACCACCCGCTGACCCACCTGCCAATTTTTCACATCTTTGCCCACTTGAGAAATAATGCCAGCAGTCTCATGACCAAAAATTCGGGGCGGAGTATACAGTGGATAACGGATTTTCTTGATGTCCGATTGGCACAAGCCCACGACCTGCACAGATACCAGCACTTCATCAGCAGCTAGTTCTGGTATCGGTAAATCCTCATAACTCAGTTGATTTACACCGCGAAATACTTGGGCTTTCATATCAATGCTGCCAGAAAGAAACTCTGACACAAATTGTAATGTAGACCTCGCTGCTTTGGATAAGGTTACAAACTTTAAACTTATGTGGCCTTTTCGTGAACAGATCCCAGACCCTACGGTAAACTTAGCTTTGATTATGAGTTTCTAGACTACCTAGACTCACTTGTTGGGAGTTCATATCATATGTCTCATAGCGTTAAAATTTACGATACCTGTATTGGCTGTACTCAGTGCGTTCGAGCCTGTCCGCTCGACGTATTAGAAATGGTTCCTTGGGATGGCTGTAAAGCCGCTCAAATAGCCTCCTCCCCGCGCATCGAAGATTGCGTTGGTTGTAAGCGGTGTGAAACTGCTTGCCCCACCGATTTCTTAAGTATTCGGGTGTATCTAGGTGCAGAAACAACCCGTAGTATGGGTTTAGCTTACTAATCTATAGTAATAGCCTATTCATTTTTCCCCTGCGGTTTTACTGCAAGGGAATTTTTTTGCGAATTCAGCGATGCGGCGCTGAGAGTCGGAAGAAATAAAGTGTAGACTAGTATAGAAAATTCGGCATTTTAAAGTTTTACTCTGACAAATATATGAAGCTGAAGCACCTCCAACGAGATCGCGCGCTGTTAATGACTAGTATGTTATTGGTTTTGATGCTAGGGGCAGGCATCTTCAGCGGTATTGTGGGATTTACTCTTGGTCATGCCGCCCTCAAGGGTGTCACCCAGCCAGATATTCGTCTTAATAACAAAGCGGCTACTGACCAAAACCCCAAAACTCGGGGCGCAGAAGTTTTGAGTGAAAAAGATCTAGTTGCCAATGCTCAAACAATTATGGGCATTAAGGCTGGAGCTGATGACAAACCTGATAAGTTTGCGAATAAAGATAAACCAACAGCAGTTTTTCCGATCGAAAGCAAAGATCAAGGAATTGTGATGGTGGTAAAGTCGGTGAAGCCGGAAGGTGTCAATCTGAAGCTAGATATGACTTTGCGTAACCAAGGTGGACAAGCAGCCAAATTCAATCAAGGTGTACTAACGGCGAATGATGACCAAAATAAGCCGATCGCGGTCAATTCAACAGGTTTACCCCAAACTTTGGCGGCGAATGGTAAGGATGTGGTCTTAAAGATAACTGTGCCTAAAACGGCTGTGGCCAAAGCCAAAACTATTACCCTGCATCTAACCGATGTCGATCGGAAGCTCGGACTAGACTTAGCTAATATTCCAGTGGAGCCGACGGTCAAAATCAATATTCCCGATGGTCAGCTCGATACTGTTGAGGAAAAAGAAGATCAGCCCAAAAATCAGAATGCTGGTGGCAATGCCAATCCAAATGGGGACGCGCCCAGAAAACCTCGGGTCAATCGATCACAACCCAAAGTTAGAGCCCAATCCAACCTCAATTCAGAACCACAACCCAAGCCGCCAGCGAAACGTTCGGCAAATCCCCAAAATTAGCCATCGCAGTCATAACTTGTCGCAGAACGCTAGTTACAGTTGATTTAACCGAGGATCTCGATAACAAAATGGGGACTGTAAATTCCTCTCTTCAAGAAGTTGGCCCCCGATTGGCGGTCATTTTCTTGCTCATTGCGATTAATGCTTTCTTTGTGACGGCAGAGTTTGCAGTGGTTTCGGTGCGCCGGTCGCGCATTAATCAGTTAGTGGCTAGCGGTGACCTGCGGGCGCGCTCCGTGCAAAAATTGCATGAACAGCTCGATCAGCTATTATCTACAACTCAACTAGGTATCACTCTTTCTAGTTTGGCTTTGGGCTGGATTGGGGAACGAGCTGTTGCTCAATTTATTGCCCCAGCCTTAAACAATTGGCTAGGTGGTATCTACGTCGTTCATTCCTTAGCCATTGTGCTGACTTTTTCACTATTGGCTTATTTGCAAATTGTGTTGGGAGAATTAATTCCTAAATCAATTGCTTTGCTATATGCCGAGCGACTGGCGAGGATATTAGGCGCTCCCAGTCTGACGATTGCTCGGATCTTTCGACCTTTAATTTGGGTATTAAATCAATCAACTAATGTTATTTTGTGGCTGTTTGGGATTAAAGATACCGATCCGATGCGTCACCGGGTATCTTCCCAAGAATTGCAGTTAATGATTGCCACCGATCGAGAATCTATTGGGCTAGAAACTAATCAACGCCAAATCATCAGCAAAATCTTTGTGCTCAATACCGTCAATGTAGCGGAGGTAATGGTACCCAGACCCCGGATGGCTACTGTGCCAGCCACAGCTACTTGGCGGCTAGTGATGGAGCAAGTGGCGCAGACCAATTTTTCGCGCTATCCAGTCACCGGCATTTCTACCGACGAAATTATTGGGATTATTCATTTTCGAGATTTGGCTAAACCCTTAGCCGCTGGCCGGATTAGTTTGGATAGTCCGATTAAATCTTGGATTAGACCACCGGTTTTTGTCCCCGAAGCGACTTCGATCGATGAATTAGTTTTGCAAATGCAAGCCTCGGGGACAGCAATGTCGATCGTTGTGGATGAATATGGAGGCATTGTGGGCTTATTGACCCGCAAGGATGTTATTGCCAAAATTTTGGGCGAACAAAAAGAGGACTATCCCAAGCCCAATCCGATCCTCCCGGCTGGCAAAGATACTTTTTTGGTGCAAGCCCAAATTAGTATCACCGAGTTGAACAATAGCCTGCAAATCAATTTACCGCTAGCGGATGAATATCAGACTCTCGGCGGATTTTTGATGTACAGATGGCAACAAATGCCCAAAATTGGGGAACCATTAAAATATCAAAACCTCGACCTCACCGTGGTACTTACTAATGGCACCCGGCTCGATCGAGTGCGCATTCATCGCGGGGCATAGGGTAAAGGGTCTGACAATCCTAGTTCGGCAAAGGCCGCTAGCCGTAGCTGACAAGAATCACAGACCCCACAAGCTTGCTCGGCACCGCTATAGCATGACCAGGTATCCGCCCAAGGCACTCCTAACTGATTGCCCAACTGGATAATTTCGGTTTTGCGTAGTTGGATTAGGGGTGCCTCAATGGTAATTGGTTGCCCCTCTCGTCCTTGCTTCGTGCCCAGAGTAAACACGGTTTGCATGGCTTGAATATAATCTGGGCGACAGTCCGGATAGCCGGAATAGTCTAAGACATTCACGCCAATGTAGACCCGATCGGCCGCAATGGTTTCGGCATAAGCTAGCGCAAAGCTCAGAAAAATCGTATTTCGAGCTGGCACATAGGTCACCGGAATCTCGGCGGCCATTTGGTCTAAATTGCGGTGGGTGGGCAAGTCGATCGATCGATCGGTCAAGGCCGAGCCTCCCCAGCTTTGCAAGTCAAAACTCATGACCTGATGTGCCGTCAGCTGCGCAGCGGCGGCAATAGCTTGAGCGGCCACCAGTTCGCGCTGGTGGCGCTGTTGATAATCAAACGACAGGGCATAGCAACTATAGCCATCCTGACGAGCTTGATACAAAACAGTGGAGGAATCGAGTCCACCGGAGAGAAGAATAACTGCTTTAGGCATGAACTTGGTGAAAATCTACAAAATTTAGGAAGAGAGAAAACGTGAAGAATAACTTACAATTAAATGGTTGTACTTAACAATTTGCAACAAATAGGTTAACTAGATTGGAACACTAAGTCTCAATTTTTGGTCTCCTAGGAATAATGGCTACTTCGGTAGTCTCTGGAATGACTGAAACAGGTTTCTATCAAGTGGTGTTGGTGGAGGAGTTATATTTAAGGTGAAACATAACATGTCAGCAAGACAAATAGATGGAGAGATGCTTACACAAATGACCATGCCACAACAGCCCCTCAGAGTAGGGTTGATTGGGGTTGGTAGTATGGGTCAACACCATGCTCGGGTCTTGAGTTTACTCAAAGGCGTGAAGTTTGTGGGCATTGCCGATGTTAATGTTGAGCAGGGTCTGGAAACAGCGAGCAAGTTTCGAGCGCGTTTTTTTGAAGACTACCAAGAATTAATTGAGCATGTCGATGCTGTTTGTATCGCCGTCCCCACTCGTCTTCACTATGAAGTAGGTATTAAATGTCTAGAAGCTGGCATTCATGTTTTAATTGAGAAGCCGATCGCTGCCACCATCGAAGAAGCGGAAGCCCTCGTCAATGCTGCTGCCGAATCTCAAGCTATTCTGCAAGTTGGCCACATCGAAAGATTTAATCCAGTATTTCAAGAGCTCAGCCAAGTACTAAAAACCGAAAAAGTTTTAGCACTAGAAGCCCATCGGATGAGTCCTTATTCTAACCGAGCTAATGATGTATCGGTGGTTTTGGACTTGATGATTCATGATATCGATTTGCTGATGGAACTAGCCGGTTCTTCGGTGGTAGGTCTCACGGCTTGTGGCAGTCGTAGTGGTGAATCCTCTAGATATTTAGACTATGTGACTGCCACTTTAGGTTTTGCTAATGGAGTAGTCGCTACCTTGACAGCTAGTAAAGTTACTCACCGCAAGACGAGAAGCATCACCGCGCACTGTAGTCGCTCCCTGACAGAAGCCAATTTTTTAAACAACGAAATTTTGATTCATCGTCATCATTCCGAGAAGTTCAATGAATACCATCAGGGTCTGTATCGTCAGGATGGGTTGATTGAAAAGGTTTATACCAGCAATATTGAGCCTCTGTATGCGGAGTTAGAGCATTTTGTAAACTGTGTGCGTTGTGGCAATCAGCCATCGGTGGGCGGTGAGCAAGCTCTAAAGGCTTTGCGGTTAGCGATCGATATTGAACAAATGGCTCTGGATGGTAAGGTCTGGCAACCTGCTTTGGCGGCAGTTCCGGTCTAGGATTTTTACGTTAATAGCAATCCCAGTTTTATGATAAGCTGGGATGTTTTTTTTGTTGGTGCAACTTTGATTTAGATGGTGAAGGAGAAGTATGTAAAGTACTGTGCTATACTTGTACAATATAATGTACAAGTATGAAAACTATGAAAGTTGTGTCTTTTAGTGAAGCTAGAGGTAGCCTTAAAACAGTCCTCGATCAGGTTGTGGCTGATGCCGACTATACGATCGTGACTAGACGAGATGCCGATGATGTAGTGGTAATGTCGCTAGAGTCTTTCAATAGCTTGATGGAGACGGTTCATTTATTGAAGTCTCCGGCAAATGCGGCTCATTTAGAAAGATCGATCGAGCAATTTAGAGCTGGGAAAGCGGTAGAGCGAGACTTGCTAGATGTCTAGAAAGTTGGCTTGGACGGAGGAGGCTTGGGATGATTATATTTATTGGCAAGGGCAGGATAAAAAGACGCTGAAAAGAATCAACAAGCTCATAGATGGAACGATGCGTGAGCCGTTTGAGGGGATTGGTAAGCCAGAACCGTTGCGGGAAAATTTAGCTGGGTTTTGGTCGCGGCGAATTGATGATACAAATCGTTTGGTTTATGCGGTGGAAGATGAATATTTAACTATTATTTCTTGTCGATATCATTACAATTGATGAAGGTTATTGATGATGACTGAAATCAAAGTGGTGGAAAGTACCCACGATTCTGCATTCAGACTGAATTATCAAGTAGATGATTACAGAGATTTTGCAATAGTCGTTGATGTCGATCGGGTGAAATTGAGCCAATTGAACCAATAATGCTGCGACGAGGTAGTAGCGATAAAAACCCCAATCTAATGAGAGATGGGGCTTTTAGTCCGCTCGATGCGAAATCAATGTCTTCAGTATTAATAAGCTCGTCAAATTCTTGTACCAACTGATGCAGCTGAGTACTAACGCCGCAGACTAACCAATCTTGATATGGCGGCATCAATCGCAAGAGGATGATTGGTCGAGTTTTGATATTACCATCGGCTTGAGGAATGGGAGCTAGTGCAACATTACCTTTTTTCATATTCAGGATTGACTTCTTGAATTAAGTCGATGGAATATTCTGGTTCATCTAGCTCGTAGGCATTGGCCACCCCTTGAATAGATAGATTTAACCAAGCTGAGTGCTCGTCATCTTGATTGGGTAGGACGGTTACTAGTAACTTGGTATTGGGTTTTAGTTCAAAATGCCGATCGAGAAGAATGTGGTTGCCATCGAAATGAGCAGGAATTGATATAGCTTCCATTTTATTACTTTTCCTTGATTGTTCAAGCCTTGATACTAATTATACCTGTTATATCGATCGACATCAGCTCATGCTATATGTGCCAGGTTTGTGGCCAAGCGAATTGAGATCGATCGACTGTAATCGGTCGGGATCAAAGGCTGATTGTTTTGGGTTCTTTTGGGGTTAAGATCGATCGCCTTAGATTTTCCTGATTCTAAATTAATAAGAAAAGATACTTTAGATAACAGCTAAAATTCTTATGGTGGGTAATACTCACCATACCCTCACTTCATAATTTATCAAAGATAATTGCAAAGCCGAGGCGCGGCTTTTTAATCTCTCCAGTACAAGGCCCAGAACTTAGGCATTTATTCCAAGCAATCGGAATATTCATGAACTTTATTCGTGGACGAAAGTTAGGAATATCAACATTACTGGAATTACTAAATAAATCAATAAACTGTTCTTGATTCATTTGAACAGCATTCGTTGCTGCCCAGCTAATAAAATTAATACCTTCAGTGCGAAGTTGGCCTTCAATTTTCTCAACCAGTATTGGAGTCGCTGTACCAACACTAACGACTTGTAGGAGAAGAGATAAACCTAATTCTTCGGCTGATGCCCACTGCACAAATGGTTGTGAAGAAAAGTATATGCGAGCATCAGGATTATCTGCCATTATTTTAGAAACCTCAGCTTCATAAGTATCCCGCGATGCATCTTTAATAATAGGGGTTCGGAAATCAACAGTACTAATTAATTCTGAAAGGCTAGGTAGTTGCCCTTGTAGCAATGCAGCAATGGAGTCAAAACGAATTTTGACACCAATTGCACCTTCTCCGCATCCTAAGCTGCCACCCATACGTCCATTTCCAACGTTTTGTGTGTATGTGTAACTACATGTAGCTGAGTATGTTGTGATTCGTTCAACTTTAGTACCAATTTTTACAGGTACATTTTCACACCAAGCTCCCTTCAAAGGCCAAGGTTTTGATATACATCTACGCTCGCGTCTTATATCAGGCACTCTTATATCTGTAACTTGACGGGCGCGAACTTGACCTTTGACTTTAAACTGTTGAAGTGAGATATTATATATAACTTGAACTACTTCATTACCACCTTCATTGCCAATATTTGGTAATCTATTGAGAGCTGCTTTCATTCGACCGGCCACTCCATTTGAAATTTTCGCCACTGGATTCAAGGTAGGTAAGCAATCTGTCCATCTGCTAGGAATTGGCTGCATAAGATCGATCTCACTTGGCAGTTGCACTTGACTACAAGCTTTAAGTTGTGATTCATCCATGGCAATAGCTGGACGAGAAATAGATAAAATTGTACCCGGAACTAATAGCGTGGTAAAAAAATAGCGAAACATTCTTCCTCTTCTAGATAAGATAATAATTGAAATCATTGTGGTCAAAGGTTTAATTGATATTTTGAATGCAATAGAGCATGTGCAAAATACTGTAGTGATGGAAAGAAATACGATGAGCAAAGACATCTACACTTATGTGCTGAAATTGCTCCCTACACTACTGTCTGCCCTATTTACCTCCTCTACTTTTCCATTCTCGATGTACTTCTAGTATTTGGTTATATGTCTCACCAGTTTTGGCAATTCGTTGCTTCCAATAGTCAATTTCTCTTTGATTAGGACTACGTCCTAGAACTTCTTGATAAGAAGATATGATCATTTTGGCGTTTGGGTCTTGTTTATTGAAAGCAGCTCTTTGAGCGTCTTGATGTGCTTTACCACCTTCACTACGAACTGCTCGATAATAAGCATCAGCAGCTCCATTACAAGTAATTCGCCAAGGCTTCCGAATAGATTTCCCCAAAAATGAACCATCCGGGAATTTTTCTCGACAAGCCGTCAACATATCGTTATGCCACTGATTATCACATGCAGATTTAAAGCTAGCCCCTGCTGGTGTATTAGGTGTAAGTGCTGCCGTCCAACCACTTCCACAACCATTTGAGTCTGCTTGGACAGGAAGGGTTTGAACAAGAGAGGGAATTAAAAAAATGTTGAAACTGAGAAAAAATTTAATTAGGGATGAGTGTTTTATCATTGTTAGTAATAGCTAAGATTTTGAAGAAATAGTTTTTCATTGCAAAATGATGATATTCATAATCTAAAAAGTTGTAAGTAGGAAAAAGTAGGTTGTTCTGATATATTTTTGTAACGCTGGGTATTCAAACTACCAGGTCTCATCTCCAATGCTAAAATCGACACTCAATCCCTGAATTTCGATCACATTCAGTTCGATCAATTTCAGAATAAAAGTAATTACTGGAAGCCGATATAAATGCACCAATCCACCCGCTGGAAATCTGCCGCCTTAGAGTTATTGGGGAAGGAAATGGGGTATACTATCATGCTAGCATGAATTACCATTGATAATAGGAAAAGGAACCAGTACCGCTACCCAGCAGAAGGAAAAAAAGTATATAATATTCCCTATACAGGGAATGTATTAGAGATGAATATAATTTTTACACCTAACGAAGCTGCGGCTTTGATTGAGATCTCTCCCAAGCGGATTTATAGAGAGATCGAGCATCACATTATTCATTCCGATCCGCCTAATCATAATCAGCTTTCCTTTGGAACCCTGGTATATCTTCGCGCTCTCAAAGAAATTAACTTTGATTTCTCGGTTAGCTATCGAACCCACCTGCACCAAGCACTCCAAACAGCATGGAAACAGCAAGTTTCAACCTTAGAATTTGGAAGATTTTTCACTCTCAATGTCAGTGAAATCGGAAAAGAACTCCAAATATTAATCGATCGATTTGAAGTCTGGAAAGCTCGGCTAGTCAGTAACCCAAATATTCTAGGCGGAGAAATTGTCTTTCCAGATTCGCGGTTATCAGTGCAGCGAATTGGTGGCTCTCTAATGCGAGGTGAAAGCTTAGAAGTATTGAGAGAGGACTATCCCTACTTAACCGATGAAGATCTCGATTTTGCACGGATCTATGTCAAAGCTTATCCGATCCAAGGTAGACCGAAAGTAGATGAAATTTATAATTGATGAGGATTTATCGACGCGTGTGGCGAGGTATCAATGCCATCCGTCGATCGAAGACTTTCAATTTTGATCGCATTCAGGTCGATCGATCGCAGTAATGTCAGAATACAAGTAATTACTGGAGGCAGATATAGATGTACCAATCCACCCGTTGGAAATCCGCCGACTTAGAGTCATTACCCGATAACGGTAATCGCTATGAAATAATCGATGGAGAATTACTCGTGACCCGCGCCCCCCATTGGCAACACCAAAAAGTCATCACCCGGTTAATCCAATCCTTGGGAAGTTGGTCAAGTCAGAGTAATTTAGGGGAAGTTGTTACTACGCCCGGACTAATATTTACTGATGATGATAACGTCATCCCAGACTTGGTTTGGATTAGCACCGACAGATTAGCGCGAGTTTTAGACGAATCTGGTCATCTGGTCGCTGCGCCAGAATTAATAGTAGAAGTACTTTCCGCCGGTACCGACAATGAGCGGCGAGATAAAGAAGTTAAGCGCAAACTCTATGCCATCAGAGGAGTACAAGAATATTGGGTGGTTGATTGGCACAAACAACAAATCGAGATTTTCAGGCGGGATGGTAATGGCTTACCCTTAGTAGCAACGTTGTTTCCTAGCGATGTTCTCAGCAGCCCCTTATTACCTGACTTTGCACAGTCCGTCGCCGAAGTTTTTAGCTGAATTCAAATAATGATGATATTCTAATCATCATTAATTCACCGCTGAACACCCTCAATCTGTAGATCTGGAGCAATCTCTACCAGAGTGATTTCAGCATTTTCAACCACAGTATTGCCCATGATTGTATTGTGACTGGCTGAAAACTTGGATTCATCTTCAACAATACATTCGTAGTGCAACATCACATGATAACGCTTGTCGATCGCCTCCCCAGATTCTGTGCGTTCTACGGCTAATGAATCAATATTTTGGCTCTCTTCCGCCATCCGGCGATACTCACTAGCCAAATTTTCTAAGGCGATCGCCAGCGCATGTTCCTTCGTTTGACCGTGGCACTGGATATCTTCTCTGGCAGAATCATTAAAAGCCGAGGATAAGCAGCAAAAGTATTGCCCATTCGCCTGTGGCCGAACAGTCATCGAGAAAGTTTCAGTCACTTCCTCATCTTTTATGTCAGCCATGAGAGTAAATCTTCCATGTGATCGAAGTCCAACAGCGCATCACCCAAAGATTCCAGCTGTTCTAGGGTTAGTTGATGGATTGATTCGATCGTTTCAGAACCAAGCTCCCCAAACTTGCGGGTCAACTGCCTAATAATTAAAGTCTGCCCTTCCGCCATTTGGCCTTTTTGGGTAGCAATGTCGATCTGTTCCAGGTACAAAGGTGATAGCTTAACCATTAATTCTACCTCATCAGTATTTTTACTTCGTTTGCTGTCCAGAATTATTTTCAGGTTAGAGAACAATTCCAAAGCGTTTTGGCGGTAGAGATTGTCTAGGGGTAGGTGGGCAATTTCATTAATTGCCCGGATTTGCACGTTGTCGCGCCCCAGAATTCTTAACCAGAGAGTATCGGCTGTTTCTGGCAATTGATGAAGGACAACAATTCCTGTTTTGAGAGATTTGGGTAAGAGATAAATGCCTTCGCCCCAAGTCTCTACCTCTTTTATAGCACCAAAGTCAGCTAATTTCTCGGCACTGAGGGTCGGGGTGAGAATCCAGAGGTGGGGTAGGTCTGTTTCTGTTAATTTGGTTTGTCCTGCTCGTTTGGCTTGGCGGCTTAGTTCTCCTTGCAAATCAAACAGTTTGGCGATGCAGCTGCGAATTTCGCTGATGGTGATGGCTTTGCGAAAGGGTTCAAAGGTGGCTGGGGTGGCGGCTAGTTTGTGGAGTAGACCGAGGCTGGCTAATGGTGGGGACTGGGGATTGGGGCTAAAGTAAACATCGATTTCGCGAACTTGGGAATCGATCGTTTTGGCGGTTTGGACTTCGCCGAAGGGACTCAGTAGGGTTTCGAGGAGGTCTTTGGCGAATTGGTCGTGGGGGAATTGGGTCATGCCAGGGGTGAGGCTGTTGCTGGATGATTATAAATTTAATGTGGTTGGTCGGCAAGAATTAGGGGTACTAGCTAGTAATTGCCCCCAAGTTTTTGAGGTTATTTAATTGAGTAGGAGTAAGACCGGTGGCTTCAGTGATATTCATGTCTTCATAGATTCTTTGGGGGCGTAAGGTCTTAGTGCATAGCCAAAAATCTGTATCCCATAATCGAATGGTTTCATCATGACTACAACTAGCTAATAATTGCCGCTTTTGCTCAGGATGGAAAACCACAAAATTAACTAAATCCGTGTGATTTGTTAATACTCTTAGGCATTTTCCAGTAGCCACTTCCCAAATCCGAACTGTGTAATCTTTACTGGCACTAGCTAGATGGCTACCATCAGGACTGAAGGCTACGCAGGAAATAGTAGCATTATGTTCCTTCAAAACATAGCGACATTCGCCACTATCAAGATCCCATAACCGCACAGAGTTGTCTTCTCCGCCACTGGCTAGCAATTGCCCTTGCGGATGAAAAGCTACCGTCCAATTTTCACTAGAGTGACCTAGAAATGTTTGCTGGCATTCACCAGTCTCCACATCCCAAATTTTAATAGCTGGGTTGTGGCTGGCACTTGCTAATAGTTTACCCGTCGGGTGAAAGGCCAAATCTCCTATTTCTTTTTGTTCTATCCTGCTAAGTAGCTCTCCAGTCCGGTAATTCCAGAGACAAATAGCATCAATACCACCTGTCGCTAGCATTTCAGTGTGAGGATGAAAAGCTGTAGTAAAGATAAGTCCGGGACTTTTCTGGATAATTCGCGGTAGCCCCTTCAAATCTAAATTAGCTGTAATATCCCATAGCTTGACAGCGCCGTCTAATCCACAACTAGCGATGGAATCACCTGAAGGTGAAAAAGCCACTTGCCAAACAGCCATTTGGTGAGCCTTCATCGTACTAGAGCATTGATAGGTAGACAAATCCCAAAGATGAATATGTCGATCATCACTACTACTAGCCAACAGATTTGCTTGCGGATGAAAAGCTAGAGACCGAAAGGCTTTGGTAATGCCACTAAAGGTTTTTAGACAATGCCCAGATGCTACGTCCCATAATTTTAGAATGCCGCTTTGATCACTAGTAACCAGAACTTTATCAGTAGAATTGAGTGCGATCGACCAAATAGTATGCTCATGTCCCTGTAAAACATGGCTACAGTCCCATTCATTGGGTTTTACTTCGTCCCAGATCCGGATAGTCAAGTCTTGACTACCACTAATTATTTGTTGACTATGAGGGCTAAACAGAGCGTCAATCACTATTCTAGAATGGGCGCAGATGGTCTGTAAACATATTCCAGTTCCGACATCCCATACTTTGATCGATGTATCAACACCACTACTAACTAATTGGGTACCACTAGCATTGAAATTCACTGAAGAAACAATTTGGGTATGTTCAGTGAGGGTGTGAACACAATCACCAGTATCCAGATCCCAGATTTTAATTGAGGTGTCAAAACTACCGCTAGCTAATAATTTTCCTTGGGGCTGAAAAGAGATATCGACCACAGTCATCGTGTGACCAGTCAGATTTTTAAGGAGTTGACCAGTAGTCATATCCCACAACAAAACGTCACCACTATTACTACCGCTAGCTAGGATGAGATTGTCCGGGCTAAGAGCAATTCGGTACACTGGTGCGGACAATTGCCAAGATTTTAGACAACTGCCATTATCTAAGTCCCAGATTTTAATAGTTTGATCAAAGCTAGAACTAATCAGCCTTTTGCTATCAGCAGTAAAAACCAACCCTACCACATGACTATCATGCGCTTTGATATTCAGGATATTTTGACCATTATCTACATTCCAAATGACAATCTTGCCGTCACTACCACCTTTGGCAATTAATCGATCGTCCGGACTGAGCGCCACTTTAAAAATATCCCCGATCGATTCCGCAAACAACGAAGTCGCCAAGTTAGCCTGTGCCAAATTAACCTGCGGCAGCGGTACCTCCCGCAAATCAGCCTGACGAATACTCAACCCCGCCAAATCCAACCCAGTCAAATCAGCCGCCAATTGATTCAGCAAATTCAAACAATTACCCGCCCCATAACTCCCCGCCGCAAACGAACCAACCTCAAACCGAGCTAAAATCTGCTTCAAAATCTTGATGATCGATCCCTCTCCCCCCAAATCCGAAGCCAGCATCATGAGCAAAGGCTGGACAATTACCCGGATCTGACTATCCCGCACATAATCCTTAGCCTGCGCCTTCATCAGCGCAAAATTCAGAAACAACCGAGGAGCCTGACTTCCAATCTCCGCTCGGATCGCCCTCAACAACTTATCGATCGCATACTCCATCACCACCGGCTGCTGAGTAAACCGACCCCCCTTCACCTCAATCAGCGATCGACCCTGCAAATATTCCAACGCCTCCAATAACTGTGATGCGGAAACCGCTGGCCACACATCAGCTTGCAGCTCCCCCACCGACACCCACTCCCGATTAATCGCCAGCCAAAACATCACCTGCTGCTCTACCGGCGAAAGTCGATCGAACTGCCGTTCCAGCAACATCCTGATCCCATTAAAAACAGCGATACCCTGCTCAAAAAAATCCGTCACCTGGCCATCAAATATATCCAAAATGGAAGTGGAAATAATCTTCAAAGCCAAGGGATTGCCAGCATATAAATCAATCAATTCTTGGCCTTTATCGATCGTCAACGGCAAACCCTTATCTTCTAAAATTGCCATGCCCGCTTCGATCGATAGCCCTCCCAGCGGCAAAATCCTCACCGGTAAACTATTCCCGGCCACATTAACAACCTCCGCCACCTGTTCGCGACTGGTCAACAATACACAGCTTTGATGAGAGCATTCCGCCAGCTGCTGAAACAGCTCTCTGTAACCCTCATAACCATCTAAATACTGGCGGGGGCTGCCGCTCAGCAAAATCGACTCCACATTGTCCAAGATCAACAAACAGCGTTGTGACCGCAGGTAATGCAGTAACCTTTCAATATGGGTGCTAGAGTCCACCGCCACAGCGATTTCTTGTTGCCGTGACAGTAAAGCAATGGTTTCAGCCAAAATATCGGTCAACGGTGGCGCGTTACGGAGCGATCGCCAGACCACAAAATCAAATTCAGTGGGGAGCTGCTGCGCCAACTTCACCGCTAGAGCCGTCTTGCCCATGCCACCCATCGCTAAAATTGCGATTAGACGGCAGCGATCTTTGGTAATCCATTGCTCAAGAGTTTTCAGTTCAGTGGTGCGGCCATAGAAAATTGAGACATCGATCGCTTCGCCCCAAGCATACTGGCGCTCTAAATCTTCCGCAGCCAATGATTGCTGGTAGCGCTGTAACACCGACTTGATATTTTTCTTACTAACCGATTCCCCGAAAGCGCTGCTCAGTATCTGCCATAGCTTCGCTCCTACTTCTCGCAAGTATTCCACCGTATAGGTCGATCGATCGGCGATGGCCGGATAAGATTCCCCGGCTAAAGTACTGGCCAAGACGACCATCTGCACGTCATTCAACCCAGCGAGGCCATGGGACACCAGTAATGTGTCGATGCTTTTTAACAAAGACTGATTTTGCACTCTTATCGTCGCTGTGAGCTAATTTAGGTTTAAATAACCCAACAGTAGCATCTTCAGACCTTCTGTAATACAAAATAGTAATCTTTGATACTAATATTTTTTAGTCAAGAACCTTGTTCGATCGATACGGCTTTAATTTGAGTTTTCTTGCCCAAAGCCACACAACAAATCACTCCCACCGCAAAGCCCAACGTATTGATTGATAATCCTTCCCCTAACAACAGCGCTGATGCCAAAATAGTCAAAAAAGGCTGAAAAAGTTGCAGTTGTCCCACTCTGGCAATTCCACCCAGCATTAGCCCCTGATACCAAGCAAAAAATCCCAGAAACATACTGAATAAGCTCACATACAAAAATCCCCACAGAGCACCACTAGTAATCACGACACCAATAGCTGGTAGATGTTGTAATGTAATAGGCAGCAGTACTGGCACCGACAATACTAACGACCAGCAAATTACCTGCCAAGCGCCAAAAGTTCGAGCTAGCACCGCACCTTCGGCATAGCCCAACCCCGCAGCAGCGATGGCTCCCAGCAAGGCTAAATCGGCAAACCGTAGCCCACCGGCACTAGAAAACAGTGCAAAAGTTACCACCAAACTGCTGCCTGCTACCGCCCAAATCCAAAAGGATAATGATGGTCGTTCGCCAGCACGCCAAGCTCCAAACATCGCCGTTGCCAAAGGCAATAATCCGGTAATGACTGCTCCATAGGATGCGGGGGCATCGCGCATGGCCAATGCTGACAACAGAGGGAAACCAATAACTACACCAACTACTACAATAATGAATCTAGGTAGGAATCGCCAGGACGGTATCTTTTGGCGGGTAACTACTAATAAAACCAAAGATAGTATGGCGGCCACTATCGCTCGACCTAGGCCAACAAATACTGGATCGAGACCCCCAGTGATGGCTATTTTGGTGGCGGGTAAAGTAATACTAAAAATCAGAATGCCGAGGAACCCGTAGGCAAAACCGAGAAATTCTTGCCGAGACTGGGTAGGTATAGTCATTGATTTTTATTAATTGTAGTTGGCAATTACTTTGGTGACTTGGCCAGCAGCATCGATTTCCATAAACTCCCCAGACTTGGTGCCCTGTTGATTGACGTAGTAAAGTACCACACTAGATATTCCCCACATCACATCTAGCAATTCAAACTTCAAATCAGGATAGGCTGCTAGCCCCTTTTGAAAATAAGCCCGTAGTGCTTCTTTGCCTCGAACTGTGCCATTGGGATCGTTTAAGATTTGGGCGGCGATCGGAGAAACTAACACCACATCTTCATGATAGTGAGAGAGGATGCGATCGAGATCATGGGAATTAAAAGCTTGTACCCATTCTTCTGCAAATGTTTGCGCTTGGTTTTTAGTCAGCATCATTTATCCCCCAAGAATTTCGATATGTTGATCGCAGCAAATTCAGCTCCAAACTATTTCCCTAGACCTATCAACCAAGTGTGAATAATAGGTCTAGAGGATTTAATCGACTTTAGGACTTGATTAACAAACCACTATGACGGAGCAAAGCCTCGGCTTCCGGTTCCCGACCCCGGAAAGACTTGAAGACTTCCAGTGGCGGCTGACTACCGCCCAAGGCTAACACAGTATCGCGGAAACGTCGTCCTGTTTTTTGGACAGCTTCTACATTATCTAAACCAGCATCTTCAAAAGCACCAAAAGCATCAGCGCTTAATACTTCTGCCCATTTGTAGCTATAGTAACCAGCGGCATAACCACCAGCAAAAATATGGCCAAAGGAACAAAGGAATTGATCTTCTGGAATCGGAGTTAACACCGTGGTTTTCTTGGCTAGCTCCAATCGTATATCATTAGCGACTTTTCCCTGACCGGGTTGATAACGATGGTGCAATTCGATATCTACCCAGCTAAAGTGAATCTGACGCAACATCCCACTACCACTCATAAAGTTCTTGGCAGCTACTAGCTTTTGGTAGTAGTGATCAGGGAGTGACTCCCCGGTTTGGTAATGTTTGCCCATGCTCAGCAAAGTCGGGCGATGGTAACACCAGTTCTCCATAAACTGACTGGGCAGTTCCACCGCGTCCCATTCCACATTGTTAATGCCGGAAGCCGAGGCAAAATCCACGGTGGTGAGCATGTGCTGTAAACCATGACCAAATTCATGGAATAGAGTTTCGACTTCGGCAAAAGTCATCAAGCTGGGTTGGTCATCTACTGGTGGACTCTGGTTACAAACCAGGTAAGCCACGGGTAGCCGTACTTGGTCAGCTAATTTCTCTCTGCCCACACAATCATTCATCCAAGCGCCACCGCGTTTTTCGGCAGGACGACTGTAGGGATCTAGAAAGAAATAAGCAATTGCTTTTCCCTGTTCATTCTTAACTTGGAAATAACGGACATCATTATTCCAGACAGCAGTTTGACCATCGGCTGATTCGATCGATATCCCAAACAATTGATTGGCCAGGTTAAACAAACCAGACAGTACCTGCTCTAACGGGAAATAAGGGCGCAGTTCTTCGGCGTTAAAATCATATTTCTGCTCCCGCAATCGTTCTGACCAGTAGGCTACATCCCAAGGTTGCAGGTCGGTTGTTTTCGCAAATTCGCGCAGATCGTCTAGTTCGCGGTGGGCAGCATCAAAACTAGCCTGCCGTAAAGATTCTAACAACTCTTCCACGGCAGCGACATTGGGAGCCATTTTACTGGCGAGGCTCATGGTGGCATAACTATCAAATCCCAGCAGTTGAGACATTTCTCGCCGGAGGGTCAAAATCCGCTCGATCGGGGCGGCATTATCCCACTCTCCCCCAGATGCCCGACTAACCAAAGCTTTATAGACCTGTTCCCGTAAATGGCGCTGTTGACTATGCTGCATAAATGGCACATAGCTGGGATAGTCCAGGGTAATGCGCCAGGGACCCGATTCTGGGGTGGCTTGCTCCTGGCCAGCGGCGCGGCTAGCTTGGGCGGCCTGGGCGAGGAGACTGGGAGGTAGACCAGCGATATCGGCAGGGTCAGTCAGATCCAAATTAAAGGCTTTGGTGGCATCTAGGACATTATTAGAAAACTGGGTGGTCAGCTCGGCTAGCTCTAATTGAATTTCATTAAACCGATCGGCTTTGGCTCCCTGTAAGCCCACCCCAGACAGTTCGGTCTCGCGGATGGCGGCAGTAATGATCCGCTGTTGAGCCATACTCATGTTTTTCCAGTCAGCGCTGGCTTCGATCTGTTTCAATCCTTGATAGATGGGTTGACTTTGGCCTAAGCGCATAAAAAATTTGATCACCTCCGGCTGGCTAGTTTCGTAGGCGGTGCGTAGCTCAGGGCTATTTTGGACTCCCATCAAATGACCGACAATGCTCCAAGCCCAATTCAACTTTTCACTGAGGCGATCGAGGGGCTCTACCAAACCAGCCCAAGTGGGGACAATATTTTTTTCGATCTCAGTGAGTTGGGTATCAACAGTGGCTAAAAGCTGTTCGATCGCTGGTACCACATGCTCAACCCGAATTTCATTAAAGGGTGGTAAGCCTTGGCCAATTAGTAAGGGATTGTTGGTAGTCATAAGGATTGAGGAGAATTTTGGGATATTGATAATTGCGATTCTTTTAATTTAGCGTGTTAGCTGTGCTAGTGTTTTTTAGCTTTATCTTGCATGAAATGAATAATAGATGGAACAAAGGATAAGACCATTACCCCGATGGTGATTGGCATCAAATAATTGTCCAAAGCATCAGCAGGTAACTTTTTACCTAAGAAATAGCCCAAGACATTTAAACCGACTGCCCACAAAAAACCACCAATTACGTTGCAAATAGCAAAGGTACGATAGCGCATCGCTGCCATCCCAGCTACCAGCGGGGCAAAGGTGCGGACAATGGCCAAAAATCTACAAACAATAATGGCCATTGCGCCTTTTTGGGCATAGAAATCTTCGGCTGCTGCTAAATATTTCTTTTTAAAAACAAAGGCATCTCGATCGAATAAACTTCTGCCGTAATGATGTCCTAAATAGTATCCTAAAAAATTTCCCATTACTGCCGTGGCAAAGCAGCCAAAAGACATCACAAAAATATTGAAGGTGGGCGAGCCCGTCGTGGCATTAGGAATAGAACACAAGAAACCAGTCGTAAATAGTAGACTATCACCAGGCAAGAAAAAGCAAAACAGACCCGATTCTAAAAAAATCACCGCCCAAACTGCGATGTAGCCCCAATAGCCCAAGGAATCCAGAATTCCTCTCACATCAAAATGCATACATACTCCTCACAAAAATTTGCTAACCACTGACTAGGGCTGACTACACCATTTTAATGGCTGATTACCGTTCCTTGATAATTAAATTTGCAGCAGAGCGCCTAAAATTCCGCCAATTGCCACCAGCCATAAAGAATTAATCCGCCATTTGAGCAAAATTCCTAAACTAGCGATCGCCATCAATCCAGTCACCCAAACATGAACACTGCTGGTCGCCAGTTGCCAGCTAACGATCGCCATCAAACCCCAAGCAGCCGGATTAATCCCATCTAAAAAACCTCTAGCCCAGGTTGATTGGCGCATTTTGTTAATCCAGGGATGCAGGATGGCTACCAGCAAAAATCCTGGCAAGAAAATTCCCACCGTGGCGGCGATCGCCCCACCATGACCTGCTAGTAAGTAACCCACAAAAGTAGCGGTAGTAAATAATGGCCCGGGGGTAATTTGCCCCACGGCCACCGCGTCTAGCAGCTGTTGACTGGTGATCAGGTGTTGTCGATCGACTAGTTCCCGCTGCAAAAAAGCAATCAATACATAGCCACCCCCGTACATTACTAATCCAATCTTGAGAAACAGGCCAAAAATTGATAATTCCGAATTAGGTAATAATCCCAGCGGTAAACTAGCCACTGTTAAATTGATATTTTTGTGCTGCTGCCAGTTTCGCCACAACATCACGGCAACTCCCATTAGCACCAACCACAGCACTTCATTGACTCCTACCGAGCAAGCTACCAGGGTGAGGATCGCGATCACGCCAGTGAGCCAATCTTGGATGGCCGATCGACCGAGTTTCCACAGAGCTTGACTAATTAATCCCAGTAAGACCGGCTTAATCCCGGCCAAAATGTGACCGACGTTGGGTAGGGTTTGGTATTGGGTATAGGCGATCGCTAGCACCCAGACAATGGTCATGGCCGGTAAAATAAAACTCAGTCCGGCGACGATGAGACCTTTCCACCCAGCGCGTTCTTGGCCAATATGCATCACTAATTCGGTGGAGTTGGGACCAGGAATCAGGTTGGTCAGGCTGTACAGGTCGAGCAGGTGTTCGCGGGTGAGCCACTGTCGCTGGTCTACAACTTCTGCTTCGATCATGGCAATGTGGGCAGCGGGGCCACCGAAGGCAGTGAGGCCGAGTCTTAAGAAAACGCTAGCTAGTTCTCGGAGTCTGCTACTCACAATGATTCTCTCAGTAGTGTAAGGCTAGAGATTAGCTTTTCAGGTAAATAGCACTCTGAGCAAGCCAGAATATTAGGTTTAACAATCTGTAATAATTACCAGATCTCACTCAGGCTCAGAATGAAACCTGGCATGACTTCACTACAGTCGATGGAGGTAGGAAACTCATAGTTCTCTGGCTCTTGTTCTGGTCGATAGATTTCTACCTGCTGATTTTTTGGGTCAATTAGTAAGCCCAGCCGCACCCCATTCGATCGATACTCCTCCATCTTTTCTCTCAGCTTTGGCATTCTATCTGTATCAGATCGCAGCTCAATTACAAAATCGGGGATTACTTGCGGAAACTTAACACCATCAGGAATATCGATCAGCTTAGACTTTTCGATCCAGGTGACATCGGGTGATCGAATAGCTCCATTGGGCAGAGTGAATCCACCAGATGAATCAAAAGCTCGACCAAGCTTTGTCTGGCGATTCCAGAGATTAACATCAGTGGTTAGGTCTGAATTTTTCTCCGAACTTTCCCAACCTGCTGGTGCCATAACAATTAATTCTCCGGTAGCTGTCAATTCAAGTGATTGATCTGGATTGTCTTGACAGAGCTTCTCAAACTCTTCATGGGTGACGCGGAGAGTAATGCGATGAACATCTAACAATAATGGTTTGGTATCTATAGATTGCATGTGGTAAAAATCTCCTTGCATGTCAGGATATTAGTTTTTCATTTGCTATATGCGAAAATGGCGTTGTTGATTAGCTCTCACTATAGGTGTATTGAATACGCTGTAACTCTAAATCGGCAAAACAGTCTACCGCCCAGTCAGCTTGGCGTTGCATCATATGGAACGGGTAAGTGTGGGCAATTCCGACTACTGGGATCCGGGCGGCTTGGGCAGCTTTAATTCCTGGAAAAGTATCTTCGATCGCCAAGCATTCACTAGGTTGAACTTTCAACTGAGTAGCGGCTAGTAAATAGCAATCCGGGGCGGGTTTGCTGGTGGGGACATCTTCACAGGCTACAATCACCTCAAATCGATCGATCAATCCACTTTCTTGCAAAACAGCTTCTACTTCCACCCGCAGCGCCCCAGTAACAATGCCCAGCCTCATCCCCGCTGACTGTAGTTCATCTAAAAAATCCGTGAGGTCTGGGTAAATAGGCAACTTATCCAGAGTGACTAAATACTGCTGGTAAGCTTGGGCTTTGCTGACTAAGATTTTTTGTAGTGTCAGATCATTGATCGATCGACCTTGCTCAGCAAATAAGTCTAACAGGCATGATCGATCGCTTTTGCCGAGGCAGATTTTTCGATAGGACTTCGCCGCTGGTCGCAAATTTTCGGACAGCAACAGCTCGTCGATCAGTTGACGATGGATGGGTTCATCATTAATAATCGTGCCGTTAAAGTTGAATAAAACTGCTTGGAGAGCCATACGCAAAGATGAATGGAGTCATTTATCCTACAGTCTATCAGGACATTTTTGGGTACTTACTTGATTTATTGTAAAGACTTTGTTACATTGATGTTAGTAAAGCTAACGAAGTATCTTAATAATTATGAGTACTAAAACATTTGTCGATAGTGACGGTAGAGAAAATATCTTCGCTTTGGAACCAAAAATGTATACGACCGAAGGACCTCAGGCGGGCTGGACAGAGTACGCTGAGAAAATGAATGGTCGATTAGCCATGATTGGGTTTGTTTCTTTACTCGCTATGGAATTAGTTTCAGGTCATGGCATTGTTGGCTTCATTACCAGCCTTTAGATTTTCGACATAATTTATCTCCAACAAGTTGAGTCAGAGTAGCTTTAGCAGTTGCTCTGTTTTTTATTAGCTATTCTCGCACGTAGCGCTTGCCACTAGCAGCAACTTCGACACGAGCTTTAAAGGGTACCAGCTGTAAATATTCCTCAAACTTCAGGGCAAATTGACGAGCCTTGCGCGGATTTCCGGCCAGCATTTGAGTAAGCTCGGCTTCGGTAACAGAGCCATATTTTTGCAGTTGTACAAAGACCGATCGCACCATCTCATCCTCAAAACGCTCTTCCCAATTTTCGTCGCTGGTTGGTGCGACAGTGGCTGGTGTTGGTTCAGGGATTGGCTGGCGATCGATCAACTCATTAATTGGATTAGTTACAGTAGTTTGAATAGTTAATGCTTGAATATCGGTAATTTTTTGGTGGAGCTGCTCTACTTCTAATTCCAGTGATTGTTTGTATGTAGCAAGTTGAGATATATCCGCTTCCAGCTGGCGAGACTCCGAAATGCTCTTCATCTTTTGGGATTCTAACTGGTCGATAACAGCACTTAATTCCTGTTTTTCTAACTCTAATTGTTGCTGAAAATTGCTAGATTGTGCCTGTAAATTAGTTTGCTGGTCTAGTAACTGCTGTCGATCGATAGTAATTTGGGTAATACTAGCTGCTAAATTTTGCTCCTCGCTTTTTAATCGATCGATCGCCGTCTTTAATTCTTGTTGCTCTGACTCTAACTGCTGATTAGAATCACTCAATTCCGAGGTGGATCCTCTTTTTTCGCCCAGTAGCTGCTGATGATTAATGGCAATTTTGGCAATACTGTCTTTTAGGTTAGTGCGTTCTGTTTGCAAAGATGCTAATTGATCTTGTAATTGCTGTGCTTCAGTAATCATTCTCTGCCGCGCAGTTTCCAAAGCATTGAGGTGTTGCGTAGCCGCTTGCTGACGTTGATGATAAGCATTTAGCTCAGTGGCTATCTGGGTTTGTTCGGCGGTGGTCGTCAGAATGTTGTGCTGTAGAGCGTGGGATTTATTTTGGAGCCGAGAAATTTGCGATCGCAGAGCAGCGGAATTTTTCTGAAACCGGCTGCGTTTACCCCTGGTAACAATTGCCGTGCCAACGGCGGCAGCGATCGCCGCTTGGAAACCGGAAAGCAGCGGCTGCCCGGAATGAAAGACTAGCCCTAGACATAATCCCAACCCGAAGGTGATAGATATATTGAGCAGCCAATCTTTTAGCATACTTGTCTGCCATCATCACAATGTTCCATCTTAATTTAGACCATTTTGGCCATCACACCATATCCAAAATCGTGTCATCTAAACCACCAAAAGTGCGATCGTGCTGTGGTTAGTGCATGGTACGGCAGATAATTCCCGCCCTCCCATAGGCTACACTGAAGATCCTGATCGGTTCTGGTGGTGAACAGCTGCTAGAGGTAACGAGGAAAGATTGGTGAAAGACCAGCGCTGTCCCGCAACTGTGATTTGATAATTTATCAATGAGCCAGAATGCCCGCCGATGTTCCAAAATAGTGCGAGGTACACCGATGGCTAGTAAGATTCCCGTGACCATCATTACGGGCTTTTTGGGTAGTGGTAAAACCACCCTGATTCGACATTTATTGATGAATAACCAAGGCAAACGGATTGCCGTTCTGGTAAATGAATTTGGTGAACTGGGTATTGATGGCGAACTACTCCGCAGCTGTGGCCTATGCCCCGCAGACGAAGTGCCCGAGCAAATTATTGAATTAACCAATGGTTGCTTGTGTTGTACGGTGCAAGAAGAATTTTTCCCAGCCATGAAACAACTCATTGAGCGTCGCCAAGACATCGATTGTATTGTGATTGAAACCTCTGGCTTGGCGCTGCCCAAGCCTTTGGTAACCGCCTTTCGCTGGCCAGAAATCAAAAATGCTGCGACCGTCGATGCCGTAATTGCGGTAGTGGATGCGGAAGCTGTTCTGCATGGACGGTTTGCCAGTGATGTAGCGCTCGTCGATGCTGCGCGGCAGGCTGATGATAATTTAGACCACGAAACACCGTTGCAAGAATTATTTGAAGACCAATTAGCCTGTGCTGATTTGGTAATTGTCAACAAAACCGATTTGATTGCCGCTGATGATTATACAGCTGTACTAGATATTATTAATCAACATACTAATCCAGCTGTGAAGATTATTAATAGCGATCGAGGGCAAGTTGCTCCTGAGAAAATCTTGGGTTGGGAAGCGGCGGTCGAAGATGATTTGGTTAATCGTCCTAGTCATCACGATGGGGAAGAAGAGCATGAACATGATGATGGGATTACGGCCACTCATATTACCTTGGCACAAGAATTTGATCCGATCGCCCTTCGTCATCTCCTCGAAAAACTGGTACAAGAACAAGAAATCTATCGGGTCAAAGGATTCTTGGCGGTGCCCCATAAACCAATGCGGATGGTGGTGCAGGGCGTAGGTCAGCGGTTTGAGCAGTTCTTTGATAGACCCTGGCGATCAGATGAACCGCGTTTGACCCAGCTAGTTTTTATTGGTCAACAGCTCGATGCGGTGGCAATTCGATCTAGACTAGAAGCGATAATTACTCCGGCAAAAGTATAGACATGGAGAGCACTGTTGGACCGATTTTGGGCACGGCGGCTTTTGGCTTGCTAATCTTGGTGACTGGGGGTGTAATATACCTCACCCTGTCCGGCTGGCGCGATCGCCGTCGCCAAGAAATAGATCGACGACGCTGAAGATATTCTGGGTCAATATTTCAGTAGATCTCACTAAGACATTAACCAATTTAAGAGTTAATCTAGGTAATAAGGTCTGCTCCAAATTGCTGTGCCTAAATTCTCAGACGATCAATCGTGGCTGGGTGCTCTATCATCCCAGCCATCCAACTTTCCTGAGCATCACCCTCAAAAAATCAGTCTGATTTTCGCCGTGCCACTACAAATCGATCTAACCCGGCCCAATCATTAATAATCTGAATATCTTGATATTGACCCTGCCGCTCCAACAATTCCACCACCGCCATGCCCTGACCAGCCATCATTTCCACTAGCCATAGCCCACCCGCCACTAAAAAATCGGGCGCAGTATTAACTAACTGCCGGATGGCGACCAATCCATCTGTTCCTCCATCCAAAGCTAGATGGGGTTCATACAGAGCCACCTCCGGCTGCAAATCTGGCACTAGCATCGTAGGAATATAGGGCGGATTAGAAACCATCCCCATTACTTGACCAGACAAATGACTCAATGGTTGCCACCAACTGCCTTGGTATAGTTGAATGTGATCGATCAAGCCAGCGTTAGTAATATTCTGGCGGGCAATCGTCAAAGCAGCATCACTACAATCCACGGCATGAATAGTAGCCTGGGGCAGCGCCGCCGCCAGTCCGATCGCAATTGCCCCACTACCAGTGCCCAAATCTAGCCAATGACTAATCTGACGGGCAGCGGATGTATGTTCTAAAACAAGATCAATAATTAATTCTGTTTCTGGACGCGGAATTAGCACTGCTGGCGAGACTTGCAATTCCCAATCCCGCCAGGGAGTGGTACCCACTAAATATTGAAGAGGTACCCGCCGATCTAGATGCTGTTGCCATAGATCTAATATTTCCGACCAAGGCCGGTCTAACTGGACAGCTGGTCGATCAATCAATGTCCCTAATCGCAAGGATAATTTATCCACATCAGTCAACGCCGACAGCAGCCACTCCGCCGCCGTGATATCAGACCTCACCCCTCGATACCACTGCCACACAGTGACTCCATCAATCTGTGCCACGAATATTTGCCATTAACGAATGGTGGCTTTAGAACTACGCAGTAGCTCCACAGCCTCTGCCGAAGGCATCAGTGTTACTTTCTCGTACAAGGGATTGTTGTTCGATCGCAAGGTATCCATAAATTTCTCTAAACTAAGTACCTGGATCCCGGCAGTATCGGCCAAATCGGGGTTGTTTTTCTTAAAAGTCTCTAGGTATGGTTCCAACTGCTGGCGATCGAAGAACAGGGGAATAATTTGTTTCTTATTTTGATTAATAGTCAGATAGCCCGGTTGTTGACCAGCTAGTCCCAAAAATAGTGGTACTCCCTCAAATTTTTCTAGCGTAGTGTTATTACTTTGGTTCAAATCGCGGGCAGCTTTGACTTGAGACTGAGTAGGCACAAATAATACATCAACCTTTTTACTAGCCTTTAGTTTATACATTTCACTCAAAGATACTGGCCGAATTTGCAGCTGTTTCACTAGCTCCGGTTTCCGCTGCCGCATTTTTTGCAGAGCAGCTTGAGCATCTTTCGGACTCAAGTAAGCATTGGTATAAGTCCCATTCGTAGTGTCACGCTCCATCAGCGGCGATCCAGTTTTGTCCGTAAGAGTAAACACCGGCAAGTCTTGGAGCTTTTTCAAAATTTGAGCCGTGGGGATCGCTTGAGCCACAGTCCCTACCAAAACACTACTACTAACTAAGCCGCATACCATCCCACCCATGAAAACTTGCTTCATCGCCATACATCCTAAAAATTATAAAAAACTCTAACAATTTAAATTAACCAGCTTTCCACTGCTGATAAGCATCATCCAGTCTTGATAACAATGACCGGGCTGTCGATAAACGAGTTACCACCGGCTGCTCAGTATTTTTTTGCGGCAGACTGTTTAACAAATAAGCCTCATCGATCGCCACATCATTATCGCTGTAGATAATACCGCCGAGAGCCTCTAACAAATGTTCATAGTCTGCATCATTGGGCTGATTTTTCAGGTAATCTTGCACCCACTGGTAGCATTGAGCTGCTGGGATCGCGGTCTGGCCAAGATTAGCAATTAAGACACTAATCTCTGGATCATTGGCCAGACCCTGGCTGTTAGCAATGCCAATTAAATGTTCTCGCTCGGCATCTTGCACTTGCCCATCCAGCCAAGCTACACCAATCAGAATTTTAAGAAGTTGTTGTGCCGAGTTAGCCATAACCTTAATTTCATTGAGATGCTCTGTCTTTACTCTCTCACAGCTTTGGCCATCAACGGGCAAAACTTAATCAATATATTGCTAAATTCATTACTACTTTTAACTATATGAGTAGTATTGATTTGCCCAAAAGAATTTCCCTCGGATCCAGAATATAGTGCCGGTCTTTGGGATTTTGCTGATTCCATACCCCCAGATTTAGAGCTACCGCTGGGAGCACCACCAAAACTGTTGTATTTGATACAAAATAACTGGCCAGATTCTCCAGACGATTCCAGTTTTCGGTGCTACTGTTTTAGATCCATGCCTACCTTCTTGTTACTTTTTTAGTGCGTGGGTACTATATACAATACGCGTATCTATTTGACTAATTTCCCTATGTCTTTCGTTGGTTTACACATTCACAGCGACTACAGCCTGCTTGATGGGGCGAGTCAATTACCCGAACTCGCTGATCGAGCGGTGGAATTGGGGATGCCCGCGATCGCCCTCACCGATCACGGCGTGATGTATGGTGCGATCGAACTAATCAAGGTTTGTAAAGCCCGCAAAATCAAGCCAATTATTGGCAACGAAATGTATGTGGTAGATGGCAATATTCATGAGCAGAAGCGCCGCCAGAAATTTCATCAGGTGGTACTAGCCAAAAACACCCAGGGTTATAAGAATCTAGTTAAATTAACCACCATTTCTCACCTAGAAGGCTTTCAAGGGCGGGGTATTTTCGCCCGTCCTTGCATCAATCGCGAGCTTCTAAAGCAATATCGGGAAGGTTTAATTGTCACCAGTGCCTGCTTGGGAGGAGAGATTCCCCAGGCTATTATGGCGGGCAAACTAGAACATGCTCGCAAAGCAGCGCGCTGGTACAAAGATGTCTTTGGTGAGGATTTTTACTTAGAAATTCAGGATCACGGTTCCCAAGAAGATCGAATTGTGAATGTGGAGATCGTGCGCATTGCCACCGAGTTAGACATTAAAATCATTGCTACCAACGATTCCCACTTTATTTCTTGCGAGGATGTTGAAGCTCATGATGCTCTGCTGTGCATTCAAACAGGCAAGTTAATTACAGAAGACAGCCGGATGCGCTATAGCGGCACTGAGTACCTCAAGTCGGCCGCAGAAATGGCCATGCTCTTTCAAGATCATTTACCCGAAGAAGTGATTAGAACAGCGATCGCCAACACCCTGGAAGTTGCCGACAAAATCGAGCAATATAACGTTTTGGGTGAACCCCGGATCCCGGATTTCCCGATTCCATCTGGCCATACCCCCGCCACCTACGTAGAAGAAATCTCCCGGCAGGGTCTTCAGGATCTACTAAAAGTTAATAACTATGATGATATCGATCTGGAGTATCAAGAACGGCTAGACTACGAACTAAAAATGATCGAGCAGATGGGTTTTTCCACCTACTTTTTGGTGGTGTGGGACTATATCAAATTTGCGCGCGATCAGGGCATTCCGGTAGGTCCGGGAAGAGGTTCAGCCGCTGGTTCCCTGGTGGCTTACACCATGCGGATCACGAATATCGACCCAGTGCATCACGGCTTACTATTTGAGCGCTTTTTGAACCCCGAACGCAAGTCGATGCCCGATATTGATACTGATTTTTGCATCGAGCGCCGGGATGAAGTGATTCAATATGTAACCAAAAAATACGGTACGGAAAGGGTTGCCCAGATCATTACCTTTAACCGCATGACCTCCAAGGCAGTCCTCAAGGATGTAGCGCGGGTGTTAGATATTAACTATGGCGACTCGGATAAGATGACCAAATTCATCCCCACAGTGCGGGGTAAGCCGACTAAATTGGCAGTAATGATTTCTGATAAAACTCCAGCTCCAGAGTTCAAGGCAGCCTACGATAACAACCGGATTTTTGAAACTAAAACTCCAGGAGCTGGGGTGCCAGCTCAGCAGTGGATCGACATGGCCATCAGGATTGAAGGAACCAACAAAACCTTTGGAGTCCATGCGGCGGGGGTGGTGATCTCGGCACAGCCTTTAGATGAAATTGTGCCCTTACAACGTAATAACGATGGCTCGGTAATCACGCAGTATTACATGGAAGATTTGGATGCCTTGGGTCTGTTAAAAATGGACTTTTTGGGACTGAGAAATCTAACAATTATTCAAAATGCCTTGGATTTAATTAAGCTCAACCAGGGAGACGATATTCATCCCGATGATATTACCTACGAAGAAAGGCGATCGATCTCGATTTTGCACAAAAATGGGACTAAGAGCAAAAAGCGCCCACCCCAAGTCGATCGCACTTATCAGGCGATCGAAGCCGGAGATTTAGAAGGGGTATTTCAGCTGGAGTCTTCGGGGATGCTGGATGTGGTATCGAAGCTGAAACCCTCTTGCATTGAAGATTTATCGTCGATTTTGGCGCTCTATCGACCGGGACCACTAGATGCTGGTCTGATTCCGCACTTTATCGATCGGAAGCATGGCCGAGAGGCGATCGTTTATGATCACCCATTGCTGGAACCTATACTAGAAGAGACTTATGGGACTTTATGCTACCAAGAGCAGATCATGCGGATGGCGCAGGATTTAGCGGGCTATTCTTTAGGACAAGCCGACTTGTTGCGACGAGCGATGAGTAAAAAGAAAGCCGACGAAATGCAGAAACAACGCACCACTTTTGTAGATGGCTCAGCCAAAAACAACATTTCTGGAGAAATTGCCAACAAGCTTTTTGACCAAATGGTGCTGTTTGCGGAATATTGTTTCAATAAATCCCACTCCACAGCCTATGCCTACGTTACTTACCAGACTGCTTTCTTGAAAGCCAACTATCCGGTGGAATATATGGCCGCGCTGCTGACAGCGAACAGTGGCGATCAAGATAAAGTCACCAAATATCTGAATAACTGCGAGCAAACCTTACGCATTAAAGTTGAGCCACCAGATATTAATCGATCGAACACTAATTTCACTCCAGTTAAGGGGCAAAAAAGTATTTTCTTTGGTCTCTCCGCCATTAAAAATGTGGGCGAAGGGGCGATCGAGACTATTTTGGCCGAACGAGCTGTGGGTGGTGAGTTCCAATCCCTAGCTGATCTATGTCAACGAATTAATCTACAGGCTGTTAATAGCCGCAACCTAGAATCACTGATCAAATGCGGAGCCTTTGATAATATTGAACCCAATCGTCAGCAGCTGATCCAGGATATGGAATTGACGGTACCCTGGGCACAAAAACGCGCCAAGGAAAAGGCGATCGGTCAAGGAAATTTGTTTGATCTGATGGGTGGTACTCAAAAAAGTGCCGATAATAGTTTTGAAGCTGCTCCCAAGGCTCCCGCTACTGCCGATTTCAGCTCTCAAGAACGCTTGCAATTCGAGCTAGAACTATTAGGAGTTTATGTCTCCGACCATCCTTTAAAATCAGCCGAACACATTGTCCGCCATCAAAACATTGCTACGGTTAATTTAATAGAAATCGATAAACACGTCCGTAAGGGTTTAGTAAAAGTAGTGGTTATGCTGCAAGAAGTCAAAATCACCCAGACCAAAAAAGACAATAAATCAATGGCTATCCTGAAGGTCAGCGGTATTGATGGCACTCAAGTTGCTGCTGTCGCTTTTACCGATGCCTACGAAAAAGTTAAAGACTTATTAGCTATCAATGTGCCGATCATTATGGAAGGCAAAGTCAACCGTCGTGATGAAGAACTCCAAATAGTAGTAGAGGGTATTGAAGTGATCGACCTGAGTCTGGATTTTGGGGAAGAAGAAATTACGGGAGACAAGATTGCCCTGATCCATATCCCGATCGATATGCTGGCTGACCAGCGCCAAATGCAACAGCTCCAAACCATCCTGGAAGAATATGCTGGGAACGATGCAGAGATTGCCAAGACTCCAGTCTATGCTTTGGTCGCCTCGGCCACCAGCCAACGCCTGGTTAAGTTTGGTGAACAATTTGCCCTAGAATCCGAGGACAAAGCAGTGGCTCGAATCAGCCATCTAGGTTTTACGGCCAAAATTAGGTCGCGGCCAACAGAATTACCACCGTCCTGTGCTGTGCTCGCAGCCGAGCCATCTAGAATCTAATTCGTCATAAATGACTGCTCGGTTTTCAGACAAACATCCGATCAGTTACATCAATATACCGCTAAAGGCATAGGTGTTATCGATCGCATCAACTAAAAAGCGTTGAATAGTAGCATTGAGTTGTTTTAGTTTCACGGGTTTAGTCAAATATTCATTGGCACCCACTGCCAAACATTTTTCCCGATCGCCTTCCATCGCTAAGGCCGTCAAGGCAATGATCGGAATCGAGACCAACTCAGGCTGTTGGCGAATACGCGTAATCGCTTCCAGTCCATCCATTGCTGGCATTTGAATATCCATCAAAATCAAGTCCGGGCGGTATTTTTGAGTCAAATCGATGGCCGATTGTCCATCTTGAGCCACAATCGGGCGATAGCCCTTCGCCGTCAAATAGCTAGAAATGGTATTAATATTCAGCTCATTATCTTCCACAATTAGAATCAGTGGTGGCTCCGGGATATCTTTCTCCAGAAATCCAGATAAAGCCGCAACAACCCCAGATGGATCGTGCAATTCAGTTGCTGGATCGGCCACCAAACAACTAGCTGGTAAGGAGATCTCCACACAACTACCATGACCGATCGTACTTTCGGAAGTGAGCGAACCACCGTGCAATTCCACAATCGGGTTAACCAACATTAAGCCAAAGCCGATGCGCTTATTACTAATTTTGGTGAGACCCAGCGCCAATTGCTCATCTGAGAGCCCTACAGAAATTTCTTTACTGGTATCAATCACTGTTAAATGGAGACCAATACCATCATTCACCAATGGATCTGGCTTGGTAATTACTAATTTCACTTTGCCACCAGTGGGAGTAGAGTCGATCGCCTGACTAAGCAAATTAATTAACACTTGACGCATTCGCTGGAAATCAACAGCTACATACCCAGGATGGATCGGCAACTCCACATCTAGTTGAATCTGTTTTTGAATGGCGTGGTGTTGGACGAAAGTCACACTAGAGTGACAAAGTTCTGTTACTGCCACTGTTGTAATCTCTAGCTCTAGTTTACCAACTTGAATTTTCGAGAGGTCTACCATATTGTTAATCAGCGCCAATAAGTACCAACCGCTGCGATCGATCGTACTCACCGCATTGAGCTGTTGCTCATTCATGGTACCAAATACTTCTTCTAACAATGTCTCGGACATGCCCAAAATACCATTGAGCGGATTCCGAAATTCATGACTAATAGTCGCAACAAATTCATCCGTAAAGTAATTAGCTGACTGTTGTTCGAGTAAAAACAGTGGCTGGAGCAATTCTGGATAACGGTGAGCCAATTGGTTTTGATGAGTAGTATCACCCAACTGGGTATAACAGCGATAGGCATCTTGACAATAGACTGCGGCTATTTTTTCCTTACCCCAATCTAAATAAAAAATAGCCGCCTGCTCGTTAGCAATCGCTATGGCCAACAGAGATTGATTTTCTTGAGCATCGAGAATAGCTTGATCTAGTCGAAGCATCTCTTCTACATATCGTTCCAAGGTTCTCGTTTACTTTGTTCTCAATTATCAACCCAGTATACCCATTAATTTCAAATTAATTTCAACGGAGTAATTTTTGAATAGTTTGATGCAATTTTTGCAATTTAATGGGTTTCGCAAAATATCGATCGGCACCAGCTGCCAAACATTTTTCTCGATCGCCGGGCATTGCCAGTGCCGTCAGTGCAATAATTGGAATATTAGCTAGGGTGGATTGTTGACGAATCCGCTGAATTGCTTCTAGACCATCCATGCCGGGCATTTGAATGTCCATCAAAATTAGATCCGGGTGCTCTTTTTGGGCTTGCTCAATGGCCTCTTGACCGTTGTATGCAAATATTACTCGATAACCTTTACCGATCAGATAACTAGCAAAGGTATCGATATTCATCTCATTATCTTCAGCCAATAATATCAAGGGGATTTTGGAATCTGAAAACATTTCATCGACAGAAATGACTGGAGGCACCGCTAGCAATGATTCTTGCTCTGCTACTTGATGCTGTTGAGGTATGACCAGACTAAAACAACTACCTTTTCCGACTTCACTCTCGATCGAAACCCGCCCACCATGTAATTCCACAATTTGCTTGACCAACATTAAACCCAGTCCAGTACCTTCATACTGGCGGTTGAGGCTACTATCAATTTGAATAAAAGGTTGAAAGAGTTTGGCAACATCATCATGCTTAATACCAATTCCCGTGTCGGTTACCGCAAAACACAAATTGTAACCATCTTTGTCTACTAGCGGTGACTGTAACGATACTGTTAAAGCTACATGACCGCCATTAGGAGTGAATTTAACAGCATTAGTAAATAAGTTGATTAACACCTGACGCATCCGCCGATCATCGACCCAAATACTTTCTAGATTGGCGGGCAAATGAATATTAATTTGAATTTGCTTCTCAAATGCTTTTTGCTTAACAAACAGTAAACTGGCTTCACAAAGCTGAGTTAGAGAAGTTTTTTCAATATTTAGTCCTAATTTACCAGCTGAAATTTTAGAAACATCCAAAATATCATTGATTAATGATAATAAATGTTCACCACTTTTTTCGATCGTCGAAATCGAATTCAGTTGACGAGAATTTAATGGTCCCAAAATTTCTTCTTGCAACATTTCTGACATCCCTAAAATCGCATTCATTGGAGTACGGAGTTCGTGACTCATCGTTGCCAGAAACTCATCTTTTAAGCGGGTCGCTCGTTGGAGTTCAGCGTTAGTTAATTCTAGTCTTTCGTTAGCATCATGCAAAGCAGCTTCTACTTGCTTGATATCGCTAATATTAATCAGCAAACCATTACTGCTAATCGCCTGACCGTCGTCATCGAAAATCAAAGTAGAAACATCATAAACCCAAAGCACCTGGCCATCAGCAGCAACTAACCGATATTCAAATTCACAATTGCAACGATTGGCGATCGCTCCGTTATAGAGGCTAACAACTAAATCAAGATCTTCTGGATAGACAATACTTTGCCAGAAGTTGGTTTTAGCCAGCCAATCAGTTAATGGATAGCCAAATAATGACTCTGCTCGATCGCTCACGAAAATAAATTGATCGGTTTTCAGATCATATTCCCAAACAACTCCATTAATTGATTGAATTAAGTTGTAGCATTGCTGCTGTGATGCGGCCAGTTGGGCAGCTATTCGTTGGCGTTCGCTCTCAGCAGATTGCTGTTTAGTGATATCTCGACAGATACTGATCAATTGACCATTGGCTAATAAAGACAATGTGACTTCCCGATAAAAAGTGCTGCCATCTTTACGAATAGCAATCGCTTCTCCCCGCCATTGTCCAGATTTAGCTACGATCGCACAAGCACCATTTTCAAACTCTTTCATCGAATCTGGATCGTGTAAATAAGACCAGTGTTGACCAATTAATTCATCCACCCGATAGCCATACATCTGGGCATAGCTACGATTAATATAAATAAGTCGGCCATTTTTTTCTATGATAGCCATCCCATCCAAGGATGCTTCCATCGCTGCAGAACGCTGAGAAACAGATTCATAAAGTTGGGAATTGTGAAGAGTAATAACGGCTTGAGCCGCTAAAAATTCTACAATAATTTGTCGATCGGACGTGAAGATATCAGCGGCATGACGGTTTTCCAAGTAAACAATTCCTTGAAGTTCATCTCGGTAGAGCAAGGGCAAACACATCATACTCTGCGGTTGATATCGCTGAAAATACTCATCAGCTAATAGTGACGAGTCAACATTACGACCACTAAGAATAATTGTTTGGCGACTGTGCCGCACTTGGTTAATTAGACGCAAAGGTAGATCATGATATTCTTCTAAAGGTACCCCAATTAGTTCATCAGCTACAGTTGTAGTGTCAATCTGGTACACCTGCCATCCATCTTGACTAGAAGTTTTGTTGTTGCTGAGCAGGATTGGAATACAAATCTGGGCACCAGAACTTTTCAAAAGTATTTGACAAAGTTGATTGATCAAAGTCGGGAATTCAATAATACTGGATAGCAGTTGTGCTGCTTGAATCGCTGCCCCCAGATCGCCAGCAGGTAATTTTTTACCATCCACTATCTGATTAGTTATAGAATGAGTGATAGTAGACAACGTCGATAGTGGATTGAATGGTAATGATGGTGCTGGTAGAATAGGAGTAAGAAACTGAGCATAACGTTGCTCTAAATCATTGGTTTTAGCGGTGGCTCCCCACCGCTGGTAGCAATAGTAAGCTTCTTTCAGATAAGTAGTGGCAATTTTCTCTTTCTGCCAAGCCAAATAAAATTTGGCTGCTACTTCGTTGGCTAAAGCTTCTTCTTGCTGGTAACCATTAGCTTTGGCTCCAGCGATCGATCGATCATAGAGTTCCATCGCAGTTGTGTAATCTGCCAAAACCCGACATTTTTCAGCAGCAACTAGGTCATATTTATGTTGAAAGTTACCTGGCATTAATTGAGCACGCTGCCAGAGCAACTGTTGATTATGATTAACCCGTCGCAGTAATTGTTTTTGGGTACGAGCATCACTCTGAGCATAAGCAGCTAGCCGCGTCAACGAATCGAAGATCGAAGCTTGTGCCATTCCGGTCTTGGTAGATTCATAGGGCAATTGAGCATCTGCATAGTGTAAAGCGGCAGAAAAATCTTCCCGCAAATAAGCTAAGAAATTTTTAAGGGTATATATGGCAGAAAGTGCTACGAAGTCGCTTTTCTTTTGCCATTCGGTAACTAAGACTAGTTCTTCTTGATCGCTACCTACTAGATTGTAGGGCGTGGCTGAATTTTCCTGCAAATTGATCACGGTTTGTCGATGCATCATAAACGACTCCCAGCTAGATTCGTCTTTGGATTGACGGATGACCTGCTCTAATTCTGGTAACTTATCCGTGATTTCCGCTAGAGAAACACCGGCATAAAACCGCATCAACATTGATAGGTAAGCACCAACACCTAAAAATGTCAGGTTGCCACTATCTAGAGCAGCAATCACACTTTCATCAACCAGCGTAATATTAGAACGTAAGGGTTCCTTGAAAAGTTGCGAAAACCAAGGGACAGTTGCTTTTACCCTGGCCGTAATCGATACATCAGTAAAGCGATCGACTAGTGATATAGCTAATTGTCCAAAACGATAACTCTGCTCTAGAGCACCTAAGCTAGCGAGAATCGCGCCGTAGCTACCATAAAAATCAGCAGCCCCTGGACTGTTCCCCTGCTGGAGAGTCAATTTGATCCCCATAGTAGCCAAAATCACCATTAATTCTTGGCAATAATAGAAGGCCGGAATCATCAGCAAATCCAAAATTTCTATTACTGCCAAATGCTCAGGGGAGGTAATCACTGGTAAAGCTAACAAACTAGCGTCTGATTTACCCCATAAAGCAATTTTAGTAGTGGCTAATGCTTGGATTAGAGTTAATTTATGAGGCTGAGCGGCCAACTTAATTCCAAATTCTTGCAGGATCGCGATACCACTATTGATCGACTGCTCATATTGCTTTTGGATAGTATGGAATTGAATAATTGTTTGGTAAACCTTCACCCGATCGAGCGGTTGCTGTGCCCGATCTAACACCACTTGAGCCCAAGTTGGGACTATCGTAAAATCACCATTAAGAAAGGCTGCCACCACCATGGTTTCGTGCAAGGCTAAGGCCATTGGATATTGCCGTCCCCACCCCTCATCACCCAGCAATTCAGCACCAATTTGAGCATAACGAAAAGCTACCCCATAGGCGGTAGCCGCCTTTGCTTTCTGAGCTGCTCGGAGATTCAATTGAGCTAGCACATCTCGTTCGGCTGAATTTGTTAGCAAAACAACAGCAATATTAAAATGATTAACGATTTCAAACAACTGCTCAGACTGCTGAGGTTCTGGATTATGGGCTAGCAGCAACCGACCAATTCGTAAATGAGTAGTCTGTCTTTGATTATCCGAAATCAAGCAATAGGCGGCCTGCTGCACTCGATCGTGCAAAAATCGATAGGTCAAATTAAAATGCAGATCATCATTTTGCTGTGGAGAAGTTTCCACTGGCTCAAGCTGATACATCTGGCTATTCGGCAAAATCAAACCAGCTTGCAAAGCTGGCCACAGGGCCATGGATGTGGCGATCGAAGACTGTGCAGAAATAATTGCTAAAGAATCTAGCCCAAATTGATTCCCGATACAAGCTGCTAACATCAGCAGCTGTTGAGTATCACTCGGTAACTTCTGCAGCTGTGCCGTCATGAATTCTATAATATTATCGCTCCAGGCTAAAGACTGTAAACGTGACAGGTCACATTCCCAATAACCTTTCTTCTTAACAACAATTTCTCCATCCGCATGTAATGTCTTCAGAAATTGAGTAATAAAAAAAGGATTACCATGAGTTCTGCGATCGATCAACTCTGTCAATGGTCTAGCCCTAGTGGTAGAGCAATGTAAGGTATCAGCAACCAATTGATCGATATCTTCCCAACCAAGAGGACGAATAGTAATGGTATTAATAGTGACAGTACTCTGTTGCCATTGATCGACAGCTAACAACAATGGATGGGTGGAGGATACCTCATTATCTCGATAAGCTCCCAACACCAACAGATACTTATTATTCTCTAGTAACAACTCTAGCAACTGCAAAGAAGCCTCATTAACCCACTGTAAATCATCCAAGAAAATTATCAAGGGATGCTCAGCAGTACTGAAAACCGCCATGAATTTTTGGAACACCCCATAAAAACGCTGCTCTGCAGCTTTTCCCGACAAATTAGCTACTGGTAGCTGAGAGCCAATGATTTGATCTAGTTCAGGGATCACATCGATTAAAATTTGGCCATTTTCTGCTACGGCAGCTAAAATCCGGCTTTTCCAAATAGCTATTTGCTTATCACTTTCATTCCTTAATTGTTTCATCAGATCGCGTAAAGCTTGGATAATAGCTGAGAGGGGAATATCACGATTAAACTGATCATATTTACCTTGGACAAAATAGCTCCGCTGACAAGTAATTGGTTTGTGTATTTCTTTAATGACAGCAGTTTTCCCAATTCCCGAAGTTCCGGCGACTAGCATCATTTCAGTCCGCCCTTCACTAACTCGGTGAAAAGCATCTAGCAAGGTTTGCACCTCCATTTCTCGACCATAGAGTTTCTCAGGGATGCTGAAACGATCGATCGAATCTCGCTCACCTAATAGAAATGCCGCGATAGTTCCGGTAGCCTGCCATTGGTCAAGACATTTTTCTAAATCGAACTGAAGTCCTCCAGCACTTTGGTAGCGATCTTCCGCATTTTTGGCCATTAGTTTGGCGACTATTTGCGCAACCATCACCGGAATAGCCGGATTCACTTGATTAGCAGGTATGGCCAGTTTTGCTAAATGACAATAAATGAGATCGATCGGATCATCGGCTTTAAATGGCAATACCCTTGTAAGTAATTCATATAAAGTTACCCCTAAAGCATAAAAATCAGTACGGTAATCCATACCCCGATTCATGCGACCGGTTTGTTCCGGTGATAAATAAGCCAGCGTCCCTGCTAACAATTTAGGATTGACGATCCCCTGAGTTTCATTCGACAACAGAGAGGCTACCCCAAAGTCAATCAGCTTCACCTGTTTGGTAACTGGATGAATCACAATATTGGCGGGCTTGATGTCTTTATGCACAATCTGTTGATATCCCAGCGCCTGTAGGGTACTGGCTAGTTGAATGGCAATTGCCAAAATATCAGGGATAGATAAATGCTGATTTTGGAGATATTTATCTAAAGACACACCGCCAAAATCTTCCATTACCAGGGCATAACCCCGCCCATATTCCACCAAACCATAAGAACGCACTACCCCAGATAAATTTAGATTTTTAGCGATCGCATACTGATGACGAAATTTCAATAGATCTTGGTTAGTTGGATACTCTGCCAATAACACTTTAATGACTACCAGCCGGGGTTCTTGACCCACCGCCCAGGCTTGCTGCCAAGCTCGATACACTACAATTTTATCATCTCGATGTAGTTCTGCGATCACTTCACAACTACTAGATGCACTAAAACTATTGAATCCGGACTTATTTGTAGTCATAATTCACCAAGCAATCTTCTTCAAATTATCTAACATCCATCAACTTTTCACAACCCTAGTTTCGCTCCAACAACTCCCGAATCCTCAGGTCAAGCTGCTTCAATTTTACTGGCTTAGCTAAATAATCGTTAGCTCCAGCGGCCAAACAGCGCTCCTGATCGCCCTCCATCACCAGCGCAGTCAATGCAATAATCGGAATCTTAGCTAGTTGTACATTTTGACGAATCCAAGAAATTGCCTCTATTCCATCCATACCCGGCATTTGAATGTCCATCAAAATCAAGTCAGGCCGATCTGGATCAGCCGTCTTGCTAGAACATTTTTCCAGAATAGAAATTGCCTCATAACCATTTTCAGCCAAAAGCAAATGATAGCCCTTCGCCGTCAAATAGCTAGAGAAAGTATGAATATTAGATTCATTATCTTCTGCTAACAAAATCACCGTCTGCGGAGTAACCGCCAGACCATCCTTACCCAGAGAAGATATTAAATTATGATCGGGAGCAACAACCAGACTATCCTCTATAACCAGACAAGAATTTGGCAAACGCACGGTAAAACAACTTCCTTGACCGAGTTCGCTTTGTAAACTAACAGTACCACCATGCAGTTCTACTATTTGCTTTACCAAAGTTAGTCCTAAACCGGTACCGTCTTGCTGACGATTTAAACTACTATCTAGTTGAACAAAGGGTTGAAAAAGCTGATGGTGATCGGTACTGGCAATCCCCATTCCCGTATCCGTGACTGCCAACTCTATCCAATTCTGCTCATTTAAAGCCCCCCCATGACGAGTGACACTGAGCAATACTTGACCACCAGTAGGCGTAAACTTGACAGCATTACTGAGTAAGTTTATTAGTACCTGACGCATCCGCCTTTCATCAATCATCATCTGTCCAGCATCGATACACAATTGGAGATCTAATTTAATTTGTTTATTAAAAGCTTGTTGCTTAACAAACACTAAACTAGATTCACACAGGTGCTCGACTGTAATAGTGGCCATGTCTAGCTCTACTTTACCAGCAGAAATTTTAGAAACATCCAGAATATCGTTAATAAGGGAGAGAAGATGTTGACCACTACGCTGAATAGTTTCGAGAGGTTTACGTTGGCGGTTATTCAGAGAGCCAAAAACCTCATCTTGCAGTACTTCAGACATGCCCAAAATAGCATTGAGCGGAGTCCGCAATTCGTGACTCATGGTGGCTAAGAACTCGTCTTTTAGTCGGGTTGCCCGTTGTAATTCTAAGTTGGTAGCAGAAAGACTTTGGTTAGTAAGATGCAAATCTATTTGTGCTTGCTTGCGATCGGTAATATCTAGAGCAATACCAACAGTGCCGGTAATTATTCCATCGCTATTTTTGATCGGTGTTTTAATTGTTTCGATCCAGCGTTCCTCTCCTTGGGGGTTTAACACTTTTTCTTCTACTACTTTGCGTTCACCAACTTTCATGACAAGAAAGTCATCATTTTGATACATTTTGGCTAGTTCAATCGGCCAAATATCGAGATCATTTTTACCAACTAATTCGATGGGTCTGTACCCAGCCAGTTCTCCAAAAGATTGGTTAACCGCAATGAATCGGCTTTGTTTATCTTTAATCCATGCTACATGTGGAATATTATTGAGTAATGCTTCTAGATAACTCTGCTGGAGTTTGACATCATCAATACCTTCTTGGGATCTTTGATAAAGTCTAGCATTTTCTAAGGCGATCGCTGCTTGGGTACACAGAAAAGAAATTACTGTAGTGCGATTTTCTGTGAAAATGTCGGCGGCCTGACGATGCTCTAAATATAAAACACCCATGATTTTTCCCTGTTTTAGGATCGGTAAGCCAAAAACGCTGGGGGGTTGATGTTTTAGCAAATATTGATCGCTAATCATCAGTGGTTTACGGGCATCAAGAATGGTTGATTGTTGATGATTTTTTATCCAGTAAATCAAATTCACTGGATAATCCTGACTATTAGCCAAGGGCTGAGAAAGTGCCGGATCGATCGAACAAGACGAATGAACAGTCGCGATCGATCTAATCTGCCACTGGTCATGATTATTGGGCAATGCCAGCAAACAAGTTTCAGCGCCAGAGTTCTTGAGAATAATTTGACTGAGTTGATAAATAAGTTCCTCCAGATCGATCGTACTAGACAAAGCTTGAGCCGATTGAATTACCGAGACCAAATCAAACGCATGTGCCTCTTGGTTACTATTGCTCTTACTGGCCAATGGCTGAGTAAAAGTAGCCAAAGTAGACAGAAAATTAAAAGATGGTTGTTGAGATGGCAAAATAGGAGCAATCAGTTGCAGGTAGCATTGTTCTAAATTATCAGTTTTGGCAGTAGCTCCCCACTGGGCATAGCAGTAGTAAGCGGCTTGCATATAAGTAGCCGCAATTTTTTCTTTATGCCAACCCAGGTAAAATTTAGCAGCTAGTTCGTTAGCCAGAGCCTCTTCTGGCAAATACCCGTTGGTTTTGGCACCAGCGATCGCCTCTTCGTAGCGATCAGCCGCCAGCGCTCGTTGACCTAAAACCCTACTTTTTTCTGCTTCAACTAGCTGCCATTTATGTAAATAGTTCATTGGAGCCGCCGCCGCCCAATTGGCTAACTTACGCTGATTTTCTTGTACTTGCACCAGCCAATCTTCATTCGGGCTAGCAAGTTCCCACCCAACATCTACCGGAATATTAGCTAGGACAATTAATGAATCATAAAAATAGAATCCGGCTTTGCAAATCGTCCCAGTCGTACCCTGGATCGAATCTGCCACTTGGCTAATATCAATAGTGGCTCCAGCTAAATCGCCGAGCAAAAATCGAGAGAGGGCACGATGCAAATAGAATATTCGCTGGTGTAAATTGCTACCAGCTAGCATAGCTTGCTCAACTCGCTGCTCTTGCTGTAAAAGACTGTCAGCATCTTGCCCCAACAAGGTAGCAGCTGTAAACCACACAATCTCACAATAACTAGCGTTATTAAGTCTACCTAGATCATGTAATTGTTGCTGGTAGAACTGGGCAAGATCGGCAATTTCTGCTAAAGACTGACCACACCAGAAGGTATGCAAACATAAAGCATAGCCACAATAGCCCACATGTTCTAACTTACCTGTCTCTAAACCAGTCTGATAGCCCAGTTGAAACATGCTAACTGTTTCTTGCAAATGAGCATAACGATGGTGTAGAAATAGACCGACTGGCACTATGATTTCAGGAATTTGGTTTTTGGTATCGGCCTCTAAGACAAACCGATAAGCTAACCGGCTAAATTCTATGGCTGCCTCCAGCTGATTACAGTCAATTAGTGCACATCCATAAATAGCATAGCTAATAGCGGAGTCCGGACTATGACCATGCTGAATTGACAATTTAACCTGTAAGGCATTTAACAAAGAGAAAATTGGGGAATCTACAATATGGCAAGCCGGTGCAATACTTGCCGCAATTTGGATGATCGCAATTTTCTCGGCATCGACCATAGTCGGCAAATCAAAAATATCAGCAATAGTAAAATCTGGTTGATCGATCAAAGAGTTTACTTCCTGAATCGCTTGCTGGATATCCTCAGCGGTTGGAGTTTCATGCAAATAAACTCCCAACTTTTGGAGAATGGATTGTCCGATCGAAATCGCGGCCACAAACTGCTGCTGAAAAGTTAAAGCCTGAATTTTGATCAGGTAAACACCAATTTGATCGATCACCGTCCGAGTTTGCTGAATCGTTGCTGCAATGTAGTGATCCATGCGAACGAATTCACTACCCAGAAAAGCAACTTCGGCACCCAATTGATACAGTGTTAGGCTTAGATTGTATTGACGTTGCCAAGATTCATTACCCAGCAAGTCTAGAGCAATTTCTACGTATACTTTAGCAACTTGCTCCGCATTAGACCTTTTCGCTCTTTGGGCAGCAACTAAGTTAAGTGCCCCCAATTGATCGCGGGTGGCTTGGTCATCAATCTGGGAAACACCATAATTCAAATGATTTACCAGTACAAAAATATGTTCTTCGATCGCCGTAACCGGAATTTTCTGCAGCAATAATTGGCCAATGCGATAATGCACAAGTGACCTTTCTGCTGCCGGAATCATCGAATAAGCCGCCTGTTGCACTCGATCGTGCAGAAACCGATAAATCTGCTCAGGCGATTGAGCAACCAACTGCGCAGCAATCTTCTCTGACCAAAACTGATGCATTTGACCAGACGGTAGAATCAAACCCGCCTCTAAAACTGGCCACAGAGTCGTAGCTGTCAGCGCCGGGGACTGTTCCAAGACAATGGATAAGGTCTCCAGATTAAATTGATTTCCCATACAAGCGGCTAACTTCAGCACCTGCTGGGTGGCTGCAGGCAATTTTTGTAACTGCTGTACCATCAATTCCAATACATTAGCGGTCAGGGATAAGGATTCTAACCGTCCCATATCACATTCCCAATAACCAGCAGGGTTAAAGACAATCTCACCATCTTCGTACAAAGCTTTGAGATACTGGGTCGTGAAAAATGGATTACCAGCGGTTTTGAGCACAATAATTTCAGTCAGGGGCATCGCTCGATCGATCGGACAATGCAAGGTATCGGCTACCAAGCGATTAATATCTACAAAATCGAGGGAAGTGAGGGTGATGGTCTGAACAATTTTGCGGGACTGCCGTAACTTAGTCACCATCAATAACAGTGGGTGTGAAGCTGACACTTCATTGTCTCGATAAGCTCCCAATAACAATAAACAGCCTTTGCTAGCCATTAATAATTCGATCGACTGGAACGAAGCCGCATCTGCCCACTGCAAGTCATCTAAAAAAATCGTTAATGGCCGCGCTGTAGTCGCAAAAACTTCAATAAATTTCTGAGCTAACCAACTAAAACGATTTTGACCCAAGATACCTGATAATTCCGGTGCCAACGACTGAACACCAATTATTTTCTCAAGATCAGGAATAACCTCAATCAAAACCTGACCATTTTCCCCCACAGCTGCCAAAATTCGGCTTTTCCATAAAGCTAATTGGGTATCACTTTCACCCAAAATTTGTCCGATTAAATCCTGAAAAGCTTGCATGAAACCCGAAAGCGGAATATTTCGGTTAAGCTGATCAAACTTTCCCTTAATAAAATACCCCTGCTGCCGGGTAATTGGTTTATGAACTTCATTGATGACAGCAGTTTTACCAATCCCCGAAAATCCGGCCACTAACACCAACTCAGTCCGGTCCGCCGGCGTAGCGGGAGATGCTACGCGAGCGAAAGCATCTAATAAGGTTTTCACCGCAGCCGCTCTCCCATAAAGTTTTTCGGGAATGATGAAGCGATCGACTAAATCCCGTCCTCCTAAATCAAACTCCGTAATTTCCCCAGTAGTTAACCATTGACTTAAACACTGTTCTAAATCGTGCTTTAGCCCCAGAGCACTTTGATAGCGATCTTCGGCATTTTTAGCCATCAATTTAGTAACTATCTGCGCCACCGCCACCGGAATATCTGGATTGACTAGTTGAGCGGATACCGCACTATGAGCCAAATGACAATAGACTAATTCCAATGGATCATCTGCCTCAAAGGGTAATTGGCCAGTTAAGAGTTCGTATAAAGTAACTCCTAAAGCATAAAAATCAGAGCGATAGTCAATGACCCGATTCATCCGTCCAGTTTGTTCTGGTGATAGATAAGCCAGCGTTCCTTCTAATAGACTAGGTGGGAGTAGATCTTGGTTAGCACGCGATAATATAGAAGCAATACTAAAATCAATTAATTTGATCTGCTGAGTCGTAGGATGAATCAGAATATTAGCCGGTTTAATATCCTTATGCACAATTCGTTCTTGCCCCAAGTCATAGAGAATATCGGCAATCTGAATAGCGATCTTTAAAACATCGGTAAGAGCCAAGCAATGGTTTTGATGATACTGTGATAACGAAATACCGCCAAAATCTTCCATCACCAGAGCATAGCTTTGACCATATTCTTCCAAACCATAAGTCCGAACAATTCCTGGTAATTCAAGATTTTTGGTAATTGTATACTGATGTCGAAACTTCAGCAGTTCTTGGTAAGTAGGATAGTTCGAGGACAATAGCTTGATAACAACTGGGCGAGGTGCCGTGACAAACTCTCCATCTGTTTGAATAGCACGAAACACAACGGTTTTAGAATCTTGATAGAGCTGCTCAATATAACGATAACCAGAGAGGTTGAATTCAAAATTCGTAGTGATATTCATACAATGTAGTATTCAATGGCCTAGCTAATGCTCATTTCTTGCTCGTTGAAATATTAGTGTAACATTCCCTATTAACTGTTTTTAGTAACTTGGAGATACCGCTGAATAGTATGGTGCAGTTCTTGTAATTTAACGGGTTTAGTCAAATATTCATTGGCGCCAACAGCTAAACAGCGCTCCCGATCGCCAGCCATGGCTAAGGCAGTCAGGGCAATGATTGGAATTTTGTCAAATTCTGGCCGGCTACGAATATGCGAAATGGTGGCTAGTCCATCCATTTTGGGCATTTGAATATCCATCAAAATCAGATCAGGAAGGACTGGTTGAACTCGCTCGGGGGGACAATCTTCCAGAATGGCCAGTGCTTCTAGTCCATTTTCAGCCACCATTATTTGGTAGCCTTTAGCGATCAAATAGTTAGAAAAGGTACTGATATTATCCGGGTTATCTTCTGCCAATAAAATTAGTGGTGATGATGTACTTAGGGATTCTTCAGCTGGTAGGGATGGGGGAAGAGCCATCAAACTATCGATCGACTGGGTAATCGGCGGCTCACTTAAGAAACACGAAATACAGGGCAACTGCACCACAAAGCAGCTGCCTTGACCAATTTCACTCTCCAAACTAATGGTGCCACCATGTAGTTCAACAATTTGTTTCACCAAGGTCAGTCCTAGACCAGTACCTTCATACTGACGATTCAGACTACTATCTAACTGGACAAAAGGCTGAAATAGTTGATTCTGTTGCTCGCTGGCAATTCCGATCCCCGTGTCGATTACGGCCAATTCGAGACCATCCCCATCGGTTGCACTGTTTAGTTGAGTCACTCGCAGAATAACCTGACCGCCCACAGGGGTAAACTTGACTGCGTTATTTAATAAATTGATCAACACCTGACGCATCCGTCGTTCATCAACAGCCATCTGCACAAATTCGGGGGGTAATTGTACTTCTAGTTGGATCTGTTTATCATGAGCTGATTGCTTGACAAAAACTAAGCTAGATTGACACAGCGTCGCCACATTGACATTACTAATATCTAGTTCTAGTTTGCCAGCGGATATTTTAGAAACATCTAAAATATCGTTAATTAGAGATAATAAATGCTCTCCACTACGTTCGATCGTAGCGACATGCTTCAGTTGACGTTCGTTGAGAGGCCCAAATACTTGTTCTTGTAAAATCTCCGACATGCCTAAAATAGCATTCATCGGGGTGCGGAGTTCGTGACTCATATTGGCCAAAAATTCGTCCTTGAGACGGGTGGCTCTTTCCAGTTCACTGTTAGTCGATTTTAACCTGCCGTTGGCCTGGTGTAATTCGATTTCAGCTTGCTTGCGACTAGTAATATTGCGCACTTGGACAAAGTTATATTCTTCACCCTCAAACTCAATATAATTAAGACTCAGTTCGACGGGATAACGTTGACCATCTTTGCCAAAGTGCTCGCTTTCGATCGATAAGGTGCCAGCTACTTTGAGATATTGCCAATGCTTAGACCAAGCAACAGGTGAAATCGATCCGGAATCATCAATATTCCAGACGTGCAGGGCACAAAATTCGGCTAAAGAATAGCCCAACATCTGACACATGGATTTGTTGCCATACTCAAACAATCCATCTGGTCGAATCCAAGCAATCCCATCAGCAGAATTATCTACCGCAAATTGGGTGAATTTTAGTTCTCGTTCGGCGCGCTTGCGATCGGTAATATCTAAAGCAATCCCCACAGTGCCGGTGATTTCTCCATGGACATTTTTCATTGGCGTTTTAATTGTTTCCAGCCACCGCTCCTCCGCTAGAGAGTCTTGAGCATTTGATATTTTTTCTTCTACTACTTGGCGCTGGCCAGAATTAATTACGAATAAATCATCGTCTATATATTTCTGAGCTACATCAGCCGGCCATAAATCTAGATCATGCTTACCAACTAATTCACTAGACGCATACCCGACCTGCTCTGCACAAGATTGATTTACCGAAATAAATCGACCACCTCGATCTTTCAGCCAGGCCATATGGGGGATGTTGTTGAGCAGTGATTCCAAATAATTTTGCTGCAGCTGGGAATTGGCAGCTGCTGCTTGAGCTTTTTGATAAAGCTGAGCATTTTCCAGGGCGATCGCTGCTTGGGTACAAAGAAAAGATATGACCGTTTCATGGTTTTCGGTAAAAACATTGGCTGCATGGAGATGTTCTAGATAGATCACCCCGAGCACGCGCCCTTGCTTCAAAATTGGCAATCCTAAGATACTCTGGGGCTGATACTTGCTTAGGTATCGATCGGTGATTTTTAGCGATTCGCCAACATCTCTAGAAATGCTCTGCTGATTATTTTTTACCCAACAAATTAAGTTTTCGGGGTACTCAATATTATTCTGATGATCTGAGGGGTTAGTTATGATATTAGTAGTTGTAGTTTTACTTAGTGCGCGTACTTGCCAAATGCCATCATCATTGGGCAAGATCAATAGACAGGTTTCTGCACCAGAATTTTTCAAAATAATTCGACAGAGTTTTTGAATTAGTTCTGCCAAATCAATAGTGCTAGTCAGGGCTTGAGCTGATTGCAGCACTGAAGTTAGATCCAAGTTAGGCACTTTTTGACCACTGGCACTACTAATATTGGCAGAATGATTAACAATAGCTAGCGTCGATAAAAGATTCAGCTCTGATGGTAACCCTATTTGTAAAATTGAGACCAGTAGTTGCGGATAGCGTTGTTCCAAGTCATTGGTTTTAGCCTTGGCTCCCCACCGGGCATAACAACGATAAGCTTCCACCATATAAGCTTCGGCAATTTTTGTTTTGCCCCAGTCGAGATAAAACTTAGCGGCTAATTCATTAGCCAGGGCTTGATCTTGAATCCATTCATTTTCTAGGGCACTAGCGATAGCTAAATCATAGTGTTCGATCGCCTCGGCTTTATTGCCCAAGACCCGCTGGTGTTCGGCGGCTACTAAATGCACGCGGTGCAAATGATTCATCGGGGCGTGATCAGCCCATTTCTGGAGTTTTGATCGATCGATCCCTAATTGTTCTAGACATTGCCCCTGTTCTGCTGCTGTCAGGGATGGATACAATTGCAAGTTGGTGAGCGATCGATAGAAAGAAAACAGAGTGATAGAAAACATCCCCATCATGCTGTCAGCATAGATATCCAGTTGGATAGCATGGTTACTCGCCTGCTGATACTGCCCAAATAAATAGGCCAACATCATTTTGTTGCAGTAGAAAACTGCTAGCCAACTCGGTGCTGGTGGTGTGGATACCAACGACTCTTCGAGCATCAGTTTTCCATCGAAGCAACAAGGATCGAAAGCGAGTCCTTGCAAGTTCAAAACAGCTTGATAGTAGACAGCGAGATGCTGAAGCATGCCAGTCTGCTGAAACGGTGCTAAACCCTGCCAATAAGTTTCCATCTGGGCCGCTAAATCAGAGAGCTTGTGACCAGAAAAATAAGCATAGGCACAGTACATTTGGACGTGGATAGTACTAATTTCTAAATCGCCAATTTCTAGGCCGATCAGATAACTAGCCTGAAGGTAAGGTAATTGGCTATGCAGGGATTCCTGCCAAGGGTTGATAAAGGCATGGACAACAAAATCAGTCCGGGCTACAGTTGTTGGGGCAGAAAATTCATGAACCATCGCTAGGGCTAATTGTCCAAATTGATAGCCAGCAGCCATATCGCCAACGATCCCACAGAGCAGCAATCCGTAGTCGGCGTAGGCGAAACATGACGAATTACAATTACCCTGGATTAGGCATAAATCGACTTGTTTAAGGACGATTAGGGGCATCAATTGAGGTGCTACCCAATAGGTTGGGGCAATTAATTGAGTCAAGATCTGTGTGGTGGCCAGGGCGATCGGATCGGTCATCAGCGGCAGATCTACGAAACCAGCGATCAATCGATCTTGCCACAGCAGTTTAGTTTGCTCTAATGCTTGTCCCATATCAACAGGAGTAGGATTGGCAGGAAAAGTTGTCCCTAAACGCTGGAGCAGCTGTAATCCCATTTCGATCGATAGGTGCAATTGTTCTTGGGCTTTAGCCGCGTTCAGTTGGATCTCGTACATCCGTATTTGATCTAGTAACTCGGTGGTATGAGCAAGAAAGGTAGTCATTAGCGGTGGCAATTGCTGATAGTCTCCGCTCAAATAAGCAACTTCGGCAGTTAATTCATAGATCGATCGAGTCAGCTCCGCCTGAGTATCCCAGCTATCTGCCGGTAACAACTCCATACAAATTTTCAAATATTGGGATGTCGCCTGATAAGCAATGGATATTTTCGCTTTTTGAGCAGCTTGCCAATTTAACTGCAACAATTGCTCACGATCGATTGTCGATGTAATTAAACTACGCCCCATATTCAGTTGATTGACAATTGCAAAAAGTTGCTCTTTTCGTTCTGCTTCCGAGGCATTCCTAAGTAACAGTTGACCAATTTGTAAATGGATATATTCTTGTTCTTTACTAGCAACCTGAGCATAAGCCGCTTGTTGTACCCGATCGTGCAAAAACCGATAGGTAACAACCAAAGGTGCTGAAATATCGGGTGCAGTAGCAGTATCGGCAAAGAACTTATAAAGATCAGAGCAGGGAATAATTACCCCCGTCTGTAAAGCTGTCTTTAATGCTAAAGCAGTTTGAATGAGTGTTTGATCACCGATCAAGGCTAAGGTTTGCAGATCAAAATGGTTACCCAGACAGGCTGCTAATTGCAAAATATATTGAGTGAGAGTTGGCAATTTTAGTAACTGCCCAGCCATCAACTCCACCACGTCATCAGTAATTGCTAGGGTTTTGATGTGAGCAATGTCGCACTGCCAATGCCTAGCAGCTATATCAAAAGTAATATGACCATCTTGATGCAATACTTGCAAAAACTGGGTGGCAAAAAAGGGATTGCCTTGAGTCTTGCGATCAATCAACTCGGCCAATGGTTGAGACCAGCTCAATTCACATTTTAGGGTATCGGCTACCAATTGATTCAAATCTTCTAATTGTAAGGGATGGATGGTCATAGTGTTCACTATGACTCCCGTTTTTTGCATTTCATTCACAGCCAGCATCAATGGATGCATAGACGACACTTCCTGGTCGCGATAAGCCCCAATCACCAGTAGATGTCTGGTATCCTGCATCAATATTTGTAATAAATCTAACGAAGCGGCATCCGCCCATTGCAAATCATCTAAAAATATTACCAACGGTCGATCGACAGTAGCAAATAACCATAAAAATTTCTGAATCAGCAAATTAAAGCGATTTTGAGCAGCACTATCGGATAGCTCCGTCACGGACGGCTGTTCACCAATAATTCTCTCTAGCTCCGGAATCACTGCCATCAGTACTTGCCCATTTTCGCCCACTGCCTCCAGAATTTGACTTTTCCAAACTTGTAATTGGGCGTCTGATGTGGACAGCAATTGTCCAATCAAATCACGACAGGCTTGGACAAAAGCGCTAAAGGGAATATCTCGCTGAAATTGGTCGTACTTACCTTTAATAAAATAACTATGTTGGCGCACGATCGGTTTATAAACTTCATTAATAACTGCCGTTTTTCCAATCCCTGAAGCTCCGGCTACTAATAATATTTCAGACTTACCACTGCTGACTCGCTCAAACGTGGCCAGGAGAGTTTGTACCTCGATTGCTCGTCCATAGAGTTTTTCAGGGATGATAAAGCGATCGCCGACATCCCATACACCCAACTCAAACTCCGCTACTGATCCCTGAGCCAGCCATTGATCCAAACATTGTTCCAAATCCTGCTGAAGTCCGATCGCACTTTGATAACGATCCTCGGCATTTTTAGCCATTAATTTAGCAACTAGCTGGGATACCACTATTGGTATGTCTGAATTAACGATCTGCACTGGCACTGCGATCTGAGCTAAATGACAATGGATCATATCCAGCGGCTCTTCTGCCCGAAAGGGTAATTCTCCAGTCAAAAGTTCGTACAGAGTAACCCCCAAAGCATAAAAATCGGTGCGATAGTCGATCCCCCGATTCATCCGTCCTGTTTGTTCGGGTGATAGGTAAGCGAGGGTTCCTTCTAATAAATTGGGATTGAGAATTTCCGGGGTTTCGCGGGGTAACAACGAAGCGATACTAAAATCAATAAGTTTGATCTGTTTAGTCTCTGGATGAATCAGAATATTAGCTGGCTTGATGTCTTTATGGATAATCCGTTCTTTCTCCAGTACTCCTAAGGTAGTGGCTAGTTGAATAGCCAGCTCCAGAACATCAGCTAAGGATAGAGTGTGCTTTTTTATGTATCGATCTAAAGCTACTCCTCCAAAATCTTCCATGACCAAGGCGTAGCCCCGATCTTCTAGGCCATAGAAACGCACAATCCCCGGTGCATCCAAATTTTTGGCAATCCCATACTGGTGCTGAAAATTCAGTAGATCTTGGTAGGTGCCATAAGCTGATGACAAGAGCTTAATCACTACTGGCAGAGGGGTTTCACCCAACTCCAGCATTGTTTTCTCCGCCCGAAACACAACGGTTGTGGAGTCACGGTAGAGTTCCTCAACTAGATGATAACCAGGAATATTGGGGCGACAGCTTGCATTTGTCATGATTTATGAGGAGATTTGGCCGATGTCCAATAACGTTTTTCCACCGAAGTGTTGTTAAAGCATTATTTTAGAGTATTCCCTATTATTTAAAATATTATCTATTACGCTCACTGTATTGTTATCGCCAGGCTTCAGGCATCTTTTGCTCGGATTTTGCTCGTTAGGGTTTGGGGCATTTGGGATCGATCGATAGACGCTCATCTGAATGAGCCAGATATTCTTGTAACTGCTGGCAACCTTTCTGGTAGGACTCTTCGAGGGTCAGATACTTTCTTTCTAATTTGGCTAAGTCCCAAAACTTCATCACCCCATCACCATCAACAGCAGTAAAGGTCTGACCATCTGGACTAAAAGCTAGACTCTGACCACTAAATCCTTCGATCGTTCTGCGTAATTCACCAGTACGACTCCAAAATTTGATCTGACGATCGGCACCACTAGTTGTAGCAAATTCTTGGGAATCAGGGCTGAATTGAATATCATCAACTGCGTCTTGATGCCCTTTATGCTTAAATAGTAATTGACCGTCTGCAACATTCCATAGTCTGATTATTCCACCCACATTCGAAGATGCGATCGTGCGACTATCAGGACTGAAACTAACTTTAAATAAAGTTTTCATCTTCTTGCCGTTATCATCTAAGATGCGGAGCTTACTGAAATCACTAGTATGGCGAAGTTCAACACCCTGCGCAGTGTTAGTAGCGAGGTATTTACCATCAGGACTAAAGGTGACTCTTGATACCCAGTGGTCGTTAGCAGTTATTGAAAAACCTTGCAAAAATTTTCCATCATTAGCATTCCAGAGCTTTAATTTTCCATCATTGCCGACAGAAGCCAAATATCTAGAATCTGGACTGAAGCTAACATCATAGGCAAAACCATCGTGTTTTAATGTTTGGATAAGTTTTCCATCGGCAACTTGCCAAATCTTAATAGTGTTGTCTTCACTGGCTGAAGCAATTCGTTTTTCATCTGGACTAAAACTCAGTCCAAAGATCCAATCTTGATGTCCAGCAATAGTTTTGAGTAAGTTGCCGTCAGCTTTCCAAATCTTAATTGTATTATCTGAACCTGCCGTAGCAACATATCGCCCTGAAGGACTATAAATTACTCTTTTTAAGGCTAATTGACTAGCGCTAATATTTTTCTTCAAAGAGCGATCTGGCTCCCAAACGGTTACCTGGTAATCGGTACCTGGTAGCGCAATGCGCTTACCGTCGGGGCTATAACTGATACCTTTATACTCTGATTGATTTCCACCAATTGTAGTGAGTAGAATATTACCAAAATCATTACTGGTTAGAACATCTGCTGAAGAAGAAATGATTCTATCAAAGTCCCAAATTTTTATAGTGCGATCTCCAGATCCTGCTGTGGCCAATTGATCATACTGGGAGTTGGCCGCAAGATAAAATCCACCATTATGAGCCTTCTCGATAGTTTTTTTGAGCTGAAATATGTCATCTTGTATTGCCCAGATTTTCATACTTTTATCACTCCCTCCACCGCTAGATATCAACCATTTCCCACCTTTTTTGAAAGATAATGTGTAGACCCAGTCTTTATGACCAGTAAGGATTTGAGGGGTTCGATTTGTTTGCCATTGCCAAGCTTTAATTGTGCTATCAGTACTGGCAGCAGCAATAAATTTACCATCCGCACTGAATTTTAGATCTCTAAAAATATACTTGCTATCGATCCGTGTAGAAGCAATCCGAGGAAACGGCAAAATTTTAATTATTTTGCTACTTTTGATTTCCCAAATAATTACTTCAGCGTCTTTGCCATTGTTATTGGTCGCTGCCGCAACATATTGAGAGTCGGGAGTAATGGCCACTCGAATAAATTTATCACTACTATTTCGCTGCAAACTTGAAGATATCTGTTTTGTATGAACATTCCACAGCCGTACTTGCGAATCTTCTCCCACCACAGCTATTGTTTGATTGTCATTACTAATAGCCAGATGCTGCAATGGTTTAGAATGCTTTTTATCAAAAATGAGCTTACCATTAGGTTGCCAAATCCTTAGAAGTCGATCATTGCTTACTGAAGCAATAAACTCACCATTGGAACTATACTCCACTCCAGTAACTGTACTGCCATGTTTCAGGATGTTTCGCTCTAGAGTTCCATTAATGGCATACTGAAGATTAATTTCAGTTTCCTGTTGTAATTTTTCTCGATCGACTGCCTTTAAGGATTGCTTTTGCTCTTGAAATAACCTGGTTGCTTCTAATGTTCCCATCAGCGTTTTAAGACTATTTTTAGAGGTGTCTGATTTAATTAATGCCTGATTAAGAGCATTTTTAGCTGTAAGTGTTGCTACTTGAGCTTTTTCTTCTTCTTTTTGAGCCTTTTCTTTTTCTCTGCTGGTCTCTATTCCCAAATAAAGTGTACAAATAGCAAACAAAATAGCAAGTCCTGATAGTAACCATAGTTGTTTAATGCGGCGCTGGAGAACCTCTTGATTAGCTTCATGAATGCGCTGCTCACGACAAGCCCCCAGAAACTGACTATCCAAACCGCTTAAGCTCTTACCTCTAGACCAATTCAGAGCATCTTCTAATGCTTGACCCCGCAGTAATCGAGATTTGTCTTTCTTGTTTGATTCCAGCCATTCTTTAACAGCAACTTCATAGGGGCGTAAATTATCTAATTGTTTATCGACCCACGATCGATCGAAGATCTCGGCATAGATAGGATTAGCCACTCTCAGCTCATCACCAACTTTTATAGCAATCCCCGATAACTGCAATTCGCGTTCTTCAGCAAGATCATCGATCGGTACAGCACTATGATTTAATATTTGCTGATATAAACCCAATAAACCACTCGATTGCTTTTCATTAGCTGTCAACCGAGTAGAGATCGTTTTAAAATGTGGCGGATTATCCTGGGCTTCCCAGTCATCAATAATCTCTGTCTGGATTAATCGATCGATCAGAACTTTCTCTTCCGGCGCACGCACCAACACATTGCTTTGTACTAACAAATTACACACTTTTTGAGTCAGAAAAGGTTGTCCTTTAGTCCAATCCAAAATTTGGGCGAGGGTCGCGCGGGAATTATCGGCATGACCTTTTAAACCAAAAGCCAAAGGAAAAGCTTCGTTTAAGGTAAAGCCAGTGAGTTCAATAGCACGACCAATATTAAAGGGAGTACGTCTCTTATCGGCAATTAAATCTGATGGTCTGGCGACCCCAATTAAGGCAAACGTTAGACGTTGGTAATCAGCATTAGTCGATCGTTTGTCATAGCAACTTCTGATTAAAGCAAAAAAGTCATCTGTAGAAAAATTTAGGCTTAAAGTACTATCAATTTCATCAATAAAGATTGCAATCTGGGTGCTGGTATTAGGTAGTAGGATCGTCTCAATAAATTCTGCTAACCGTTGTGCTGGATCAAGAAAATCTCTTTCCTGCCACCAACTCTTCATGAATTGCAACGGATTGGCTAAATTAAAGTCTTTAACTAAGGTGTATACAATACCTGCATACCACTGCTCTAATTTAATATCACCACTTCCTCTGCCAGAGACATCGATCGTTGTACAAGCAACACCCTCATTACGCAAACGGTGAATGGTACGCACTAACAAACTAGTTTTGCCCATTTGACGGGAATTGAAGACATAGCAGAAATCACCGGCTTTCAAGCCATTGTAAAAGTCGCGATCGGCTTGCCTAACCACATAACTGGGTGCATGTTCCGGCAGGCTCCCCCCAACTCTATATTCATAGGGTTCTTTCTCTACCATCATCATCAGTGGGAATAAATATAAATTTTACAGATACCTAGCTTTATCAAAACACACAAAAATTGAAAAACGCCCTTTAAATATCGATTTATTATTGAGTTGTGATTGACTTATTATTGAGAAATCTTTAGAATCATTTCATACCAAACTAGCATTCAATCTAAATATTACTTAGGAGAAGGTAATGCCGCGCTCAGTCAGACTTCGGGCAGATGTTATTGGTAAAGTACAAACGACCATCCACCATAACTTTTATTGTCAAAACGACCTAGCTGACGAACTCGGATTTGCGCAGTCTACTATTAGTAACTTTGTAAATGGCAAACCAGTCGATCGACGTAAATTTCAAGAAATTTGCGAGAAACTGGGATTGGAAGATTGGCGGGCTTTCGCCGAAGTTCCCAGCCCCAATCAGTCTGTCGATAACACCACATCCGAAAAATTTCTGGTAGAAAAACCTTTGGAGACGGTATCTCCACCGATATCTGGATCTGTGATTGAGAAATTTCCCATTCCCACAGTTGGGATTGATCGCTTACCTTTATTGCCATTAGAAGCTCCCGAGGGATCGGTGCCTCTCAACTCGACATTTTATATCGAAAGAATTCCTCAAGAAACTTACTGCAAAGCCGAAATAGCTAAACCCCATGCGCTGATTAGACTAAAAGCCCCTCGGCAGATGGGAAAAACTTCCATGATGATGCGCCTCTTGCATCAAGCTGAGCAGCAAGGCGATCGGGTGGTCTATCTCAGTCTCGAACAGGTGATGGATGAGGCTTGGCACAATGCCGATCGCTTTCTGCACTGGTTTTGTGCCAGTGTGGCGATGAAAACTCAACATAAATTTCAGCATGAGGACTATACCAGCTTGACCTCGATGGTGGGTAGTACGTTGGGTACTCAGGAATATTTTGAGAGCTATTTATTACCTGATCTGGGAGTACCACTGACTATTGGCTTGGATGCAGTCGATCGCCTTTTCGATGCGCCACATCTCTATAATAATTTTTTTAGTTTGCTGCGCAGTCTGCACGAAGCCGGTAAACACACCGAGATCCTCAGTAGACTGCGCTTGGTGATCTCCCATGCGGCCGAAGTCTATATCCCCCTAGACATTAATCAATCTCCTTTTAACGTAGGAGTGAGTGTCGAAGTAAATGAATTTGCTCGCGATCGAGTAGAGATCCTTGCCGCCAAACATCAATTGAACTGGACATCAACAGAGATCGATGGTCTGATGAACATCATTGGCGGACACCCATTTCTGGTCAGAATTGCTATGTTTGAGGTGGCTAGCCAAAAAACTGATTTGTCGAGTTTGATTAGCAATGCAGTTAGCAACAACAGTGTTTTTTATCAGCGGCATCTAGCCAGAATAGAAACTACTCTGCGTAACCAGCCAGATTTACTCATGGCGATGGCGAATGTGATCCGATCGGAAAAGGATCCGATGTTATCTCCCAGTTTAAAAGGAAAACTAGAAGGCTTGGGTTTGGTTAAGTTTCAGGGAGAGTTAGTCGTGCCTAGATGCCAGTTATATCAACAATATTTTGCTAAATTAGGCTCAATGCCAACTCAATCATAAATAAATAACAGCAAAAATATCTCGGTGCCGAAGGCAGTAACCGCCAGTGTTTAATGATATTAATCGTTACTCACCACAGCATCACGGTCATGTCCAAAAACATTTTCATTTCTGGTTTAACTTTTATCTCAGTTTTATTAGGTGCGATCAATCATGCTCACGCCGCTCTCACCTTCAGTTCTGATACCATCAGCATTGTGCAAGCCGGAACTAAAGAAAGCAAAAATCCCACAACAGCTGATCGATCGATGAAATACGTAGATCTAGGCATCGCTGCCCAAAAGCGTGGCCAGGATAGACAGGCTTTACTCTACTATCATCAAGCACTCAAAATTGATGAAACTAACGCCTATGCTTTCATGGGTGCAGCTACTTTACTGGGTGCGACTGATGAAGGAATTACTTGCATGAAAGCCGCCGCGACCCTATTTCAAGAACAAGACAATCCAGAAGGCTACGAAGTAGCGATGAACTGGCTGAATGAAGCTGCTAAATAGCAGAAGTCATGGTTAATTCTTTAGCCCACAGCCCTTCATTGGTTCAGTTTGCAATAGTCACCTAACAACTTTCCAGGAAAACCTCATGCTCAAACTTCTAGGTAAAATCTCTCAACTAACGATCGCTACCACTATCACTTTTTTTCAACTTACTAATTTATCGACAGCAACCATATCAACAATTCAACCTTCAGTTAGAAAGACGGCTTTAGCTCAAAACTTACCCGCAACAGAAATAATCAGAGCAATGTATGAAGGAATGCAGCAGGTAGAAGGTAATCAAGGAACACCCACATTAAAAATGACGAATAGCGGCGTTTCTTCGGTTTGCGGTAATATACTGGGCAGTTCTTACTGCCCTCTTAATCATACTATTTACCTCACCAAACAAGATGTAAAAACATATTATAAATATGGTGATGCTGCTTTAGCATTTGTAATTGGTCATGAATATGGTCACTCGATGCAAAAACATCATGGTTTCACCCCGGAAAAGCCCATGATGGCTGAACTACAAGCCGATTGCTTAGCCGGTTATTATATCGGTTCTGTCCGCAACATTAATTTTAACGAAAAAGACATTTTGAAAATTTATAATGTTGCTAAGTTTATGGGAGACTATGATTTTGAATCAAATCAACATCATGGTACTCCTCGACAAAGAGCCGCCGCTGTATTGGTGGGAGTCGCCGGTTATATGGTACAAAAGAATCAAGCCACATGTAGTGTAGATAAATTACCAAAAATGATTAGTACAGTCTTAAAAAAAGTACCCAACTTATAAAATTTATCAGACACAGGCAGTGCGAATAAACAGCAGTGTTATCAACAGTACAATAGCTTTCCTGAACTTTAGCTACGAAATACTGACCGAGTAGACTTTTATATGTTGTCTCAAAGATCATGCATATTTTTTCCAAGTTCGCCCAACAGAAGAAGTATAACAATCAGGAGAATATATGTTTTTCAAGTATTTACTGCAAGATCCAATTTACTTTGTTCAAGTTGTTGTCATTATTATCACCTCGATCGTAATTCATGAGCTGGTCCATGGCTTAGCAGCACTTTCTCAAGGGGATAATACTCCGCGTACTGCTGGTCATATGACCCTCAATCCAGTGGTGCATATGGGTATAGAGTCATTAATATTTTTGTGTTTAGCGGGGATTGCTTGGGGGGCAATGCCAATTGACCCTGCTCAGTTTCGTCATTCCCGCTGGAGCGATGTTTTGGTGTCAGCTGCTGGCCCCTGTTCTAATTTATTGTTGGCAATACTGTGTACTGGTGGTCAAGTAATTATTGGTCAGGAAAGCTCCATCGGGAACTTTTTATGGCTGGCTGCTTGCACTAATATAATGCTTTTCATTTTTAACCTTTTACCTTTTCCCCCGTTAGATGGATTTCATATTTGTAGTGAAATATTTCCAGCCTTGAAAAAATGGGAAAGTGATCCGATCGCCTTCTTTGGAATTACGATTTTATTTTTAATGCCAGACACCGGAAAAATCTTATCGGAGGTAGCAGTAGCGATAGTAAGTGAAATCACCACTAGATTGACTATGATTTTTTGAATCAAAATAGATTAATAATAGCCATCACTACGGTTCCTAAATGTTCTTCCGATGACCAACAACTTGATACACTTGGCGCTGTTGAAACAGTGCTAACAAATCGGCATTGATTTTCTGCTGGGCCGCTTCCTGCTGGAGAATAGCTAAACTTTGTTCGATCGACAATCTAGTTTTATAAGGTCGATCGCTAGCCGTTAGGGCATCATAAATATCGGCGATCGCCATCATCTGGGACTGAATCGGAATCTCTGCCGCTGTTAATCCCTGGGGATAACCAGTACCATCTAACTTTTCATGATGAGAACGAGCAATCTTGGGCACATTTTGTAATTGCTTGGTCCAAGGAATCTGCTTCAAGAAATCATAGGTATGGATCACATGAGCTTGAACTTGATCGCGTTCAGAAATAGTTAAACTGCCTCTGGGTATCAGCAACTGTTCAATCTCTGTGTGAGTAATCACCGGTTGCCAGTGGCCAGCTGAATCTTGATAACTACAGGTCGCCAATTCTTGCAAGTCTCGCGCAACATCTTCGATACTTTCCATGAAGTCACGACGATGCAGAATCTGTGGCTCATTCAATTGATTGATTAAATCCCAATGCTGTGCTAATCTGTCAAGCTTTATTTGGAGAGACTGCTCTAGCAGCTGCACCTGTTGACAATGGGGGCAGTCAGGCTGTAATTGATGAATTAAATTACCAGCTAAAAGCTGTTGATATTTCTGGTGAGCACAATCTAGTTGCCATTGTTGTTGCATCAATAACATCCGATCGCGAATAGACTGTAGTTGTTCAGGATATAGTTTTTTTTCTTTGTGCAGAACCGACTCCGCCACTCCTACTTTGCCAAAATCATGTAACAGTGCCGCGTAGCGAATTTCTTTGAGCTGTTGGTCATTAAATAAGACCTGTCGCAAGGAACCCTGACTCACAGTATGAGCCTCCTCCGCCAGCCGTACTGTTAAATTTGCCACTCGCTCGGAATGTCCGGCAGTTGCCGGATCGCGAGCTTCAATGACCTGCACAGCAGCCCGGACAAAACCAGCGAATAGATCTTCAATGCTTTCTTGCAGCTGATAACGATCGATCAAAATCGCCGCCTGTGAAGCCAAAGCTGCAATTATTTGTTGCTCCCCTACCGAATAAGTTTGTGTAATTGTCAAAGCATTGGCAGGCGTAATTATTTGGTCAGATTGTTGTTTACGATTGATCAACTGCAAAACGCCGATCGTCTCACCGGCTTGGTTCTGCATGGGCAATACTAACACCGAAACAGTCCGATAATTAAAATTTTGATCGAAATGCTGATCGAGCTGATAGGCAGTATCAGTACTCAGACCATAAGCATCTGGAATATTTAGGCTCTGACCAGTGCTAGCCACGTAGCCAGCTAAGCTAGCGAGGGTGAGTGGCATTCGCGCTTCTTGAAAAGAAACATCAGGCAAAGAAGATGTTTGTGCCGCTTTGAAAATCAATTCCGCTGGGTGTGTGGTGCGATCAACCAAATAGACACTGCCCGCATCACTACAGGTAATATCTCGGCTACTGGTCAAAATTAGATGGAGTAAATCTTCCAGACTATGGCTACCAGACAGCGCGCAACCGATCGCGAGTAATTGTTCAATAATTGCGGGCGAATCCACCATGATTAAACCAATATTAGGTATTGGAAGGAGTTTTATCGAAGGCAACTTTAATCGCTAACGCTACTAAACCCAGACTAATAATTGCAAACACCCCAGTACTCAAAGCGGTGATTCCAGTTACTAGAGTCCGGACTGCTGTCCCAATATTCATAGCCATTGTAGTATTGCCACGCATGGGCTTCGTAGCAAAAGTGATGGCAATTCGACTAGTCATTAAATACATCATCACGGTCATGATCGCCGCCAAAACCGCCCCAATCAAAGAGTTGACCGGACTGGGCAAGGTGGGAGTATTCGGTTGATCTTTCATCAGTATGTGCTGGTTGTTTTCACCATTTTAGCTTGCTGGTTCCAAATGCACCCCCTGCGCCGAAAAACGAGTGACAAACAACTCTAGTTCCGGATCGGGTATGGCAGTCCGAACTTGGCTCGCGATCGATTGCGCCTGTTCTAAATCCGCAGCTAGTGCGAAAACAGTTGGGCCTGAACCAGACATTAACACTCCTAAATGATCAGTTTGCCCAAAAGCAGCCCGTAAATCAGCCACTACCGAATATTCTGGCAACACCACTTTTTCTAGGTCATTATGGAGCAGTTGACCGATTTGGGCTAAGTCTTGCTGCATAATGGCTTGCACCATAGAACCAGCATGAACCCGCTGTGAGCGACTGCGTAAATCATCGCCTTGGGTGTAAGTCGCTGCAAACTGTTGCCGATAGGTCTGATAGGCCCAAGGAGTCGAGACACTGATGTTGCGATATTTACCTAATACCACGGCTCCCTGGCGGATGGCGGGCAAAGAATCGATTTTTTCCCCCCGACCAGTGGCGATCGCTGTGCCCCCACTAATACAAAAAGGAATATCAGAACCGAGTTCGGCACCCAATGTTTGCAGTTCCGTCTGGGTTAAGCCGAGGTTCCACAAAAAATTTACCCCTACCAACACCGCCGCCGCATTCCCGGAACCACCAGCCAGACCAGCCGCCATCGGAATACGTTTGTGCAACGTAATATCGACTCCGCCGTACTGTTGCCAAGCTTGGGGAAACCGCTGGCGCAATAGGTCGGCGGCCCGATAGGCCAAGTTGGTATGGTCTTGGGGCACATCGGGCTGACTACAATGCAACACAATTTGGTCACTGGACAGCGATCGAACTTCCACCAGATCGGCTAATTCCACACTTTGCATAATCATGGCTAGCTCGTGGAACTGGTCAGAGCACAGGCCAATAATTTCTAGGTGCAGGTTGATTTTGGCTGGTGCCAGGAGCTTATAAACAGTCATGCAATTTGGGGGAGCAAATTACTTAATTCTACCCACTGATTGACACTCAAGTCCTCCGCTCGATCGGATGGATCGGCACCTAAACCCACCAGAATTGCGCCGAGTTGCTCTCGATCGATCACCGATTGCAAATTATTACGGAGCATTTTGCGCTTACTACTAAATCCCAGCCGCACTAAAGTATCTAGCCAAGCTGGCTCCCGCGCAGTAATTGGGCAGGGGCGAGGAATCAGTTGAATTACCGCTGAATCCACTTTGGGTGGCGGAGAAAAGTCTCGGGCTAACACCGGACAGACTAGCGTACAGTCGGCCAAATATTGCACCCGGATCGTCAAAGCGCCAAAAGATTTATTACCCGGCTTAGCTGTCAGCCGCTGCGCCACTTCTTTTTGTACCAAAAGCGTGATGCTAGTAAATGGGCGGGCGGCGGGCTGGGCAATATTACCCAGGAGCTTTTCTAGAATCGGACCAGTAATGTTGTAGGGAATATTAGCAACTACTTTGGTCGGATGCTGGAACTCAGTCCAGATAGCTAACTGTTGGTCCAGGTCAGTAGAGAGAAAATCATTTTGGAGCAGTAAAAAGTTCTCATGCTTGCCCATTTTTTTAACCAGATGGGCACAGAGATCTTGATCGATCTCTACTGCCACCACTGACTGAGCCACTTTAATTAATCTAGTGGTCAGCACGCCCATCCCTGGGCCAATTTCTAGCACTCTTTCCTGATCACTCACAGCAGCTGCCGTCATAATCCGATCTAAAATCCGGTCATTACGCAGCCAATGTTGACCAAACTGTTTTTTTGTTCTCACAGATCAAATTTTGGAATTGCGGACACCGATTCCAACATACTCGAAACCAGCTTTGGTGAGTTCGGCCGACGACAAAAAGTTACGACAATCGATCATGACAGGCGATCGCATGGTTTTAACTAGTTGAGCATAGTCAATCTGTTGGAACTCTAGCCACTCAGTCATTAATACTAACGCATCACTACCTGTCGCCAACAACTCTGGATTCTCCACCAGCTCCACACCTTGCAAACCAGGATGTGCTTCTACTTCGATCGGATCGTAAGCCCGTACTTTAGCACCTAGTTTAATCAGGGTGCGAATGATATCTAGCGAAGCAGCATCACGCAGATCGTTGGTATCTGGCTTAAAAGTTAAGCCCAACAAGCCAATTGTTTTACCCTTGAGGATTTTCAAAGATTTTTGCAGCTTTTCAATAACCAAAGCTCGTTGCTGTTGATTTACACTCACAGTCGCCTTCAATAGTTGAGCATCATAACCATAGTCCGCACCAGTTTGAATCAATGCTGATAAATCTTTCGGGAAA
>CAXTSX010000006.1:0-21892 GCA_964247085.1 uncultured bacterium
TTGGTTGAAGGCTGGCAGCTGGCTACCCAAACTTAGCGGGAAAAGTCAGGTCGATCGAACCCCTAGAAATTCCTGGATGATCCCCATGAAAATAGACTGAATTTTGTAAGCTACAACAAAATTCAGTCTAGTTAAATATAGGTCTAATCAAATACGATTGAGGCTATTGCTAACTAGCCACGAGCGATGAGGGAAATTACTTGGTGCCGATCAAAGCTGGCTCAGGATTTTCCAATATTCTGAGACTAGGGAAAAGAAAATGATTCTCTTCAACATACTGGGCACCAAAGAGACCCTTCTCTGCCCAGAAATATCTATCGGTGGTGTGTTCGTTGCGCTTCACTAATAGAAGTGCTGGGGGGGCGATACCTTCGGTATGAATATATCGTCTAGCCGCAGTGACAGGTTTGTCTTCGCCGCTTTCGATACTATACTGAGGTACTTGCTCCAGGATTCTTCGACCCTCTTGCCGCCGTCTGCTCTTGCGTTTACGTCTTCTAGCCAACCTAATTACCTCCTTTTCTCTGTGCCAGTTTGTGCTCGCCCAGTTGTAATGATTGCTCTGAAAGCCGTCGATATCATATCCGCTTTGCCTCAAAAATTCAAGAGCTGTTAAATTGGTAACAAAATCGCTTGAAAATGCTTTGGCCTAAAGAAAAACCTAAGATTTTAGGCTAAAGTACATACAAAACTTTATAAAAACTTAACATTTGTTTAAGTGCTACTTCTGTAGAATGCTGTCCTGCTGATTTTCTCCGACTCCATGTAATTATGTCTGCTTCTTATAGTTCTGAATTCATCACTCTTTGTCGTTCTCAGCTGATTCTTGTTGCGAATAGCTTTAGCGCCGATTTAGGTGTAATTTATCTGACTCAAGAAGTACCTGTCGGCCAAGAACCGCATTTGGAGCCGCTGGTGTTTTATCCAGAAACCCCCGCCAATAAATTATTGGTTAATAGTCAACCCTGGCTAGAGCCACTTACTAGTAAGTCTTTACCAGCAGATAATTACTTGCGTCTTGGTCAGGCAGAGTCGATCGGTCAAGATCGCAATGCTATTCCCCGTCGGCAGTCCACCCAGAAATTTTTTCAACCTCTGACTTCGGAAGGTGCCATTTTGGGATTGCTAATGACGATGCGTTTGAACCGACCTTGGAACAAGCGGGAGCGGAGCCAGATTGAGCAGGTCGGCCAAACCATTACTTTGGCTTTAGTGATCGATCGAGAGCGGCAGTGGGCAGAACAAGCCTTGCAAGAACAGCAGCAATGGCGTGGTCGCCAACAGGAGCTGTTGCATAATTTGTTGCATCAGCTGCGGAACCCGCTGACGGCTATTTATACCTTTGGGAAGCTGCTGCTCAAAAGATTGCCCGCTGAAGATGCTAATCGTCAAGTGGCTAGTAATATTTTGCGCGAGAGTGAGCATCTGAAAGAATTGCTCCAACAGTTAGATTCTTCTCTGGAACCCTCGGAAACTCCGGTATTACCCGGACAGTCATCCCCTTTATCCTTGCTGCCATCCTCCAGTCTTCAGTTGCATCCTTGTGCGCTGCCCGAGATTTTAGAACCTATTTTGGCTAATGCCGCCGAAATTGCCCAGGAAAAGCAGCTATCTTTTCAAACTTATATTCCGCCACAATTACCATTAGCGATGGCTAGCAGCGGTGCCTTGCGGGAAGTGCTGGGCAATTTGATTGATAACGCTCTTAAATACACTCCTAGTGGTGGCATTGAGGTGCAGGTTCAGCCATTACCTCACCAGCTATCGATCGCCATTAGTGATACTGGTTTAGGGATTGCGGCGGCGGATCTGCCGAATTTATTTCAACGTAGTTATCGAGGGGCACAAGCCCAGGGGCAGATTCCAGGGACTGGTTTGGGACTATCGATCGCCAAAGAATTGGTCGAGCAAATGGGCGGGACGATCGAAGTGAGTAGTCCGATCGATCAAAATGCCGCAATGCCTGGTACTAAATTCACAGTACTCCTCCCTTTGGCTGCTGCGTTATCATAATGGGAGTCATTTCTTTACACCTATCATGTTCGGACTTTTCGGCAACAAGAAACTCACGGTACCCAGTGCTGACGATTCCTTACCGGGGCGGCAGCAATCCATGACGATTCCGGCTACACATTACGTCAATGGCCATCCGCTAGCGCCTCCCTATCCCGCCACGATGGAACAAGCGATGTTTGGGGCTGGCTGCTTTTGGGGTGTGGAGCGTAAGTTTTGGCAGCAAGATGGTGTTTACATTACAGCGGTGGGCTATGCAGCTGGTTCTACCCCTAATCCTAACTACAAAGAAGTTTGCTCCGGACAGACTGGTCACAACGAAGTTGTTTTAGTAGTCTATGACCCGCAAAAAATCAGCTACCAGCAACTCCTCCAAGTTTTCTGGGAAAGCCATAATCCTACTCAGGGAATGCGCCAAGGTAATGATGCTGGTACCCAATATCGATCGGGTATTTATTGTTACGATGGTCAGTTAGCAGCGGCTGAAAAAAGCAAAGAAATTTACCAACAAGAACTAACAGTAGCCGGATTGGGTTCTATCACCACCGAAGTCTTGCCAGCGCCAATTTTTTACTATGCGGAAGATTATCATCAACAGTACTTAGCCAAGAATCCTGGTGGTTACTGTGGTTTAGGTGGTACCAAGGTTTGCTATCCGGCGGATGCGTCGGTGAAAAGTTAGGAATTGATGAATTCAAATTCCACCGCGACGCTGATTATTGGAGCTAGCCAGGGCATTGGCTTAGAGTTTGTGCGGCAGTTTCTAGCTACTAACCGCACCGATTTTGTTTATGCCACTTACCGCCGCCCCGATTGCGAATTGCTAAAAATTGATGATGCTCGTTTGTGCTGTTTGCCAGTAGATGTAACGATCGAGGAGCAAATTGCTCAGGCGGTGCAAGTGCTTCAGGATACTAATCTGCGGTATATGATTAACTGCGTCGGTTTATTGCATGATGGGGCGATGCAGCCGGAAAAAAGTCTGCGCCAAATCGATTCTGAGCAAATGTTGCGCTATTTTCAGGTGAATAGCGTGAGCGCGGTGTTGTGGGCAAAGCATTTACAGCCTTTGCTTAAACAATCCGATCAATCAATATTTGCTAGTATCTCGGCCAAGGTTGGGAGTATTGGGGACAATCAACTTGGTGGCTGGTATGGTTATCGAGCATCTAAGGCGGCTTTGAATATGCTGATGAAAAATGTATCGATCGAATACCGCCGTACTTGTCCCCAAACAATTGTTGTAGTTTTGCATCCGGGGACTACGGATACGAATTTGTCGCAGCCTTTTCAACGGAATGTTCCACCAGAGAAGTTGTTTTCTGTGGAAAGAACGGTTAATCAGTTGCTAGGAGTTATTGATAATTTATCAATTCAAGATAGTGGTGAGTTTTTTAATTGGAATGGTCAGAAGCTGCCCTGGTGATTTATAAAATGTCAAATTCTTGATTGACTGACAAATCTTTTTTTGAATCGATTAAGCTGCCTGTCAATATATGTTTCAGTCTTTTCAACTCTCATGGAGCATCCATAACCTGAAATCCACTTAGAGCAAGGATTCTATAATTTAGCTCAATACTTTTGTCAGTCAATCAGGTCAAATTCTCTGGTCGTAGTTATTTTGGTGACAACTTGAGGAATATATTTTTCTAAGACTGGCATTAATTTTGCACGATCAACTGGTTTAGTGAGATATTCAGTAGAATCGGTATAAATTCCTTTGAACTGTTACCTATCAACAAACCCGTCTTTATCCGTCAGCATAATAATTGGGAGTTCTGGGAGTTGTTTGATTTGAGATAACTTCCTAATTGTTCTGCATAATGCTTGACTATGGGGCATTTTATTATCCAACAAAAGCAAGACCACTTTTTCTTGGAGCAAAATATCCAGAACATCATTTATGTTATTTGCCAGCTGCACATTATATAAATCTCCGATTGCTCGGATAATTGCGGTCTGCAAAATTTTGCTATCGCCTACACTCAAAACGACTGAGGACATTTTGGAAGATGTAACTATTCCTGGAGTCTTTTTGTATAAGATTTACTTTTGGGGCTTTTTTAGATTGGTTTGGTGTATTTGCGCCAGGACTTCTTCGAGTGATTTATTTTCCAGAAATGCAACCATTTCTAATGCTTGTGCCAAGTAACGTAAAGCATTATTGGATTCATTCTGGCGAGGTAGTATCAGCATCAGAGGATTGCCAAAATCATCATTGATTCCTTGGAAAACCATTGCGTGCTTGTTTTTACCTGGTAACTCTTGCCAACCATTTGTGCGAAGATATCTTGCCATATCATCGATTGACAATTTAGCATCTTCGACTAACTTAGTATTGATTGTTAACATGTCCACACTCCGCTAGTTGCATAATTGCGAGTAGCATCTAATAACCGCAATAGAGCATCAGGTGTAAACTGCTGCGTCCTGGGTATCCGAATTCTAACAGATTCTTTGTTAGAGCTGAGATCTCCCTCCAGATGCGACCAATAGCAAGCTCCGCCCAGAAACAATCCATCCTCGTCAGCATTTAGCCAGTTCTCTTGACCTGTAGGCAAAACTTTTAGCAGCAAAACACAGGGGATTGGTTCCTGGTTTTGATAGCGTCTGATGAGGTCATTGTAAGTTTTTGACTCTAAATCATACCGAATATGAGATTGCTCGATTTCACAGTTAATAGAGGCTTTGAGCTGAAAATCTAAACCATCGCCACAGGTATATCTACGTTTCCCCACAGTCGTAATCCGTCGAAAATGACCATCAAAGCCAAAATCCCTATCAAAATTAGCTATACTAACCCCAGCTGGGGCTGCGATGGCTTGAACATGGGCGATGCTAAGTAGCTCTTCTACTGTCTGTTGAGGTAACAATGGATCTGATTGAAAACTAGATATTGCTTGATTATGTCACTGATAGTCTTAATTTCTCGCAAAGTTAGCCGGATCTTGAGCCCGCCGATGTTTAGTCGGTAGTGGTGGACTCTGCCGATCGCCTGCCAATGCCGCCGTGTTTTCCAAAGCCGTTCTTAGTCTCTTGGCCGCATAAATAGACACATCGCGGGGCACACTGATTCGATCGCCCCAGCCCCAACGTAGAATTCAGCGAAAATAGCAGCACCCATCTCAACTGCGGGGTACTCCCGCCAGAACGGTACTCCGTTTGGCGGTGATGGGGGATAGCAGGGCGGTGACGAGTTCCACCCCCGACCAATCCGACAAACAAAGTTCTTGGTCGTGAGGGGGTGGGCGAGGAAATGCCAATTAATCCGGTAACGCAGTCTGATTTCCAACATATCGCTTGACTTGTTCAATGGTGACACCACCACAACTAGCAACAAAATAAGCCCCAGTCCAAAATACTGGCTTGTTATATTGATTGACAATAGATGCAAACTCTTGCAGATGGCTGGTATGTCAGTTTTGCAATTGAAGATGGCACTGTTCCCACGGCTATGCCTACCCGCGAGATAAAAAATGCTTGTGGAATTGACGTGGGGCTGGAAAAGTTTCTCACCACGTCTGATGCTGAAGCTATTGCTGTGCCATAGTTTTATCGTAAATCTCAAGTGGTACTCGCCCGTCTTCAACGGAAGCTGTCCAGGAAACTCAAGGGATCTAATAACTATTTCAAGCAAGCAAATAAAGTAGCTAGACTACACTTGCACATTGCCCGTCAGCGAAAAGACTTTCACTATTCTGTAGCACATTGGTTATGTACAAAATACGATCTGATTGGATTCGAGAAACTAAATATCAAAGGTCTGGCTAGAACTAGACTAGCTAAATCGATACTAGATGTTGCTTGGCGAACATTCCTGAACATATTGCAAGCAGTGGCAGTAAAATGCGGCAAGCATACTCAGGAAGTAGATGCTAGAGGAACCAGTATTGAATGTTTTAACTGCGAAGAAAGGGTTGTTAAGCCGCTTTCTGAACGAGTTCATAGTTGTCCGAATTGTGGAATCAGTTTAGATAGAGATTACAACGCGAGTATTAATGTGCTAAAACGGACGACTGGATGGTCGTTTGCTGCTTGTGGAGGCTTAGGGGATACCCCGCTTGTGAAGCAAGAAATCTCATTTGTGAATTTGAGAAGCCCCCGCCAGACCGCCTAAGCGGTTGGCGGTGGGAGTACGTCACAGGCTTTAATGGGACATGTAAACACACAAGCCCAAACAACTATGCGAAGCACTCAAAAAATTCTCGCTTTTGCCGACTAGGACAACACCCAATGCGCCGCCAAAAGCTTCAACCGCAAACTCCAATGGAACCTCCTCCGCGACTATCTCGCCAACCCTCAAGAAGGACGCGAACTAATCGAAATGGTCATCTACGTCGGAGTGCCACCTGCCATTGACCAGATAAATGAATTTTCTTTAGTTGAAGAATTAATACAAATCATCAATTTTAATTAAAGAATTCTAGTCATCTAAACATATCAGCTATTCTAATTTCACGGTTTACCGTCTTTTCAACACCTACATGACAACTTACACTTGTATTACTTTTGCTCCAGTCCAGGGCTTTATCGAAAAATCACGCAAACTACGCGACCTCTACGGCAGCTCCTTCATCCTTTCCTTTTTGGCTAAAGCCATCTGCGAATGTACCAGAGAAGAAGATGTCATCGTACCGGCTAGGACTGAATTTACCAGAGGTGTTGCCAACATCATTTATCTTTATCACTCGATCGATGACCCTCTAGCCTTTGAAGCAAAAGTAAGAAAAGCTTTTAATCATGCCTGGAAAGCCCTTGTCGATAACTGCCGCGAATATATTGAAGAATGCTGTAGCGCAGAATTCCCCGACTCTCAAAATTCAGAATCTTCTTGGAATCGGGAGTGGAACCTCTGGGCTAACCACACTTGGGAACTTTTCATCGTGTGTGGAGAGGAAGGTGAGACGCTAGAAGCAGTTAGAGGAAAGATGGCCGATCGCAAACAATCCCGCGATTGGATAGGCATCAACTGGCGTGGCGAAAGCTCCACCATCTCTGGTACTGATGCGATCGCCTACCCCACTATGACTAGTTTTAACCCCAAGCCTCAGCAGAGCTATGAACATGGCATCGGAGAAGCCGATCTCCGTATCAAAGATTTCTTCATTACCCTTAGCGAACAACTACCCGAAAGTGCGATCGAACCAAACGAAAGACTCAGTATTCCCGAACTAATCAAACGCTTAATTACGTATCCGGTAGTAGTTAATCGATTACGTGACAAATATACTGAATTACCCACAGTCGAATATCCACATATATTTAGCAGATTACAGCTTAAAGAAAGCAAGTATTGGAAAGGTTGGTTCCAAGGAGATGGCGATCGGATGGGAGCCTATATCGAAAGCCTGGTTGAGGGAGCAGTAAATAACACAGAGCAAAACCAAGAACTCCAAGCATTTAGCGGAGATATGCTGAGATGGGGCGAAGGTTTGCAAGGCAGAGTTGACCACACTTTGATAAATGGACTCCAGGGTCGCATTGTCTATGCTGGCGGAGATGACTTCTTCGGTGTTCTATATCGTGAAGATGAGTCCCTCACACCACAAAATTGTCTTGAACAATTTTGGTATGGATTTGATGACCTCTGGAAACAATGTGGCCGTGATATTTCCGTTTCCACTGGCTTTGTATGGGCTGCTCCTAACATTCCGCAGCGTGACCTCCTACAACACTTGCGTCAAACTGAAAAAGCTGCCAAAAACGCAGGCCGCGATCGATTGGCTATTCGTATCCTCTTCAACAGCGGCAACCACTTAGACTGGCAATGCCCTTGGAAATATCTGAAAGAAATTTTGGAAGGCTACCGCGATCGCAGTGGCGGCAACAACTGGACTCATCTCTATAACGATATTGCCGTACTCGAAGCACGTCATGCTTTTGTCGATAGCGATCGCAGCGTTGCCCAAGGCATTTTTGATATTTACTTTCCAGAATTCAAGCTTCAAGATAAACAGCTCTGGACTCCAAGGCCCCCAGAGAATGAGCCTTATCAAATTCTAAATAGTGGTCTTCTTGGTTTCCAAGCTCGATCATCAAAAAACCAACAAGAGGCCGAAAACAAACAATTCAATCAATGGGTCATTAACCTTGCTAACGTTGGCTTTCATCTTTTCCCAAATATCAACTAAATTCACAACTCCATGATTGATCCATCTGCCCAAGATACTAAAGACCCGCCTGTTCAGCTCAAGTACATTCTCACCATTTCTCCTCTGGGAATGCTCTACGGCAGCGCCGGACCATTCCTCAGCCCCGAAAACCTCGTAGGTCGATCGGGCGATCGCTTTCCCCCCAGCTCCACCACCGTCGCCGGTCTCTATGGAGCCACCCAATGGCAAGGAACTGATAGCCTCAACGATCTCTACATCGTTGGACCGTTCTGGGCAAAACGCGATGCTGTGCAAAAATTCTACGTCCCCACCCCCCTAAACTTCCGAGTAAAATATGATGCCGATAGCGATCAATATCACATAGAAGAGCGCTGGCAATGGAACGAAAATCAGGGCTGGCATCTATCTCCAAAATCAGCAACTCAAGAAAAAAAAGCAGCCAGCAATACTTGGGTATCGATCGAACACTGGTCACAACTCCAAAACTCATCCTCAACAACCACTACTTTAAATATTCCCGTCGCCACCACCAAAGACATCTGGAAATACCATCCCCACCTACACCCCCGCCTAGAAGAAGAACAGCGTAGGGTTTTGATCGTCCCCAAAGAAACACCAGAACCAGATATGCCAGCTCAACCCGGCAGCCTATTCCTAGAAAACGGCGTACAGCTCAACCCTGACTATTGCCTAATCTACCTCAGCAGTCGGGAATTAGAAGATGGCTGGTATCGCTTCGGTGGCGAAGGCCACCTAGCAGAAGTAGAATGCCACCCCATTAACGACTCTAACCTCCAAAAACTGCTAGATAAACCAGTCGGCCAATGCTTTAGCCTAGTCACCCCCGCCGTCTGGGGCACCCAAAGACTTTCCTATCGTTTCCCAGTAAGCAGTAGAAGCCAACAGCCACAAGAAAATATTTACCCTATTCCTGCTCACATTCAATCTCCCCAAGAAACAACAGTTTGTTCTTTTTGGAACCTCGCTGCACTGATGACCGATCGCCCGGTACCATTTCGCTTTCGTATGGGTGGTGAAAAAGGTAAAACTAAGCGTCTTTCACGAGGCCGCTATGGAGTACCAGCCGGTACGGTATATCAATTAGCCGAATCTCTAGGTTCCTGGCAGGAGTGGGAAAAGGATTGGTTTCCACGGGAGGGATACTCTTACAAACATTGGGGCTGTGGCTTTGCCCTACCACTATAATCATTCAATTATTTAGGAGATATTCGCTGTGTATCAAAAAGCCTACGGAATTATCGAAACGATGGCTCCTCTGCATGTGGGGGCTAGCGCTGGGGAAGAAGCTGGTAATCTCAATCTTATTTTCCGCGACCAGTTCACTCAAACTGGCATTATCCCTGGCAGCTCCCTACGCGGTCGCTTCCGCGCCGATATGTTTGCCGATAAGACTGCCCAGAGTCTTTGGTATGGCCACGAAGCCGTCAAAGGCCAAGAAGATGGCGGTACGACCGAAGCGATCGTGAAATTTGAATATGCCTCACTGATCTGGTTTCCAGTATTTTGCCCCGGCCAACCGATCGTCTGGGTGACTTCGCCCATGCTCCTGAAGCGCTACCAAATGATCGCCAAGAAAAATGCTGGCAAAGAAATTCCAGCACCCTACACCGCGTCTAAAAATCTATCTTCCCGAAAAATTGACGGTCAACGCAAAGTGCTGTTTTTTAACTTGGGCTTTATGGAAATCGAATATGACGAAGATTTATCAGGATGGATACCAGAAGGGGTCAAGATTAAGTCCGATAACTTAGTAGTCGTAGATGATAACGACCTTGGCATGATTCACGACATGGCTTTGTACCACCAAAGTCGGGTCAAGCTAGGCAGTGAAGACAACCCCAACCAAAAGAAGGTAGATGGCGGAGCTTTTTTTAGCGTAGAAGCCCTCCCAGAAGGCTGCATCATGATCTTCCCCGTAGCCATGAAACCAACCGATGACCAGTGGCCACCATTAATTGAGAAAAACCTCGAACTATATTTTGGTGGTTTAGAATCGATCGGCTTTGGACGTTGTAATGTCACTCTACAAGAGGTTATCTAGTTATGGCTTGGAAATCATACGAACTCGATCGAGTGGCTCAGAAACTCGTGTTAGATGCCCGCAAACGCGACGAAAAAACTTCCAAAAAGAATAAATCGCTAAATCAGGCACACAAGATGCGGTTAGCCGTAGCTTATGGACTAGAAAGATTCTGGGGCGAGCATTTACGGCTCAAAGAAAAGGAAAAGAATAAATCGCAATTTTGGGAAGAAACTTGGCAAGCCTTTGCCAAAATCATGGCTCAAACAGGAGTAACTATTCCGAATGATCAAGTTGACGACACTGACTCGATCGAAGCCATGTCTAAAAAGCTGTGGTTGCTAGATATCGAAACTCAGCGGGTCGCCTTAGCCGTCCTAACTCAACTCTGTGATGCCTTAGTTTGGTGGACACAGCGCCATAAAGGAGGTTCAGATAATGAATAAAACTAACATTCATGACTCAGTTCCCATGATGTTTCGGGCACAGATTGCGGGGCGCTGTCAGGTTCAAAGAATTCCAGATCGCAGAGAGAGCGAGCCTGACATTACACCCTGGACAAAAGAATGGACTCAGGAAATATACCCCGAGCTGCCACCAGCCGGTGAACAAGTTCAGGAAAAAGTTTATACCTTCAACTGGCGACTGCTACCAAACAGCGGCGTAGATGATGCCGTAATCCGGCCAGTAATTGGCGCTCGGGGATGGCCTCATTATCCCGGTAGCAGCATGAAAGGAGTCTTTCGCCGTGCCTGTAGCAAAGAAGAAGCTGATCGCTACTGCGGCGAAGAAATCAAAAGAGGTGACTGGTCTCCGGGCATTCTACGCTTTCATGGAGCCTATCCCACAAATACAGAATGGCGAAATGGACTCATCGATATCACCCACCCCCAGCAAAATAAACAGGTAGGCACTGACGATCGGCAGACCAGTGCCTTTGCCCAAATTTCTCTCTATCAACCTACTTTGCGCTTTGGCATCTCCAGCAACGAGCCTCTGTCCACAGCAGAATGGCAGAAGATCTGGCAGATCTGGGACAAAGCTCTTGCCGGTGGTCTGGGGTCACGAGTCAGTGCAGGCTACGGTTATTCGGTTGAAGCTGAACATCAACAGGTTTTATACCGTGCCCAATTACAAGGTCAAGGTCAAGCCGCCAAACTACTCGACGATGCCAGTGAATTTCGCCCCAACATTTTTCGGGCTGCCCTCCGTGGTCACGCCTTGCGGATTTTTGGTGGTTTAACCAATGCCAACACTGCTGAACAAGCTGTCAATGACTTGTTTGGCTCCATTCAAGACCATGGCAATGTGGGATTACTCGGGCTGAATTTTCAAGAAATGAATTCAGCCTTAAACACATTTTCACCCGGCACCAGATGGGAACAGTCTACCTATGATGTCACCGGAGAACTCCGCTGGCATCTTCAGTCAGAACTACCACCAGAATCCCGAAAAGCACTCCAAGATTTAGTTAAAGGACTGACGCATTTTGCGATGATGCTTGGTGGTTTTGGCAAATCTTGGCGACGTGCTGATCATCGCTTATTTTATAGTGACTACTATGACAGTAACAATAAGCCCCTTATTGGTTGTCATTGGAAGTGGTCAGATGAAGCAACTCTACAACGCGATCGATCTTGGCATGTTTACAAATTAGAGCACGTTGCTCAACGCATCGAAAAACTCCAAGAAGCAGCAAAAAAATGGTTGGAAATAAGAAATTTCCGGCTAGACAATGCTGCAAAATGGCGAGAATCTTGGCATCCTGCTAACGTGATGGTCTGGGGGCGAGATGCTACCAATCGGGATGATTGCCTCTCAATGGAATGGATTCATGGCAATTATGCTTACGATTCCAGCATCTATCGCTCCACTTTAACCGGTCAAATGGGGAACGCCGGGCGATTATGGCAACGCATGTATCCAGTAGTAAGATTGGGTCAAAATACTGAAAACAGAGCAGAACCACTGGTTCGCAAGACATCTCTATATCTAGAAACCATAGTTGTTTTTCCTGATGATAGTCCTAAAACCAAAGATTTTTTAAATTTCCTAGGCACAGAAAGTCGAAAACAGGATTCATTCCAGCTTTTATGGGGGGGCAGTAATTAAGCCTCAATCAATATTCCTTTTGTGAATTTATTTCCTTTCATCCCAGATACTGGCACTAATCTTGGAGCATTTTACTCGATCGATCATCTTAATAATCCCCACAGTTACCATGCAAAAAAGATCCACCAAAAGAAATCTACAACAAGCTGCTAAAAGTTTTTTTCCCTCTGACAGCCTTCTTCCTAGCTTCATTGGAGCGATCGTACTATCCGTTATCGGTAACTCCACAACTCAGCTACTTAACAATACCTTTGGCCAAACAAATCAGGCCGTATTTGGTATCTCGATCGGCATAATCATCATCTTCATCCTGATCATTATATTTACCGCCACCCTGTTGAACCGACCAAAAATTGCTCTGAAGCTTGACAAATCACCACCTCTCCAAAAGCGGGGCCTTATTTTGTTGGTAAGTAATACTGAGTCTTGTAAAGAAGCCATTCGATACCATGGTGATACCTTGGAACGCTGCTGGCTGATTTGTTCTGCTCAAACCCGAGACAAAGCCAAAGAATTAGAGAAATGGATTGAAAACTTTTCTACCAAAAAGATTTTGGTAGATATCAAAAATACCGAAGATGTGTTCGATCCCCGTGAGTTCTACCAAGCTGTTCATAGCATTTACGTATCTCTACCCCGTAACTGGGTAGCCAATGATGTAATTAGTGACTTTACAGGCATGACTTCTCAAGCCAGCATTGGCATGGCGATCGCCTGTATGACGATTGGTAGCGAACTACAGTACACCCCAGCTGAAACGATCGATGGTAAACCAACTGGGGAATCACTTCAGCCGATCGCAGTCACCCATAAAAATCCCCAATTCCCTCAACTTCCCTAAATCCATGAGTAGTAAAAATCGTCCCAAAGTAATTGTCTCCACCGTAGGTACTAGCCTTTTAACCAGTCAGGTCGATCGCCAGCATGAAAGCGATTGGTTTCCTCAACTCACTAAATATGCCAACAAAAAATCCGAGCAACTCTCAGCAGAAGAAGTAACACAGCTAGATGAACTCTCACAACGAGCTACAAAGAAACTAAGTGTAGGAAAACTAGCAGATGCTCGTAAAGCGAGTGCTGAACTCAATGGCATTTATGGTATTTACCAAGACGACCTCATTCAAGGTAAAAGCGATATTCATTACCTCATCGCAACGGATACCGCCCAAGGCCAAGCCACTGCCAATATTATCGAAAAGCATCTACAAGAAAATGGAATTGTCAGTGTCATTCCTTTCATTCCTCCTGGATTGTCTACAGCTACTACCCAAGATTTTTCTGGGGGAATTGATGCTGTAATTGAATTCTTAGGAAAAGAGGTGAAACCACTTCGTAGTAACTATGAAGTGATCTTCAACTTGACCGGCAGCTTCAAAAGTCTTCAAGGCTATATGAATACGCTGGGTATGTTCTACGCCGATAAAATTGTTTATATTTTTGATGGCGCTAATTCTGAACTAATCACTATTCCCCGTCTACCAATTACGATCGATCGATCTCAGCTGATCCCTTATGCAACTACACTAGCGTTACTAGCTAAAGGTGATGGATTGGAAGCAACGGCGGTAGAGGGCTTGTCCGAGGGGCTGATCGCAGAAATTGATGGCCGCTATATTTTGTCGAATTGGGGAAACTTGATCTGGCAAAGGGAAAAAGAGAATTTGTTAGGCGACAAACTATTGGATTTTCCTGGATTGGTTTACTGCGATCGATTCCGAGAAGATTTCAAGCATCGAGATTTTAACCCCGCCGATCGAACGATTCTCCAAGAGACCCTAGCTAAGGTTTCTTATCTATTAACCACGCATGGAAATAGTACACAGCCATTGATTGGCGGTGGTCTACAGTATTCTCCACTGGTCAGTAAGGGAGTCGATCATTTTCGGGTCAATTTGAGTATGCGAGTAACTTGCCTTCTTGAAAATGGAAAATTGGTACTATACCGCTATGGGCACCATGAAATTGAAGATAATCCTCGCTGATTGCGCGAACCTCAGCGATCGGCTACAACCCGTATTCTATCATTGAGATTCGCGTTGCCATACAGAGAAAGGGTTTCATGGATTCCAAGGTTTTCTTATTGATAATTACTGGCTGCTTATTGACATTGGAAAAATGGTTCGCGCAATCTAGTGCTAGGATCTTTACTGACAAGTCGGTCTAAATACCCGCCGTCTCACCGATCATCTCGATCGGACTTATTGGAAACTTGAGGCAATTTCCGATCGCCGGATTGGTAAAATTGTCTCACCGATCATCTCGATCGGACTTATTGGAAACAACTGATTAATTAAGTCAACTAGCCTAGCTCCCCAGTCTCACCGATCATCTCGATCGGACTTATTGGAAACCCGTTAGGCAGATAAGCACCTAGGTAGGGGATATCGTCTCACCGATCATCTCGATCGGACTTATTGGAAACGCTTACTTTCGCCGCCGCTAGCGATCGATACTACGGTCTCACCGATCATCTCGATCGGACTTATTGGAAACATAGCACGGGAAACTTCCGAAAGTACTGGTGCTGCCGAGCGTTTCTGGTCTCACCGATCATCTCGATCGGACTTATTGGAAACCCTTGCAAGTACCCTGCTGAAAGGAGTAGAGAATTCGGTCTCACCGATCATCTCGATCGGACTTATTGGAAACCAGCGCGTCATAGCTAAGTCCGTCACGCTCGAGGGTCTCACCGATCATCTCGATCGGACTTATTGGAAACCGGTTCGACACATCAGCCCTTGATGATTGAGTTGTTGGTGTCTCACCGATCATCTCGATCGGACTTATTGGAAACCGTTCCGATTCAGTTGAATGTTAACGGAGCGGTGAGTCTCACCGATCATCTCGATCGGACTTATTGGAAACCTAACCGAAAGCTTGCAGAAACGCTGTGATATTTCGTCTCACCGATCATCTCGATCGGACTTATTGGAAACGCAATTGGCTCCGGCTCGTGCTCAATGCAATCAAGTCTCACCGATCATCTCGATCGGACTTATTGGAAACAGCAATAGTGGCACAGCTCTAACTGCGTTTAATGTCTCACCGATCATCTCGATCGGACTTATTGGAAACAATATACACTCGACTCGCAGCTGGGGGGATGGACGTCTCACCGATCATCTCGATCGGACTTATTGGAAACCATACGGGCTTACGTCCGGGGGGCTGCGGCCGACAGGTCTCACCGATCATCTCGATCGGACTTATTGGAAACCATTCTAACGTCTTTCCAATCGATGAAAACATTTTGTCTCACCGATCATCTCGATCGGACTTATTGGAAACCCATCTAATCCACCCCCAATATTGATATCATTTATGTCTCACCGATCATCTCGATCGGACTTATTGGAAACCAATCAGCACTGTTTTCCCTCAAGGTCTAATAGTCTCACCGATCATCTCGATCGGACTTATTGGAAACAAGGGCGCTTCAATCTTTTTGGCGCAACCACCAGTGTCTCACCGATCATCTCGATCGGACTTATTGGAAACCTGGCGTTGTCAATCCACTCTAGCAGCATCTCCTGCGGTCGTCTCACCGATCATCTCGATCGGACTTATTGGAAACAATACAGGTAACACGGTGCAAGATAGCGCAGGCAATGTCTCACCGATCATCTCGATCGGACTTATTGGAAACAATCTATTACCTTGCCCTCACCCCGCTTGGTTAGTCTCACCGATCATCTCGATCGGACTTATTGGAAACTTTGCAGTCTGTTGCTTGTGAGCCTGTCGATGATTTGTCTTACCGATCATCTCGATCGGACTTATTGGAAACCTAGCGGCAAACACAGAGTATTGCTTGAGGATAGTGTCTTACCGATCATCTCGATCGGACTTATTGGAAACCCAGTTTTCTCATGTGTTTTGATCACGTCCGAAATTGTCTTACCGATCATCTCGATCGGACTTATTGGAAACAACGCTGCTGGTAAGGTTGCCCGATGCGACCAAAGTCTCACCGATCATCTCGATCGGACTTATTGGAAAACCAGAACCAAGTTACATTGTCTTTAGCTAGTTGGAGTCTCACCGATCATCTCGATCGGACTTATTGGAAACATCTGGGTGTTGGCGATATAAGGCGGTTGAACATACAGTCTCACCGATCATCTCGATCGGACTTATTGGAAACTTGCAGCAACTCTCAGCGCCTGGTCTTTCGGCAGCAGTCTAACCGATCATCTCGATCGGACTTATTGGAAACACTTTGGCTGTACATCTCTGCAACCAGCTTAGAGTCTCACCGATCATCTCGATCGGACTTATTGGAAACGTGGGGGTTTTGTTTGGGAGATTGGAAGCAGGGATTGTCTCACCGATCATCTCGATCGGACTTATTAGAAACGTGCCTGCATAGTAGTTACCTATTTCTTTTCACAGCGCTACTTGAGGTACGGAACTTACTCATCGTGCAAGAAAAAATGGAGCAAGTGAAAATTTGCTCTAAAATCACTCAATACCTAGCACCCGCCTTAACTTTCTAGTTGCTGACTGGTGCTTCTTTTTGGGCATTTGTACCAAATTCTGTAATTTCCATTAAACACCTGGAAGTATTTCAACGCCATCTAGCCCCAGCAAAGCCCAATTTGGCTGAAGCTCCTTCACAGACAGCCAACCAGTTGTCACTGACAGCCCAGATCTCTCAACTATTTCAGTATCGATTATCATTTCTCGCAAAGCTAGCCGGATCCTGATCTCGCCGATGTTTGATTGGTAGTGGTGGACTCTGCCGATCGCCTGCCAATGTTGCGGTCTTTTCCAAGGCTGTTCGTAGTCTTTTGGCCGCATAAATAGACATATCACGAGGCACACTGATGCGATCGCGTAAATAACGTAAAGCTAGATCCGATGATGGCGGCGGTGGACAGATTTCACCAGTCATCATGTTAGTTAAAGCACAACGCAGTGCCTCATCAAACAACTGATCTTCAGCCGGATTAACCTTGATAATGTTGTCACGATGCTTAATCACTCGTTGGAGCGCTTCAGCCTGAGAGTGAGCCGGTTCCGGATAAGTGACATCTGGTAGTCCATCCCAAGGTCCATAATTCACTTTGGTCTTGTTCTGGATCATCTGCGGTTCGCCATTTTCCCAGCAACCACCCATCTGGGGCGGTAAGTCATGGACATGGGTATGAAAATCACTCTGAGTTCCACGATAGGTCGATCGGCTCTCCATGGCGTCGAACCACTGTTTCAGATATGGATTCTCCTCGCGCAAAGAGTAGCCTTTGTAGTAATAAAGACTAGCATTCATTCGTTCCACATAGGGTGTGAAAATCACGTCGGCAGTACTGAATTCATCCAAAAAATAAGAGCCAGCTGTGAGGCTAAGGGCTTCTTCGACCATTGTCACTACGTCGGTGAATTGGTGGCGATTGCGTTGTTCTTCGCTAGCTGAATTAGCCGGACGACATAGCCAATTACACCAAGCTCTGAATAATAGTCTCTCCAATCGCCGGAGAGTAAGGACTGTGGGATCAGACATCCCCAGCTCTAAGACTCCAAAGACCTGTTCGAGGGCAATTAAAATGTCGTCACTTTCGGTGATGATCCGGCCATCCAACTCTACTGCCGGGAGCATTCCCGATCGCACTTTCTGTTGATACCAGCTCTCTTTTTCCCCATAACAAAACATCGTTACTTTTTCGATGCGGTAGGGAATCTGTTTTTCTTCCAACCACAGCCAAATTTTCTGGCAATAGGGGCACCAAGCATGGTTGTCTCGATAGAGCGTCACTCGCACATCTGCCTCAGTGCCACCAAATAAGCGCAGACGGGCTTGGGAGTTTGTGACACCATTGACGGTATCCATGGAAAAATCAGTGAGGGCGGCTAGTTCAGACCAGCTGTAGGGGGCGATCGACATATCAAAATCAGCGCTTGCAACTCTGTCAGTCTAACAGATTTCAGCAAATACTAAGGAATCGCTACCTCTTGCAATAGGCGATCAACAATTTGGCTACTGCGCGTACTGCCGCTGGTCACAATCCGATGGGTGAGTACATAGGGAGCTAAGAATTTCACATCATCAGGGATAGTGTAGTCACGACCTTTAATTAAAGCGCGAGCTTGGGCGGCTTGGTAAAGAGCGATCGTACCGCGCGGACTTACTCCTAACGAAACATCACTATGTTGACGAGTGGCTTGCACCAAATTCACCATGTATTGTTGGACAGAAGATTCTATATACACCGCCCGACATTGCTGAGTTAGTGCGGTGAGTTGCTCTAGCGTTAGACAAGTGTTGGATTGTTGGCCAGCTTCTCGGGTGGCAATTCCTTGCAGCATCCGCAATTCTTCATCGGCGGTGGGATAGCCTAAACTCAAACAGACCATAAACCTGTCCATTTGGGCTTCTGGGAGTGGGAAGGTGCCCTGGTATTCCACGGGATTCTGGGTGGCGATTACAAAAAATGGTCGATCGACTGGTCTAGTTTGGCCATCGATCGTCACCTGTTGCTCGGCCATTACTTCCAGCAATGCAGACTGGGTGCGGGGGGTGGCGCGGTTGATTTCGTCGGCTAGTAAAATATTAGTGAAAATTGGACCGGCCAAAAATTCAAATTCACGGCTGCTGGGATTCCAGATATTAGTGCCAGTCAGATCGGTGGGCAGCAAATCTGGGGTGCATTGAATCCGCTGATACCGACCATCGATCGCCTTTGCTAAGGACTTGGCCAAGACGGTTTTTCCTACTCCGGGCACGTCTTCAAGTAATACATGACCACCGGCTAAAAAAGCTGTTAATAATAGCTCGATCGGCTTTTCTTTGCCGACAATCGTTTGACCCAAATGAGCTTGGAGCTGTTGAATCAATTTGACTGGTGTTGGGGTGGCTGGCGGCGCGATAGACGGAGTGGGCATGACGATCTGGGGGAACAATATCCCTAAGTTTTCCCCATTTCTTGGTAAAAACTGTGGGCTGCTGTGCAATCAGCCTGAATTTGCGCTGTCAACTCATTTAATCCGGCAAACTTTTGCTCTGATCGCAGGAATCGATCTAAGTGAATAGTGATTTGCTGATCATAAAGATCCCCCGACCAGTTTAGTAAATGCACCTCGACGCTAACACTTTGACCGTTGACAGTGGGACGCTTGCCAATGTTCATCACAGCGGGTAATTGTTGGTGTTGCTCGGTATCGACGCGCACACAATAAACGCCCAAGTGCGGTAGAAATTTCTCTGGGGGATATGCGATGTTGGCAGTGGGGAAACCCAAGGTGCGGCCTAATTGCTGACCAGCTACTACTCGACCAGATAAACTATAACTTCGGCCTAACAGCCGACTAGCTTCTGATAAGTCTTTGTTGAGTAATGCTGACCGAATCCGCGAGCTACCAATCCGGGCATTCTGATCGATCGCGAGTTCCACAATATTTGTTTCAATGCCGTAGTTAGCCGCCAGGCTTTTCAGTAAAGGGGCATTTCCTTGGCGTTGATAACCAAAATGGAAGTCCGCTCCGATCGTAATGTGGCGGGCGGCCAGCTGTTGATGCAAGATTTTCTCGACAAATTCTGGGGGAGTCAAGTTGGCTAATGTTTGGTTAAAGTTCAGCAGCACTAGCTGTTCAATTCCTAGCTCTCCTAAGACCTGCGCTTTCTCGGCCACCGTGGTCAGAAACTGGCGGGGCTGACCCGAAAAAAATTCCTGAGGATGGGGATGAAAACTAACAATCGTAGGACTCAGTCCGGCAGCTGCCTGCAAGACCAAGCGAATGACCTGTTGATGACCGCAATGCACCCCATCAAAGTTACCAAGGGCAATGGCCGTGGGCTTTGAAACAGTTGCCAACGTTGAATGAATCTGCACGCTGGTAATTCCTTAATTAAATAAAACTGTTTTAATAAGACCGCCGGGTACACCCTAGTATGATACCGGATTTTGAGAATTCGATCCAATTTGTACTCCAGGAAGTGCTGGTGACATCAGTTCAATTGCTGAACTTTAGAATTTTTTCCTGATGTCCATGGTTGGCAGCGAATACATATGTAACCTCTTCCTTCTGTCTTCATCGAGGACAATCTCAAATATGTTTGACAATCAAAATAGCGCCCAAAACGTTCTACTCGGTTCAGGCATTCAATTTTTTACCGGAGCTGTTTCTAACTATGATGGCGTAGACTATTACAAATTACAGGTAGATAGCCGTAGTAGTTTTAATTTGAGCTTGTCGGAAGTGCAGGGAGATGTCAATGTCTATTTACTAGACGGTGCTGGTAAATCAATAAATTCATCAATTTTAACGGGTAGCCGCTCAGAGGCCATTAATACCACCCTGGATGCCGGGACTTATTTTGTTAAAGTCGATTTTGCTCAAGATCCCAAAAAAACCGCCAATCTGCCCTATCAGCTAGCGATCGCTAACAACCCAATCTTTAGCAATATTGATGACAAAAATCCTAATGGTCAGAAGTTTTACACTGGGGATTTTAACGGTGATGGTATTCAGGATGTCTTTCGGCAAGAACGCGGCAATTTAGTCGATGGTAATAAAGATGCTGAATTCTTACTAGGCAATGCCAATGGTGGATTTGATGCCCCAATCCAAGTAGCTAATTCTGATCTATTTCAAGGTAACAAAAACCGCTTAGTTTTTGGAGATTTTGATGGCGATCGGAAGACCGACATGATCCGTCAACAATACGGTGGCTGGTCTGGACAGAATGGTGCACAGTTTGTTTCGTTTCAAGATGGAAATTTTCAGCTAGTCCGCAACGTGGTGGATTCTACAGCGATGCGGGGAGATTTCACCAATCTGATCGTAGGGGATTTTAATGGTGATGGTCTGGATGATTTAATTCGGCAAGAAAAAGGTAAATGGGTTGATGGTAATCGGGATGTTGAACTATATATCTCTGATGGAGATTTGGGATGGGATCGCCAGACTGTTTTAAATAATACTCAAGCCTTAAATGGTAATAACGCCGTACTAGTGGCTGGTGATTTTGTTGCTGGGGCTGGCGAGGATCTCATGCTGATTGAGACGGCTAGTGGCTTAGTAGATGGGGTTGATGATACTCAATACCTCTATTACAAAAATGGCAATATGGTAGCCGTGAACAGTTTTCCACAAGCTCCGGTCATCAATGGCTTGAAGTCTAGTTATGATGCTAACTCTACCCTTACTTTGACTGATAGCTCTGTTTTTGATACTAATGGCTGGAAAGATATTGCTAAAGTAGATTTTTGGTTAACTGATGCTGAGGGTAAAAGAATTGAGTTGGATGATGTTAATAACTTTAGTACTAATGGCCAAAATTCTGCTAAATTCAAATACAGCACTAGTTTGAAGGGGATTGCTGTCGGAGAGTATAACTTTAATGCTATGGCTTACGATCAACTAGGAGCCACTAGTAAGCAGTTCTCGAAGGTCTTGAAAGTTGTAAATAATTCACCAGTGAATTTAACTCTAAATGGTGTGAAGTCCAGCTATGACTTGAACTCTACTCTGTCGATCGATAGCGGTTTGGTGACTGATAATAATGGCTGGCAAGATGTCAGTAAGGTGGACTTTTGGTTGACTGATGTCAAAGGAAAGCGCATTGAGTTGGATGACGTGAAAAGCTTTGCTACTAATGGCCAAAATGCAGCCAGCT
>CAXTSX010000006.1:21992-100749 GCA_964247085.1 uncultured bacterium
TTAAAGTTGTAAACAATGCACCCCAAACCTTAGTAATTAACGGTGTGCAATCTAGCTATGACTTGAATTCGACCTTGTCGATCGATAGCGGTTTGGTAACCGATAATAATGGCTGGCAAGACGTGAGTAAAGTGGACTTTTGGTTGACTGATGCCAAGGGGAAACGGATTGAGTTGGATGACGTGAAAAGCTTTGCTACTAATGGCCAAAATGCAGCCAGCTTTAAATATAGTACTGCTCTGAATGGAATTATTGGGGGTGATTACAAACTAAATGCTGTAGCTTATGATCAAGCTGGCGCAACCAGTAAGCAGTTTTCCAAAGGTTTTAAAGTTGTAAACAATGCACCCCAAACCTTAGTAATTAACGGTGTGCAATCTAGTTATGCTTTGAATTCGAGCTTGTCGATCGATAGTGGCTTGGTGACCGATAACAATGGCTGGCAAGACGTGAGTAAAGTGGACTTTTGGTTGACTGATGTCAAAGGGAAAAGAGTTGAGTTAGACGATGTGAAAAGCTTTGCTACTAATGGTCAAAATGTAGCTCAGTTTGAATATAGTACCAGCCTCCAGGGCATCGTTGCTGGTAACTATAAAATAAATGCTATTGCCTATGATAAAGCTGGAGCGATAAGTAATCAATTCAATCAATCTTTGGTGATAGCAGCCACTCCACCTGTCTCACCGGAACCTCCAGTGAAAGATTGGTTTTCTTTAAACTTGAAAGATTTAGACACTATTGATCTAGTCCGGACTTCAGCAAAAGATGGGAAACTGGATCGTAATGAAGTACTCGCCATTCTGAAGGGAATGGAGGATGGTGGTGTAGTTGATGGTTCTGAATTGTCTGATCTAAAAAGTTTGATAGCTACTAACGATCCTGCTCTCTTCACCATGTCAGACTCTGTGCGCTATTTGTCTGACAAAATTGCGATCGAATCTGTCTCTAACTCTACCACTGAGCAATTTGAGTATTCAATTGGCAAGTGGTTGAAAGGAACGATCGCTCCCACGGCTAAATTTAATGGGACAACTATCCAGTATGATCGAATTACCGGCAGCCTATTTGGTAAGAGTAATGAAGCCCGCATTGGCGATATCGATCAAGGGCAACTGGGCGATTGCGTATTACTATCCTCACTCGCCGCGACCTTTGCCCCTCAATCGAACGATGCTGGTAACAGTAATAGCAAAACCATTAATGACATGTTGATCGATAATGGGGACAATACTTACTCTGTTCGCTTCTTCAACCAAAATAATAAAGCTGAATGGGTAACGGTGGATAATCGATTAGCCAAAGAAGCTCCGGGCATGTTTAGAGCAAGTAAAAACGGTGGTTTGTGGGTGCCCATCATTGAGAAAGCCTACGCTCAATGGTTTGAATTCAATAGAGGATCTAGTACCAAGACTGGCTGGGAAATTATTGGTAATGGTGATTATTACAGCGTTGGTTTGCAGCGCATTACCGGTCGGACTAATCAATCCTATTGGAAAAATGATTCTAACGACTATAGCTTTACCTTGATCAAAGATGCCTTAGCCAAAGGACAGGCCATAATGGCTGGTAATGCCCAAGATACTTCTAAATTTATCGATGGCCATGCTTATAGTGTTACCAACGCTTACCTTGATAGCAATGGCAAAGAGCGGGTAGTTGTGCGCAATCCTTGGGGAATTGATAAAGACTATAGTAAGGCTGTAAATGGCGCTAACGACGGATTTATTGACTTGTCTTTTAGTGAATTTCGTAGCTTTGACGAAGTAAATATTGCTTAGTAAGCTGATTTTTTCAGCCTTGAATATGAGTGTTGAATTGTCTTGATCTTGATTATCCTTGTGCCTGAATGTGCGGGGATAATCATTTTTCTTGTACTATTAATCATATCTATTCAGTTATCGAGGTGCCGCACTGTGATGTCAAACAGCAATTGTTGTAAAAGATTGTTTCTCTATTCTGCTCCAATTTTACTCACTGCTCAAGATAGACGTCCTGCGCCAAAAGTATGATCGTTATATTCTTCGTAGTGCATTACTTCTTTATGCGAGATTTGAAAGTGTTCGGCCAACTTACCGGGGTGATATCTATTCTGGAAATTGATTTTTCAGCTCTGCCAAGCTACCCCAGCGACCATCCAGTGAAACAGGCAGTGATTCTTTAGCTGCTGCTGTCTCGCCGGTCGCTAGACCAGGGCATTTTTTATCGCATAGTTGCCGATGTGGAAAGGCCAGATACAACTGTTCATATAGCCATTCTTCTGGCGAAAAATGCCCATTGGGTGCTAGGGACTCTACCAACTCGTCAAAGTCTACCCGTAATTCGATCGGACCTTGATACTCTTCACCCGCTGCCGCATCTAGCCAGATGATTTCATTGGCGTTGAGTTTTAAACGTTGGTTGTACTGGTTTAAACATCGATCGCAAGTTAAGTTGATGATGGCATCAGCCGTTGCCGATACATTTAGAAATGTGCCTTGATGTTTAACTACTACCTCACCACGTACTGGAGTTAGAGTTACTAAATCCAATACAAATTGGTCTACCGGAATTTTGAGAGTGTGATCTTCACAGCGTAGCAAGTGAGGAATGAAAACTGTTTCCATGGAATTAGCTACTTTAGGTTACGAATTCTCCGGACTGTTCGCTAGCTTCACCACCAATCTTCGATCGGCTTCTAGACCGCGACTATAAGTAGAAAGATCAGCGTAATCAGATTCCAGCTCAAAGAAACTATGTAGTTGGCGGCGTTCCGCACCAGATAAAGGAGGCATTACATATTCTTCGCTAGTCTGACGGACATGGGCAGCTGCTTGATCGGCGATTGCCCGTAATTCAGTAGTGCGGCGGAGGCGATATTCATTCAACTCCACTACAAAGGGAACAGCACCCTCGCCACTAGACAGAGTTGCATTCACTAAATATTGAATGGCATCGATTGTCGCACCTTCGGCTCCAATGAGGCTATCAACTTGCAAGGAGGTGAGTGGATCGTGATTGATCGTCAACCATAAATGATGCTGATCGGTCGGTGGCTGCTGAATGTCAACTGGGGTATGGACTCCAGAGAGCTGTAATAGCTCTGTTAGCCACTGTTGACCCTGAACGAGACTTTGTTGGCTCATGACGTAGATTTTTTCTTAGAGGTATTTTTCTCGAAGGGCAGACTTTCCCGACCTTCCTTGGCTTTTTGCTCTTTTTCTTGAGCATCTACGATTTTCTGTAAATCTTCGGGCAATGGTTCTCTGGAAAGGATATATGTTTGGGCTGTTTGGAAAATGTTGGCAATTACCATATACATCAGCACCCCAGCTGGCAAGGGAAAGAACAGAAACATCCCAGAGAAAATAATTGGGGTGAATTTGGTAGCAGCTTGCTGGCTAGCGGCCATTTCAGGGTTAGCTGAACTATTCGTATTGCCCTGACTATTGGTCAGATTTTGACTGACATACAAGCTGATTCCAAAGAAAATAATCATGCCTAACACATCCCAATGGATTTTCCCATCAGGATCCATCGCCCCAACGTGACCCAGTGCGTCAATAAATAAGAAGCCGGTGTCAGCAGCAATTCCTGGTACGGTGCCTTTAAGAGTAACATCGCCAGCAGCGATCGCTTGAATGCTACCATCAGCAGCAATCTTGGCGTTTTCTTCGCCTTTAGTAATTGTCCAGTTAGAGACGATTTTAGAAGCCGGATACTGAGCAACTACATCAGCTAAGGGCTTTCCATCAGCTGTTTTAAAGTCAATCTTGGCAGTTTTTCCAACGCTTAAGGTGTTGCCAGTGGTCAATTCGGCAATTACTGGTGCATGGTAATTGTCACTAAAGTAAATATTGTGTGGCTCGCTGACAAAAGGTACTACTGCTGCTTGTACTTCGGCGGTGGCTGCTGGCGGCACAACTTGTAAGTTAACGGTGTAGTCCACATTGGAAAATGGTGATCCACGTAAAGTGGCGAACAGCGCAAACAAAACAGGCATCTGAAACACTAATGGAAAGCAGCCAGCGAGTGGATTGCCAAATTCTTTGTAGATGGCGCTCATCTCTTCTTGTTGCTTGGGCGGGTCATTCTTGTACTTTTCTTGGACTTCTTTGACCCGCTTTTGCATTAATGGTTGAGCAATCTTGGTGCGCCGCATACTGCGAATCGAACCGGCACTCAACGGATAGAGTGCAAAGCGAATTACTAAGGTCAGAGCGACAATCGCTAGGCCGTAGCTAGGTACAATCCCGTAGAAGAAATCCAGGATCGGCAACATGATGTTGTTCGAAATAAACCCTATACCAAAATCCATGAGTTCAGTCTGCTGTAAGAGGAAGAGGGAACACCACGACGGAAGAGCTGGTCGTGGCCACAGCTTTTAGCTAGCTTTTGCTAAAGATTTGAAAGGTTCGCCACTTTTGGCTTGAACTTTTTCGTTGATGTAGTTAAAGATTTCTACATATTGGGGTATGGCTCGCAATTCGAGGCGGCTACCGTCCTTCATTACCAATACCATATCGCCCCACATACCTAAGCCGCGCGGGATTTTGATGGCATCCACAATATCTGCGTAGATAATGTCGGTGCGTTCGCGCCCCATCCAACCACCAACTACGGACACCCGCCGATCGGTAATTTTAAATCTCAGCCAAATGGCGCGGACAATCGCCCCTACCGTTAAGGGAATAAAAACTACGAATGTACCAAGAAAGATATTGAACAACAGATCCCCAATATGGGGGCCGCCTTCATAAAATGTCTCTTCCCGAATTCCCATCGATTACCTCAAGTGCTACCAATATTTTTTTTAATTCTTGCAAAATTTCAGGATATTTGCACTGGGTGATGCCCGATCGACAGCCAATAACTACCATTTTACCGGGCGAAATTTGGGCTGACAACTGGCGTAGAGCTGCTTTGATACGGCGTTTCACTAAGTTGCGAATAACTGCTTTTTTGCTGATTTTTTTACCAATTACAATGCCAAAGCGGGTCGTTGGTAATATTTCAGATTTACTAGAATTTAAACAGACTAGAACCGACATGTTGGTACTTGTCCGTCTTCGTCCTTGTTGATATACTCGCTGAAAATCGCGGCGATGGCGCAGCCGATAGGCGCGCGGTAAGGACACAAAAAGCCTAAACCGCTAAGCGTTTACGGCCTCTAGCGCGACGCGCTCTAATGACATTTTGGCCGTTGCTAGTGCGCATCCGCGCTCTAAAGCCAGATGTTCTTTTTTGTTTGCGGTTAGTTCCGCCCAGAGTACGCTGTGTCATAATACGTTAGTTCTAGAAGTATTCAAGTTCGGGCGAAAAGCCACAATTCACTAATATAGCAAATTTTCCCAGCAATCGCTGGCTCTTTCCTTGTCAATCTTACCTCCTCTTGCCCCTAATCCACGTCAAACAGCTTTAGCCGCTCTCCGAGATGTGGTTCGTGATGCTTATGCGGATGCTGCTTTAGATAAAAAATTGCGTAAGGTGCAGCTGTCAGCGCTCGATCGACAGCTGGCCACTGAAATTTTTTATGGCACGGTGCGCCGCCAAAGAACGCTGAATGCGTTGATCGATCGATTGACTCGCAAGCCCGAAAAAGAAACTAGTGATCTGCGTTTGATTCTACAAATTGGTTTGTACCAACTGCGCTACATGGATCGTATCCCAGAATCCGCCGCTGTGAATACGACAGTGGAATTGGCCAAACAAAATGGATTAAAAGGTTTAGCTCCAGTCGTAAATGGTATTCTGCGTCAATATATTCGGCAGGCCGACGAGTTCCAAGGTGCTTGGGACGATTCTGAGCAGCTGGCTACTCAAATCGCCGTGGAGCAGAGTTTCCCGGATTGGTTGATTGCCCATTGGCTGGAAGTATTGGGTGAAGAAGGTACTATTGCCCTCTGCCGCGTTTTTAATCAGTCACCGCCGATCGATCTGCGGGTGAATCAGCTCCAAATCGACAGAGATGCTGTACTGGATGCTCTGAGAGTTGCTGGCGTAGATGCTATTCCGTTAGATTATTCGGCGCAGGGGATTCGACTCACCGGCAAAGTAGGTGCTATCCCGGCGCTGCCCGGTTATGACCAAGCCTGGTGGACGGTGCAGGAAAGTAGCGCCCAATTAGTCACGACCCTTTTGGATCCGCAACCGGGAGAAGTGATTGCTGATGCCTGTGCCGCTCCTGGGGGCAAAACCACGCATATTGCTGAATTGATGGCAGATCGCGGGGTGATTTGGTCGATCGATCCCACTCCCTCGCGACTGAAGAAAATTACTCAGAATTGTGAAAGATTGGGCTTGAAGTCGGTTCAAATCAGGGAAGGGGACAGCCGCTCACAACCAGATTTGGTCGGAAAGATCGATCGAGTATTACTAGACGCTCCTTGCTCTGGCTTAGGTACACTGCATCGGCGAGCGGATGCTCGCTGGCGCAAGACCCCCGAGAATGTCTTGGAATTAAGTCAGCTCCAAAAAGAATTGTTGGCCAGCTGTGCTAGTTGGGTTAAACCAGGTGGCATCTTAGTCTATGCTACTTGCACAGTGCATCCAGCCGAAAACGAGGAAGTGATTCTGCCCTTTTTAGCAGCTCATCCGGAATGGTCGATCGATCCACCTCAACCAGCCTTCCTGGCTAGCCTAGCCAGTCCAGAGGGCTGGATTAAGACTTGGTTGCATGAGCACCAGCTGGATGGTTTCTTTATGGTGCGGCTGGTGAAAGGACGGCTACAATAATCTTTAGGTTGATTACTGCCCAATTATTTTTATGAATGGTAAAAGAGTGCATTTTTCGCGCAGCCGTAGTTCCTACCGCAGCTCCCAACCCCGCATGTTTCGGAGGCGACCACTGCCAGCCCATTTTTTGGCACCGGATGAATCAGAAAATGCTAATCCGAAGGACTCCACCATTTATGATGGCCTAGTCGATGACTACCATGATTATGATGAAGATTTGCCAGAAATCGCCTATTGGTGGGATTAGGGGGCAATTCCTGGCTGACCTTGAGGGAGCTGGTGATCGCGATCCTCAATTACTTTTGAGGGGCAGGCATATTAATAAATGGCACCGCTCCATTGCCACCCATCACCGTCGGGAATTTTCCATCCCACTTCTCGATCGCTTGTTTTTCGAGTAGCTCCCGATTCAAACTTTGTCGGAGCAATTTTTGAGCCTCGGCGGTGCCCTTTGCCCGGTTGACTTCGGCTTCTGCTTGCCGGGAAGCCTTTAGGGCTTCAAACTCGGCTTTTTTCGCATCCTGTTCGGCGATTTGTTTTTGTTCGATCGACTTGGTAAAGCCATCCGAAAATCCAATATTAACTAGCGAGACATCATCAACTTGTAATCCATATTTTGTTAGTCTAGGCTTCAGCGCATTTTCAATTTCTTCTTTTAAAGATCCCCGTTGTTTCAGTATTTCTTCGGCAGTTCTTTGCGGAGTAGTCGATTTGAGAACCTCGGAAATTGCCGGAATAATAATAGTGTCTTGCACCTGTCGATCGTCACCAATTTGTTGATAAACCCAGTTGGCGCGATTAGCGACAATATGCCAATTGACTGCTGTTTTAACATCGAGTGTTTGCAAATCTTTGGTACCAACTTTGGTCTTGACATCGACTTTTTTGACCCGGACGCTCATTTTTTTGACATGGGTATAAATGGGCAAAACAAAGTGAAATCCTTCATCCAGGGTTTTTTCTTGAACTTGGCCAAAATGCATCACTACACCCCGTTCACCAGCATTAACTACTGTAAATGGTCTCAGCATGAAAGCTAGTAGCAGGAAAAATGCTCCACCACCCATGTATAAGTAAGACTTGAGATTGTCCATTGTTCAATTACCTGTTTTATGGTTCTTCCTCTCGCTAGTTGGGATGGCGGTCACTAGAATATGCAAAGATATGGAAATTATTTTTTGGTGATTGATTGCTTGATTGGTGGGATAGAGCTCACTGTATTAAGTTTTGTAACTAATTGAACTTCGCCGTGCATAAAACTAAGTTGACCTGACCAATTAAATGATGTCGGAGTCAACGCCTGCGCTATCTAGAGACCAGACCCATGTCCCCATCACCTGCAACCCAAGTATTTACTAAAACTATTGCCTATCAAAATCAGGCCAAACTTACCCTCCAACCATCTCCCAAATTACAAAAAGCGATCGAGTCTCGCTGGCAGGATATTTTAAAAGTGAACCCAGCTGTGGGAGAGGATGAAGATATTTTTAAGCTCCTAGTTCAAGATCTATTTGATGAGTTGAAAGACAAACCAAGTGATTTGCTGTTGGCGTACTGGCTATCTTTTCTGTGTGATTTGGCCTTGGCGGTATCGAAGGAAATATTTAAAATGATTTGTGGGCAGCCTAGTCAAAATACCTTTTTGCAAGACATTCAGAGTATTTGTATCGGATCGATCGGCAATCCTCAACATTTTTTCAAGGGCTTTGACCTCAAGTCTTCTCCGAAAAATAATCTGCTGATCAGTTTACAAGCCTACGCTTATCGAACTATTAAATATTCCGCCTATCCATCAATTAGAAAGGAATTTAATGATCCGAACATCGGGCGGAGCAACCTGAGTCTATTCAATCAATATAGTGATGTAGTTGTTTCTGATGCCTTACTGAAAAGTGGGCTAGAGCCAGCTCAGCAAGACCAGGATATGGCTCTTTGTCGCTGCGCTAGAGAATATCTGCGCCAGAATGGTAAAAAAATCAATCAACTGAAACCCGCTGACTTCGATCGGGTTGGTGATTTGTATCAAGTCATTACTAGCGATTTGCCGCCGCCGGTGCGTGACCGACTGGAAGAAATTGGTGAGGCTATTCGTCGATCGACATCTCCCCGATTAGTCTCGTTGGATATGCCCATCAGTACCAGTGGGGATAAAGATTGGACGATGGCGGACAATATAGCCTCCCTCAACCCTCAACCAGGTGAATATGTCGAGGAGCAAGAAATCCGAATCGACTGGATCGATATCTGCAATTCTTGGCTTAAAGTTAATATTCAACCGCGCGATCGACAGATCCTTTACCTGCGGTATCATTTCCATCTGAAGCAAGATGTGATTGGATCGATCGTTAATATTGACCAGACAGTTGTTTCCAGAATACTTAGGAAAATAAATCTAGGAATTGCAAAAGTTCTAATCCAAAAAATTGATCCAGAAAGTAATACTTCTCCTCTCAAAATTTGTAAGATAGTTACGAAAATGCTACAGGAGAATTTTGATAAATTAAGCCTTGCCCATATTACTCCTGTCGATAAAAGAGAGTTGGCGAAAATAATCCAAACCTATCGAGTGCAACAGGAGCCAGCGATAGTCGAGAAAATCCGAACCATACTAGATCGGCTCTGGAACTAATGCATAAATAGATTCATTCAACTCAATTAATAATTGTCAACATTATTTAGTCTATATGAAAACCAACACTAGTAATCAACCTATGCTAAATCAACTAAGCCAAATTTATTCTGAACATGACTGGATCAATCTTGAAGATTATCCTCCTGCTATTGATGATAGTACTAACTTGATTTCTCTGAATTTGCAGTGCTTACAGGTAATTAAGGCGTGGATTGAGAAGACGATTGGTTTGCCGATTGAATATGATTTTCCCTATCGGGGTAATTCGAGTGGCTATCAACATGTTAGTGAATTGCTCAATGGCTTTTGCCTGAAAGTGAATGGTTCTAAGATTGTTTTTATTCCTAGCCAAAATATAGACTTTACTAGTTGTGAAATTCCTCAAGAGTGGGTAGATCTGCCGAGCTGGATAGGTGATTACTATGTGCCAGTTCAAGTGGATGTAGAGGCTAAATACTTGCATCTTTGGGGCGTGGTGACTCATCAAGAACTAAAGCAATCTGCCAGACTGGATTCACTTTTCCGATACTATCAGGTGGGTATCGATCGAATGACTGCTGAGATGGACTTACTCTGGACTAGTTGTGAATTAGCACCGATGCCTAGAAGTACAAATATTCCAACTCTGTCAGCATTAAGCAATACTCAAGTACAAGAATTAATTGATAAATTGCTATCGAATTCATCTACTAGCTTCCCTCGGCTAACTTTGTCTTTTAGCGAGTGGGGTGCAATATTAAATTCGCCTCAGTATTTTAATCAATACTTAAAAAGTAAATATCCGCAAAAAGTTCTTGCTACAGCGCCTATTTCAGTTCCAGTGGGCATAACAAAAATAGTTACGATGTTGAATGAATTATTAAAAAAAGAAGTGAATAGTTTATATCAACAATGGGAAAGTGTTGAGGATTTTATGAATCCTTCTTTGCCGAAAATGGCTTTTCGTAGTGCAGATAATAGTGTATCTCGATTACTGAGAGAGAAAAGTTATCGAGGAATTCCGCTGAGAACTCCTGACGAAATTAAAGAGGCTGCAACTCGGCTATATCGTAGCCAAAAAGAAATTACTGAACCCAATGCGGTGACTGGAGTTGAAGATTTAGTTAGGTTGATGGAAAAGTCTACTGATGAGACTATTCGCTGGAAGGCTATTGAATATCTGTGGACGATCGATCCTAATCATCCGAAGTTACCGGTCAGACGAATTCGCGATTTGGGAATTCAGTTTGCGACTGGATCGATCGCTTTGATGATTTCGCAGTTGCTCCTAGATGGCGATCGGCGGGCTATTTTACTGAGGGTTTATCCAGTTAGTGCTAAGGTCTATTTACCGGGTGGGGTGAGGTTGTCGATTTTAGATGGCAATGGTGATGAGATTTTGCTCGGTGCTGGTCAACCTTTTGAAGCAATATCTAGAACCGCACCGCAGGATAATTATATTCAATTATATTTTGTTGCAGATAAATGCGATCGATTTGATGTGTGTGTTAACTTAGGTGAGCAACAATTCACTGAACAGTTTGTAGTCTGACTGTCTTGATTCGACCATAAGTTAAGAAGAGGAATCTTTTAAGTGGACGCAAAAAAGGTAATAATTACCATTACGGGAATGTCTCTAGATAAATTATCTATGGGGCTGGAGATCAGACTCACGAAATATAATACATTAGTGACTGATATAGTTTTTGGTGATCTACCACCCTTACCTGAACAGTTACTTGCTGCCTATGAAAATTGGAAACAGGGATACTTGAATTGGTGTGAAACTCATCGACATTGGCAAAATAACCCTCGAACAATTTCTACTCCCATTAGTCCGGTCGAAACTAATATTAGTATTGATTATTGTGGTGGTTTAAAAGAAAAACTAATTATGGAATTCAATAATTGGTTAGATATAGATAAATCTCTAGGACTATCTAAAATTGCTCAAAACCTACTCCCTCATGTACTCTCATCTCACTATAGAAATTCACCGGAATTACTATCGATAATTGTTCAAATTAAAACTAGTGACTCAGCACTGAATTTAGATCTGCAGAAACTGCCTTGGAATGAATGGACATTTATTCAAAATAATTATGAAAATGAGGTTGCTTTAAGTACAAACACTGCAACAATTATCGAACAGAAAAATAGTCGGTTGTCAGCCTTAGTTATTTGTGGAGATTATCGTAAGTCTCATCATCAGATTGATTTACAGCCAGATTTAGATGCGATAAGAAAAAACCTTGGCAATATTATTGAATTAGAAATTTGGATATCTGACCCGGAAAAAAAATCAAAGCATGATTTATTAATAAAGCTAGATCAATCCACTCATCATCTCTTGTTTTTCTGTGGGCATTCTTCTTCTAATAACCAGTTGCAGTTAAATGAACAAGAATATCTTTCGATTGATGATACTCAATTTCAAAAGATTCTGACGAAGTTGCGAGATCGAGGATTAATATTAGCATTCTTTAATAGTTGTGATGGTTTAGGGATTGCATCTTCACTAATGTCGAAAAAAATTCCTTACGTAGTTGTCATGAAGGAATTAATTCATGATCGCGTGGCACAAGAATTTATTGGAAATTTTCTAGAACAAGCAATTCGGCCAGAGATACCAATTCATATTGCTGTTAATAAAGCGAGAACAAATTTACACTTATTGAAAGGACTTCCTCACGGTGAACTTTTACCAGTACTATTTCAAAATCCGGAACAACCACCGCTGTATCTTAATCCAAAATTGACTCTAACTGCCGATGATCAATCTGAGGAAATACCTATTTTACCAAAACTTAAACCATCATTTTTTTTGTTGAAATCTAGAAAAGTAAAATATTTTATAATTGCGGCTGTATCCGCAACTGCTATCTTGATTTGTGCTGCTATTCCAAGTGTACAAGAAAGATTCTGGACCGCAATGTCTCTACCAATTTGCAAATTTGCTGATGAAAATGAAAATATCAGTTGTGGCGAAGAAATTTTATTAGTACAACCCGGTGGAGAGCCATCTCCAAGCAAGACTGCTGGCTTCAAATTGATACAAAAAGATTTGAATAATCCTTTGTTGTATTCACAAGCGATTCAATCTCTAAAAGACGACTGGGATGCAAATCACGATCCAGAAACTGCTATCGCAAGTGAAAATGCTAAGCTTGCTTTTCAAATTTCGCAAAATGCAACTTTTAAAGTAAAAAATATTGCTATTGTTGTACCCACTAAAACTAATACTCCCTTTTCTATTGCAGACAGTCTTCTTAAAGGAATTGCCTATGCTCAACAGCAACACAATCGAGAGAATAAAGATTGGAAATTGAGAGTAATAATTGCAAATGATGGTAATTCTCTGGATCAAGCACAAAAAATCGCTTCATTATTAGCTAACCGTACAGATATTTTAGGGGTAATTGGCCACTATAGTTCTTATATTACCGTCCCAATTGTTAGGAGAAAGATTTATGATGATAAAGTAGTTTTGATATCGGCTACGTCAACCTCTCATGAACTCACTAGTCCTAGTGGTTATTTTTTTAGGCTTGCACCTTCTAGTATAATTTCTGCCAAAGATATGGCTAAAAGATGGATTAAACCAGATAGTAAGATGATTGTTTTTTACCGACCAGATCGAGACTTCAGCAACTCTTTGACGAAAAAGTTTGAAAGTGAAATAAAAAAGGCATCTATTATTAAAAAAGTAGACTTAGCCGGGTCTGATGATATTGCAGGGGAGATAAAAAAGGCTAAGGGTCTAGGAGCTAATGCAATTGTATTATTTCCCGATGCTTATACTGGAGAGAAAAAAATAAATGATAGAGCCGCAGAAATTCTGAAGTATAATGATGGTGAAATGCCGATTTTAGGAAACACTTCTATTTATGATTTATATGATGATCATTCTCAATCTAAGTCAATAACAGTCAAACCGAAAATATATAAAAATGTCGTAATAACTATTCCCTGGGATTATCAAGATACTGTGAATGGGACAGCTAAATACCCTGAAAAGTTAGTTGTTGAAGATGATTCCATAAAATATAAGCATAATAAATTACCATATATCCCCAACTGGTGGCTTACTGATGTAAAGTCGATAGGCAGCCTTAATGAAAGAATTGCTATGAGCTATGATGCTTCTCTCGTACTCATTAAAGCTTTAAATAAAGACGAATATAATTTATCTGGTGGGAAAATATCTAGAAGCAAGTCTGAAGATCGTTTAGCTATTCACAGAATACTTCGTGATCCAGATTTCTTTGTCGAAGGTATCACAGGTCGTATCAGCTTTAATGGTAGCGATCGAAAGGAAGAAATGAACAGTTTAGTTACTCCCAATTGCGATGAAATCCAATGTAATGGATTGAAACCTTATCGCAAATAAATTTAATCTCGTTTGTAATTGTTTATTTGAAGTACAGTTTATTTCTTTTTAATCTAAACTAAAGAAATCTTTATGCATGAAAGTTTAATACTAACCCAATAATCTAACAAATGTATTTTTGGTTGGATGAATGGGTAGAATAAATTCTAAAAAAAATAGTGTTGTATTTTTACTAAAGATTAAGAATAGGTTTAAGAGATATTCTGAATTTTATATATTGATTATTGCGAATCTATCAGCATTCATGTATATTTTGCCTAGCAAAGCCCAGTTATTACCTCTTAGTGAATCTAACGTAAAAATTTCAGGAGAAGTATTATTTGGAAGTGCGAGCTATGAAAATGTAATGCCAAAAGCTGGTCGATCGAATGGCCAAACAGTTATTGATCATCGGGCAAGAATAAACCTTGAAACCAAATTGACCGCTCACGACAAACTTAAAATCAGACTAGAAACCGGCAACTCAACTCCCCTAAATAGCAATCTTACTGGCACTAACATGACTCGCTTGGGCTACGACGGAGCCAAAAATAATGTCGGTCTAACATTACTTCAGTACCAATTTCCACTGAGCGATCGAACCCAAGCCATCCTCGAAATCACCGGCAGCGGCTATAGCGAAAACCTCGACAACTTCAACCCAGCCCTAGCCAGCTCATCCACCGGAGCCATCTCCCGCTTTGGGCGGTATCAACCCATCTATCGACTGAGCAACGAAGGTAGCGGACTGGCCATTAAACATCAGTTTTCCCCAGAATGGAGCGCAACAGCCAGTTACACAGCACCCAGCCTCACCGCCGCAAATCCTAACAACTCGGGATTCTTTGGTGGTGCCAACGCCGTCATTGGGCAGGTAAAATACGAACCCCATCAAAATCTAAAATTGGGTCTTACCTATGCTCGATCGTATCACCCCAATGGCAATGGAATCACCAGCTCCACTGGTAGCCTATCTGCCAATAATCCCTTCAACGGTGAACCGACTACTGCCCAGCACTATGGCATCAATGCCAGTCATCAAATTGCTCAAGATGTAGTAGTTTCAGGCTGGTGGGGCTTAACCGAGGCCCAGTCGATGAGTAGTGGGCAAGCAAATAGCCATTCGACTAATTATGCTCTCAGCGTCGCAGCTAATAACTTTGGTGGCCAAGGCCATACGTTGGGATTTGTGGTCGGAGTACCACCTAAATCCAACAAGGATCGCGATACTTCGCTGCACCTAGAAGCAATTTACAAGATAAAAGTAAACGATCGTATCGATATTACCCCTGGATTACTGGTGATCACCAATCCTGAACATAATCGTGATAATTCTCCTGTTTGGATTGGCGCGATCCGAACCAGTTTTAGATTTTAACTTTTAGTAGCTGCATAAAAAATTGAAACCAGCCCAACTACTGCTTATGAATACGTTGGAGAATATTATCCATGAAAATACCACCGATCGGATACGTTGTAATTGCTGGCGTTAGTTTGTTTCTGGTTACCAGATTTATTCCTGTTGCTAGCCCTATACCAATCTGCGAAGCAGCCATCAATTTAGATCGCATTAGTTGCGGCGACAAGATCATCTTAGCTCCCCCAGGTGGATTATCTCGTCGCGATAAACAAGCTGGTTTTGCCGCTATTAAGCAAAAAGATTATGCACAAGGGATTGATTCTTTACAAAAAGATTGGGACTTAACCAAAGACCCCGAAACATTGATTGCGCTCAATAATGCAAAATTAACCAAAAGCCCCGCAGCCAAAATTAAAACGATCGCAGTTGTTGTACCTGTTAGCCAAACCCCGGTATTTGTCGCCACTAATATTCTTAAAGGTGTAGCCGAAGCACAACGGGAATGGAATCAATCTAATCATGAATGGAAGCTAAATATTGTTATTGCTGATGATAGCAATGATCCTATTGAAGGGAAAAAAATAGCAAATGAATTAGTTAAGCATCCAGATGTTCTTGCCGTTCTGGGACATTATAGCTCTAATGTAACTGTAAATGTTAAAGATGTTTATCAACAGGCTAAAACTGTTCTTTTGTCACCGACTAGTACGGCGGATGATTTGACTAGCATAGATACAAACAACTTCTTTTTTCGAGTGGTAAGTAGTAACCAAATAAGTACTAATAATATGGCGAAAAACTGGGCTAAAAAATATGATAAATTTGCTTTGTTCTATACCCCAAATAAAAAATTCAGTGAATCTCTCCGAAAGGCATTTTCATCCCAGATTTCACCGAATAGCATTGTTAAAGAATTTGATTTGACGAATCCTAGTAATGCTGCTCAAGAAATTGCTGTCGCTAAAGCTGCTGGTGCTAAAGCAATCATCTTATTTCCTGATGCTTATACTGATCCGATCGAACGCGATCGAGTGCTATCTATTGTTAAAGCAAACCAGGGTCAATTGCCTATTCTCGCTGACTCGATGCTTCAAGATGCTTACCTGTTTCAGGTTAATCCACAATGGCTAAAAAATTTGGTGATTAGTGTTCCGATCCATCCTAGCGATCGACTGCATATTGATGAAGGTAAATTAAGTCAAAGTCCTAATTGGTGGGGAGATAAATCTCAGCTTCAAGAAAGAATCATTAATAGCTATGATGCAGCCCAAGTTTTATTATCTGCCATCAACAATTCTGAGGATCGATCGACTGTGCAAACAGTGATCAGTACTCCCGGATTTAATGTGCGGGGGATCACGGGCAAGATCAGCTTCAAAGGTAGTAATCGAGCAGAAGAGATCAATAGTTTGATTACACCGAATTGTGATCTGAAAAAGTGTGAAGGATTCAAATCAGCTTTCTAAATTGATTAGTAAGGAATGACTGGGGACAATGAAACTGGTGAATTGTTAAATATTAATAATTCACCATTTACTAACTTAATACAGTGAAAAATATGAATAACTTGATTTCATGGCTGATGGGAGAAAAATTAGGTGAACTAATCATAGACACTTGGAATTGGTTGTGGCAAACCCCTACCAAATCAACCCCCCCAGCAACCACAGGGAGCAAAGTAGACAAGAATAGTGATGATATTACCTTAGAACATGCTAACCAACTATTAGTTTCCATTACAGCGAGAGTTCTAGAAATGCAAAAAGCTGTCGATCGAGTACGAGCTATTACACTCGAAATAAAGCGTCAATATGACGTGAAATGCCAACAGCACCAAGAATTAGTTGCGACGGTATTAGAATACAAACGTCTGGGAGAGGTTGTCGAAGCCAGAATGGCGATGGCAAAAGCTATTGGCATCGAAAGGATTCTACCAGAGCTACAGGCTCGTCTGGAACATTCTCAGGAAATGCTGATTAGCATTAATGAATTGCATACCCAAGAACAGTCTAAGTTGTTTTTACTAGAGTCCGAAATGGAGACAATCAAGGCTTGCATGGCCATGAACGAATCGATGAGTGGTAGTCGAGACCTAGATAAATTTAATGATCTGAGTAATCTCCAAGAGAAATTCCGAAATGTTCAGACTGAAATAGAAGATCGTTACCAACAAGTTCAAATAATGAGTCAATTGTCGAATCAGTCTAATTTTGTGGCACAGGAACCATTAAACATCCAAGATATCGATGAACGAATTAAATCTCTCGGGAATTAAGAGTACATTGGTAGGCAGTTACATTTACTAAATTTTAACCTGCATTTTTGAGTAGTAACTTCCAGCGAGATGCTGGCCTACTCTACAGCGTTTAGGTTGGTGTCAATATGGTGAAAATTTGACGAAACCCAAGCTGGAATGGCTAGCTCAAGAATGCAGTATGGGGCTAAATTTGTCTATTACTCACAACAACAGTATCTGAGGGCAAATGGCCTTTTCTCAATATCCTCTACCATAAGAAATAATTTACTGTTGCCAAAAGTGGGTATCCTAGGGGCAGGACTAAATCAATGCTATTTTAATTAGCAGCGATCGAGATTCTTGATAGATTTTAATACCAGTGAGGCATCTGTTTAATGCTGGAGCTTACTGATGTATGAGATTGTGACGTTATTTGGCTGTAAATTGGATGAGCATCTTCCGTAAACAAGTCAATCCCCCTAATCCAGAAAATAGTGGTGCCGATCGATCACACACTCCTGGTCGGAATTGGTGGAAAATTGGCGGTATTGCGACAGCAAGCATTTTAGGAGTCGGAGCGATCGGATTTTTAGGACTCAGCACCTGGGTTGCCCGTAATTTATCTCCTACCATTGCCAAGGAGCTGAGTAAATCACTCGATCGGAATGTTTCTCTGGGTAAACTCCAAAATATTGGTCTCAACGAAATTAATTTTGGAGCATCCAGTCTGGCTCCCAATCAAGCTAGTGCCAGTAGAGTTGCCATCAAAGGCATCAGCATTCGTTTTGACCCCCTAGCCATCCTCTGGCAGCGCACCTTAAAGCCAGATGTGACGATTCTGGAGCCAGATTTATATTTAGAACAAGATGCCCAAGGTAACTGGTTCAAAATTCCGACCCAACCACCTGAAAAACCGGGCATAATTAAAACCGAAATTCAGGCTGTCCATATTCGGAAAGCTCGGGGCACGGTAGTGCCATTTAGTACTAAAAAACCGATCAGTTTTCAAGGTACCGATCTAAGCACTAATTTCCAAAGTAAAGATGGCAAAATCCAAGCAGTAAATTTTAATGGTAATGGCCAAATTGACAGTTCGGAGGGCATTGAAAATAATCAAAAATCCACAATTGCAATCAAGGGTAATAGCTCTTTAATTACTCAAGCTACGCATCTAGAAATTAATGCTCAGGGTTTAAATGTTGCCCAAGCACGGGGCTTAGCCAAAATTCCAGCCATGGATTTTCAGCGTGGTTTAGTAGATGGCAACATCAATGTTGATCTGCAGCCCAATAAGACTCCGGTAGTGCAGGGTTCAGTTCAAGTTCACCAAGCCACTTTTCAAATTGAACAAGTGCCCCAATTGTTCCAGCAGGCTAGTGGCACGGTTAAGATTCTGCCCCAGGCCGTGCAACTACAAAACGTGACTACCCTCTATGGCCAATTGCCAGGGAAGGTTGCTGGCAATATTGATTTTGAGCGGGGTTATGATTTGCAAGCTCAAATTGCTCCGGTGCCAGTGGCACTGGCAGTACAAGCCCTAAAAGTTCAATCGCCAGTGCCCATTGCCGGTCATGTGGTGGCTAACTTAGCACTGAAGGGTAAGCTTACCGAGCCAATCCTGTCTGGTCAGGTACAAACTGTTGGGGCAGCGCAGATCGACCGGTTACAGTTTAAGCAAGTAGCCAGTAATTTTGTAGTTCAAGACGGAAAATGCTTGCTCAATGGTATTTCGGCCTTGCCTGCCTGGGGCGGTGTCACCACCGGTAATGGTGAAATCACCCTAACCTCACAGCCCCAACTCCGTTTCAATTTTCAAGGGAATCAATTACCAGCAAATATCCTGGCTAAAGCCTATGGTCAGCAACTGCCGATCGCGATGGGTCTCACCAGTGTTACTGGTCAAGTTTTTGGTAGTGCCGATCGATTAACCACCGATCTCCAGATTAATGCCCCACAAGCCGCCTATCCCGGTACTGCTAATCTCCGCATATCTTCCCAGGGTGTAGTCCAAGTTAAACAGGCGCGAGTCAAGGTCGCTGGTCAAGAAATCGTGGGAGTTGGCAATGCCGACTCTCAGCGCTGGCAAATGAATGTTCAGGTACCCAAGTTCAATAGTCAGACGTTGGCCAATTTAGCCTCCACTACCCCAGGGAAAGAACCGAAATTGCCCGATTTTTTGGTCGGGCAAGTCAGTGGCCAAATGCTAATCAGTGGTTCCACCAAAGGAAATAGCGATAGTCTGCAAGGACAAGGCCAACTTCAACTGCAGACGAAGGCTGGTAACATCCAAGCTACTAATTTCCAGCTAGCGAAAGGTCAATGGCAAAGTGATATTCAAACTAATGAATTACTGCTGGCGAAGATTGACCCAAAATTACCTGGCAAGCTGAGTGGTAAATTTCGGGTGACAGGCGATGTCAATAAAACTAGCCCGGAGACAGTGCAAGCGATCGGCAGTGGGGCGATTGTTTTGGGTCAAGGTAAGATTACTGGCCAAAACCTGAAGTTAGCTCAGGGCAAATGGCAAGGTGAATTTAGTTCTGACAAGTTTGATATTAGTAAGCTTGATCCGCAGGCCAAAGGCAAGCTCAGTGGGAAGTTCAACCTCAATGGTGACATTCAAAAACTGACTCCTAATGCTATTCAAGGAGAGGGTAGTGGCCTGCTTTCCTTGCCAGTTGGTCAGGTGGTGGCTAGTAATTTCAAGCTGCGCGGTGGTAAATGGCAGGGTGAATTTACCCCGGAGAACCTGGAAATTAGCCAGTTTACCCCCAATGTTCGCGGTAAATTGAGTGGTAAATTCAGCCTAGCTGGGGACTTGCAGAAAATGGATCTGGCCAACCTGCAAGCCACAGGCAGCGGTCGGCTACAAAATGCTGGCGGTGGTCAGCTGATGGCCAAGCAATTTCAGCTCCAATCTGGTCGTTGGCAAAGCGATTTATCCCTAGCAGCTTTGCGTTTGGGTAGTATTGATGCCGATTTGCCTAAACCTTGGTCAACGGCTGTAGCTACCGGTGATTTTCAGATTGGTGGGCGGATCGACAGGTTCACCCCCGATAGTCTGAATTTATCTGGTAATGGTCGCTTGAATATTGGCCAAGGTGTGGTGACAGCGCAGAATCTGAAAATCAATGCTGGTAAATGGCAAGGCTTGTTTGCTCTGAGTTCGATCGACCTCCAACAATTGCCTGTTTCTTTATCTCGTAATTTGCCAGCTGCTAAAGTGGATGGCCAGTTTCAACTGGCTGGACAACTACAAAAACCTAGCGTCGAGACAGCGCAAGGTAGTGCTCGTTTCCGGTTACCTACCGGTGAAATTGTCGCTAAAAACCTGCAACTGACTGGTGACCAGTGGCATGGTGAATTCCAGACCAAGGCTGTATCTCTTGCCCAGCTGCCTTTCCCCCTGTCACCTGGCTGGAAAAATGCCAAGCTAACTAGCAATTTTGAACTAAGTGGCAACTTAAAATCCTTTGATACCAAACAGTTGACTGGATCTGGTTCTGGCCAGCTAGAACTGGGTGCTGGTCGGATTAATTTGACAGCAGCACAAGTCGCCAATGGAGCTTGGCAAGGACAATTTAGTGCTGAGCAGCTAGACCTACCCACTGTTGCTAAGTTGTTGCCCAATAGTATGGTGAGTCAAGAAATCCGGTCTGGCCAACTAAATGCCACCGGTCAAGTAGCTGGCAATTTTGAATCTTTTGATCTAGCTAAATTACAGGTGAATAGTCAAATTAGTTTAACTGGTCTGAGCCTAGCAAAATTGAACCTCGAACCAAATTTAACTGGTCAAATCCAAACTGTGCCTGGTCAAGGATTGAATTTACTCCTTGCTGGTCAACGCGATCGCATTGAACTAAATATGGGTGAAAACAATCAATCACTGCGGTTTGCTGCCCGGCTGGCTGATGCCGTTGCCCAAGGTCAAATGATCGGCAATGACTTACAGGTAAGTACCAAAAATCTTCCAGTGGGTTTATTGGTTAGCTTCCTGCCGCCCATGCCCCAAATTGATAGTTATCGACCTGGTGGTTTGCTTGGGGGTGACATGAGTATCAATTTGGCTAGTGGTGAGGTTCTGGGAAAAAATATCGTAGTTGACCAGCCCCACATCGGTAACATAGTTGGCGACAGGTTACAAACTAAAAGTTTGAAATATGCAAATGGACTATTGGAAGTTGAGGGCGGAGAATTTCGACGTGGTAACAACCAGTATCTCCTCACGGCCAGAGTTTTAACCAATAGTAAGGAGCCCGAATATCAAGTAACTATCCAAGTGCCTCATGGTCAGCTGAGTGATGTTAGTAATCTATTTCAAATCTCGTCGATTAATGACCTCATTAATCCTTTTGGCGATCGCAATTATGGCCGGGCTAGTGATCTACAGCCCCAATCAGCTGGCTCAGAATTAACTAGTTTGCAGGAACAGATCGATCGGCTATCAGAAATTAAGCGTTTGCAAGTTGCCAAGTCGGAACAGCAGCAAGATAATCCCCTGCCAGACTTGCGGAAACTAGATGGAGATTTTACTGGCACGATCGCTATTAGCAATGGCTCACAGCATGGTTCCTACGCCAGTTTTAATATCAAGGGTAATCAGTGGACAGTCGATCAATACCAGCTAGCCCAAGTCAATATGCAAGGTCGATGGCAAAATGGGGTATTGAATCTCGCTGCTTTAGATTTGCTATCTACTAATGCCAAGATCAAAGTGCAAGGAGACTTTGGGATTAATCAACAGGCCGCTCAGATTGAAGTCGAAAAATTCCCGATCGAACGACTATCCACGGCTTTTCAATTGCCCGTCGAAATTGCTGGGGATGTTAATCTCAAAGCAAAGTTAAGTGGTAGCTGGTTTGATCCACAGCTTTCTGGAACAGCCTCAATTGTTAATGGTAAGTTCAACCAATCTGATGTGCCGGTTATTAACACAGACTTTTCTTATGCTAAATCTCGGCTCAAATTTGATAGCAATGGGATCATAGCTAGTAGCACTATTAATCTGAATAATCTTATCAATACTAGTGGCGAATCACCGATCAAGATTTCTGGGAGTATTCCATATCAGTTACCTTTTGCCTCGGTCGCACCAACGAACAACGAAGTTGCTCTTGATCTCAAACTACAAGGTGAAGGCATGAAAATGTTGGATGTTTTGACCCAGCAACAAGCGCTCTGGATGGGAGGAAATGGACAGGTTAGCTTAAAAGCTAAAGGTAAACTCAATCAACAAAATTTAATCTGGAATAGTGCCAATGGATCGGCCAACTTGCAAGATGCTGTAGTGAAGTTTAATGCGCTTTCTGATAACGTTACGGCTCTCAATAGTAATGTGATTTTTGATTTCGATCGAGTGCAAGTAGACAAATTAGAGGGTAAGTATGGAATTACGCCAATAACAGCAGTAGGCAGTATCCCTATCAACAATTTGTTATCTTTCAGTCAACCGGCAACTTGCCTAGATAAATCAGCTAATATTGCAATTCCACCAGCAGAACAGCCTTTGGCGGTCTCTTTTGATAACGTCCAAGTCAATCTTAAAGATAAATACGAAGGGGGAGTTAGTGGTTGTGTGATTTTAGGACAAGGCAGTATTACCAAGCCAATTATTGGTGGCAATATCAAGCTAGCTAAAGGTAAAGTAATCTTACCTAGTTCCAGTGGGGATAGTGGTGGTGAGGCTCCAGGTGCAACTACTAATTCATCTAATACTGCTACCTCTAATGAAAACAACCCGGTGCAGTTCCAGGATTTAAAGGTAGTGCTGGGTGAGGATGTAGCACTGGAACAATTTGGATTACTGAGTTTGTTAGCTAATGGCGAACTAAATCTTAAGGGGACGATCGATCGACCAATACCCACTGGCCAACTGAATTTACCTCGAGGTCAATTTACGGTATTTACAAATAAGTTTAGGCTGACTGGTGATAAAAATGTGGCAAAATTCAATGGTAGTAATGATGCTATTGTGAATCTGAATCTATCAACTAAGGTGCTAGAAACTTCTCGCTTGCCAGTAACCGTGGGCAATGAACGGCGCGAGGTCAGTGATACTTTTTCGACTAGCTTGGGACAAGTGCAAAGTGTTCAGATTGAAGCAACCATCAAAGAATTACCTCTAAGCCAACTGAAGTTAGATGATGCTGAATTTTTACGCAGTAAGCCGCCCCGCAGCAAAGATGAAATATTATTGTTGCTTAGTAATGGTTTGGGTAAAATCACTGCTGGTGAAGAAGCGGTGGGTAATGGTTTGCTCAGTTTAGCGGGAACTTCGCTGCTGAGTTCTTTTGGCGATTTGCAAGCTTCTGTAGGAGATTTATTAGGATTGAGTGATTTTCGGTTATATCCCAGTTTTTCTCAAAGTCCTAGTAGCACGACTTCAACACTGGGCTTGGCGGGCGAAGTAGGAATTAATGTGAGTGATAAGTTGTCGGTATCGCTGTTCCAAATTCTGACTGGCTCCGATCCACCCCAATATAGTGTTCGTTATCAAATCAATAACCAGCTATTATTGCGCGGCTCCTCTAATTTTAGTGGTGACGGTCGGGTTCTGATGGAGTTTGAGCAACGATTTTAATTTAGTATTGATAACTATTAATAGTTGCTCAAACTCCCTGTAATGTACTATCTACCGCCCACCCTAATTACATCAACCTTGATATGGGGTTGTCCTACCGTTACGTAGATATTACCGCTCACCGAACCACAGAAACCCGCCGCTAAGCCCAGATCTTGGGAACACATGGAGATATTATTCATAATCTCCTTGGCTTCACCGATTAAAGTTGCACCCTTTACCGGCTTGATGATCTGACCGTTTTTCACCAAATAAGCTTCATCCACTGCAAAGTTAAACTCCCCAGTAGCACCAACACTACCGCCGCCCATCTTCTTGCAATAGATACCCTCGTCTATAGAAGCAAACAACTCATCTAGGCTGTAGTCGCCAGGAGCAATATAAGTGTTGCGCATCCGGCTAGCTGCTGCATAGTTAAAACTATTACGCCGACCACTCCCAGTTCGGGGATGACCGGTACGCACAGAACCCGCTCGATCGGAGATGAAATTCTTCAAAATTCCTTTTTCAATGAGCAAGGTGCGTTGCACCGGCATCCCTTCGTCATCCACTTCGATCGAACCAAATTCTTGATTCGATAGCCCTTCATCCCAAGCCGTCAGACTTTCGTTGGCAATCTTTTTGCCTTTTTTATCGATAAAAGGAGTGGTTTGCTTCTCGATCTGAGTAGTTTCTAGCAAATGGCCGCAAGCTTCATGGAAAATTACGCCACCAAACTTGTTGGCCATAATAATCGGATAGTCGCCAGATTCCACATAGTCGGCATAGAGCATTTTACCGGCGGACTCGGCCACATCCGCCGCTGTTTCGTCATATTTCCAGTTCTGCAAAAATTGGGGGTCGCTAGTATTTCCAACTCTTTGACCAATGCTCGATCGATGAGTACCATCAACACAGAGCAAGTTATAACCGACCGATTGCGTTAAGCGAATATCTCGAACAAAGGTGCCGTCACTAGCCGCGACCAAAATTTCTTGCCCATGGCGAAAGTAAACAGCTTTGCGCGACTGGGTATGGCTGGCTTCCTTTTGCAGTTGAGCATTGGCCAATAGCAGCACATCACCAATTTCGCGCATCGGGCTGCAGGCGGCAATCCAACTTTCTTTTTTACCCTTTACCGCATAGTCGCGCAGCCATTCCAAATTAATTTCTGGAATGTAAGCGTGGGGAGTGGGTAAATGTAAACCCATAATTCCGAGAGCTTTCTCTAGTGCCAACTTTAAACCCTTAAAAGACAGATCGTTGGTACTGACATAAGAATCAGTCTTACCCACAAAAACCCGCACACCAGCGCCGGTCGATATGCTCGGGCTAATACTGGTAATCGTGTCATCTTCAGCCATGCAGCTAATGTAATTGACTTTTTCTAAAAAGAATTCCACCAAGTCGGCACCGGCCGATCGACCTAATCCTAACAATGTGGCTAACGGTGCTCGCCAGGTTTCATCAAAATGAACAGAATTAGCCTGGTATTGCAGGTTGGGTAATTCTTGTGAGCGGAGGAGAGTTTTGTGGTCAAGGGAGAGTGTCATAAAAATAACCTGCAAAAATTCGGCAGCCTGGGCACTTCCCAGTCTAGCAAATCCATTTAATTGGTGGGACTCGGTGGCGTAGATCTACAGCAGATTTATAATAGAAGCACCAGTGAAGTACAGAAGTACAAACATAATGGAAAAACGCTTAACCACTCAGCAATTAACCCAAGTTGTCGGTGAAGTTGAAAGATTGGCCAACCGAGAGCAAGATGAGTTAGATCGATCGGAAGTGCAAAAAATTCTGCTGGAACTCAATTTGCCACCAGAACTGCTGGATGATGCCATGATTCAGATCAGCCGCAAAGAAGCTTTGGTTAAGCAGCGCCAATATCGGATCGGAGTGCTCGTCGCCAGTTTGCTAGCTTTAGCCATGACTGGAGTCGGCCTGATGTTGTTTGTCCAAAATAAGGCTCAGACTATTAGTAAAATCAGTGCTAGTAGCGATCGAATCGCGCTGACCCCCGACCAAGGTGAGAACTTGAAAGTAGTCAACAAAGGCAACAACCTCGCTTACCTAGTGACCCTAAACGAGGCTCCTGTCGGTGAAAAACTAGCACTCAACTGCACCTGGCTCGATCCAGCTGGTCAAGTTGCTCATAGCAATCGCTTTGAGACTAAAAATATTACCACTCCGGTTTGGAATACCCAGTGTCGCTATCAGTTGCCAGCAAATGCTGCTAGTGGTTCTTGGCAGGTGCAAATTAAAACTGGCGATCGATTAATTAAACAAGCGCCCTTTGACGTTAAATAAATAAATTAAATAAATATCAATGGGGCAAGAAATTTGGAGTGGGGTATCAATCACCGCTCAGCAACTGATCGGCTATTGGGGGCAAACCCGGCCATCCCTTCAGCTATTAGCCCAGCTGGCTGGTGTTGGTATGGGGTCAGCAAAGATGCAGCCTCTGACCATTCAGCCCCAGGGTCTGGCCGCCTCCGGCCTGGGGTTGGATATCTGGGTGCGGCAGCAAGACGATCGTCTGATTCTGGGGCGGGAACCATTTGGTTGTCTGCCGCTATATTGGACAGCCATTGATGGCACTATTTACTTTGCGTCTCATCTGCGCCTGTTGTTGCCCTTAATGCCGCAGCTATCGATCGATCACGCCGCGCTGCTGGGCTATAGTTGCTTTTCCTATGTTCCTAATCCGGTGACTCCGATCGTTGGAATCCAATCTCTCTGCGCTGGACAAGAATTGCAATGGTCGGCAACTCATCAACCACCAATCATGATCCAGCAACATCAGTGGCAACAATCCCCCACCCAGTTGACTGATGAGGCGGAGGCGATCGAACAACTGCAAAATCTATTGCAACAGTCCATCCAGCGGCAAGTTCAGGATTTACCCGATGAACCAGTAGGAGTATTACTATCGGGTGGTTTGGATTCTTCGATCGCCGCCGCCCTGTTGGTCAAAAATGGCATCAAAGTTTTGGCCTATACCCTAGATTTTGGTAAATACGGGGTCTCCGAGCAACCTTACGCCGCCCAAGTTGCCGCCCATCTGAACATCCCCCTGCGGAAAATACCAGTCAATCCTCAGCTGGTGAAGAGATCGATCGATGCCACTGCTCAAGTCTTAGATCTACCCTTTGGCGATGGAGTCACGGTTCCCCTATATTTGTTGTGCCAAGCAGCGAGTTCGGAGGTATCAGTCATTTTTAATGGTGAAGGTGGAGATCAGTTATTTGGCGGCTGGACCAATAAACCTTTGATTGCGGCTAGTCTCTACGGCGGCACTGCCGACTTTACCCAGCAATATCTGCAGACCTTTCATCGATTGTATGGTCAAGCGGATCGAGTTTTCCAGCCGCAAATTATCTCCCAGTTGCCAGAACCTCATGATTGGGTCAATGCTGCTTTAGACCCCAGATGGACGAATGATTTACTGCATCGCCTGCGCCGAGCAACTCTGATGCTGAAAGGTGCCCAGAATATTCAGCCCCGCGCTAGTAATTTGGCTGGTTGGCATGGTTTACGAGTTCGATCGATCTTCTGCGATCTGCCCTTGGCCGAGTGGACATTCGGAGTAGCCGGAACCTTGCATTTGCGAGGTTCCTGTGAAAAATACATCCTCAAAAAAGCCGTAGAAGACCTGTTGCCGCCTGAAACTGTTTGGCGCACCAAACGCGGCATGGGCGTGCCGCTCACGCCCTGGCTAGTACCAGGATTATGGTCAGAACTGGGTAGTTGGCTGAATCCGAATGTGCTGAAGCGAGGTTGTTGCTGGCAGCCAGATTTAGCCGAAAGGTTGGTCAGTGGCTCATTCGGTGGTGCGCTGCCAAGACGACGAATGGGTGAGATTTTGTGGTTAATTATTATGTGGGAGCGTTGGCGCAATCAAGTCTTAGGACAGTCGGCGGTGGCACCCAGTTGGAATCACCCTTTTTGGTGGCCACAGCCATTGTGGCAAGCTATTCACTCCAGAACTGGCGATCGCTGAAAATATTCAGAAACATTCAACATATATCGAGAAATAATGACTGAATCAGCTGCGCGAGTAACTAATAAAAATTCAGTACCATTCTCGATTGATACAGCTAAAACACTATTGAATACCTACGGCTCGCCCCTGTATGTCTATCAAAGCGATCGGCTGTTGTCTACTATCGACCATATTACTCAATCCATTTCCTACCCCCATACCAAATTTCATTTCGCCAGCGTCACCAATGGCAATGTAGCCCTCCTGCAAATTTTTCGAGAGCGGGGTTGGGGCTTACATGCCAATACGCCGGGTGATATTTATTTAGGTCTTCAGGCTGGTTTTACCCCCCAACAGATTATCTATAGCGGTAGTAATCTTAATCGGGAAGAGATGCACCAACTTTTATCCTGGGGTGTTCACACCATTAATCTCGATAGTTTGAGTCAATTACAATTACTATGTGACCTCTACTGTAATGATTACGCCAAACCCCGGCTGGGACTAAGGTTGAATTATCCAGCTTTAACTGGTGAGAGCCGCATTGGTGTGCATCCCGATGAATTCAGTCAGGCGATCGATATCACCGCTGTTACTGGTCTAACTTTAGATGGCTTACATTTCTATCGTGGCACTGGCACCAATTCTACGAAAGCTTTTACCGATGCGATCGATACTGTTTTGAACCTAGCTACTCAATTACCAGATTGGTCTTATTTAGACTTTGGTGGCGGCTTTGGCTATCCTTACCAGTCTGATGGGGTGGCTTTCGACTGGCCAGAGTTTGGAGCAACTTTAAGTAACCGACTATTACAGCTAGATTTCCCCATCCAGCTAGCAATAGAACCAGGTCGAGCAGTGATTGCTGGTTGTGCTGTTTTGCTAGCGCGGGTCGTGTCCACCAAGTGGCAAGGACAGAAACAAATTATTGGAGTCGATACCACCGTCGCTAATCTATCAGTACCATCGGTACATGGCGGCTATCGTCAAATCGTTACCTGGTATGATATAGCCGCCACTACACTAGAACAGAAGTTATTCACTACTGATATTTGTGGCAACACTACCTATTCCCGTGATTATCTAGGACGTAACTGTCTGTTGCCACGACTGGCTATTGATGACCTAGTATCCATACTAGATGTGGGAGCTTATGGTTACGCTATGTCTTCGCACTTTCTACACCGCCTCCGCCCAGCTGAAGTGTTGATTGGTGGCCAAAGTGAGCGATTGATCCGCACCCGTGAAGACTATTCAAGTTTGATAAACCATCAAACTTTTTGAAAAGATTAGGATAATATTTTACTGAAAATTACAATTACTTCGGGAACATCTCTCGGTGCTTGCTGGTCAATGGGGGTATGCAGGCCAATGCCTAGTCAGTGAAGATGGCAAACGCATAGGACTATGTAGTATAGTAGAAAATGAAAATTTGGGAGTGACCGAACTATGAAAAAAACTTTGTTGACCGTACTTACTGTTGCCGCAGCTGCTGCCGCAGTTACTCAAATGCCTAATGCAGCTCAAGCTGGTGGTAGAGGATTTAACCAAATTGGTCCTACAGTTACCTTCGGTGGTGGCGATTCAACCTTTGGCATCAATGCTAAGCTCGGAATTGCTGATAATCTTTCTTTACGTCCTTATGTTAACTTTCCTTCTGGTGGTACCAACTTTGGTACTGGCTTGACTTACGACTGGGATTTAGGTCGTAGATCTCCCCTTACTCCTTTTGTAGGAGCTGGTATCAACTTTAGTACTGGTGGTGGTACTACAGATACAACTGGTTCGTTCTTGGCAGGTGCTGACTTCAACTTCACTAGAGAGTTCGCTTTGAATGGTACTGTTGATATTCCTTTCAACGGAAGCAACAACAATCCTACTACTGTTACTCTCGGTGGCGCTTTCCGCTTCTAGAGTCATTTATCTTTAAAATGTTCTTGTTTAATATTTTCTAGGTACATAAGCATTTTAATAGGACATTTAAAAAGCATCAGTTTTTCAACTGATGCTTTTTATTGGCCAGTCAGCAGAATGATCAGGTAGATTATAGTGATATCAATAGTTGCCCAGATTTAAAATATAATAAGGCAAGTATTCGATCGACACTTCCTATGAAATGTATTAGCTGCGATACCGATAATAATCTGAAAGATCGCACAGCCAATATGGGGCGGTGCAAAAGTTGTAATCATCGGTTCGTATTTGAACCAACTGCAATGCCAACGGCGATTAAGTTGACTGATCCTTTTTTTGCCAAGCTAATTATGGACTTGTCAGCCAACAACACCTTATTTTTCACCCCACGTCAACTTTACTACTCATTAGATAAAAAGCTCCGATCGAGAGAGAGCAAAATGGGTGCTAATCTAATCAGTATTTTTATTGGGTTTCCCGTAGTAATATTTTTGATTTTTTGGATTTCAGGTTTCTTTCGAATTTCCTACAGTACTGTTGCACCTATTTTATTTATTACCTATGCTGCTTTATTGATTTGGGGTGCAGCCCAAAATAGTATTTCACGTCAACTTAATCGCCGCGCCCGCCAAAATAATATCCAAGCTCTAAAAGTATTAGCTGGAGTTCTGCTGCTTATTGGTTTACCGTTTAGCATTATTACCAACACAGTAGCCGGGATAATTGCTGCCATTGTTCTCGGTTGTGGTGCAGCTTGGCTCAGCTTTGATCGACAACGCCAACAGAGCAAAATCTTTGATGAATTTTTGATCGATCGAGAGCAATTTGATACTTGGTTAAATCAATGGAGAAGTATTAACAATCAGCCGGAAAACATGTTGGCGGAGCCAAAAACAATTACCTTACCCGCTGTGCCCAACTTAGATGTGGCTGCTTACAGCTTCGATCGAGTAGTGGTATGTAATAGTATTCAAGTCGCTCAAATTCTAATTAATAATAATTTCCATTTTGAAAATAATTGTGCCATTTTAACTATTGATGGTTACCCAGAAAATATTTTTGTCACCACGATGGAAATGCTCCGGCGCAATCCAGATTTAAAAGTTTACGCTTTACATGATTGTTCACCTACCGGCATCCAAATGGTCTCGCAACTGCGCCACCAAGATAATTGGTTTCCTGATACTACAATTCCGATTATGGATGTAGGTATTTTGCCTAGACAAATCATGAATAATATAGATGCAACAACTCGTCAATCGAGCAGAGCAGCTAATGGTGCTCGAAATCTGCCTGTTGAAGTACGAAGCAATTTAAATACAGAAGAGTTGCAATGGCTAGAAGCTGGTTGCTATCTGGATTTAGAGTCTTTTTCATCGCAAAAAATCATTCAGATCTTACAAAAAGCAATTAATAGCAGTAAAGAGCTAGACATAGTGGAAAATAATGGCATTATAATTATTGACAACTACGAATCTTCCTCGGATTTTTATACAATTGATAGTTTTGGTTGATTTTTTTAGCTACCTAAAATCATGAAATAGTAAACAGTCACTATGGTTTAGAATACTAATGAAGCGCATATCTGCTCGACAGCTGTATTATGAAATGTATCAAGTGTAGTGCTGAAAATAATGTTCAAGAACAAACGGCTAGTATCGGTAGGTGTAAAAACTGCCAGCATCCATTTGTTTTTGCAGCTAATTCAATGCCGCCAACAACCAGATTAAATGATTTCTTTTTTGCCCAATTATTGGATGAGATATCAGCTAAAAAAACTTTGTTTTTTACACCCCATCAATTTTACTATTTGTTGAATAAAAGACTGCAATCAAGTAAAAGTAAAATTAGTTTGCCTCAGGATCTATTTAAGTATTTGATCTTTGGACCTCTACTGATTATCGCTGTCAGTTTCTTAGGCGCTTATGTACTCAAACTCCCTATTGATCTGCCGATCACGATATCAACAATATTAATTAGCATATATACTTTGGGGGTAGTCATAACTATTGCACAAAGTAGTATTTCCCATCGACTCAATCGTCGAGATCGACAAATTAAGGCTAAAGCTCTCAAAATACTTGCTGGATTATTATTATTAGTTGGCTTACCTATTAGTATTGCAACACAGTCATTGCTGGGAATTACGACAACACTCGGTGCCGGTTTGATGGCAATTTTATTGAACCTAGAGCAACAACGCCAACAACATCGTATTGCTGACAATTTCTTGATTAGCAAAAATCAATTCGAGGAATATTTGAGCCAGTGGATCGCAATTAATGGAGAGCCAGTTAAAATCTTATCGCAGAAGCCTATGCCGCTCCTGCCACCTAGCCCCAATTCAGAAACCACCACTTATCGATTGGAGGCTAAAACTTATCAATTCGATCGAGTCGTGGTTTGCAATCGTACAGCAGTTGCTCAACTTTTAATTCGTAATAACTTCCAGGCAGAAAATAGTTGTGCAGTTTTAACAATTGATGGCTACCCCACCGATACTTTTGCAGCCACACTGGCGCGATTGTACCAAAATCCTAAACTCCAAGTTTATGCACTACACGATGCTTCACCCCATGGAGTTCAGATGATTTATCGTCTGCGGCGAGAAAAGATGTGGTTTCCTAATACTACTATCCCCATTATCGATGTAGGGATGATGCCCCGTCAGGTAATGAATAACCTCGATGTGAGTACTGGTCAATCTAAAAAAGTGGCTGAATTAGCTCTCCGAATGCCTCCTACTGTGCGGGACAGTTTATTGCCAGCTGAATTGAAATGGCTAGATATGGGTTGTTATATTGACCTAGAGTCCTTTTCATCTCAGCAAATAATTCAAGTCCTGCAACGAGCGATCGATGAGAGTAGTCAATTAAATTCAGATGAACCTAATGCAGATTTTTATTTATTAGAAAATTTTGAATAGTTATTGATTCCAGTCGGAATTAATCTGCAACCACATTTCCAAACTAACTAACAACCACAACTTTGCCCCATAGCGTCCCCAAACATCACCGCGAAAATCTAGCCATTCTTTAACTACAGCTTGATTAATATATGGTGCAATCTTTGCCCGTCGATCGAGCAATAAAGACCGAGCTTGCCGTTGCCAATATTTCCGAAAGCCCAGTTGAACTGGTACCATCATGCCACTTTTTGGCCGATCGATAATTGATGCTGGTAATAAATCGGCCACCGCCCGCTTCAACACCGCTTTTTCTTGTACACCCGATAATTTATACTCCGGGGGAATCGCCATACTCATTTCGACAATGCGGCGATCGAACAAAGGCGATCGACCTTGCAATCCTTCTGCCCGAGTCAAATTATTTACCTTAGTTAAAATCTGATCTGCACCCTTAAACTTAATATTCAGCGCCATCAATCGATTTAGGTAGCTCATTTCCGCATTCAAATCGGCTTCAAATATCCATGATTCTTGCACCTTTCGCCAAATTTCGGACTTTAGTAACTGTGGCAAATCCGCCGCACATTTTTGAAAAGACATCAAATATGCCTGTAATGGATCATGGTTAACCACCGATTCATACAAACTATTAATCAACATCGGCTGATTTTTGGGACCCCCAAAACAAGGATCGCCACCCTCGCCATTGAGCGTTACCCGCACGTTATGGCTAGCCAGCTGACCGACTAACAAATTAGGCACTGTCAATGGATCGCCGATCGGATCATCCAGATAAGCCATTGTTTGGGGTAATTGTTCCCACATTTGCCGGAAAGTGATTTCTAGAATATGGTGTTGTGTCCCACAATGAGCTGCTACCAGCCCAGAAAATTCCAATTCATTGGCTGATTCGGTGCCAAAGTGAATCGAATAAGTATGCACTGGAGCATCATGTAACTGGCTGGCCAAGGCTGTAATACAGCTGGAATCTAGACCACCAGACAAAAATACTCCCACCGCTTCGTCGTTAGCAGGCAAATATTCAAGCATCACTTGTTCTAATAATGATCGCAATTCATTACTATGCCACTCCAAAGATGCTGGTTTAGTTACTTGTTCTTGTAGGTGCCAGTAAGCATGAATGTCTCCGGCGGGTAGTTGTAGAATATGACCTGGGCGTAATTCCCGCACATTTTGCCATAAAGTTTGATCGCCTGGGACAAAAGAACAGGTTAAATAATCACGGAGTGCCACTAAATCTAGTTCATTCGATCGATAGGAATTTAAAGCACTCAACTGCGGAGCAATCCATTGGGTCGTGCTGTTGGTGGTGTAATAGATTGTCCTAGTTCCCACGGCATCACGAACTAGGAGCAGCTGTTGTGAATCTTTTTCCCATATAGCTAAACACCACATTCCTTGCAGTAGATCGAGGGCTGTAGCCCCCCACTTTTCCCATAGCCACGCGACCAACTCCAGATCACTAATTCCCTCCGGATGTTCTAACTTTTCTAATAATATTTTTCGATTACTTAACCACAGGTCACCGACGACTACAAATTGATCATTGGGACTAATTATCCAATTATTGGCAATGACGATCGACAACTTGCCATCACGCCAAATAGCTTCCTGCTCTATATTATCGCCCCAGGCCAATAACCATGATGGTGACAGTGGCTGGACTCGATAGTTAGGTTGTGGTCTAAAGTTAAAGAAATTCACTAGTCATAACACTCATGGGCATAATTCGTTATACCAAGGAGTGCTACATCGGTAAAGTATCAGTGTAATTTAGTATGCAAAACAAAGGGGCGAAGCCCATGGCTTCGCCCCTTTGTAAAATTGAATAGCGAGCTACTAATTAGCGAGCTGCTTCTACCAACTTGCCTAACACAACCTGTGCTGCTTTTTGGCCAGCGGGGAAGCTTTGCACAATGCTATTAAGCTGAGAACCAGGCTTACCAACGGCTTGACTGCTATCAGTTAAAGATCTGAGGTAGTTGTTATAAGAGCTAACTGCACCGGAAAGCACTGCTGAGTTGATGGTACCATCAACAGCTCTCAGACCTTGCATCGACATAGCCAATTGCTTGGCGGAATCACCACCACCCAAAGCAGTAACGAAGCCGCCTACTGCTGGTGAATCGGAGCCAGCGGGGGAACTAATTACATCAAAAGCAACCTGGGCAGCAGCCGGGTCAACATTGACGGTGTTACCACCAACAGGTTGACTACCACTGATGCTAGAAGCTGTAAGTGTGGCACCTACACCATTAACCTTTGCTTGAATTTCTGGAGTGAAGCTAGCACTACCACTTTTGCTACCACTACCACCACCCGAAACGCCGCGTACCGAGTCGCTACCAACAGGCGCATTACCAAAACCGTCGAACACGCTAGGTAGAGGTGCTGCAATAGCAGAAAGTGGCAACAGCACAGCTGCTAAGGTCGCTAATGCCAAAACATTTTTAATTTTCATAACAAACCACAGAGTTGAACAAGAACAAAAAATCGATAAATCAAGAACCCGATTGAGACAACAGGGTTCCTTATTTTTCTTAGAACTTGAAGCCTAAACCAGCACTAACACCGAAACGGGATTCTTCACCAGCAACTTTGTCACCAAAAGCGTCTAGGATGGCGGGAGTGACTTGGAATCCAACGCCATCACTTAATTGCAAGCTGATGGGTAAGCCGACGCTAAAATTGCGACCGTTATAGTCGGTAACTAGGGCAATATTTTCGGAGACCCGGAAGCCTAAACTACCGAAAATACTAGTGCTACTATTCTCGCTGCTACCTAGAGTAATGTCGGAAATTTGACGGAAACGACCATTACCAACACCAACTGAGGCGGTAAAGTTATTAGTATCACCAACTGGTAAAACACCAGTTAGGACTCCGTAAAAAGTTTCTCTAGTAGGATCTGAGTCGGTTTTGATGGCATTTTCCCAACCAGCCGCAACAGCGAAGTTATCACCAAATTGTTTGTGTAGTTTGAAGTTAACACCAGCGCGATCAAATAGTCCAAGACTGACCGGACCAACACCGCCATAGCTGTTAGTACTGACAGATGTTTCTAAACCGATCGCATTAACACTGTCACCAAGACCAAAACCTGCACCTAAACCAAAAGCACTAGTGTTAGGGCTGGCTCCAGGAACAAGAGCATCTTGATAGCCCGTACCGATAAAGAAATCGCCGCCGTTAGCACCAAAACCAGTAGGTGTGGTTAAGCCACCAACTGGGGCATTAGCAGATTTCTTAGCAGTAGTTTCAATGCCGGGTAAGTTACCAACACCAGCACGATTCTGAATATCTTGTTCAGTAATGGCTACATTGCTACCACCACCACATTGAACGATGTATTTTTGAGCTGGGTTATTGCTATCCAGGGCAGTTAGCTTACCAGAAGCGACCAAAGCTTGGTGGATAAAGGCAGCGACATCGGCACGAGTTGCAACACCATTAGGATTAAAAGTTTTACCATCTGGGTAAGAAACGCTCACAGCCACACATTTCTGAGTAGCAGCTACCAGGGCTTCGCGACCAAAGCTCGGTACTTGTGCTGAATCGGAGAACAATTCATCGACCTTAGGACCATTAGCATCAGCTTGTAACTTGTTGCCATTACTAATAGATACTAACGATTCGATCCGGACAATGTTTTGAGTGGGACCGAATCTGTTGTTTGGATAACCAGACAAGAAACCAGCGCGATAAGCCTTATCGATCGCGGCAGCACCCCAGAATTTTTTCGGTACATCTGGGAAAGAGCGAGACTCTCTAGTAGGTTCTAAATCAAAAGCCTTGGTCAACAAAGCAGCAAATTCAGCTCTGTTGACAGGCTGGTCTGGACGAAAAGAGCCATCAGGATAACCAGCAATGATGCCTTTTTCTACTAATACCTTAATGAAAGGCTCTGCCCAGTTTCCCGCAACATCGCTGGCCTGTGCAATCTTATTTTCGGTAGTAGTGGCAGCTGGTAGATTTTTTTCGACAGTATTGGCAGCTGCTTTTTGTGAAACTACTGGAGCTGCTTTTACTTCGGGTAGGTTAGCAGCAAAGGCTGCATTACCAGAGATGATCGAGGCACTTAAGAAAGTCCCCAACAAAATAATATTTTTGCAGTTGATCTGGCGTTTTTTCTGATTCATAGCTTAAAAACCTCACTCCCCACTAATAAATTAATGGTTTAGTTTTAACCCGTAAAGGACATTATTAGTATTGTACGACCATTTTGTTCTAGATTGTGTTCCCACTTTTTGGTGTGATTTCAATCTCGACTAGCGGTGACATACTGAATAATCCTCATGATACCCAAGGATCTGGCCATGTTAACTCTCAGTGTGAATATCGACTATGTTGATCGGCATGACCCGTTGACAACATAAAAATAAGGCAGTTGAGAATTCCCAACCGCCCTCAACTATTAAATTTTAATTCCTGCTTTAATTAATATTCCAGCACCGCCGCATCTACTTCCCGGCTCCAAGCTTGAATACCGCCTTTAACATTAGTCCCAACCAAGCCCACCTCCTTCAAAAGACCCAGCGCCTTAGCTGATCGACCGCCCATTTTGCAGTGAGCAATCAACTTTTTATCGCCAACAGCAGCCTTTACTCGATCGATCCCATCGCCTTGTTCAATATCGGGAAGCGGAATTAATACCGCACCCGGAATCTTGGCAATATCGTACTCATTAGGATTCCGCACATCGATTAGCACATAATCCTGGGCACCGCTGTCCATGAGCTTTTTCAGATCAGTTACAGTCATTTCATCCAAAGCACTCATCTCCGCTGCTTCAGCAGCTTTAGCTTGAGGAATCCCACAGAATTCTTGGTAATCAATCAACTTTTCAATCACTGGCCGTTCGGGATCAGGGCGCAATTTCAGTTCCCGAAAACTCATATCCAAAGCGTTATAAAGCATCAACCGGCCACTCAGCGATCGACCTTGGCCGAGAATAATTTTGACCGTTTCCGTAGCCTGAATCACCCCAATAATGCCGCACAAAATTCCTAAAACACCACCTTCAGCACAGGAGGGGACCATCCCTGGTGGTGGTGGATCTGGGTATAGATCCCGATAGTTGGGAGCAGGCATCTCATCATCGTACAGCCAGTCCTCGCCATTTTTCCGCAACTTGGCACGCTCCTCGGTATTGGCATTGTTCCAAGCTGCCGTGCGCTGCCAGCCACCTTTATAGTTAAAGACCGTGGCTTGACCTTCAAAGCGTAAGATCGAGCCATAGACATTGGGCTTGCCCAATAAGACACAGGCATCATTGACCAAATAACGGGTGGGAAAATTATCAGTACCATCGACAATTACATCGTAGGGACGCAGGATATCCAAGGCATTTTCGGCACTGAGGGCGGTTTCATACAAATCGACCTGACAGTAGGGATTGATCTCCAAAATCCGGCTCTTGGCCGATTCGATTTTGGGCTTACCCACCCAAGAAGTGCCATGAATAATTTGGCGTTGGAGGTTGGAGTGATCGACGATATCAAAATCGACGATGCCAATGCGGCCAATACCCGCCGCTGCTAAATACAAGAGTAGGGGCGAACCCAAACCACCAGTGCCAACACACAGCACACTAGCGGCTTTGAGCCGTTTTTGGCCATCCAATCCGACTTCGGGCAAAATCAAATGGCGAGAGTAGCGAGCATATTCTTCAGGTAATAACTGAACTTGATCCAAATCGGGATTAAGCATATCGATAGAGACAAGGCTAAAATGTACAGATTTGTGCAGCGTTAATCCAAGAGGTGGGGTATCTAGAAACTAGCACTCTGCAAACCGCTGAGCAGACGATCGCTTTAATAAAAAAACCATGTCATACTCGTCACCCTTACATGGTACCTTGATTTTTGAACATGGAATTTGCATATTATTGTACTAAACCTATGACAACTGCTCCTTATGGTTCTTGGAAGTCGCCGATCACTAGTGACTTAGTTACGGCTGGGAGTCTACGGCTGGACAGCATTGTGGTTGATGGTACTGATGTCTACTGGCTAGAGTCGAGGGCAGCAGAGCAGGGTCGATCGGTGATCATGCGGTGCGATCAGGAGGGGGGGATTGTGCAGCTGACACCAACAAATTTTAGTGTTCGTAACCGTGTTCATGAATATGGCGGGGCGGCCTACACAGTGCAGGATGGACAGATCTTTTTCTGTAATGATACCGATCAATGTATTTATCAGCACTTTCCTGGTCAAGCGGTGCGGTTGGCTTCGCCGGTGGTCAGTAATCCCCAGCAGAAGCAGGCTAAGTTGCGTAGATATGCAGATTTAGTGATTGATACCAAGCGGCAGCGGTTGATTTGTGTGCATGAAGATCACCGATCGATCGGGATGGAAGCCTTCAATGCGATCGTCAGCATTAACCTTCATGATGCCCAAGATTTAGTCATCTTAGCTTCTGGCAGCGACTTCTACGCTCATCCTCGGCTCAGCCCCAACGGGGAGCAACTATCTTGGATCAGCTGGAACCATCCGCACATGCCTTGGGATGGTAATGCCTTGACGGTGGCAACTTTCCAAGCAGATGGCTCTTTAGCACCAGCCCAATTGGTGGCAGGTGGAGATCAGGAAGCAATCTTTCAACCCCAGTGGTCGCCAGGCGGTGTTTTACACTTTGTATCCGATCACACTGGTTGGGGAAATATCTATCGCTATCAGCAGGGCAAAGTAGAGCCGTTATTGACCACTCGTGCTGAATTTGGATTGCCCCAGTGGGTATTTGGCCAATCCACTTATGGTTTTGCTAGTGATCAACAAATTATTTGTACTTATACCCAGGGTGGCATTTGGCATTTGGCCAGTCTAGATCCGGACAATGCCGAAATCACCCCGATCGATCAGGCTTATACCGAAATCAGTCAATTACAAGTCACCGCTGCCCGAGCCTTTTTTATTGGTGGTTCCCCAACGGCAGCGGCAGCGATTGTAGAGCTAAACCTCCAGCACCTGAGTCTCAAGGTCTTACAATCAGCTCCCTCCGGATCGATCGATCCCCACTATTTTTCTCATCCGCAGGTATTAGCATTTCCTACTACCAACCAGCAAATTGCCTATGCTTTTTACTACCCCCCCACCAATCCCGATTATCAAGCCCCAGCAACTGAACAACCACCAATATTGGTAAAAAGTCATGGTGGTCCCACCGGCACCACCTCCAGCCAACTTAGCCTGCGGGTGCAATATTGGACTAGTCGGGGATTTGGTTATCTAGATGTCAACTATCGGGGCAGTACTGGTTTTGGTCGAGAATATATGCGTCAGCTGGATGGCCAATGGGGAATTTTGGATGTCCAAGACTGTATCGATGGTGCCCATTACTTAGTCCAACAAGGCCGAGCTGATGTCGATCGGTTAGCCATTTCGGGCGGCAGTGCTGGTGGCTATACAACTCTGTGTGCCTTAACCTTCCATGATATTTTCAAAGCCGGAGCCAGTCATTATGGGGTCAGTGACCTCACCGCTTTGGCCAAAGATACCCATAAGTTTGAATCTCGTTATCTCGATCGACTGGTAGCTCCCTATCCCCGGGGAGTCCAGATCTACCAGGACAGGTCACCCATTAATTTCCCCGACAAACTCCGTTGTCCCACGATCTTTTTCCAAGGTTTGGAAGATACAGTAGTGCCACCCAATCAAGCTACCAAGATGGTAGATGCGCTCAAAAAACAGGGGGTTGCCGTGGCCTATGTATCTTTTGCTGGTGAACAGCATGGTTTTCGGCAGGCGGCCAATATCAAAACAGCTTTAGAGGGTGAATTTTACTTTTATTCCCGGGTTTTTGGCTTTCAGCCAGCCGATTCACTCCAGTCCATCGAAATTAGTAATTTCCCCTAAAGTTTCCGAATAAATTTCGTAGAATATAAATCTAGTCCCTCAATTCTCGGGAGTTTTCGATGAAGGAAATTACTCAAACCCTTAAAAGCCAAGCCTTGATTTTGGGGGCAATGGTTGCGACCATGTGGGTGGTAATGATTGCCGATACCTTTATTTTCCATCATCAGCTCAAGACCTTCGGGATATTTCCGCACAGCTTGGTAGGCTTGAGGGGGATTATCTTTGCACCCTTACTCCATGCCAACTTTAACCACCTGATATCAAATACCGTGCCCTTCGTGACCCTGGGCTGGTTGATTATGCTGTGGGAAACCAGTGATCTGCTGGTCGTAACGATCATCAGTATGTTGGTCGGTGGTCTAGGTACCTGGCTATTTGGTGGTGCGAATACAGTTCATGTCGGAGCTAGTGGCGTTATCTTTGGCTACTTAGGATACTTACTGTTTCGGGGCTACTTCGAGCGTAAAGTTTCTTCAATTATTATGTCGCTATTTGTATTTGGAGCCTACGGTTCCATCGTCTTTGGGATCTTGCCTGGTATGCCAGGAATTTCTTGGCAAGGACACCTGTTTGGATTTATTGGTGGAGCGATCGCCGCTAACTTAGCCGCTAAGAAGTAGTTACTGACACACAATGTTGATGTTTGGCTGAACAAAATCAGACAAAAGTCGGATTTAATTTTCGTCCGACTCCGTCAGAATGACTGTAGTTTACTGCGACTGATACCTAGCAGTCATTGTCTCCAAACATCCGGTCAACAGCCATGTCCATGAATTATTTCGAATCAGAAGAAGAAGATTATTTAAGTCAGTTAGAACAAGAAGAAATTTATCATGAGGAAACTTTTGGTGGGAGATTAAAGCTTTTTTATGATCAATTTAGTACCAGCACTAAAGCACTCCTGAGTGACTCTTTGTTTAGAGAAGTAGCGAAGAATGAAGCAGTTGTTCGGCTAGAAATTTTGTGTCCTAATGAAATTGTTTATAAAAGATTGGCTCAGAAAAACCAGAAAATCTCTAACGAAATCCGCTGGATTTGGCCAGATACGATGAGGCAATTTTCCTTCCTGGTAGCAGAATCCTCTTCAGCAGTCAGTACCTTTTCATTGAGAAGCTAGGACGATTATGATTTATGTCTCACAATCTCCCTGGCCTCAACTACAACTTAGACAGTAACCAAAGACGACAAGGGGTCGGGAATTGTTGCGATCGGAGCTTTGAATTCACCGACCAAAACATACTCTAAACGCAGTTTCAGCCAAGTGATGAACTGGGCATTGGTGGAAATGACTGCAACGCTGGGTTGGGGACATTTGGCTTTATGGGCAGCCAACTCCGGAGATTCTAAAAAAGCAGGTTGTTTGACTAGCCAAAAATCTATTTCTTTCTCTTGTTCATGATAGTTGCGAGTACGTTCTTTAAGTACTTCGGCGAGGGGTTCTTCTTCCAGTAAAAAGCTTTGACTGGCTAAGATATAGTGATAAGTCTGCATTGCGTGTCGAGGTATTTAGTCTGAAGGGATTAATTCTATTCCTAAGAATAATGTAACAGGCATCGGAGTTGGGAACAATTACTGTTTGTGAAGCGCGACTAATCATCGAGTGGCTAATAGATCATTGATATCCCCGTCGGTCACCGTTAAACTAAGATCCATGGAGAAAATCATCCGAAAACTGCGTCCAGCGCCAACCCAACATGGCCTTTAATACCGAGTTTGCCTTACTAATCCGGGCTCGCTACCCTCTCATCTACATCCCCACCGCTGAAGAAGAACGAGTCGAAGCCGCGATCGCCCAAGTTGGCCAGCAACTGGAAAATCGCCCGATCTATACTTGGGACTTTGTAGACGGCTATCAAGGCAATCCCAACGATCAAGGATTTGGCAAACGCAATCCCGTCCAAGCTCTCGAATTCATCGATAAACTATCATCTAGCAATCCGGGCATCTTCGTTCTGCGCGATTACCATCGCTTCCTAGAAGATGTCTCCGTCGCCCGTAAACTCCGCAACCTGGCTCGTAAATTCAAAGCCGAACCCAAAAATATTGTGATGCTCGCGCCCCAGGTTAGTATCCCCAGTGATCTGAGCGAAATTATGACCGTCTTAGAATTTCCGTTGCCCAGCGCCCTAGATTTAAAGGTGGAGATCGATCGACTACTCCAAGCTACCAACCAAAAACTGGAAACCAAAATCATTGATGAATTAGTTCGTGCTAGCCAAGGTCTTTCCCTAGAGAGAGTCCGGCGGGTCTGTGGCCGAGCGATCGCCGCCCATGGCTCCATCCAAGAATCTGACGTAGAGTTAATCCTTGAGGAAAAACGCCAATCCATCCGCCAAACTCAAATTTTAGACTTCTACCCCGCCCAAGCCCAGATGACCGACATTGGTGGTCTCGATAACCTGAAAGAGTGGTTAGTGCGGCGTGGTAGCGGCTTTTCCGAAAAAGCCCGTCAGTATGGTCTACCCCATCCTCGGGGTCTACTGCTGGTTGGCATTCAGGGCACTGGTAAATCTCTCACCGCCAAAGCGATCGCCCATCATTGGCATTTACCCCTACTCCGTCTCGATGTTGGTCGTCTCTTTGCCGGGCTAGTTGGTGAATCGGAAGCCCGCACCCGCCAAATGATTCAGCTAGCCGAGGCTCTATCTCCTTGTGTATTATGGATTGATGAAATTGATAAAGCCTTTGGGGGCATCGAAGGAAAAGGCGATGCTGGCACCGCTAGTCGGGTATTTGGCACTATGATTACTTGGCTAGCTGAAAAAACCTCCCCAGTCTTCGTGGTTGCCACTGCCAACAATATTCAATCTCTGCCGCCGGAGATTTTACGCAAAGGCCGCTTTGATGAAATATTTTTTGTGGGATTGCCCAGTCAAACTGAACGGCGGGCAATTTTTACCGTCCATATTGGCAAACTCCGTCCCCAGAGTATTGGTCAGTACGATCTCGATCGATTAGCCTACGAAACACCCGATTTCTCGGGGGCTGAAATTGAGCAAATTCTAGTAGAAGCTATGCATATTGGCTTTAGTCAAAGCCGAGACTTTACCACAGATGATATCCTGGAAGCTGCTAGTCAAACTATTCCATTAGCTGTCACGGCTCAAGAGCAAATTGCTTTTCTCCAAGAGTGGGCTAATTCTGGCAAAGCCAGGTTGGCTTCTCGACAGCTAGGCCAATACAAAATATGAATGGCTTTTGTATACTTGAATTTAATTAAACTAACCACATTTACATGCTGAACGCGATCAAGGTTTTTTTGGGTGTCATCTTGGGTCTTTTTACCCTCGGTCTGTTAGGCACTGGCGCTGTCTACTACTTTATGGTTACCAATCTCAGCGCGAAGCCTTCCAAGCCAGCCTTTGCTGAAGAGCGTAACCCCAAAAAAGTCGCCAAACCGGTAGCCAAAAAAACACCAGCGGTACCAACGCCAGCACCAGAAGCCGCGAAGGAAGAAAAAAAAGAGGAAAAGGCCATCCCACCAGGAGCTTACGGTGCCACTGTTATGTGGGAAACTGGGGTGTCTTTGCGCCAGCAGGATTCTGACAGTAGCGCCAAAACTGGCGGTGTTGGATTTAGAGAAAAAGTTATTGTCTTGAAAGAGAATGCCGACAAAAGTTGGGTACAAGTGCGCAATTCTGACAACACTGCCGAAGGCTGGTTAAAAGCTGGCAACGTAGAAAGAGATGCCGCGGCTAACTAGCCACTTGTTAAGTGGGCAATATCGATCGCTGGCAAGTTGGACAAACAGCATGAATAGTCATCTGACAGTCTAGGAGGTGGTAGCCTTCTTTTTTGGCAGTTTTGTCACCAATTTTCAAGATCGAATCGTTCTTGAATTCGACCATTTGATTGCAACGAGTACAGATCAGGTGGTGATGGTGATAGGGAGCTGGCTGGTTTATTTCATAATGCTTGTGACCTTCGGCCAGCTCTAGCTCACGCAAAATTCCCATCCGGGACATCAACTTGACCGTCCGATAAATCGTAGACAGGCTGATATTATGACCTTCGCCCGCTAAGACTTCTTGTAAATCTTCAGCACTCAAATGTTTACCGCTAGCCAGGTTCTGGAAAATATCTAGAATGATTTCTCTTTGTGGTGTAAGCCGCCAGCCTTTTTCATGAAGTTCGGCCTTCAACGAATCTGCTGTGTAAAGGGACATGATTAAGCCCTCATAGTTATAAGTTTCTATTTACTAGCTAAGAATAGCCTAATTGTCAGTTCATTTGCAAGAAGGGTAACTTATTGAGAATAATCAGCATTAAGAAGTGACTTACAACATTGAAAATTGGATCGGCATCAATTCTCGTCATGGAATGTTTTAAAACCTTGCTCGCTAGTCCATTGCACGGCACCATCCCGACCAGTAATAAAAACTTTAGTACCCATTCCTTCTAGTTTTTGGATAGTTTCTATATCGGGATTGGTCGTAGAAGCGATCGCTACTTGCGGTCTAATTATTTTCACAAGTTCATTCGTCAATTTTCCCCCTGGCCAGTAAATACTCTCGACCGGTTGCAATTGGGGGGCTAAATCCCGTTGTTGATCGAGGGGCAAGTTGCCAATAATCAGCCAATGCTGTTGAGCAATATCCAGCGCCAGCAAAGGAGGCTGAGCATTCCAGAGTTTAGTGGTACAGTTGCCTAGGTCCATTCGCTCAGTATTCAAGACCAGCGCATTTGGGAAGCTGGGGGCGGGGCTAGAACTGCTGGCTGGAGTATAGAATTTATTGATCGATACTGACTTGCTAATGGTTTGCCAACCTTTATTCACATCCCGATTTTGGTGTAGTCCGATCGCTTGATGCAGTTCATTAATCGCTTCTTGAGTCAAAAATGGCAAAACAGTAAACCGGGCAGTTTCACTATTGCCCGCATTAATCAGCGTGGTTTGATAATGGTTTTGGACAACTAATACTTGATCCTCACTGCTGGCTAGGGCCGTAATTTTCAGCTCTTGACTTTTGGTGATCCACAGGGGCACCATAATGGCAAAGATCGCTACCAATAGTGCCAGGTACCAACGCTTTTGCCAAAAAGGGAACCGCCAAACCAACGCAATCAAACTATAGAGAAAAACTAGTTGTACTAGCCCAATGCTACCCACCGACATATTGGCTCCGGGTAAAGTGGCGATTACTCGCACTATCCCGATGAGGAGTTGAGTGGGGTACAGTAATAACCAGGCGATCGCACTGCCGACGGGTGGCAAAATAGCGCTAATCATGGCACTAATCATGCCGCCAATACTGATGATCGCCACTAGCGGACTGCTAATAATGTTGGCTGGCAAAGCATAGAGTGGTAAAACTTTGAAATTCCAGAGCTGAATGGGCATTGTCCAGATCGTGGCCGCGAGGGGTACTGCCACCAGCTCGGCGATCGCTGGTGGCAACCAATCGAGTTTTCGTTGAATCGGCGTGGCACTGACTACTAAACCCAGAGTAGCCAAGAAGCTTAGTTGAAACCCTACATCCCAAATCCAGATTGGGTTGCAAAGTAACAGCAGCACCCCGGCCAGCAGCAAGGAATTTAATGGGCGCAGCTGTTGACCCATTAATAAACTCAGTAAGACCGCGCCACCCATCACCGCCGCCCGCAAGATCGAAGGCTGAAAACCAGTCAAGCTGACAAATAAGCTGATCGCCAGTAGTCCTAGACCAAACTGCCATTTTTTAGATAAAAATCTTTGGGTGATATTAATAACGGCACTGACAATCAGTGAAACCTGAAATCCAGAAGCGGCCAGGGCATGAGAGAGACCAACCCGTCCGAACCAATCTTTGACATCAAAGGGCACATCGACTACATCACCACCCAGGGACATGGCGCTGACTAACGGCCCCGCCGGAATATCTAGCCATTGTACTTGCGCTTGCACAATCCGCTGCCGCAGGGTGCCGATGTCCCAGCGGCGAATTTGATTTTCATCGGGCACAATTAGTTGGGCAACTCTCATGCCAGCCCAGCTACCCGATCTGGCTAAGTAATCGCTAAAATTTAAACCGCCGGGATTGAGCGAAGGCTGGGGCTTATACAGCGTGCCAGTCAACAACACTTCTACTCCAGGCTTTAGACCAGTAGTACTCAGCAGGGGAGCTGTGACGTAAAGACGGCCATTGACTTGTCTGGTGCTGGCCGGACCAGGAGCATCGCCTTGAATATCGGTCAATTGATTAACTTGCAGCCAAAACTGCGATCGATTGGTGCGAGTAACTTTCGGGTAGCTATCGACAAGGCCTTTGACGGAGGAAAACTGAGATTGGCCTTGGTCATTGATGCTATTAATAAACCGACTAATATCTTGGCTACTAGCTTGGGGTAGTCGCAATTGGCAATAAATGACCGCGCTGATTAGCACTGCTACTGTGGCTATTGTCCAGTTCAGGGGCAGATTAATTCGCTTGCTCCGATCGCCCCAGTAAATAGCGATCGACAAAAAGGCCAGTCCACCAATAATCCAGAGGGGTTGGTTAAACACCGCCCAGGTAAATTGAGGACTAACCAATAAGCCCACTGCAAAGGTAAGGCAAAGTAGTGCGATGCGCTGAGCATTGTCCATGCCGATTTGAATTTTGCCAGAGATAGAATGCTTAGATTACTCTATCCCAACTGGGCATCAATACTAATAAATGACCAAAGAAACCTAGATCGATAAGCCTAGTTTCAGACCAGCGATCGCATGGACAATCATCACAATCATAATAAAGCTACCAAAGTAAGCATGGGCTTTCCGCAGTGCTGGATTGTTGCCCCCAAAACCAGTAAAAGAAATGGCACCGTTCAGAAATAACAGGCTCAGCATCGCCATCCCGGTGAGAAAGTGGGGACTTTCCATGATGGCGTGCTTCTGAATGACTAAAGATAATATGCCACCTGTGGCTCCGATCGCCATGAAGGTAGCCATCGCACTAATAATTTTGCTGTGGTCAGACTTTAGTTGGGCGGCAGCAGTAGGGTCGGTGGCGGTCATTAAGCGCCCTTTCCAACCAGAATAAATGCCGTAGCCACCCATTCCGAACATCACGATGCTCATAAAGAAGGGATGTCCCCAATGAGTGATTGGTTCTGGTAAATTTAAATCTCGAAAAATACTGGCTAATGGTTCCAGTGCTTGTGCTAGTTGTTCGCCCATTTTGTCATAGTCCAAAAATCATTGCAATTGTCAATTCTAGGCGATTTCACAGTTGTTAAGTTAATAAATATGGCTGGAGACAATTCCCCAAAACTTAATCTTTGTTTTATATGATTAATTTTTTGCTGCTGTATTTTAATGTATGAAACAGAAAATTGATGTTGTCTTTTCTAAAAAGAATTCAGCACAAAAATTGCTGTACCAATATCTGGTGAACGAAGTTGAACTCATCATTGAGGCCATCACGATTTTCTATCTGCCAATGGCACTGATCGAAGAAGCGGCTCCAGAGGATAAAGTTGATCGGGCTGCTGATGAATCGATCGCTAAACTCAAAGCCCAAATCGAAATCATTGAAATTCAGAGATCTCGATATACTGGTATTGCGTCTTTGTCAATGGGCAAAGTCAGCCAAAAACTTATTACAGTTAGTGATGAGAGCGCCGAGGATTTGGAGGATTTAGTGAATTTTCAAGATTCTGTTCAGGTTCCCCAGGAAAATTTAGAGGATTTATTTATTCTGTTGAAAAAATTGTGATGTTTTAGCTGGCACCTTTTAGCCATATTGGACTTAGCCATATACTGGGAGGTTCAATATGCTAGGGTGTCTGGCATTTTTTTGATGTCACTGAGTATTTATACTTAAAAGTGTTTACAATGATAGGGAAATGTAAACAAAGCAAAAGGTATTACTTAGACTCTCCAGCATTTATTTATGATTCATAGTTATGTGCTGGCGGTAGTTGCTGTGGGGCTATCGATCGTACATTTGGTGAGTACTTTCACCCTTTCTCGTTGTCCAGCAGATCAGCTCCCAGAGCCTGCTGTGACTAATTAAAATCGAGATTCTAGAATTCAAATTGTTCACCGTAGAACTCCCTTAGTTTGCTCATATCATGGGTAAACCAATCAAATAACCATTTTTGATAGGTGGTGGCTGAGAAATCAGCATCTGCAGATTGAGCCATTGTTAAACCGATTAAATGAGCAGCCATGATCCCAGACATCAATGCTTTCAAGGCCCCATGTGCTGCTGCTGGGTCTAAAACATGGGCAGCATCTCCCACTACAAAATAACCCGGTCCGGCTGGCGTGATCGCCCGTCGCCAGGTTACGTCGGCTTGACGGGTTTTGTAAATAGGGGTTAAATCTTGGAACTCAGCAGGCCGCCAATCTCTATCCCAGGGTTGGGCGGTGAGGTTCAACCTTGTCCATTGATAAATTTGGGGTTTAACCAAGGCTGTCCAAGTCCAGCCCTGCGAATCGATCGATAGTTGCGGATATTCATCTCTGGCCGGACAACTTCCCTGTACATAACCATAATGGGCAATTAAACGGGGCGAAAGGCGATCGATCGCCATCCCCAAATGTTTAGCTAACCAGCCATTACCCCCAGAGGCATCGATCGTAAAACGTGCCTGAAAAGCACCGCGATCGGTCTGTACCCCAGTGACTCGCCCCGCAGTGAGGATTGGCTGTAAAGCCTGGCAAGGTTGGATAATTTTCACCCCACAGCGGCGGGCTTGTGCCAGCAGTATGGCATCAAAATCAGCCCGCCAGGCCTGGAAACCCAGCCATGAGCCGGACTCATCAGCTCCAAAGGGGGTGAATTTCTGATCTTGGTGATTCGTCACGACAATCCCGGGATGTCGGATAAATCCAGCTTGTTGAATTGCTGGCCACACTCCCAATTGTTGGAGTAATGGTTCAACGCCGGGATGTAGAGTTTCTCCTGGTCGATCGCGTGGGAAAGAAAGTTTTTCGAGGAGGACTACCCGCAAGTTGGCTTGGGCACAGGCAATAGCCGCCGCTGTCCCCCCGGGGCCAGCACCAATCACAACAACATCATGCATGATATGACTTTTGATAGGGAGACAGCAGCAGAAATCAACTTTTTAGAGATTCTTTAGGCAACTAATGCTAGGTGCAAAGAAGTATTCCCCACCCAGCATTTTGACAAATCCACTAAAACTAATTGGCTGTTTACCAGGCTTACCCCAAACTGGACATTGGAGTTGGGGAATAGATGCATCACTCCCTTGTCCAATGACTGGATCGATACCAGTTTTTGGATCAGCTTTTACAAAGTTGGGATTGTTAGCCCAGGTTTGTTGCGTAAATTCAAATTGATTAGCTAGGTCGCTTTGATAAGCCATAAAGAGGAGGCCAACACCACAGGATGGGTAAATTTTAGGATCGAATTCGGCAACTTGTCCTCGACCATCAACTTCAAGTCGATCGCCATAAGTAATACCGCGCCGCGCCATAATGTGAGAACGCTCTTGCTCTAAGGTTACTCCAAACTGTTCTCCTAGCTCACGCACACTGTCACCACGGGGGTTGGTTTTACGAATATGGGAATGAAAGGGGCATTTCATAGCTGGAACATCATCACGATAATCGAAATTATTGGGCACAGGGTTGTGCATCCCATCACTTTTTTGCAAAACAACTGGGGTACCATCCTCAAACCGACCTACAATCATCGCTCCTGCTAGTTCTGGATCTTCTCCATTTTCTTCTAGTTTGAGTTCCTTTGCAATTTCTTCTTCTTTTTCTTTGAATCCTTTCACGTTTTGCTCTAGTTTTCGAAAAACAAAGTAGCTGCCAAAACTTTTATCTGAAGCACCACCTGGACAAGGAACTAAGACTTGCTTCAGTGGAAACTTCGGATCCCATACGCTAATACCATCAGTATTTTCTTGTTCAGATTTAATATCTTCTTGTAATAACAGCGGCTGACTCCGGCCATCGACATAGCCAAAATGCTCAATGCCATCGCCATTGGCATTACGCATTGCTATCCCTTTTTCGATGCCCAGAACTTTAACGGTGGCGGGCAGGTATTTCTGGATCCCAGCGTAGGTTTGTTCAACTTTTCTTGGGTCATCATCGCCAATCAAAATCATGGCATGAATATCATTCTGAAAAGTTTTATCCCATTTATCTTTAGAGGGATCACTAAGTTGTGATTGGCGATTTTTCAACCCCTCTTTGAAAGGTTCATTCTGAGGAATTTTATTATCAACAATTCCTAATGCTCGATATCCTAAGCTAGATAAAAATAAGCCGATAAATGTTTTGCCAGGAGTTTTACCGTCGGTCTCTTTGAAAATTTTAGTCTCTTGCAGTTGTGTATGAGCTGATGTTATTTGTGGAGCTAGATATTTAATAATAAAATCTTTGGCAGCGTTAGCATCTTCAAAGTGCAGGAAAATATTTTGGGTGTGATTTCGGCCATGCCCCTTTAATATGTTGCCTTGTAAATCTTCTAACATTATCTTTTCGTCAGTGCTGGCCGCCATCCAAGATAGCGGTTTAGTAAGATCAATCATTGCTATTTCTCCAGAATTAAATATTTAGTTTTAGTTGGATTTGAATATTCCTACGAAATGAGAAAAAGGGGATTTTAAATTTTATATAGCATTTTATCTGCTCATTCAAGGTAGATATTGCTATTCTTGAATAATATGATGAAGAAAAAAGATTAACAACATCAAGTTAGAAAAGTTGATATTCTTTATCAGAATAAATAATTATCAATAAAGATTGCCTAGATCTAAATATTTTAGAGTATTATTTGCCGAGAAATACAATTTTGAATTCAGTACAGCTTGCCTAGCTATTTATTAGATATAAATGCAGTAAATCTATAGATATACTATATTTAAAATCAACTTAATCTCAATACAAAATCACTTCAATATCAATTTTATTTATTCAGTAGTATCCAGATCGCATCGGATAAATCTGGACACTAGCAGACAACAATATAATTATTAAATCATTAGCGATCGGCTACATCTAAACCGTCAAATACGTGGACGCTGCTGAAAAGCCCCACCATTAGTCCGAAAGAAAAGATTACGGCGATCGATCTGGCAATCATAACGATTAGCGATTTGGTGCCGACGGCGCAACGGCGGATCAGCCACGGGCACACCTTCCACACTAGGATTGGGAACTTCCACAAAATTGTAAATGTAGCCAGCACCCGTAAGAGTTGTATTAGCTTTCGGTAGCAACTTACTCTGCCAAGTTTGCCAATTACTAACTTTCTCGGCAGTGATTAACCATAACCGGGTTGTCGGTACCGCATCGTTGGCTGGGGGCAAGACCTGAATGCAAAACCGTAACGCATCCATCCGGGCAATCATTTCTTCAGCCAATACTCCATCTAGTCCATTAAAACCGAAGAGATTTTTCAGTGAATTGGTAACGTAATCAGATCGATCGAGATCGGCATAGTTGACAAAATTCGTACTATTGGCAGTCTCAAAGAAAGGACCGAACTCGCCATCACAACCGTTCCGGGAAGTAACTTCACCGGCTGTGACGCGGGGATGCTGCGGGTGATAGCCTAACTCACTATCCATCAGCGGAAAGGCGGTGGGAGCATTAAAGGCTGCAAAGGTGCGGGAGGTATCGGGAGCGGCGGCTGGCCAGAACGAATTCAGTGCGGCACAGAGTTTGGAATCTTCTGGGAAGGGACTGCCCAAGCCGTAGGCGGCATAAAATGGACCAGTGCGATCGTTATGTTCCGAAATATCCCAACCGGGTGCAAATACATCCGCCGCTGTATCGGGCAACCAACTAATTGGAAAACTAGTTGCTGGCGTACTCCGAAAAGCATTACCCATTGAGGCACTACCGACAATGGCCGAAGCGGTAAAATTAGCCGCTTCACTGCGGGTAAAAGCTTTTTGATTGGGAGCGGCTGGATTGGGCAAAGTGGGATTGGGAATCCGCTCGCTGGGCGCACGGGCATTAGTCCGACCACTGAAGCGACCATCACTGAGTGGTGCTGGTCCACCTTGGGCAAAATGTACATTGGGAGCGGCCAGGCCGATCGGACGACGAGCAATTTTTTCTAACCACTGTTGAATTTCCACTTGATCGACTTTGGGAAAGAAATCCACAGCGGTGACTAAAGAATAGGCCGCCAAAATCGGTAAGGATAGACCGGTAATTTGCAGTCCGATCGCCCCATCACAGGTATCATCCAGGAAGTGCGCCGCTTCATAGTTACCCGTATTCAATTTCTGGACATACTGATTTTCCGGTAAGTTCATGAGATCGGTAACCGTTTGGCTGTTGGCTTGAGCTACAACTTCATGACGAATATTGGCATATTCAGGAGCCGATCGACCGTTGGGAGCGGGCAATTGCAAGGAAGTGGCAAAGCGGTTACTGGGAGATGCTGGAGGTACTTTAAACCGGGCAATTTCGTCTTTATTGCCTACTTTTTGAGCGGCGGTTCTGACCATCGTGGGATGGGCATGGGGCACTACTAAAATACTGGCTCCCTGTTTTTCGATTTTTACCAGATCGGCAGTGTCTTGGGAATCCCGTTTGAAGGGTGGGGCGTTGATGTTGAATATCGCTAAAGGTGGCACGAAACCGGGATTGTCGGCGACGTTGGTGTGAATGCGGCGCAGTTTTTCGCTGATGTGATAGGCTACTAAGTCGCAGGTACTGATGTCGATCGGCGTGTTTTGATCGACCCACAGACATTCTTGGCCAGCAAATAATTTATGGATGGGAAAAGTAAATACCAGTTGCCGATCAAGATCAACGGTGCGCAAAACAGCATCGGCACGGGAGGGGTTGCGATATTCGGCGATGAAGGCAGCGTAGCGGGCGGGTAATACGGCAAAGCCGCGATCGCCGGTCTGGGGGGTGGAGGTGAAACTGCGACTAGCCGCTGCATAACGATAGGCTTCGTTGCCGACACGGGCGACGCCGACGCGGGAATAGGCCAGGTCAGCGTGTTTACCATGGGGCGATCGGAGGGTATGCCGATATTGGTAGGCGGCGACTATGATGACGGGATTGGTGAAGGAGGCTAGGGTGCGGCGAGCCCGGCTATAAATATAGTTCTCGATCGTATCTAGTTCGGTGATGGTGGGATAGGCTTGGGGATTGCTGCTGGGTTTGCCATCGGGGGTGGGATGGATGTCGGCGCTAGCGAGGGCGTGGTAGAGCAGGCTTTTAGCGGGGGAGCCGGGTTCTACGGCACGGATGCCAGCGGTGGTGAAGGCTTCAAATCCGGGTGCATCTCGTCGAATACTGCCGAGAGATCGATCTAGTTCGGTGGCTAAATCGGCGGCTGTAATATTTAATCCATGTTTGTCAAATAAATCTTTCCAGCCGAGGGGAGCCAGTCGTTGCAGAACTAGTCTTACTTCATCAATTAGGGCCATGTTAGTTGCACTCTGTTATGAAAGTTGTTATTCAGTTTTTCGCGATGGCTGAAGGGGCAAAACTCTCATAACGCGGTGGGGAGACAAATTCAAAATTGTTTTTGTCTGCGGCAGGGAGTTAGTGGGGTGTTCGGCTGTGATTCAGCGCTGGCGGGGTGTTGGTTGTTGATGAATTGAGGATACCATTTGTTTTTGGGTGGAGCAGTAAGAAAAAGTATGTTTTTAGATTTGGGGGTGGAGTTCGATTGCCGATGGCATGCTTCTGCTAAGGCAGAGGCTTTGCCAACGCAATCTAAGGTGATGATTTGATGGGGTGATTACTTAAGATTTCTTAATGTCATATATTTTGTTGTTCTTGTTTGGTTGTGGGGGGAATATTATCTGAGTTGAGGATTAAGGTTGTTGATTGGTGTTATTTATGTTACTGATGGTAGTATGGATATCACTTTTCACTAGCGTAATCATAGCCTTAGACTTTTCTGGTCAAAATCTGCGAGGTCGATCGTTTAAGGGGCGGCAAGAATTGGCGGGGGCAAATTTTAGCAATGCACTTATTGAAGGAGCGGATTTTACTGGGGCAAATTTGCGGGATGCTAATTTTTGTAGTGTCCAGGCAGGATTACAGGATTACAGATTCCGTATCTTCATGGATTGCATATTCGCAAGTTTGTGCAGCTTGTTTAGTGCATATCTAGAAATAGTTGTTTTCAGCTCTGGATATCAGACAGTTTTGTATATGTGTCTAATAGCACAAGCGATTTACCTGGGTACATTTTGGCGATTTGGGATAAATAGAGCTTTTACTTTTGCTATGGCATTTGCCTTTGCAGGACTATTTTTCTTACCTATTGTATCTATAAATGTCGCAATCATTGCTTCTTTTGTCGCAGCTGTACTTGTAGCTGAAACTGCATTTACAACTACTTTTATAGGCGTGTGTGTGGCTAGCTCAAAAGCTTTCTCAAAAGTTGCAGTGACTATAGTCGCATCCTCAGCTATAGTCGCGTTTCTAGTCGGAATTTCAGTATTATCTGGGTCTAGAATAGCGTTTGCAGCAGTGGTATTACCATTATGTGGCGTTATTATTGGTTGGAATGCAATGCAGGGTGATAAAAATATTATTTGATACGTTTTTTTACTACTTGGTGGTCTTTTTTATGGTCTTTTCCTCATCAGACAAGATTTTGTTATGCAAATCTGACTAATACTGATTTCACTGCCGCTACTCTAGGGAACACGGATTTCCGTGACGCAACGATATTGGGAACTTTCTTTAAAGATGTTGTTAAACTCGATTGGGCACATCCGGGTAGTAGTTACCTTCAAAGCGCGCAACTTCTCCAACTAGCTGTGAGCGGTGATGTCACTGATAACAATTTTGATCGACAAGACTTACGAGGGATTAACTTAAAAGGAGTTTATTTAGCTGGAGCAAGCTTTATTGGCACAGATCTTAGCAACGCCAATCTGCAAAAGGCCGATTTATCCAAAGCCAAGCTAGTGCGAGCGCAAGTAGATGGCACCGATTTTACAGATGCAACCCTCACGGGTGCCATTATTCAAGATTGGAACATCACCACCACTACCAAATTTGACGGGGTGATATGTAAAGAAGTTTTCATGCGCCAGCCCACTAACGATAACTCTGACCCTCACCGGAAACCAGATAACCGCCAAGAAACATTTGCTGATGGAGAATTTGGCTACTTCATTAAACCGATCTTTGATACCCTTGATCTTTACCACAGTCAAGACGTTGATCCTCGTGCTATTGCAATTGCCTTCAAGGAATTAGCCGAGAAAAACCCTGATGCCAAGCTCGCAATTGTAGCAATCGAAAGACGCGGAGAAGATAAAATCTTGTTACGTGCTCAAACTGCACCAACAGCTGATAAATCGGCGCTAAGTGCAAAGTATCATGATGCCTATAATCTGATTAGAGGTTTATCTCCAGAGCAGATTGCGATAATCATCACCGAGAGAGATGACCAGATCAAGGGGTTACTACAAACGATCGAAACAACTCTCCAACGTCCTAGCTTTTATTCCACTACTAATATTCACAAGGTAGACAAAATGAATCACAATCCAGGTAGCCTTCAAAACGCTTTCTGATATCGTAGCCACTTTGTAGGCAGTCCAACAGCGTCACCAAAATTGCATGAGCCAAAGCCATAGTCGCAAAATTCTCCAAATTAGTTGACATAATCAATTAATTGACTATATGATGTCGAGCATAGTCCACTAATTGATTATAGAGGATGCCATGCAACTAAGTAATGCCACAAGAATAGCGATCGGATTGATTTTAGTAACAGTGCCTACGATCCAATTTGGAGGGTATTTTTTGCTCACACAGATGGGCAAAAACAAAGTGATTCGCACTGAACTACAGCGTTCTTATTACCGTGCAGGGCACGCCCATGCAGGGGTTCTAGTCTTGCTTGCACTGATTGCCCAATTGACTATCGAAGCAACTAAGCTAAGCGATTCTCTGCAATTTTGGGTTCGCGTGGGTTTTGCGATCGCGCCTATTCTGATCTCGGCGGGCTTTTTTGGTGGAGCACCACGGGAAGGCACAAAACCAACTCGATTAATTCTGTTGATATACCTTGGTGCAATCGTGTTGGCAGCCAGTTTGCTGGCTCTCGGACTCGGTTTACTCTTACAGTAGCAAGACTTTGAGTACGATGACCGCTGAACTTAAACAGCTCTTTTTGTAGAGTGATTTTGTCCCAATATTGTCTAAAAAAAGATCGATCGCTAATTCCGGAAGAACCCTGGCCAGTAGTGAAGTTAATTTGGAGATCGATCGAAGGCCATCGGAATTGAAAAAAGTCAGAAAAATCGGCAAATTCCTATTGCTAGCCTTTAGCGGCATTTGTCTAGTCGCCCTGATTGGCGCTTTCACACCCACCAAATGGTTCTACAGCCCCCAAGCCGACTGCACTGCGCCAGTTTACATTAGCAGCGTCAATAACTTCCATGCTGAAATCATTGTCCCTGTGAGAAACCAGACCTTTGATTGGCGACAGCAACTAGATTTACAACAATTGGGCAAAGATGCCAGTCAGTATCAATATTTGAGTTTTGGCTGGGGCGACAAACAGTTTTTCATGCATTCCTCCTTCGATCCGATCACCATTTTTGATGTATTGTTTTTACCCGGTCCCAGCGTCATGCACGTTTGGGGTCACACAGAAGCAAAATTACAACTAGGCGCACAATTTGACCTGAAAAAGGTAAACCTCAGTAAAGCTGAATACTTGCGGCTGTCCCAATTTATTAACGATAGTTTTCAGCGATCTGCTGCGCACCAAACTACTTATTTACAACCAGGCTTCTACCCCAATAGTGGCTTTTATGAAGCTCAAGGTAGTTACTCTATTCTGCGCAATTGCAATGCCTGGACAGCGGAGGCTCTCCGGGTCGCTGATGTGAATACTCCACTCTGGCCAGCTCTCGCTGCTGCCGTAATGCAGCAAATTAACTGTGACTGTTGGCTCTAATTCCAATTGAAAGACCTGCTCCTCGGATTGATTCAAGCGCAGGTAAGTATCCACAAAGCCAGAAATCAAAAAGGTTCTAGCCGGATCTAGTTGAAGGGTGGCTAACAACCGGAGGCATTCCACCTTGACCTTTGGTCGATCTTTTTTGGCCATCAATGCTGCAGCCACTGGATTACGGCGCTGTAAAAAATCTCGCCAATCGAGCTGATTTAGCTGAATAGATTGAAAGTTGAAAGTCAAGACATCCAAATCGGGCAAGGTGACTCGGAGTTGATGTGGCTCTATTCGCTGGGGTCGATCGAAGGAAAAAATGGCCTAATTTTTCATTTACTACGACATAAATTAAAGAGGCGAACAGCTAAATAACTGTTCACCTCTTTCGATCTTCAGGATACTTATCGATCGATCACGGTCAATCTAGCCTAACAGCGCCTTGGCCTTAGCCAGAACATTATCTACAGTAAAACCAAACTTCTCTAGACAAACCGCCCCTGGTGCCGAAGCACCAAAAGTATCGATCGCAATCACATCACCTTCCGTGCCCACAAACCGATGCCAGCCCATGCTGCTGCCCGCTTCCACCGACAACCGTTTAGTCACAGCCTTAGGCAAAATGGATTCTTTGTAAGCAGCATCCTGCTCATCAAACAATTCCCAACAGGGCATGGATACTACCCGTACCTTTTTGCCAGCAGTGCGTAGCTGCTCAGCTGCCTTAATACACAGATCAACTTCCGAACCCGTGCCAATCAAGATCAACTCGGGCGTACCTTCGCTATCGGATGCCACATAAGCACCTTTAGCCACGATATCTGCGGAAGACTTCTCTAGATTTACCAAGGCTTGGCGAGAGAGAGCTAAGAGAGTTGGCCGCTTGCGGTTCTGCATCGCAACTTTATACGCGCCAGAGGTTTCGTTACCATCTGCTGGCCGAATGACCAACAGATTAGGAATCACTCGTAAGGAAGCAACGGTTTCGACTGGTTGGTGAGTGGGACCATCCTCGCCCAAGCCGATCGAATCGTGGGTCATTACATAAATTACCCCAGCTTCCGATAGAGCCGACAGACGAATTGCGCCTCTCATATAGTCTGCAAATACCAAAAAGGTAGCGCAATAAGGCACTAAACCGGAGTTGTGCAGCAAAATGCCATTACAAATGGCACCCATAGCGTGCTCGCGCACCCCAAAGTGAATGTTGCGGTTTTCGTAAGAACCCTTTTTAAAGTCGCCACTAACCTTTAACTCAGTTAAATTGGAGTGAGTCAAATCCGCTGAACCACCAATTAGTTCCGGCACAACTGGGGCTAGCGCGTTCAAGCATTTTTCGGAATGCTGACGGCTGGCTAAGCCTTTATCAGCCACAGTGTAGCTAGGCAGGCTGTCTGCCCAACCAGTAGGTAGTTCACCACTGAGAGCGCGATCGAATTCTTTAGCTTCGGTTGGATACTTGGAGCGATAGGTGGTGAGGGTGGCGTTCCAATCTTGCTCAAACTTAGCACCAGTGGTTGATGCATCCATGTGCTTTTGAACATCAGCGGGAATCACGAAGGGCTCATGCGCCCAACCCAAGTTTTCGCGGGTGAGTTTGATTTCGTCAGCACCCAAGGCCGCGCCGTGAATACCAGCGCTGTTGGACTTGTTTGGTGAACCATAGCCAATAATGGTAGTCACCTTAATCATGGTGGGCTTGTCTGTAACTGCCTTAGCCTGTTCGATCGCCTTGGCAATACCGGCGAGGTCTTCGTTGCCATCGGGCACATGCAGAACGTGCCAACCATAGGCTTCAAACCGCTTACTCACATCCTCGGTGAAGGCCACCTCGGTGCTGCCATCGATCGAGATGTGGTTGTCATCGTAGAGCGCAATTAGTTTACCCAATCCCAAGTGACCAGCCAAAGAACAGGCTTCACCCGAAATACCTTCCATGTTGCAGCCATCACCCAAAATCACGTAGGTGTAATGGTCTACTAACTGACAGTCCGGCTTGTTATATTTAGCAGCCATATGTGCTTCAGCAATGGCCAATCCTACCCCGTTACAGATTCCCTGACCCAACGGACCAGTGGTGACTTCTACCCCAGGTGTGACGAAATTTTCGGGGTGTCCAGGCGTGCGTGATTCCCACTGACGGAAGTTTTTGATGTCATCGATCGTCACGCTGTCATAGCCCGTCAGGTGCAACAGGGCATATTGCAACATACAGCCATGACCAGCAGATAACACAAAGCGATCGCGGTTAAACCATTGCGGGTTCTTCGGATTGAACCGCATGAATTGTTTCCAGACGACGTAGGCCATGGGGGCAGCACCCATCGGTAGACCGGGGTGGCCAGATTTAGCTTTCTCGACGGCATCGATCGCCAAAAAGCGAATAGCATTGATAGAAAGTTGCTCTAGGGATTGGGCGGTAACAGGCATGGCTTAAATATATATTTTTTGCATATGCGCTCTAAAACGTGTTGCATGACACATAAGGTCAATGAACACGAGGCGCGTGGGCTATTGGCAGGAGGGTCTACAGCTATCAGCTAGTTTGCTGCATCACTCGTAACATATTCTTACTGATAATCATCTCATTAGGTGGAGTGCTGAGCAAGGGTGATCAAAGTTTTTTTCAGAATTAGAATCTAAGCAGTAAGTCTGCCTAGATAAGTTTGCCAGCCTCCATCTAGATCAACCTTGCCTCACTCTCCACCTAGATCCACTGAATTTAACAGTTGGCTCGCCCCAAATAATTGGACAAAAGTCTATCATCAATACATAAATACCTTTTACCTTTTGATATGAAGATTAAATACCCCATCAACCTCCATAAATTCCTGACTTTTTTATATGTTTTAGGTTTAATGGCTTTCTATCACAACTTTAATGTCGCTGCTTGGGTATATCTTGCTTTGCATGGAACTTACGGCATTATGTGGCTAATCAAAGATAATCTTTATCCTGACAAACAGTGGGAACAAGAAATGTCAGTGGCTACTGGTATTTCTACTTTTGTCATACTGGGAATGTACTGGGTGGCACCGTTTATTTTAATTAGTAGTGGTGACGTACCGATGGGGTCTTTAATTAGTGCAGCGATCGCCACTAATATTACAGGTGTATTTCTGCATTTTGGTAGTGACGCTCAAAAGTATTTCACTCTTAAATATAGACAAGGATTAATCACCGAAGGTTTTTTCAGTCGCAGTCGCAATCCCAATTATTTGGGTGAAATCCTCATTTACTTGGGCTTTGCGATGTTGGCACAACATTGGCTACCATTTGTTGTTTTGGGAGTTTTTACAACACTCGTATTCGTACCCAATATGCTGAAAAAAGATCAATCTTTGTCTCGCTATCCAGAATTTGCTGCTTACAAAGCCCAGTCTGGTTTAATACTGCCCAAACTGTTTGTTAGTGCGTCGAGCAAGTATCCAGAAACTAGTGAGTGACCAGTTGAGGATTTCAAGGCTACAACAAATCATGATGGGTAAAAGCTTGAGCCGCTGTGCCTGCGTAGCTAGCCACAACTTGCCCCTGGCCCACCAAATGATACTTATAAGTTACTAATCCTTCTAAGCCCACTGGTCCACGCGGGGGCATTTTTTGGGTGCTGATGCCAACTTCAGCGCCCAAACCGTAGCGAAAACCATCGGCAAAGCGGGTGGAGCAATTATGAAAAACTCCCGCTGCGTCTACTTCTGCCCGAAAGGTTTGAGCAGTGGCGACATCTTCGGTGATAATTGCTTCGGTGTGGCGTGAACCATAGGTATTAATGTGATCGATCGCCTCTTCCACATCGGACACAACTTTAATAGCCACCACCAGATCACTATACTCGGTTGCCCAATCTTGTTCAGTGGCTAGAGGCAAACTGGTGTTTTCTAAAAGTTTTTGCCCTAACCCATCTATTCGGACTTCCACGCCTTGATCTTGGAGAGCTTGAATCACCGGAGCCAAAAACTGTGGCGCGATCGACTGGTGTACCAAAATGGTTTCTACTGCATTACAAGCAGCGGCGTATTGCACCTTAGAATCCACGCAAATTTCGATAGCTTGCTGAATTTGGGCGGTTTGATCTACATAGATATGGCAAATCCCCTCGGCATGACCCAGCACTGGAATTTTGGTGTGGTCTTGGACGTAGCGCACAAAGCTATTGGAACCGCGCGGAATAATTAAATCAACGTATCGATCGAGCTGCAATAGTTCGATCGTTTCGGAGCGAGTAGTCAATAGCTGAACCACTTCTGGATCCACTGCACTGTGTGCCAATCCGGCTTTAATGGTTTTGACCAGCTGAGTGCAGGACTGCAAAGCTTCCTGACCGCCTTTTAAGATCACCCCATTACCAGACATAATCGCCAAGCTAACAATTTGAATCACCGCATCCGGACGGGCTTCAAAAATCACGCCCAGTACTCCCAGGGGGCAGGTGATCCGCTCCAACACTAAGTTGGTATCCAGTTCGCGTTTAATTTGAGTTTGACCGATCGGATCAGCCAGTTTAGCGACATCCCGTACTCCCCTAATTCCGGCTTGCAGTTTTCCCTGATCCAGTTTGAGGCGAGCATAAAGAGCCGGAGCAATCTGGTCAACAGCAGCGGCACAGTCTGCCTGATTTGCGGTCATAATCGCCGCCGTATCTTGTTCGAGGGCTTGAGCAATCTGTTCGATCGCCTGCTGACGAGCCGCTGTATCCAGGACGGACAATTTTTTAGCCGCCCGGCGAGTAGAGCGACCAATGGTTAAGAGAGAGTTCGTTTCTATAGATTCGGTAGTCAACATATGTGGCTGGTTAATAAGTAAATATCGATATATTTGACTCTCGAAATGGGTACTTTAAATTTTAGGAGCATATAAACATACCAAGTTTTTAGTTTAATGAACATGCTGGATGCCCATAACTTCGACTTCAAACTCAATATTCGTCATCCTTACGAAGTAGCCCAAAGGGTTTTAGCAATTCTGGCAATTCTCGATCGCACTTACACCATAGAAGCCAGTCCAGCATTGGAATGGGTATATGCCTATGGAGTTCATAAACATTTTTCGGAAGCCGAGAAAAAATTTTACTTTACCAAAGAAGTCAGTAAGCAGGAGCGGGAAACGTTTGGCTGGTTGACCGAAAGCTTAGCAGTATTGATGTGGTCAATGGGCTATTTAGAAGATTTACCACCCCTCCATCAACGTTTTGAATTGGCCACGATGCCTTACTTGGATCATATCACCAGCAGTACTACCCAGTTTTTGGCAGATGCTTGCTTGCGTCATACCGATGCTTTGATGATTGCTGAAGAACAGCATTACCATGCTCATTGGCAAATTATGAATGCCGAATCGGCAACTGGCCCGATCAGCAACAAAATTAGTCCGGAGATCATTTATGAGCGACGCTATGCTTTTAGCTGGTTGGTGGGCATGGAATAGCAATCACTTTTTCCACATTCAGCAGATCATCCGCTGTCTCGATCGCCATCAGTTCACGCAGGTAAGGACGATATTTAAAGAGCTGATAATCCTGCCCTGTCAATAACTCCGCTATTTCTAAGTTTGGTTCACCATTAAACAAATTCTGGTAGATGATGGTCGGGCTAAATTGGCGGATAATTTGGGCAGCGCCGTTGAACACGGCTAGCTCATGCCCGACTGTCGAAATCTTCAGGAAATCTAAGCGGGTGATCTGCTTTTGGATAGCCAAGTCATCTAGTGAAAAACCATCTATTTCTTCTGTTTCACCTTCCCAATCGGGAGGCTCTATTTCATGGCCTAAAACCTGATGATATTCTGCTGGACATTGCAGATAGAGGGTGAGTTTACCAGACTGATCACTAGCAGCACCAGCTATAACTTCCACCCCAGTGAATTGATTTAAGCGAATACTTTCTTGCAGGCAAGCCCCATGAAAGCTACTGGGTTCGATCGATAATACTCGTCCAGTTGCTCCTACCAACTGAGCAGCACTAAAGCTATAAACCCCCACATGAGCACCTACATCTAGTACAGTCATCCCCGGTTGAATTTGCTGTCGCCAGAACTCAATTTCTGGCTCATACCAGTCCCCATCAACAAGTAAGGCGCGGGTGGTGACACTCTGTAAGCTGGGTTCGATCGCCAACAGACAATTTTCATCAGCAAGGGTCGCATAGGTGAAGGAAGTATCAGTCACCGCTGCTGTCCATTTCCAAGCTGCCATATTAGTACGCTGCTGGCTGTAATCCTGGGCTATAGACAGCCAATAGGCCGCCGATTTTGTCTGCAGCAAATCAGTATAGGCTAGATACAAAGCATGGAGCACTGCCGCTGCATCTAGGGCGATTTCTTGTGCCCGATGCAGATAGAGCAAACCTTCACTCTCTTGCATTCCCAACGAATACACTCCCAACCGTAGATTCATCATCAAATTTTGAGGTAGCAGTTGAGCTGCCAACTGCATCAACCGTACAGCATGAGATTGATCTTTATGGAATTGGGTACGCCACAACACCTCCGCATGTAAATAAAGGGCTTGTAAATAACCATTGTCGGTGTTTAAAATCTGCTGCAAATGTTTCGCTCGGCCTGCGCCCCCCCGGGTTGGTGGTAGGTAGGCAATCCCGGGCGGTACCAGCTCTTCGGTATAGAATGGTTGCAAAGTGTTAATGAAACTATCAAAAGCAATCTCGGCAGCGGTTTGGTAATCAGCTAACATTACATGCAAAAGCGCTAAATGTGCCTGGCACAGCGGATATTCGGCCAGACTAGCTCCAGTTTGCAAAGCATTGAAAGCCATCTCAATATAGAGACCTCTGGTTAGTTCATTACTACTGTTTTCTGCTTCTACCAAAGCAGCTACGGCCAAATTGTTCCATTCCCAGGCAGATTTTGGCTCATCCCAATCGCAGGTGGCTAGTGACTGTTCTAAATTAGTAAAATCCTGATGATGGCCAGCAGCAAATAGCTTGGGCACCTGGATTTTTAAGTATTCTAAATAGATTTGTTGGGGCTGAAAATCGTTCATGTTGCAATTAGTAATTCCAGGCAAGCGGTGACTGAACGGCGCTCTTGGAAAGCTTGTAACAAAGCATCGAACGCTGGCCGTTGGAGAGCAAGTTGCTCTTGGGCTTGGAGTAAGGCGGCACTTTCGACTCGGATTATCCCGGCAGTATTGCAGCCAGCCATTTTCAAGATACTGCGTAATTGTTGTCGGTCTTCTTGCCCACCAATATTGTCGCCATAAATCATCTGTTCGGCAGCAATTCCCGCCATCCAAACAGCGCAATAATTCTGGAGCAATTTACCAGAAATGGGGCTAGGTGGAGGCGCAAAAGCAACCCCCCCTTGACCAGTTTGCCCCTGTTGCCAAGCTTCCCAAGCACTCAAAGAATAGCCAGTCACTGGAATCTCTAAAAGTTGAGCCACCAAGAAATGTCCGGCTTCATGACAAATAATTCGTTGGGCATAGGCCGGATCCCGGCGGGCGATCGCATCTAGAATCAAGCCAGTACAGCGGCTTTTTAGAAAAAAGTTATCTAGACTTGTACCCACCAGCAGCGCCATCACGGCTCCGATCGGTATCAAAGATGAAAAATGCATCAAAGGCCCCAACAAGCTCCCCAACATAATGGTAAATGCGGACAGGGCAATAATATTGAGAGAAATTTCTTTGGTGGGGTGCGGCGCTTGCATAGATTATGGTAAAGAGTTTTTGGCCTTATAAAAAGTTTCTAAACTATCACTATCGCCAACATATCGCCAATGCCAAGGCTCGTAACTCACTCCCTGAGTATTGTTTTGGCCAAAGGATATTTCAAAACTGTAACGAGCGGCATTCGCTGATAGCCACTGAAAGGCTGCAGTTTGTTCAAAACCCTGATTGAGGTTAGCTGCTGGATTATTACTATCGCCTAGATCGACTGCGTAGCCGGTATGGTGCTCACTATAGTTTGGTGGGGCACTAACCTCGGCGCGCTTAGTGGCGGCCTGTGCTCGTTCGGCCTTGACGTCAAAAAATAACCGTTGTTGATCGGCGACTGATCGAAAGGCCGAAATGGTAGTAATATTCACCCCGGCGGCCCGGGCTGCTGCCACCATTGATCGAAATTTTTGAGCCGCTGGTCGCCGCAGCTGGAGACCACCACCAATCGCCACTAATCGATCGGCGGGTGCTTCTTCATAACGAAAATGATGCAGCAAGGTATCAACATTAGGGCTACTAGTTGATCTATTGATAGTTGCTGGACTGTTGGGAGTAGCCATACTGGCCTGATTACCATTACCGCTCAGGCTATTTTTGATGAACATTGCACCCAGCGCCAACAAACCAATTACCGCGATGAGTAAGCTCACCTGCACCAACTGCTGTTTACGACGAGATTTGATAATAGTGGGATGGGCTGCCGGTGGTGTATATCGATCGCGTTGGGCGATTGGGATATCATCTGCTGACTTAGCCGCATTACTAGCAGCTGGACGAGCCTTAGGCACAATTCATTCCTCGAACACTGGGTTACATTTTGACACAACCTGGGCAGCTTGTGCTAGACGGCTCGATATACCACTGAGCCATCAGAATCTCGATTATGCACGGTTACCAAGTCTTCGTAGATTAACTTCTTGAGAGTAGCCGTAACATCTTTGTGGTCGGCTCCCGAATCGATGATACAGTCACTGCGAGTAGCTTCGCCCCGATCGCGACAAATGCGCAGAATAGTGACTTCTAAAGATTCCGAGCGCAGATTTTTTTCGACCAGCGTAATTTGGTTGGCAGATTGCAGACCAGGAGTGTAACCCAGACCACCGCGCAAGGCTGCATACTTGAGATTTTCTTCGTCCACCATGCTCGGAATTAGGGCTAGATCCAACAGTTGACCTAAGCCGAATACGCCAAAAGTCATTAGATAAATAATGCCGCTAAAATATCGGCCTAAGTAAATGCGGTGGAGTCCAGATCCTCCTACAAAACACCCTAGCCATAGCAAATAGGAAATGTTTTTATCCTTCGGTTCTCTCATGGTGTATTGAACTGCTCCTGCATTCTATATAAGCTAAGGACTGGCTGGATCGATCGCTAGTTTGGGCAACGCTATGTGGGCATCAGATAGCTGACTAGTCTGGCAATGGTCTTGTGCCCAGCGGCTGTAATCTACTAACAGCTGATGGCTAAGCCGTTGCTTTACTGTCATTAGTACACTCTTTAACAAGCTATTGCCAGCAGTTTCCAGAATAGGCTTGGGGGTAAACCACAAAGCCGGTGGTAAATCCACCTGCACTTGCAGATCGGCTATCCCTTGCAGATGAGCTTTTTTTCCAGTCACTGTTGGCACTAGTGTACCCAATAAATCTAGATGAAAGCGCTGATTAATATAGTCTACGCCCCTAATTTCGCAATCGGTAGATTTGAGATGCACAGTGCCATCAGGGTCAGCCCAGACCTGCATCTGTACAGTAGGTTGGAGATTAAAGTGAAAAAAGCTGAGGGGGCGCATTTTGAGGCAAAACTGCTGATCACCCAGGTTTTCAATTTGATTTTGATCTACTAAGGCGGCAATTAACCTTTGGGGTTGACGTAGATAGTGACAAATTGGTATGGCATGTTCGGCCACCGTGAGGTCGAGCGATTGGCTGGCAACAAACTTAACTTGCATGGCAGGATGATTTACGAGGAGTAAAGAATTTTAGCTTAAACATATACCCAGTGCCTTATACTTTCCTGAGTTCTAGCATATATACTGCGACTAAGTTGATTAATATTACGTAGTTTCAATCTTATCTAAATATTAGCGCAACTCCGAAGCGCCTGGATCGCTAAACAGCGCCAATTTTCTCTTGAATTCAACTAAATTCCGTTGGTATCTTTTGTTATGGCCAATACTGTTATTGCTCACCTTGGTCCGATCGGTACCTATACCGAAGCTGCTGCTCTGGCCTATGCTGATTCGATCGATACCGAAACGACTTTGCTGCCGTTTAATACGATTGCCCAGGCGATCGAGTCGATCGATCGAGGTCAGGCTAATTTAGCGGTGGTACCAGTCGAGAATTCGATCGAAGGCAGTGTCACGATGACTTTAGATACCTTGTGGCGGGTGGGTCAGTTGCAAATTCAGCAGGCTTTGGAATTACCCATTGATCATACTCTGATCACTACTGCGACTGATCTCCAAGCTATTCATACGGTTTATTCTCATCCCCAGGCTTTGAGTCAATGTCAGGACTGGCTGGGCAAATTTTTACCCCATGCCCAGCAGATCGCCGCCAATTCTACTACCGCTGTTTTGCATGAGTTGTCTAATCAGCCCCAGGCAGCGGCGATTTCTTCACCTAGAGCTGCTGATCTTTACCAATTGCCGATCCTCTATCAAGGAATTGGCGATTTTCCGGAAAATCGCACTCGGTTTTGGGTGCTAGGCCAGCAACCAGCGCTTACTGGTAGCCATACTTCTTTAGCTTTTAGTTTGTCGGCTAATGTGCCGGGTGCTTTGTTGGGAGTTTTAGCCAAGTTGGCGAGCCAGAATATTAACTTGAGTCGCATTGAATCTCGGCCAACTAAGAAATCTTTAGGAGACTATCTTTTCTTTGTGGATATTGAGGCGGATAGTAGTGAGCCAATGGTGGCTAATGTTCTAAAAGATTTGACTAATTACGTGGAAAGTCTGCAATCTTTTGGGAGTTATTACATAGTAGGGCAACCCTAGAAATCTCAGATGAATTGGTATCCGGACATTATTGACCGCCTAACCACTCGCCCCGAGCGTGAAGAATATGAGCCAAATGCACTCTGACCCCATCCACAATCCTGAAGATGACCTTCTGGCCGAATATCACCTTGATTACCAACAGGCCAAACCCAATCGATTTGCTACCCGGGATGCAACGCGAAAGATAACAGGTTTCGGCTTAGATCCGGATGCTGTTCGATTTTTCACCACGCTTATCCCCATCTCGATACCCAAAGCCAATCTGCGAACATCAAAGCACTCCAAGTATAATCAAAGGTAGCCCTCTAGCTCTCACCGACATGTTAGAAACTCAACGGCTAGACACTGCCTTAGCAGTCGATCGACAATACCTACAACCCAGCGCGGTTTGATGACGAAAATTTGCAGACAGCTTTTGTGGAGTTTTGTCGTCAGTATCAGCATTCCCAAGAAATTATCAATGATGAAAAATCAAAATTTAGATCGAATTATTGCTCTAGTTAAACAGTGGTTTTCTGAGCAGTATCAGGAAAATTTAGAGGGATTAATTCTTTATGGTTCCCAGGCACGGGGCGATGCAAGAGAATCTTCTGACATTGATGTGTTGGTGGTACTAAGGAAAACTTTTAATTATCGGGAGGAAATTGATCGTACGAGTCAATTTATTGCAGATCTATCTTTGGAGTATGACACCGTAATTTCTCGCGCTTTTATTTCTGCTCAACGTTTTCAGGAAGAAAACAGCCCTTTTTTGCTTAATGTTCGGCGTGAGGGTGTTCCTTTATGAATCAGGAGCAAAAACTCTTGTTAGAAAAAGCACAACGTAGCTTGAAGGGTGCTGAGTTAATGGTTGAAAATTCCCTACCAGAGTTGGCTGTTTCTCGTGCTTACTATGCAATGTTTTATATTGCTTCGGCTTTTGTTTTGGGGGTAGGTTTGAGTTTTTCTAGTCATTCAGCAGTAATTAGTGCTTTTGGGCGAGATTTTGGAAGAAATGATGAACGGTTACGTCGGTTTCATCGATCGTTAATTGATGCTCAGGACATGAGAAATCGTAGTGATTACAATTTAGATTCTGGAATTACGGAGGAGGATGCCAGATGGCAAATCGCTGTTGCTTATGAGTTTGTAGCTTGTTTTGAGTCCTGTTAAGTATTTCTAGGCAGCAGTTTAACTTTGCAGTTTTTTAAATGCCTGATACATCTCCGGCAACCGATTCATAATCGCCGCCGTTTTCAGCCACACCTTATGCGGCACCGCCGGATAGCCCGATACCACCGTTCCCGCCTCCACATCACTGTGAATCCCAGTTTTTGGCGAAACCATCGATCGCCAATATTTACTTCATCGGCCACTCCGAGGCCACCGATCTTTAATAGAAATAAATGATGTAGAAGCAAACACCCTTGTTGGATTTAGTCTTTTTAATTCATTTTCAAGAAATCTCTTCGAATTTGTTATGGCGAATTTGAGTAATGCAATATTTTCTTTGAGAGTTAGAATGATAATCTGAATCTGACCAAGTAAGTCCAAAGCCTGAAGAGCAATCTTCATCAAGAGTGATAGTTTCCAAGTTATCTAAAATTGTTGCTCTGGTTACTACTGTTGATGTCTCGATCGCTTTAATAATAGCTTGGGTAGCGTCATAAGAAGTTGCAACTCGCCAATTTATATCCGATTGTTGCCATCTGTCTTTAGCATCATTCATGTATATCGAGTTGGTTGCCAAACTAGGACTGACTAGAACTGCTCCTTCAACAGCTGCACCGCCTTTTGCTAAGGTAGAGATTTCAGGCAACGAGGTGGCAAATAATAATTTCAGCTGTTGAGATTGAGGCTGCTGGGCATTTTTATTAGCAATAGCAATGGCAACGCAATTAGTTTCAATGCTTGGCAGGACAAGGGCAATTTCAACTTTGTAAACCATCTTAATATGTTTAATTTCCTTGTCTAAATCTAGATGAGGATCCCCCATGTCCAGAATTAAATCGATTATCCCACCTCGATGCTCAAAAGCTGTGGTGAAATCATCGGTCAAAGTTTGGCTATATTCATTATCTGGATGATGAAAAATAGCCACCCGATTCAAATGTAAATAGTCCTTAATGTATGAAACATATTTGCTAGCGATCGCTTTAGTAGAACCAATGGTACGAAAGAAATTCTTACTCTGTATTTTACTGCTGGTGCTGGTGGGTGAAACTATCGCGATCGATTCTTTCTCATAAATACCTAGCGCTGCTTTGGTGCTTTCGCTAGAATGATGTCCAATGATCGCTACAATATTTTTATCCATCGCTAAATATTTGGCTACTTCCATGGCAATTAGTGGTTGATTATCATCGTTTGCCAGAACTATTTCTAACAAGCGTCCATCTTTACCATTGCTGTTATTAAATTTAGTTTGAGCATCGGCGATACCTCTGAGGACATTATTGGCAGCATTGATATGAAACTCATTCCGAAAATAGGCGACAACTACGGCAATTTTAAACGGGTTGTTTCTGTGACGAGCCTTTGCACTATTGAGATAGATTTGGGCAATCGGATCGGTACGATCACCATCCACAGCTTTTTTAAACAACTCGATCGCTTTGCGATAGTCTCGTCGATCGAAATAACTAATTCCTGCTGTCATATAAAAATTGGAACTGTGCTGAACGAGATCGTAAGGCTCAATCCAATCTCGTTTGTATTGATAAAATAGCTCGACTAATTTCTCTCTGGGATAAGGTTCATTATCTATCAGCCCAAAAAATTTGCGAGCATTGAAAATATGCGATCTAACTGTTCCTGGTTTAGAGATTTCTAATTTTTTAGCAATTTTGTAATCTAACTCCTTCTTAGATTTGAATACACCTGCCGTATTCTCTGACTCTGAATCTTCAGAGTTGCTTAAATATTTTTGCCATTGCAGATAAAGTTTTAAAACCTCCTTTCGCTGGTGCGGCAATTCGTAGAGCCTATTGTCAAATTCAGCCTGATTTTGCGGAATCGATCGGAGCGAGAAGGTATTCATAATCTCTGTTGAATATTTGTAATGTTCACTTTAAATGACAAATAAACTGTGGCAGCTAGTTGTTCTAATTTTTGAACCAAATTAATTCGTTCAGAAATTAGAACATTCTAAATATCCTGATTTGCGAATGTTTGAATACTCATAAGCAACAAATACGTTGCTGTTTAAATAAGAATCAGGAAAAAATATGCAACAGAAAAAGATGAAAATTGCCGTCTGGGGTTTAGGACGGATGGGAGCCAACATCGTCCGACGATTAATCCGCGATGGACACCAGTGCGTTGTCTTCAACCGCACCCTAACAAAAGTAACAGAACTAGCCACAGAAGGCGCGATCGCTGCCATAGATCTAGAAGATATGGTGCGCCAATTGCCTTCACCCCGTGTCATCTGGTTGATGCTACCGGCGGGAGAAGCGACAGAACAAGCGATCGTCCAACTTACCGAACTGTTGGAATCTGGAGATATCATCATTGACGGAGGCAATACGTACTACATTGATGACATCCGACGGGCAAAAGAATTGGCTCTCAAGGAACTCAACTATGTTGATGTCGGCACCAGCGGCGGTGTTTGGGGCTTAGACCGAGGTTATTGTTTAATGATCGGCGGGAAGGACTCGATCGTCCAATATCTTGATCCGATCTTCAAAACTCTTGCTCCTGGACGTGGTGATATCCCACGCACACCAGGACGAGAATCATCCACTAGCACCGCCGAAGAAGGCTACTTGCATTGTGGTGGTCATGGCTCCGGTCACCTAGTAAAATGTTTGCATAATGGAGTGGAGTATGGTCTGATGGCAGCCTACGCGGAAGGATTAAATATCTTGAGCCGCGCTAATATTGGTAAACCAGGTTCTGCCAACCCTGAGACAACAACCTTAGCGCATCCCGAGCACCACCAGTACGATCTCAATCTAGTTGAGATTACGGAGTTGTGGCGACGGGGGAGTGTTATTTCCTCATGGTTGCTCGATCTAATCGCAATCTCGTTGCTCGAAGAGCCTAATCTGGACAAATTTTCCGATCGAGTCTCGGATTCAGGAGAAGGACGTTGGACAATCGTAGCGGCGATCGAGCAAGGTACTCCCGCTCCCGTTCTCAGTGCGGCTCTCTATTCGCGGTTTAGCTCGCGAGGCAATGATGAATTTGCCTCCAAAGTCCTGTCAGCCATGCGGTATCAGTTTGGCGGACACCAAGAACAACAATAGCGATCTCTAAAGCAAGGGGATGGATGCATATCTATCCCCTTGCTTTAGAGCATACCAACAATAACAGATGGAGATCTTTTCTTGTTCAAACATTTCAACAAAATGCTTTCACAGCTTGGTTACTATCTACACTTGAAATTGTCAATACTAGAGAGGAATTAGTTTCCTTTCTCACTCTATTTTTGAGGAACAATCAATGAATCAACACCCACAGAACTGGATTTTTTGCGGCGTAAGTGGATCGGGTAAAAGTACTATCGGGCGTCTTTTTTCGCAAGCTAGGGAGTGTGATTATCAAGAAGGAGACCGTCGGCACTCTGCCGAAAATATTAAGAAAATGAGTAAGGGAAAGCCTCTTGAAAATAAGGATCGAATTCAATGGCTGGCCGAGATCGAATTGGATATTCGGTGGTCGCTCGATCGTAACCGAGAGGTTGTGATGACTTGCTCTGCTCTCAAGGAAGATTACCGCAAAAAACTAACAGCCTTAGGACGAGTCCAATTAGTATATATTGAGGTGCCGAAAAAAATATTAGAAACAAGGCTATTAGGAAGAAAAGATCACTACATGTTGATCGAACTGCTTGATTCTCAACTAGCTGCTTTTGAAGCGATTAAGCCAGAAGAAGGCATAATTACGATTGATGGTAGCAGATCGATCGATGATGTCATGAAGGAATTAATGTCCAAGGTAATTAATCAATTTCCAATCATGGAAGAATTTTGGTGGAAAAGATTTGTTGAGTAAAATTTCCAGCTTGTCGTAGACATTTATGAGCTACCAAAGTGCCCAGAATAGAGGGCACTTTTTTTTAGCTTTGTAGCTTTTTAAAGGCTTGATACATCTCCGGCAACCGATTCATAATCGCCGCCGTTTTCAGCCACACCTTATGCGGCACCGCCGGATAGCCCGATACCACCGTTCCCGCCTCCACATCACTGTGAATCCCAGTTTTTGGCGAAACCATCGATCGATCACCAATATTCACCTTATTCGCTACCCCCACTTGGCCACCCATCAGCACCTGATTACCGATTGTCACCCCGCCTACCAAACCAACTTGCGCGGCGATCGCACAATTAGAACCAATCTGACAGCCATGACCAATATGCACCAAATTATCTAACTTAGTATCCCGACCAATCCGAGTTTCCCCCACCGCTGGCCGATCGATCGCACTATTACAACCCACTTCTACCTGATCTTCCAGGATGGTATAGCCCGACTGGGGCATCTTAAACCAGCCGGTGGCCGTGGGCACAAAACCAAAACCCTCGGCTCCAATCACCGTGCCACTATTAATTACACAGCGCTGCCCAATCCGGCTCCGTTCATGGATCGTACAGTTAGCATGTAAGACGGTATCCGCGCCAATTTCCACATCGGGATAAATCACCACATTGGGATGAATCACCGCTCGATCGCCAATTTTGACTGTGCCTTGGATAACTACCTGGGCACCAACATAGACATCTTGACCGAGTTGCACAGCTGGGTCAATTACCGCAGTGGGATGAATCCCGGCGGCGGGCTTAAACTCCTGATAAAACAGACCGATCGACTGGGCAAATAGCAACCGGGGTTCTGGAGATGCCAACCAAGCTAGACCCTGAGCGGTGGCTTGAGCAATGATTTCATCGTTTTGGGGCAAGACTAGCGCTGCTACTGGGGTGGTGGCGATCGCACTGGCAAATTTGGTGCTTTCAATGTAGCTGAGAGTTCCGGCTTGGGGTTGATCGATCGGTGACAACCCCTTAATTTCAGGGTCAGAGTGAGAGCTGTGACTGGATATTGCCGATCCCAATTTTTGGATAATTTCACTAAACAGCATCGCTATTTCCCCGCATTAATTAATCTTTGACGCAATCGATGTGGATCACCCCGATCGACTAATTTCCCATTTTCTAGCAAAAACGCCCCATCACAGTAGTCTAGTTCCTCTAGCCGATGGGTCACCCACAACGCTGCTAAGCCCCGTGCTTTGACTAAATCTCGCACCTGGGCGACCAACTCCAACTGGGCATCGGGGTCTAACAGCGCCGTTGGTTCATCGAATAGTAATATTTCGCTGCGTTGGGCAATCACGCCAGCGATAGCCACCCGCTGCTTTTGACCGCCACTCAAAGCATAAATCGGGCGGCGTACCAAATGCTCCAGATTGACGGCGGCTAGCGACTCTCCCACCCGTTGGCGTACTTGTGGGTAGGAGAGTTTTTCGCTGACTAAACCAAAAGCAATATCAGCACCAACACTAGGCATCACCAGTTGGTGATCCGGATTTTGCAGTACAAAACCAATCTTACCTCGTACTTGGATCTCGCCAGCTGTGGGTGCAAACAAGCCCGCAATGAGTCGCAACAAGGTAGACTTGCCGCTGCCATTGGTACCTAGCAACATCCACAGCTCTCCCTGGGGCACAGTCAACGAGCAATCTTGCAGTACCGAGACCCCGGATGGCCAACTAAAGCATAGGTTTTGGATATCGATCGCTACTTCTGCACCCATAGTTTTAGGCGGTAGCAAAACCGGCGGCGCGACCAGTCGCTGGCGTGCTGGACTTGTTATAAGTTTGTACGGCAGCGATGTCACTGACAAACACGGCAGCTTTTTTATCGGTTTGTTGTTCGCAGGTCAACTCTAGGATATGCCCCGGTTGATTAGATCGGAGGGCATTTAAGACCTCCGCATAAAGACCATCCGCTGCGTCGGCTTCTTTGCGCTGCACCGAGATGGGCATGGCGACATTTCTCAAGACTAATTCGACAACGTACATAGACAGCGTTAGGGGGTAAATCGATACAGAACCAGCACTTATCATAACTTATGTATGGGGGTGGATAAGTTTTGGGGTAGGAGCTATTTTGGTATTTTTTAGGATACTGATGGGGGACAACAATGTTAGGGCAGTCATCACATCGGGTAAAATCAGCTGAAGACTAATTCACAGATTTTTGGTTATGACTAAACGCGCTCTACTCACTGGTATTACGGGTCAAGACGGTTCTTATTTAGCAGAATTGCTGTTGTCGAAGGGCTATGAAGTCCACGGCATCATTCGGCGGACATCTACTTTCAATACCGATCGCATTGACCATATCTACGAAGATCCTCATAAGGCCGATGCCAAACTCTTTTTGCATTATGGTGATCTCACTGATGGGGTGACCATTCGGCGAATTTTAGAGCAGGTTAAACCCCAAGAATTTTTCAATTTAGGAGCGCAATCCCATGTCCGGGTGAGCTTTGATGCCCCTGAATACACCGTTGATACTGTGGCGATGGGTACTCTCCGGATCTTGGAAGGGATTCGGGACTACGAACAACGTACTGGTGAGCAAATTCGCTTTTATCAAGCGGGTTCTTCGGAAATGTATGGTTTGGTGCAAGAAGTACCCCAAAAGGAAACTACGCCTTTTTATCCCCGTAGCCCTTATGCCTGTGGCAAATTATTTGGCCATTGGCAAACCATCAATTATCGAGAGTCTTACAATATTTTTGGCTGCAACGGCATTTTGTTTAACCACGAAAGTCCCCGCCGAGGCGAGACTTTTGTGACGCGAAAAATTACCCGAGCGATCGCCAAAATTGTGGCTAAAAAGCAAGACAAGTTATTTTTAGGGAATTTAGATTCTAAACGGGATTGGGGCTATGCCAAAGACTATGTGGAAGCCATGTGGTTGATGTTGCAGCAAGAACAGCCTGACGACTATGTAATCGCGACTGGGGAAACTCACTCCATCAAGGAGTTTTTAGGTGAAGCATTTAACTATGTGAACTTGAAGTGGGAAGACTATGTGGAATTCGATCCCCGCTATTTGCGGCCAGCGGAGGTGGAACTACTGATTGGCGACTCTACCAAAGCTAGAGAAAAGCTAGGCTGGAAACCATCGGTAACTTTCCAGGAGTTAGTTCACCTGATGGTGGATGCCGATTTACAAGCCTGGGGCATCCCGTCGCCCAGTGGTAGAACTACGATCCCGGATGTGGCGACGGTGCGACAAGTAATATCGGCAATGAATAATTAGATTTCATCGGCGAATTTCAACTTTTTTATTTGGCTCTGGCGGTTTTCACCATTTGAATTAACATTTGGTGGGCATCTTCAGAGTCGGTTAGTTCTCGATCGAACTCCACGCGCAAATTCTGAGTGGCACCGTCAACTTGGGCATTCAGGTTCATGCCCTGGGGATCGATCGAAGTCATTTCGGCCTCAGCGGCTTGAGGGGCTTGACCATAGACTTGGGCATAGACCAACACGGCGGCGGCATGATCATCGTTCATATGTTTGCAGATGCGATCGCTGATTGCTGGGGTAATGGTTTCGGCGGCCATAATTTTTACTCAAATTAAATGATTTTGGATGATAGCAAAATCCTACCGCATTCTTGGAAATGGTACTTAGGTAAATTCCTGAAATAAGCGCACTATTGCAGTTGGTTTCGGCTTCGCTTAAGCAACTGAAGAGTTGAAATAGGCGGTAATTTATTCAGCTGAAATCACCTAAGCACGATTATTGCGAAATATTAGTGAAATATAACCATCCGAAGCAATTAAATTTATAATGACAATACGTTAGTCTGCCTAAATACCTGATTTGGTGCATTAGACGGATAATTGTCGGGCTAATACCCCTATTTTCTAGGAGTTAGACGGACATCTGTCCATCTAAGTACCTAATTTAGGTGTATTAGGCTGACTGATTCAGCCTAAGTAGTAGTTAGCTGTCGGCTCACTCAAGCCTGTTCAGATAAAATCAGTGAAATGGCTAAGTGTATATACTTAAAGACTCTTGCCAAGGTTATTTGCAATATTTCAAGCAGTTACTTGACACTTAGGCAACGTTGAGCTATCTTATAGGCATGGATGCAGCAGACGTGCCCTGTGCACGACATCCCGTTACCTGAAAGGGTCGAGGAAATCCGGTAAAGACGTTCTGAATACCAGAATAATATTTTGGCGAAGGCTCCTTAAGGAGTCTTTGTTATATTAAGGCTTCGGTAATTTTTTGTTGTGCAACAAGTTTTTAGCAATAACGAAGAAGCCGACCTTTTGAACCCTGCCTATGCCTTCATACCTCGGATAAGCACTTTGTACATGTAATCTAAGCTTTTTGCTTTCTTTGAATACTGCAAAAGGAACGAAATAGTTTACCTCACTGCCATTTGAATCTAAGACCTTTACAGTGGCAAATTTTCCGTACCCAGCGTGACAAACCAGAGTTTCCCTATTGCCCAATGAATTTATAATAGTGGGTAACTGCTTTGAGAGTTCATATCTCTCAAAATTAAATGGTCTAGACTCTCTGGGTGCATTGTACATCAGTAATTGTGATTTTTCTGTAGAAAGCTCCTCTGAATCTTTGGCAAAACAATGTAAGCCATAAGTTACTATAAATTTGTAGGTGATCGGCTTTTCTTCATCTCTCGTGTCCACATACTCAACCCAGTGGGCATTGAGATGTGACAAGTCGTAAATTTTCCCATCCAGCGTAAAATTTCTCCAGTTTGTTACCTCTTCCACAGTATTGAACTTCATGCTGAAACAAAATATACTAACTAAGATTGTGCTGGAGAGAGCTTGTTAATCCCATTGCGGTTGTTCCGTCTAGGTTTAGCCTTAGCTAATTGTACCCGCGAAGTAACCAGTCGTTATAGCTAACAAGCGCTTGCACACGGAACGGCGGCATACGCTATTAGTTGTTTAGCAAGCTCTACTGCCGTCCGGTGAAGCGCCAGCCGTTAGGCTGCAAAAGAATCGATAAGAGTCAAAAGTCAGATTAGCTAGTTTAGCGTTATGAGCTATGAGTCGAAGTGGTATTTTCTATGCAGAAATTTGGCAAAATGCTCAATGGGAGCCGATCCCTACACCTAAATTCTCAAAAGGCAAGCAAATTCCACTTCCTTGTGTAAGCCCTGGGACAGCTTATGAACTATATGCTGCTCTTGTTGGGTATGAGCGTTGGGGTATGTACCCACTCTGGCACACTGAACCGGTAGAACCATTATCCGAGCCGCGCGGTTTTCCCGACGATCTAAATCCATTTTATAAAGAGTATTTTGGCTACAATGAATACCCAGAGAGCAATAAGTCTGTAATAAAAAATGCTCTGTTTCATACCAAACAACAATATCTTACTTGGTTTTTAGTCCAAGAAGTCATTGATTATGATTGGAACAAAAAATTTCCTCCTTGGATAGGTTACGTCAAAAGTCAGTATGCTTCATTGTTTAGTGGTTTATCTTTTCCTGAGAACTTTCCAGAGGATGAGGAAATCTATATCTTTGATGAAAAAGGCAGGACAGAAATTTCTTGGGTAGAAAATTATCGTGAGTTTGTTGGCTGTATAGATGTAGATTGGTTCGTTGAAGAACTGCTGAAATTAGGAAATCCCAAAGAGACAAGGATCATTTTCTGGCTGGATTGGTAAAGTACTACTCCCTTCCCACTCAAGAAATAGACGCTGGAACTAAAGCGAAAATGTGTTTT
>CAXTSX010000007.1:0-44898 GCA_964247085.1 uncultured bacterium
CTGCGGGTCACGCCGGAGGAATTCGATCGTCTCTGTCAGCTAAATCGCGACCTGCAACTAGAGTTAACCAAAGATGGAGAATCGATCGTGATGCCTCCGACAGGTGGTGAAACTGGAAAACGAAATATCAACATCGCTGCTGACGTAGTAATCTGGAATCGCCAAACCGGATTGGGTGAAGCATTTGACTCATCAACAGGCTATAATTTCACCGCATTTGGGGGCAGAAATCCCTCGCCGGATGTTTCCTGGATCGATAAGTCGCGATTAGAAGGGATCGATATTTCTGTGTCCAAGATAAGCAAGCCGGACACCATGAATTACAATCGGCCTCGATCGTCGAAAGAATTTATAAACCAGCGACTCACGACAGCATTCTTGTGCCGATCGATAGTGAGGGTACTATGCTAACCGTTGATACCTCAATGCCCTCTCAATACCTCGATCGGGTGTTGATGGCTCGATCGATGGGCTAACTTTCTGGTCGATGTTAAACTGGAGGCTGAAGGCGAAGCTGTCACCACTCGATCGATTGCCAACCACTTACTCACCAAAAAACTAGGCAATCTGCCCACTGATTTACAGGCGCAGATCGATGAATTGCCGCTCGATCGAATCCGCTCTCTCATCGATGCCCTGTTGGATTTTAACTCGATCGATGAATTGAAGGCTTGGCTGGTGACTTGAGCTGCTGGGTAACCCTAATGTTCGATCGATTTACTGCTCGTACTGCTGAATCTTAAAATTTGTGTATTTTGTAGTGTTCGATCGCTGTGTTCAGAAAAATCTGTTGAAGTAATGGAATTTAGGGACTCGATCGAATGGGTTTAGCTGAGCAGTAGTTTGAGTTAATGTTGGGTAAGTTGATGAGTGGGGTGTGATGCTCCAGGTTCTCCTATGATCCATTTATTTATCAAGCTGGCCTATGCCAAAATCAAACAGAACCAAGAAGTAATCTTTATGATACTTACGTTCTGATCGTCTACGGTACCTTCTGGCTCGTCCAAGATAAACAAGCCGGACACCATGAATTAAAATCATTGCTTCATAAATGTCTAATAGCTCTAAGTATGGATAGGCGGCTAGAATTTCTTATGGTGTCTGTCTGAATGCCATTAATGCATATTTCTAAAAAAAAGAGAGTATCGATCTAAAAAAAACGTATTACCTTTTTAAATAGGTGGAGTATGATCTGGATGTTAATAGTAATTTTATCCATTCTGATAAGTCAGATGTGCCTAGATTATGAATAATAAAAAAACGAGATCGGGTTTCTAAAAAAACTAATCAAGCTATTAAGAAAGCGGTCTAATCTTGATCATGGTAGCTATTAAGGTAAGATCATAAAACAATGGGTGAATTGTGCTAATGTTTGATGCTACATACTGTAATCTAGTTGAAAAGATATTACTAAAATATCAGCAAGGAAAGATCTCATCTATTCTGATTTCATCGGAAATCCCTAATGAAGATATAGTCTCCGACGAGCATCTTTCCGTTGTCGATCGATTGCTAATAAGTCAATTTGAAAATGCCCGTTCTCGTGGGATACTAGCTACCCGACGAAAGGATTTGGATGCTGCAAAACGGTTCTTTGCTGATGCAAGGTCTTTGCTAAATACAAAACTCCTCTCAAAAGAAGGTCACTTATGGTATCAATCATCCATGGATCAGGGCGAATCATTTCTCGATTGTCGCTATGGTAATTTTGAACAGGCTCGTCAAAAGCTTTTTCATTCCCTTAGTATCGATCTAGAACTAGAAGATCACTATGGGCATCATAATTTAGTTCTACATCGAATTCAGCAAGTCCACAATTTAGCTCGGGTTGAAGCCTATGACTCTCAGCCACAAAAAGCAATACGACTATTACTGGAAGTACTTAGCTATCTAGATGGCGAAGTCGACACTCTGTCAGTTCCGGGTACTTGGGGATATCGGCGAATTGCTTGCCAACCTGTAACTCATGTGACCGCAATGTTCCTACAAGTTGCAAGCGAAATTGCTTTAATTATGGCGGGACTGAGCTGTGAAGAAGCAGGCAATCTTTTTACTGCGGCAGCCGAAAATTTTTTAAAATTAACCAATAGAAAAAGCTGCCATCCCTATGTTTACCAATGGTTACTACTCAAACTTGACTACAGCCGAGAAGATCTTCATGTTTTTTTGAGTCGTGTTGCTGATTTTATTGCTCAAAAACATCATCCAGGTACAGGCTTGCTTTACTACGGTATACTGATCGATCTAGTTACTGTGTGTGATGAATTAGATACTTTAGTAGCTAATAAATTGAAAACAGAAATTGTCAATGATGTCATAATTAATCCTCAAAAAATATATCCTAAGTTTTTGTCTTTATTGCAAACTGCAAGGATTTGTCAATCAGCATAAGCTGAGACAGTATTGCATCAATTCTAATCAGAAATTGCTTATTGACTAGATTGATCGAAACAGGCTATAAAAAAAGCTTTGATAAAGGATAAAGATTGAGACATATTTCTCTGTGCCAACATGACCTGAAAAAAATATTTAAATCTATAAATATTTTTTGTTTTCTTGAGTAAAAATGTCTGTTAACATGACAAGAATGAATCTTATATGCTCCTGATAAGCAGGAGGGGAATAAATCATGAATGATCCAATGACAAGGCAAGAAATAGAAAGACAAATTATTGCTCGTGCTTGGCAAGATGAGTCATTCAAACAAGAATTACTATCAGATCCATTGGCAGCTTTTGCTAAAGAAAACATTAATCTACCTGAAGACGTAGACGTTAGGACTGTAGAAGAAAGCTCTAATGTTTTTTATTTGGTATTGCCACCAAAGCCCCGTAATGCAGAAAAGCTTTCTTTAGATGAATTAAAGGATATTGCTGGAGGGGAAACCAGCCTTAACATATGGAAATGCGGTAATGTGACAACAAAGGTTGACAAAAATACAACCACAAATTGACTTGAAATCTGTAACCTGTTGTAACTGTCCCAGGGGGTAACGAAGATTAGTCGTTACAGCGACTGTTTATCGTAAAAAATCCCATAATTGTTCAGGATTTTAGCGGCTGAAACTCATTAGATGATCTACCCCTGGGACAGTTACAAATCTGTAATCGAATTTGATGACTTGCTTGGTAATTTTTTGACTTCAGAGTGCGGTTTTAAGGCTTTGAGTTTTGAATCAGCACGTTGTGTAACCAAGAATATAAAAAAGCGAGTTTAAGCTAAAGATTGTGCATTTCGTAAAATTTAAATCACGGCTAGAATTAATAACAGTTAAAGTTAACTCACCCCTATTGGAGGAATGAATCATGAGTAATTCATTGACAAGACAAGAGATAGAAGGACAAATCATTGCTCGCGCTTGGCAAGATGAGTCATTTAAGCAGGAATTACTGCGAGATCCTCTGGCCACCTTTGCCAAGGAAGGTATTAATCTTCCTGACGGTTTAGAGGTTAAAGTTGTAGAAGAAAGCTCTAATCTTTTCTATCTAGTGTTACCAACAAAGCCCAGTAATACCGAAGAGCTTTCTTCAGAGGAATTAGAGGCTATTGCTGGTGGAGCTGTAAATGTGTGGAAGTGTGGTAAGACAGCGTTATCATAATACTCTCTATTTTTATACGTGCTATATCAATTCTTTTCTTTGGATTTTAATCTGCCCAGCGCATTTACAAATCTCAGGTGTTTGCTAAAAGTGTAAGCAATAATTGACAGCTTGATTAAGTTCTGGCAAAAGATTTTTGTGGCGACTTAGTGAATTCAGGGCAAATAAAGTTCAAAATTGTATGAATTTAGATCCTTTCTGGTTCAGTATCGTTTTGTAGTTTTTATTTGTCCTGTCCTTTTCCTTGTTAATAGTGTTATGACTAATCCACTCAAGTATTCAACACCCTTAGTGACATTTTGTAAGGACTCTTTCTCTAGCGGCATTCTAGAGCAGATCGACTCAATTGAGAGTTTAGTACCTAAGCTATCTGAAGTATCAAATCCAATCTATGAATATCATTTGGGCTTACCTGAGCACAAAATCGATTTTGCCGTTGACTTAAACCCAACTACAAAAGAAAGAGAGATTATTGCCAAGTACTATAGTACTCTCTCTGAAAATAACATTTGGTGTCGAATTGGTGATTTTTGTGAGTGCTGGGCTGATCCCAACTCAGCTGTGTATGATAATGTTTATCATATTTGGCTAGAATTCGATTTGGATAAAAAATTTGATGGCGAGTTGGCTTCAGCGTATCCAGAACCCAGTTTCTTTTTTAGTCCTATAGGTATTGAAGGAGGCAATGATCAGACTAGTGATATCTTTCGTAGTAAGAGACAATGGGTTGATGATGCTTTGGGGCTACTGATGGGGAACAGTCTGTCAGTATCACTAAAAAAAATTCTAAGTCACTGTTTTGCATCTCTGCCTTTAGAGGCAAGTATTTATCAAATAGGAGTGATGTTGCCCAGGGAATCTGAATGTCAATCAATAAGGCTATGTGTAAAAAATATTTCTGCCGATCATATTTTAAAATTACTAGGTGATTTGGATTGGCTGGGTTGTTTTGATGAATTGAAATCACTTTTGAATGATTTGTCTGGCTTTGTTGATGAGATAAACCTTAGCTTTTCAGTCGAAAATGTAATCAATACTAAAATTGGACTCGAATGTTATTTGCATGATAGCAGTACGGTCGAATCTATTTCCAGATGGAGACTTCTTTTGGAATATCTTGTTATTAACAAATTATGTTCTTCGAGAGAAGCTGAATCATTGCTTGCTTGGTCGAAATCAGCTGAAATAAAAGGAGATATATCAAAAGAATTAGTTAATTCGCAAAAAGGATTGGCTTTCGTCCACCCTCATTTTAGAAGCTTTCTTATAAAAAAAATTAATCATATTAAAGTTGTCTATCAACCCTGTATGCCTTTGGTGGCAAAAGCATATTTGTCAGCCAGCCATGTTTGGCTCTCTAATAATGGTTTGGTGACTGCCAGATAAGAGCGAAATCACTTTAAAGCCTTACTCACTCCAAGGAGATTATTATGCCTGTAATTATTGAAAACAAAACTGTTACCGAAATCCTAGCTGACAATCATATCCATGTTGATAATAGTGGAAGGCTTGTGGGTGACAGTAAGAAAAATGAAAGCTTGATGAAAATTGGAATATCGAATCACAATCTTCAGCTTATTTTGATGCCTACGGAGAAATGTAACTTCCGTTGTACTTATTGTTATGAAGACTTTGCTATGGGAACAATGAAGCCTGAAGTAATAGCTGGGATAAAAGCTCTTCTTAGAGAGCGTTGTTCTGATTTAAAATTTCTTAATGTTGAATGGTTTGGTGGCGAACCACTAGTTGCAAAGACTGTTGTTATTGAGATTTCAAAATATGTAAAGTCATTGACGTATTTATATCCTTACCTGCACTATGTTGGCAGTATGACTACAAATGCGTACCTATTGAATTTTGAAACCTTTTCTACCTTAGTTAACTTAGGAGTGAGGAATTATCAAATTTCTCTTGATGGGCCAGAAGAAATTCATAACAAAAGCCGATTGAGAGCTGATGGTGGTGAAACCTTTGAGACAATTTGGAGTAACTTATTAGCAATTAGAAATAGTTCGTTGCCTGCCAAAATTCTATTGAGAATTCATGTGGCTGCCAACACATTTGAGTTTTTTGATTCATTGATTGAAGATCTGAAAAGAGAGTTTCTTCCCGATCCAAGATTCACGTTTGTCTTTAGACCACTAGAACACTTGGGTGGTGTGAATAATGATAATATTCCCGTACTGGACGAGAAGAAAAGAGAAAATACGATAAAATCTTTGCAAACCAAGCTATTTGGGGAAAAATTTGGGACAGAGCAGAACGTCACTGAATCTGAAAATTATGTATGTTACGCATCCAAGCCCAACTCTCTTATAATTCGCGCCAATGGCGATGTCAGCAAGTGTACAGTTGCTCTGTATGATGAACGCAATAAAATTGCAAATTTACAGCCAGATGGTACAATAAAACTGATTTCAGGCCGTTTGGCTCCTTGGGTTCGCGGACTTGAATCTTTGGACTTTGAAGCATTAGGCTGTCCTCTCACAAACCTGCCGTAAAGAAAAAATACAGCAGCAGTCTCGTTTCGATCAATGTGTACTCATAAATTTACGATCTTTTTTATTAGAGTTGTTGGGTAATAAGCACAAGAATTGCTAAAAGGCTTTCCCCGATAGGGTTTGAGCGATTTTCGCATTAAATCCTTGAAACACAATTCCTGTATAGGTTACAGGGATTTTTATTACTATTTCCCAACAGGTCTATTTAAAACTCCTTTGATTATCGATCGTTTTCGTTACACATTATGCTTAAACTTAAACGCCAAATTTTCCGCGATGAATCTCTGGAAAGGCTGTCCTCGCCAGAAGCTCTAGATCAATTGATGAAGGTGATTAGCCCCAAAAGCATATTACCGATAGCCGCTATTAGCACTATCACTATCATTGGTGGAATCTGGAGCATCTTTGGTCGCATACCCATCACCATCCAAGGCCAAGGCATCCTCATCCACCCCAGCAACATCATCCCCCTCCAACTCAAAAGCGCCGGACAACTCAGCACCCTCACCATCAAACCCAACGACGTTATCAAAAAAGGCCAAATCATCGGATCGATCGATCAAACCGACCTGCGCAAACAACTACAACAACAAAAAACCAAACTCCAAGAACTCCAAACCCAAAACCAATCCAGCAACACCCTCCAAGCCAAAGGCATCAACCAAGACAAACAAACCCTCGCCCAACAACGCCAAAACGCCACCATCCGCATCCAAGAACTCCAAGCCCTTGCCCCAATCTTGCAACAGAAAAGCCAGCAATCAATTCAACAACAGCGCCTGCAAATCAACGAAAAAACAGTCGCCGTCCGCTCCCTCAACCCCATCCTCAAAGAAAATGGTCGCGCCGCCCTCCAACAACAGCGCCTCAGCCTCCAAAAACAAATCCAAGCCTCCACCAGCCAACTCCCCATCCTCCAAAGCCGCACCAACAACCTTAAGAAACTGTTTGCCGAAGAACACGCCATCACCCAAGAAGTATATTTAAGTGCTGAACAAGCTTATCTAAAAAAGCAAGAAGAAATCGCCCAGTACAACACCCAGCTCAAAGACATCGAAGTTAAAGAAAATGATCTAGAAGAACGTTACCTGAACAACCAAAACCAAATTACCAAAAACCAAGCCGACCTCCAGAAACTAGCCCTAGAAGATACCAACACCAAAGAAGCTTATCTGCGCAATCAGTCCGAAATCGCTAAACTACAAGCCGAACTAAAAGACCTGAATAGCCGCGAAGCCAACCAGTCCAAACAAAACTTCCAAGACTCTACCACCCGCGCTAACCAAGTCGCCGAACTTCAGCGCGAAATTGCCAAACTAGAAACCCAAATTGGCAGCAGCAGCGAAATTATTAGTCAACATAGCGGAAGAGTCCTAGAAGTTATCCAAAACCCCGGCCAAGTAGTTACCGCTGGTAGTAGATTGGCCACGATCGAAGCCGAAAACCCCGCCCAAGATTTAGTAGGTATCACCTACTTCTCCGTTGCCGAAGGTAAAAAAGTCCAACCCGGCATGTCCATCCAAATCACCCCCCAAACCGTCAAACGGGAACGCTTCGGCGGCGTAGTCGGCAAAGTCACCGCCGTCTCCCGCTTCCCGATCACCAGCGAAACCGTCGCCCACGAAATCGGTAACACCGAACTCGCCGATACCCTGGCCAAAAAACGGGAAGGCTTAATTCAAGTGACCGCCCAACTCGCCCTCGACCCCGCCACCCCCAGCGGCTACCAATGGTCATCCTCCACCGGTCCCACTAACAAAATCACCCCCGGCACCACCACCACCGTGCGAGTCAAAGTCGAAGAACGCGCTCCCATCACCTTTGTATTACCAATCTTGAGGTCAGTCAGTGGTTTGGACTAGTGCTGCCAGTATTGCCATTAACACCAAAAAACTCCTACCCAAAACCAAACGGGTCAAAACCCCCACAGTTTTGCAAATGGAAGCCGTGGAATGCGGAGCCGCCGCCCTCGGTAGCATTTTGGCCTACCATGGCCGTATCGTCCCCCTCACCGATCTGCGCCGCGACTGTGGCGTATCCCGCGATGGCAGCAAAGCCTCCAACATGGTCAAAGCCGCCAAAATGTACGGCATGGAAGCGAAGGGATTCAAAAAAGAGCTGTCGCAACTCGCCGAACTAAAGCCGCCCTACATCGTATTTTGGCATTTCAACCACTTTATAGTGGTAGATGGATTGAAAGCCGATCGAGCATATATCAACGATCCAGGCAGCGGTCCCCGCCAAGTTACCGCCGAAGAATTCGACGAAGGCTACACCGGCGTAGTGCTTACCTTCGAACCCGGTGCCGATTTTCAGAAAAAAGGCAGCAAACCCAGCATGACCGCCGCCCTCTGGAAACGGCTTAAGGGATCATCGGGAGCCTTAACCTACTGCATGATCACAGGTTTATTCCTCACCCTGATTGGCCTAGTAATTCCAGTCTTCAGCCAAGTCTTTGTAGATGAAGTATTAGTCCAAGGTCGCCGTGCTTGGCTCTTCCCCCTACTCTGGTCAATGGGCTTAGCCGCCGTGCTGCAAGCCGCCATCACCCTACTGCGCCTGCGCTACCTGCGTAAACTCAAAGTCAAACTCAACGTCGGCATGTCCAGCCGTTTCCTTTGGCATATTTTGCGCCTGCCCATGAGCTTCTATGCCCAGCGCTACGCCGGAGAAATCAGCAACCGCGCTCACCTCAACGATTTTGTCGCCGATATTCTCTCCGGCAAACTGGCCACTACGGCGATCGACACCCTCATGGTGGTTTTCTATGCCGCGATCATGCTGCAATACGACTGGGTATTGACATTAATGATCGTCGGCTTCGCCATTATCAACGTAATCATCCTGCAAAAAATCTCCCGCCAGCGGATCGATGCCAACCAAAGATTAATGTTAGAACAGGGTAAAGCCGTGGGAGTATCGATCGCCGCCCTCCAAAGCATCGAAACCCTCAAAGCCTCTGCCCTGGAATCAGACTTCTTTTCCCGTTGGTCAGGCTACTACACCAAAGCCCTCAACTCCCAACAAACCCTCGAATCCACCAATCAAATATTCTCAGTTTTACCAATTCTCCTCTCCGCCCTCTCCTCCGCTGGCCTATTAGTAGTCGGTGGACTAAGAGTTATGGATGGCCACTTGAGTATCGGAATGCTGATTGCTTTCCAGGGCTTAATGCTGGGTTTCCAGCAACCAGTAAATAACCTAGTTAGTTTCGCCACTACATTACAAGAACTAGAAGGAGATCTAACCCGGCTGGATGATGTATTAGACAATCCCGTTGACTCCTTAAATGCCACCAAAGACCAAGCCCTCAGCTACCCCAGCGCCAAACTCCAAGGCCAAGTAGACATCAGTGAACTTTCCTTCGGCTATAGCCGCCTTGCCCCACCATTAATCACCGACTTTAATCTCTCCATTAAACCCGGTCAGCGCGTCGCCCTAGTTGGCGGCAGCGGCTCTGGTAAGTCCACAGTCGCCAAATTAGTCAGTGGCTTATATCAACCCTGGTCTGGCGAAATATTATTTGATGGCCAAGTTCGATCGACCATTCCCCACAACATTTTGACCAATTCCATCTCCATGGTCGAACAAGAAATCGCCCTCTTCGGCGGCACCATCCGCGACAACCTCACCCTCTGGGACACCACTATTCCCCAAAAACAACTCAAATCAGCCTGTAGTGATGCAGCGATCGATGACACTATTTTAGCCCTAGCCGGAGGCTACGATAGCCAACTCAGCGAAGGCGGCGTAAACCTCAGCGGTGGCCAGCGCCAGCGATTAGAAATCGCCCGCGCCCTCGTCAACAACCCCGCCATTTTAGTTATGGACGAAGCCACCAGCGCCCTCGATGCCGAAACCGAACAACTGATTGATGGCCACCTGCGACGGCGAGGCTGTACCTGCATTATTGTGGCACACCGCCTCAGTACCATTCGTGATTGCGATGAAATTATTGTGTTTGATCGAGGCCAGGTAGTTCAACGGGGTACTCATCAAGATTTATGGTCTGTCCCTGGTGCCTATGCCAAATTAATCAGCACTGAAGGCGAGGCTCTATGATCGATTTAACTGGGAAGAACCACCAAAGAAATGGCCATCAACCGATCGAACTCAATGATCCGCAGCAAGTCTGGGTTGTCCAATCTGGCTCGGTTGCTATTTTCGCCGTCACTATCAACCAAGATCAAATTGCTGGTCAGCGTCAATATCTCTGCACCATTCATGCCAACGAAGCCATCTTCGGAGCGATCGATGATCACCAAAAACTCCTGGCTGTACCAATGGGAACAGCAGATTTATTAGAACTCGATCACAACTGTTGGCAAACCCTCTGTCAACAACAAGATCCACGCATTCAAACTTGGCTCAATAACTGGCTGGGCTATCTCGCCCCCATCGTCGCCACTCAACCCTTCCCCACCAGCGCCCTCCAAACCGAAAATACCGCTCACTATTCCTTAGTCGATCGGCAAACCCTACAAGTCACCGAAATGTGTTGGGTAGAAATGCAGTCCGGTACCGCTTGCTTGCAAGGCATGACCGATCTACCCTTAACCGCCGAAGCTCTACCCTTACCTTCGACCATGTGGCTATCTTCGATCGGCGAGGCCCAAATTGCCACTCGTCCCCTCAGCCAAATCCCCCCTACCGATCTACTCCGAGGCTTAGGACGCTTTCATACTTGTCTGTTCCATAGCATCCAACTCAGCAACACCCGCCAACAACAAGTAGAGCTATCCCGATTAGCCGATCGAGATCAATTAAATCAACAACTCACCCTCGCTACCTTAGAAACCCTGGCAGGCACCTTACCCACAGCCCAGCAACGCTTTTATGGCTCAGTGGGTGATCCATTGTTATTGGTTGTGGGAGCAGTAGGTCGATTTTTGGGGATGGAAATTCGTCCTCCAGCGATCTCCGATCGAGCCGCAGTCACTCCAGATCCTTTAGCTGCCATTGTGCGAGCCTCCCGCCTGCGCAAACGTCGGGTATTATTACGTGGTGAATGGTGGAAGCAAGATAATGGGGCTTTAGTGGCTTACACCAAAGACGATCAACAGCCGATTGCCCTATTACCCACCAAGAATCATGGCTACGAAGTTTTTAATCCGAATTTCCCTCGCTTGCAACCAGTTAACGAACAACTAGCCGTTGCTATTTCCCCTGTGGCCTATATGTTTTATCGCTCTTTGCCAGCAAGGGCAATGCGAGCGATCGACATCCTAAAATTTGGTTTGCAGGGTCGCCAGCAAGATTTACTGGCTATTGCCTTTACTGGCATTGCGGTGGCATTGCTGGGATTAGTGATACCCCATGCCACCTTGATTATTATGGACAATGCTATTCCCGATAGCGATCGAGGCTTATTGCTGCAAATTGGCCTCGGACTATTAGTAACAGCAGTGGGGACTGCGCTATTTCAGTTAGCGCAGGGTTTCTCGTTACTTCGCCTGGAAACCACCACTGACCATGCTACCCAATCTGGGGTTTGGGATCGACTACTCAATTTGCCAGTATCTTTTTTCCGCCAATACACCACTGGCGATTTGCAATCACGGGTATCTTCGGTCAGTGCTATTCGCCGACAGCTCAGTGGTCGCAATTTAATTAATTTAGTCAGCAGTGTATTTACGTTATTCTATTTAGCACAGCTTTTTTACTATAGCTATGAATTAGCCTTATTGGCAGTGGGCGTGGCAATTGTCACTTTAGTAGTAACTACTATTGCCGGGATTTTACTACTATGAAAGGTTCGTCCCTTACTAGAAATCAAAGGTGAGATTTTTGGTCAGACCGTTCAGCTCATCAATGGTATTGCCAAACTACACATTGCCGGAGCCGAGGAACGAGCTTTTTCAGCTTGGAGCAAGAATTTTGCTCAGCAAGTCAAACTAGAACTCAGTACCCAGGCGATCGAAGATTTTGTGGTGTTGTTTAATACCGTGATGCCGATCGCTACTTCTGGCCTGCTGTTTTGGTTGGCGATTCGGATGTTAGATCGCCCGCAAGCCCCTGGTGCCGAAGCGATCACTTTTTCGTTAGGGACTTTTTTGGCTTTTAATGCCGCTTTTGGCAGTTTTACCCAGGGCACTACCTTACTGAGTAATACGGTGACTGAAGTGTTGCAGGTAATTCCCCAATGGCAGCGGACTCAACCAATTTTGCAATCGGTGCCAGAAATCGATTTGACTAAAGCCGACCCAGGTAGATTAACTGGCCGGATTTCGATCGATCATGTCACGTTTCGCTATCAACTCGATGCCCCATTGATTCTAGAAAACATTAGCATCCAAGCTGTACCTGGTGAATTTATTGCTTTAGTCGGAGCCTCTGGCAGCGGCAAATCGACAATTTTGCGTTTACTCCTGGGCTTCGAGACCGCCCAAACTGGAGGTGTTTTTTATGATGGTCAAGACTTAGCTGGCCTAGATGTAGACGCGGTGCGACGACAATTTGGAGTGGTGCTGCAAAATGGTCAACTCACCGCAGCTTCAATTTTTGAAAACATCACTGGCAGCGGCTTAACAACTCTCGATGAAGCCTGGGCAGCAGCTAGAATGGCTGGTTTGGCAGAAGACATTGAGAATATGCCGATGCAGATGCATACGATGGTTAGCGAAGGCGGCGGCAATATTTCTGGCGGTCAACGCCAGCGACTATTAATTGCCCGAGCGCTGGTGCATAAACCGCGTATTTTGTTATTTGATGAAGCCACTAGCGCCTTGGATAACACTACCCAGGCAATTGTCAGTAAAAGTTTAGAGCAATTAAAAGTAACCCGAGTGGTAATTGCTCATCGCTTGAGTACTATTCAAAACGCCGATCAAATTTATGTTTTGCAAGACGGTAAGATCATTCAGAAAGGGAATTTTGCCACGTTGGCTAATGATACTGATGGTCTATTTGCACGTTTGATGTCTAGACAGATGGTCTAGGTGAACTTGGTAGAGTCGAGGGAGGATTATTAGCCCGTCGCAACGAAAGATTGACATATTGAAACCGCTAGCAGATGATTGATTTCATCAACACCTGTGATTACAATAGTAATTACACAAAACAGGATTAAAAGCGAAAATATGGAAGTCAAACTGCGGAAAGTAGGGAATTCGATCGGTACCAGCTTCCCCAAAGAAATACTCGACAGATTGGGTCTGGCCGAAGGCGACACCATGAATCTAGTTGTAACCGACGATGGCATCAAACTAGTAATTCACGATCCCAATTTTGACAAAGTAATGCAAGCCTACAAAACAGGTGCATCACAGTATCGTAATGCCATGCGAGAACTAGCCGATGGCTGATCCCATCTGGATTAATGCCACCGCTGCCCAATTCATCCACGATGATCAAATTGCCACTCATGGCGGCGCATACGGCTTACTCAACGCCGGGATGCTAGAATCCGCTCTAGCCAGACCACAGAATCTCTATGCTTACGAAACAGCCAGTCTATTTGACCTAGCAGCAGCCTACGGCTTCGGCATCGCCAAAAATCATGCCTTCATTGATGGCAACAAACGCACCGCTTTTCTGGTGATGTTCACATTTCTGAAAGTAAATGGCTGGCATCTAATTGTGTCCGAACCAGAAGCCGTAATTACAATGCAGGAAGTGGCCTCTGGTATTGTCGCAGAAGCTCGATTGGCAGAATGGCTCCAGCAAAACTCCCAAAAAACAGTAAATTGATCGGTATCTGGCGCGTTTGACATTACTGATACCAAACCGGCAAAGTTAACAAACACAAGCCGATCGCCTCCAGCCATTCCACCACCGCCCCATAAGTATCCCCCGTGTGCCCCCCAAAACGCCAATCAAAATACCTACCGATCGGATAACTCAGTCCCAACCCCACCCCATTCACCGCCAAAATCAACCATCCATCCTGCGGCTGCACATAAACCAGCCCCAACCCCACCAAACCCAAAGCCGCCAAACCACCCAACAGATCCGGCCACGGCTCCACCCCCTTACTATGCATCGCCCCCTTCCCCTCCGCCTTCAGATAGGGATACAACGACACCGCCAACACCTGCGCCCACCTAGCCCAACCTGGCACCATCAGCAACACCAGCCAACGACCATCACCACCAATCGCACTCAGACTCACCACTTTTAGCCCTAGAATGCCGATCGCACTGATCACCCCAAAAGCCCCCGTCAAACTATCCGCCATGACCGCTAGCCGCCGCTCCGGACTAGTCACCGCCAACCCATCCGCCGTATCCATCGCCCCATCCAGATGTAAGCCCCCAGTGAGCCAAACCCAGAGCAACACCACTACAGTTGACCTAACCACAATCGGCATTCCCACCAGCGCCAAGCCGTAATCACTAATAGCTAACAGGGCACCAATGATTAGCCCCATCACTGGTGCCCAGCGTGTAATGCGACTAAAATCTAACTCCATTTTTTGCGGCGCAGGCAAACAAATATAGAACGCCCAGGCCGCTAATAACGATTTCAGCACACTTTTAACTATTTATAACTTTGGCAAACTATTATTAGCAGAGTCAGAGATAGTTCGATCTCCAATCACTGATTTAATGCCTTCCATTGTGGCTGGTACTGTCCGGGGATCCATGAACATCACCTTGCTACTTTCACTGCGGCCAATGGTAGCACCCATATCCAAATAGCCCAGCGCAAATAATACTTCCACCGCTTTTTGAGCATTGGGATTACTGTGGAGTTTATCAGCAATAATTCCGGCAGATTCAGCAATCCCACGCGCTTTCAGGATCTGTTGTTGCCTGTCGGCTTCAGCAGCTAATAACACTGACTTTTGACTGGCTTCGGCTTGCAAAACTTGGGCATCGGCGCGACCGCATGCCGTATTCACTGCCGATTCTCGGTCTCCTTCCGAAGTCAGAATCGCTGCCCGTTTTTTCCGCTCGGCGGACATTTGCATTTCCATCGCATCCAATACCGCCCGCGCCGGTACAATATCACGCAGCTCAACCCTCGTTACCTTCACCCCCCAAGGATCGGTGGATTCATCTAATTCCCGTAGCAATAATTCGTTGATTTGGGATCGGGCAGTGAAAGTCTCGTCCAGCTCTAATTTACCAATCTCCGATCGGATCTGAGTCAGCACCAAATTCACCATCGCCGATTGCAGGTTTTCGACTTTGTAGTAAGCCCGCTCCATGTCCAAAATCTTCCAGTAGACTACCGCATCGGCAGTAATGGTAACGTTATCGCGGGTAATACATTGTTGGGGCGGAATATCAATCACCCGTTCGCGAATAGTCTGTTTAAAAGAAATATTTTCCACCATCGGAATCACATAGTTCATCCCTGGCTTAAGCTTCTTACCAGTATATTTTCCCAGTCTTTCTACCAAAGCTTCATCGCCTTGATTAATAATCTTAATGCCCGATAGCCCACCTACACCTAAGATAGCGGCGATCATCCATGCAAAAGGTTCCATAGCTATAATCCTACTTACTTTATTAGTTATCTTCTAACATATACATCGGCACCACCAGCAGGGTGGTGCCTTCCCGGCCAATCACATGCAATTGCTCGTTGGGGACGATCGTCGACACACCATCACCACATTTTGCCCGCCACGAAGATCCTTCATATAATACTCTGCCCAATTGGCCAGGAGAGATTGCCGTGAGCGCTTGGGCTTCGGTATGGGTGAAGTCGATCGCCGAACGTCTGGGTAAAAACCGGTGACCCAGCCCCGCGATTAATGCTGTGCAAATTAGCCACAGCATAACTTGTAAACCAATCCACGGTGGTAAGATCAAGGCCAGTACAGACATGACCAGTGCTCCCAAGCCCAGAAACACAGCAGCTAAGGCGGTGGGCACCACGAACTCTACTAAGCACAGACTCCCCCCCACGATTAGCCATAATAAACTCGGATGCATTGCTAGCAGCTCATTCATGAGATCAATTGATTGTGACCTGTATCTAGCATAACGATTACAGCGTTCAGCAGGGGCAATTATTAAGATTTTGACTTACTTGGACGGGAACGAATGGACGGTTAAATTGCTACTTAGTTGAGCAATACATAATGGTGAGCGCGATCGCCGCACAGTGGATCATCATCACCCCCTGAACAGGATTATTTTCAGAGAGCTGCTTGCACTAGTTGCACAATTTGATCAAGCGTGGTGGCAATTTTCAGCGGAGCACTGGGCTGTTCTCGATCTAATTCTCCCTGACCAACCCGCAGCAACCGAGCAGCATCGGTAATCGGTGTAATTGTCATCTGAAGTTGTGGGTTATAAGAGATTACCGGTTGCTTAATGAGAGCGGCAGCGTGCCGTAAGTCTTGATCGATCGAGATATCTCCCAGCAGTAAAATCTGTTCGGTATGATGATCAAAGACACTTAGCCAGCGACCACTGCTAGATCCTCTAATGGGATCACTACCTAAATGCACCACTAGTGACTGACCAATTTGGCGATCGTTTAACAGCTCAACTACCTCATAAATCAGGCTATGACTGCGACTAATAATTCCCACCTGGCCGGGGGTGAACATCGTAGCATCCAGGGTACCTAGTAAAATCTGGCTGGGGACAATCAAACCCGCACTACCCGAACCCAACACCCAAACGCCAGTGTCGGTGGTACGGCGCAATAATTCAATCATATCTAAAGGCGGGACTCCTTTAGTGGCGATAATGATCCGCGAAATACCAGCAGCGATCGCCTCAAAGGCCGCATCTAAGACTGCCAAAGCCGGATCGAAAATAATAGTAGTATCAATTTGGGGATGAAGGGCGATCGCTTGCTCCACTAAATCAAAAACTTCTACTTCCTCTACCATCTGGCTACCTTCACCAGCACTGACTCCAGCCAATAGATTCATCCCATAGCTACGCATTTCTAATAGTGCTTCTAAAGCAGAGGGCTGGGTGATCCCTTGAATTAAAATATGCGCATCAGAATTGAGATTAATCATGAAATAGGGGCTTCCAATGCGATCATGGTTTCCGAAATGGCCATAGCTAGACTGTGGGTATTAATCACTGGCAGCGTACCTTCATATTGATGCCGCATCCCACCACAGGGTAATCTTAAGACAACCATGGTAGGTAATAATTTAATTGAGTTTAAAGCTAGTAATACTTTATCAGTCAAGACCCCTAAACAATTAATCAGCAAAACATCCGAGATTTGAGCTAACCGCTCAATTTCTTGAGCAATTGCGGCGGGCTCTAATTTATCAATCACTAAACATTGATTAATTTGTCCACCAACCTGCTGCAGTTCATTAACCGTCACACAAGCAACCCCGCGCCCGCTGGCAATCACTCCAATATAACCAGTGCCAGTTGCCGTCACCCGAGGTAGGTTGCTGGTGATATGTTGAATAGTACCAAGTTGGGAATGTCGGATAATCGCTCGATCGTTAGCCGTAACTTTGCCGTCCAGCGCCATAACTTCGCCCGCACTACTGACCCCCAAGGGATTAATTTCCACTAGGTCTAAGTCATTGGCAATCATCAGCCGATACATCAACTCGATAATCTGACTAACTTTGAGTAGCAAGTGGCCAGTTAAACCCATTTTGATGGCTAACCGCCGGGCGTAGAAGGGTGAAAATTCATCTTGGACAACCACCTGTTGAATTTGTTCGATGACTGCTTCTAGGTTCATCCCACCCTGGCCAGCACCGAGTAAAACTGGCCGACAAAGATGGTAGTCAATCAGCACTGCTAAGTAAAATTCTTGAAAGACCGCGTATTTGGCTTCGGCCAGTAATACTTTTGGTATTTCGCCAAAAATTGGCAGATTAAACATGGTTTGGGCAGCGGCGATCGCATCGATCGTATTTTCTACAAACCTCACCCCCCCGACCTTGCCCCGATTACCCACACTGACTTGCGACTTCAAGACCACGGGGTAAGGAATTTTGAGAGATTTCAGATCGGTGGGTCGATCGATTCGCTGGGCGGGCAAGGTAGGAATTCCCACCTCCTGGAATAAAGCTTTAGCCTGATATTCGAGTAAATCCATTATTTCTGGGGGTGCTGCGGTTTGGGGGCGGGTTTATCGATTTTTATTCGACCATTCTCATCTAAATATACTTTACCGCCCAACTCGCGTAGTTTACGCACCGCAATTTTTTTGGCATTGATATCGATCGCTGTACCCAAAACTAGGCTCCAACCAGCAAATCGCGCTTCTTCACTGTGGGGATTTTTAGCCAGAAAATCCGCCGTGCGCTGCGAAATCTCGGCCACCCGCTGACCTTCCTCATTACCTTTCTGCCGCGCCCAGTTAGCCGCTTTCTGCATTGATTGCTGAGCCGCCGTCGGTTTATTTAAAAATAACAGCTCGTCTACGCCCTTCAAACGCCAGAGATAATAATAATCCTGGGGAGCATCGGGAGTAAAATGGGCAAATCCTTGATTCATGAGGGCGATCGATCTTTCCGGCTGCCCGGTATAAACAGTACCCACTGCTGATAAAGAGTAGTAAGGATAATAGAATTTGGGATCTTTGTTGATAATGACCCCAAAATAATCTAAGCCAATTCCATAACCATTAATTTCTCGCGCTTCTTGATCACCAAAATATTGCAAGTAATCGATATAAGTCAGATCGGCAATTAGATTTTTAAAACCAAAAGCTGGGATCTTTTTCCACATTTCCAAGTTGCTTAGCTTAATCTGGGTCTCTCGTTTTAACACAGCAGGGTCTAAAGAACGAGCATTAGCTTTGAGGGTAGCTAGCTGTCCGGTCTGAATGCCAGCTACTCCTAAAACCAGAGTAGATAGGCTGATGAGCAATCCCAGCGGCTGCCGGAGTTGAGATGTTTGCATAGCCATGGCCAATAATTGGGTAATCTAGATACAGAAAAATTTATCTGCACAACTAAAGATGGAAAGACAGAAACTGGTTAAGGTGATGACGATCGGTATGTCCCTGGTATTGTTTGCGCCAGTATTGATTACTGGTTTAGCAAGCTTGTTACCCCAATCAGCACCTACCGTTAGCAGTCAACCAGCTCCTACATCTCAAGATGCCCAATTTGCCGCCGACGAGAACGGCTATTTTGATGTTTTAGCCACCGAACCTAATAACAAAACAGCAATTGCTGGCCTAGACAAAATTGCCGCCGCCTACGTGGCCGACCAAAAAACACCGCAGGCCGTGGCCATCTACCAAAAATTAATTAAGACTGCACCCCAGTCACCACAGGTCAAGTTCTATCAACAGCGCCTCGCCGCATTGCAGTCTGCTGGAAAAGCCCCGCCAACCAGCCAGCCATCGTCCAAACCCTGATATGCTGATCAACAGCCGATCAGCACCCTCTTTATGACGCAGGATTCTCCTTCTCTGGACAACTTAATGGCGATCGCCGACCAATTTGGTGGCGGTGGCCAAATTAACCAAGTACAGCCTTTTGGCAGCGGTAATATTAACGACACTTTTTTGGTGACAGTGCGGGCTACAAGCACGGAGAAGATTACCAGTAAATTAGAGCATCGTTTTGTCCTGCAAAGAATCAATACCCAGGTTTTTCAGCAACCGCAGCTAGTCATGCAAAATATGCGGATTTTTAGTGAGCATGTGCAGGAGTGTCTTACTGCCGATAATTTTTGTTTGAACCGCCGCTGGGAAGTGCCTCGGGTGTTACTGACCAAAGATGGCCGAGATCACTATCAAGAAAATAATAATTTCTGGCGATCGATCAGCTTCATTGAGGGCAGCCAGACTTTTGACACCATTCAAGATTTGGATCATGCTCGGGAAACTGGTTTTGGTTTGGGCATGTTCCATCGATCGATCAGTAATTTACCTACCGATCGACTAGCTGACACATTGCCAGGATTTCACATTACGCCCAGCTATCTGCGACAGTTTGATGAAGTGGTGGCTAGCAAAATCGTACCTAAATCTGCTGAGGTTGTGCGTTGTTTGAAATTTGTTGAAGAGCGTCGATCCTGGGCAACGGTCTTGGAAGATGCCAAAGAGCGGGGAGAATTACCACTACGAACTATTCATGGTGATCCTAAAATCAATAATGTGTTGATCGACACCACTACGCAGCAAGCCATTAGTTTGATTGATCTGGACACGATCAAGCCGGGTTTGATTCACTACGATATTGGTGACTGCTTGCGGTCGGGTTGCAATCCAGTAGGTGAAGAAACCGCTGATTGGGAGACAGTGCATTTTGAGTCTGAACTAGGACAGGCCATGCTGCAAGGCTATTTAGACTCGGCTCAAGATTTTTTAACTGACCATGACTACAAATATATTTATGACAGTTTACGATTGCTAGCTTTTGAATTGGGGCTGAGATTTTTCACAGATTATTTAAATGGTAGTGTTTATTTTAAAACAAAGTATCCAGAACACAATTTGCTGCGAGCCTTAGTACAGTTCCGGTTGGCCGAGAGTATTGAGTCCCAGGAAAGAACGATCGGTAATATTATTAGTGACATGCGATGAAAAAAAAGTTTGCGCTGCAACCATTTTCGCCAGTATCGTTAGATTTAAATGTGACCGGGGACGTATCGCGAATCGCCAACCAGCTGACAATTAGTTATCGATTGGCTGGGGACGTGGATCAGGTTTTGATACCGTCGGTGACGGCGCGTCCCCATAGACAATTTGAGTTGTGGGAAGCAACTTGCTTTGAATTTTTCATGGCACCAGTGAATGAGTCTCATTATTGGGAATTCAATCTGGCACCTAGTGGAAATTGGAATGTTTTTCGGTTAGACGATTACCGACAGGGACTAAGAAATGAAGAAACAATCGCCAGTTTGCCTATGCAGATCCAACAGACTAAAAAATTGGTAACCCTCGATCTGCAATTGAATTTAGATAAACTGGTTACTGAAAATCAGGCTTTGGATATATCGGTAACGACTGTTATTCAGGATCAGAGTAATAATTTTAGTTACTGGGCATTACAACACACTGGTGAAGCAGCAGACTTTCATCGGCGTGACGATTTTATCCTGAATGCCTTTCCTCCACTTAAATCCATCGGTCAGCATTGACCAGCACCCCGAAAATTATGGTTACAGTAAACTATGCTTGGCATGGTCAATTAGATTTGCAGTTTGCTAAATCTGGTGATTCAACTCAGCTGGCTCGTAGTTATGCCAGCGCTCCACTCAAAGTCCAACGTCCCTTTTATCCAGAAACAGAAGTCTGTCATACAGTGCTGCTGCATACGGCTGGCGGCATAGTTGGTGGTGATAAGCTATCCTCCCGATTAATTTTGGCACCACATACCCAAGTACTCCTGACCACTGCAGCTGCCGCTAAAATCTATCGGAGTCAGGGCTTAACCGCCTACCAGCATGTAGAAATCGAGGTGGGTGACTATGCCCATTTAGAATGGTTACCCCAAGAAAGTATTGTGTTCGATCGAGCTTTATATCATCAAAATATGCGGGTGAATTTAGGCCAGGGGGCGACTTGGTGCGGCTGGGAAATCACTAGGCTGGGACGCAGTGCCAGCGGCGAACAATTTTTGCAGGGACAATGGCGGAATGCGATCGAAGTGTGGCAAGCCGGACGGCCTTTATGGATCGAAAGACAGCAGTTAGATGGTTCGGTGGAGCAATGGCAAAGTTTGCATGGGCTTCATAGCCAACCGATCGTAGGGACTTTGGCGATGATTGGCGTGTCGGTAGAGCCAGATTTGATACAACAAGCTCGGGATCTGTGGATTGGTGCTGAGCCTGAAATGGTTTGTGGGGTAACTAGAGTCCAAGGTGGTTTAGTTTGCCGCTATCGGGGTAGCGATCGGCAGGAAGTCCGGCGGTGGTTTATGGCAGTGTGGGATTTAGTGCGGCGGCAGTATCGCGATCGAGCTATTTGTATCCCGCGTGTTTGGCAAATTTAGAAAATTATGGACACACAAAAAAACTGGTGGCTAAGCACCAGTTTTAATTTATTTCACCATACTAGGTAAAAGCTAAATCAGTTATTTAGTTAGACGATCGGAGCCATTCTGACATCATTGTTAATCAACAGATCCGATAGTTCTTCGGAGTCTACAGTTTCCTTCTCTACCAGCATCACAGCTAGTTTATCCAGAACACCTCTGTTCCCAACCAAGACATCCTTGGCTCGTTGATAAGCGACCGCTACCAACTCACTAACTTCAGCATCAATCATGGATGCTGTTTCTTCCGAGAAATCTCTCTCGGTAGCAATGTCGCGACCCATAAACATATTGCTTTGCTGACGACCCAGAGCCACTGGTCCGAGCTTTTCACTCATTCCATAGCGCATGACCATCTGGCGAGCGGTTTTAGCTACTTGCTGTAAGTCACTAGAAGCACCAGTGGTTACTTCTTCATCCCCAAAGATAATTTCTTCGGCAATCCGACCGCCCAAAGCTACAGCCATTTGGTTTTGTAGATAGGAACGGCTATACAAACCAGATTCCATGCGTTCTTCACTGGGTGTAAACCAAGTTAATCCACCTGCGCGTCCCCGGGGAATAATGCTGATTTTTTGGACAGGATCGTAATCTGGCATCAAAGCACCAACTAAAGCGTGACCAGCTTCATGGTAAGCCACCAAAGTTTTGCGTTTTTCGCTCATGACTCGATCTTTCTTCTCTGGACCAGCCAAAATCCGATCGATCGCATCATTTACTTCATCCATCGAAATTTCGGTGAGGTTCCGACGAGCAGCCAAAATAGCCGCTTCGTTCAACAGATTCGCTAGATCGGCACCGGTAAAACCAGGAGTCCGACGAGCAATTTTTTCTAGATCAACATCCTTAGAAAGCGTCTTGCCTCGGGCGTGGACATGCATAACTTCTAAGCGACCAGCGAAATCTGGCCGATCTACTACCACCTGTCGATCGAACCGACCGGGACGCAGGAGAGCAGAATCTAAGACATCGGGACGGTTAGTAGCAGCGATGATGATAATGCCAGTGTTGCCTTCAAAACCATCCATTTCGGTGAGCAACTGATTGAGGGTTTGCTCCCGCTCATCGTTACCGCCGCCCATGCCAGCACCACGTTGCCGACCAACGGCATCGATTTCATCGATAAAGACGATACAAGGCGCTTGAGACTTGGCCTGTTCAAACAGGTCTCTGACACGGGAAGCACCCACCCCGACGAACATTTCTACAAATTCCGAACCAGAGATCGAGAAGAAGGGCACGCCCGCTTCCCCGGCTACAGCTTTGGCCAAAAGAGTTTTACCAGTACCGGGAGGACCTACTAGCAACACGCCTTTCGGAATTTTGGCACCTAACGCAGTGAAGCGATCAGCATTCTTCAAAAAGTCTACAACTTCGGTCAATTCTAATTTAGCTTGGTCGATACCGGCGACATCACTAAAAGTAACTTGCGAGTTCGGCTCCATTTGTACCCGCGCTTTGGACTTGCCAAAGTTCATGGCTTGGTTACCAGGGCCATTTTGCGCCCGCCGAAACAGGAAGATTACACCAACTAATAACAGGCCTGGTAGTAACAGACCACTTAAAGCTCGGAACCAGATACTGTCGTCAGCCTGAGGAACAACCACAATATCAACTTTATTATCAGTCAGGATATTGATCAGCTGTGGATCGTTCGGCAAGTTGACCACCACCCGACTGTTATCTTTCTGGTTGGTAAAGATGGCCTTAGACCTGTCAGAAGTCAAACCTACTTGGCTAATTTCTTTGGCTTTGACTTTGCTTACAAAGGTGCTATACGGTGCAGTGGTTTGGTTTTGAGCTTGCTGCGGAAAGAAGCTGGTCGCCAAAGCAATCACCACGATCGCCAGTAATACGTATAAGCCTGCGCTCTTCCATCGTTTATTCACGCTGATGTTACTCCTAGTATGTGATACCGACTAGCTAATTTTTAGATTTATTAAGCTTGTTAGTTATTATTAACTTATGTTAACTCTTCTCTCATTTGCTGCGCTACCTATTGGCCAAAATTTATGACGGTTTTCCGTAATTCACTTAAAAATACGTTCAGCGGAAGGCTTGCTGAAGATATTTTGGTGTTGAACGGTCAATCGCATAGATTTTTTTAACCGTAGCAGTGAGCACCGTATGGATGGGGATGAATTGTACGACGGTATTACTATAGGCGATGCCGGTCAGCTGATTCACCAGGATTTCATCCCAATGCCCTTCATCTACTATTTTGCCCTGAGTTCGCAACCATTGCACCAAATAAGTCCGCATAATCCCCGGTAATATTCCAGCAGCCAGCGGTGGAGTATACCAAGTCTGATCCCGCCAGCCCCACAGGTTGCCAGTACTGGTTTCTAACCAGTCCCCAGCCGCATTAACTAAAATTGCTTCTTGGGCGACTTGCCGCCGGGCTAACCAGGGTGCTAAATAATTACCGGTTTTGTACTGAGGGAGTGTGCGATCGAACCCCGCGACTACTTCGGCCTCAATACCCTGCTGTTGTTTTTGCTCCAGATCAGCAGGTAGATTTTTTCCCCAAATTAATTCTCGACCATCCGAGAACAGCGTAATTCTGACCACTTGGTAATTGCCTGCCATTAGTTCTACACCCGCCCGCACATTTGACCATTGGGGATTAGACCAGCCTAATCCCTGGATATTGCTCACTAGTCGCTGGCGATGAGCTGCCCACATAGTGAGGTGATGATCGATCGCTCCCCCATAGACCCGACAGGTAGTAAAGACAGAAGCACCGTAGATTAAGGCCGGATCATCATAGGGAATCTGCAAAAAAGGCGAATCGATCAACTCGCCTTGATACCAATAACTCACAATATTGCCACCAAATTGCTAAGAACTTAGCTCACGAGAGCGCTCCGTTGCAGCCATCACGGCTTCGATAATTGTCGATCGAAAACCACCTTGCTCTAAGGCTCTAATACCCGCAATCGTCGTGCCACCCGGACTTGTTACCCGATCTTTACAAATGGCTGGGTGTAAGTCGCTCTCGGCCAACAGATGAGCTGTTCCTAATACTGTTTGTAAAGCCAATTCTTGGGCTGTACCTCGGGGTAAACCAGCAGCCACACCCCCATCCGCCAGGGCTTCAATCATAATCGCCACATAGGCGGGACCCGATCCCGATAAACCAGTAACGGCATCTAGCTGATTTTCACTAACCGGAATCACCTTGCCTACAGTCTGAAAAATATTTGCAGCTACCTGATATTGCTGATCGCCAACGCGCTGGCTTTTAGCAATAGCTGTAATCCCTTCACCCACTGTTGCGGGGGTATTGGGCATGGTTCTAATTACGGCCTGCTCGGTAAAAACTTTCTCCAACTGTTCAATAGTCACCCCCGCCAAAATGGAGATGATTAATCGATCAGCTGACACTATCAAATCTTGCACAGCCGCCATCCACACCTGGGGCTTAACTGCCAAAAGTATTGTCGGAGCATTCACCACTTCCTGATTTTGGTCAGTGGAAACTACCCCATATTCTTCTTCCAAAAACTGACGGCGGGCGGCAAGTGGATCACTCACTACTACCTGGCCAGCCGTATAAGTTCCCACAGCGAGGAGGCGGGATAAAATGGCTTCCGCCATCACCCCACCCCCAATAATCCCTAACTGGATAGACAATTACTGACCTCTAACTGTAATTCTGACAATCAACTAGGCTGAACACTATTGAATAGCGGCGATTGGTTCGCTCATCCAAGTGTTAGATGCTACCGTCCGAGTGGTCCGAACAGGGGTCGGCGCAACTTCGGTTAACAAACTGCTTGGAGTACTAACTTGCACACAACTAGGTGTGAACAGGAAAATATTGTCCCCAATGCGTTCATAATGACCATCGATCGCATAGGTACCACCAGCTACGAAGTCCACGGCTCGCTGGGCTTCTTCTTGACGAATCAGTGTCATGTTCAGAATTACCGACTTGCGTTGACGGAGGGCGTCAATTACCTGAGGCATTTCTTCAAATGCTCTGGGTTCAATCAAAATCATTTCGGAGGCGCCATGGGCCATCCCTGGCATACCAATAACGTTTCCAGTCTTGGAACGAACTGGCTCGGCACTGGCTACCGATCTTTGATTTCTAGAAATATCTTCTACCGAGTTGGTTTGAGCAACACTACCAGTGTTATCTACATCATCATATTCATAATCGTAGTCATCCTGATCGTTGAGACCAACGATATCTTTTAACTTGTTGAGGAAACTCACGCTCAATACTCCTGAATACTTAAAGGATTAGGTAATTACATCCCATAAATATACTTCTAGCAGAAATTGCCAAGTTTTCATAGCGTACAAATTAAATTTCTTTGTATTTATTTAATGTTTCGATCACCTGTACTACTTTGCGACGTACTTTCGAGAAATAATTTTGGCGAGTTGAGAGCCTAAACATCCAAGCCGCAAGACATAAAAGTTCTGCTAAATAAGACTTTGAGCGGTTTTGTATCATATTGATTACGTATAACTCACTACTTTTTTTGGTGATTGTTAAAAAACCATGAAGATATTTAATTTTTGTCAAGAAATTATTGAAATCGGCCTATTTTATCAAGTAACAATGATTTATTAGTATTTTCTGTTTTGCTATATTTTTTGTAAATTTGAGAATAATTTCATCATAAATTCATCCCGGAAATGCATAGAAGTATTTCTGTAATCAACTCTTGTGAAAATTCAATTAGGCAATTAGGGAACAAAAATCTTGCTGCCCACTCGTACCATCGTTGCCCCACTAGCTACAGCTAATGGATAATCGTTGGACATACCCATGGACAACTCTGGCAGGGCAAGATGCTGCCAATTACTCTGGCTAATTTGATCTCGTAGTTTTCGGAGGGCACCGAAAAAAGCCTGGGATTCTGCTGGTGTTAAGCCCATCGGAGCGATCGCCATTAGCCCTTGGATGTGGAGTTGTTGACAGTGATCGATCGCTTCCAAGCTGGCCAGCAATTCTTCCACAGACCAACCATATTTTTGGGGATCAGGCCAGATTTTGACCTGTAAACAGATTTTGGGTCGGATCTGTAGTTCTACAGCGATGCGTTCTAAGTTTTGCAGCAGCTTTAAGCTATCTACCGCATGAATCCAATCAAAAATCTGGAGAGCCTTGCGGGCTTTGTTGGTTTGCAGATGGCCAATCATGTGCCAGCAGATATCTGGTAGATCGGCCAGCGCTGCTTGTTTATTGATCGCTTCGGGCACCCGACTTTCACCAAAATCTCGGATCCCAGCCTGGTAAGCCGATCGCATCAGTGCCACTGAAACACCCTTGGTAACGGCAATTAAGCGTACGGTAGGGGGTAACTCTTGACGAATTTCGGCAATGCGTTGATTAACAAAGTTGTTCATTCAGATTAGTGGATAGATCGCCAGCATTTTCCATGTTGCCACAGATCCTCGGTCGGATTAGAACAGGCTATAAAATGCTGAAATTCACTCAATCTATATGATGAGACGATTGTTAAGCTATTGTTAAGCTAGAATTGAGGGACGATTTTTAACATCCAAATCAAACTACTGTTTTCACAACCATCCTAGGAGTATTGCCCCACCATGATCCCCAACGATTCTCTCTTGAGCGCAGATGTTGAAATTCTTGCTGACCAGGCATCTGACAAGCCGGAAGAAGCTTGTGGCGTATTTGGGGTCTATGCTCCGGGACAAGATGTTGCCAAGCTGACCTATTTTGGTTTGTATGCTTTGCAACATCGAGGACAAGAATCTGCCGGGATTGCTACCTTCGCGGGTGAGACCATGCATTCCTATAAAAATATGGGTTTAGTATCTCAGGTTTTTAAACCAGAAATTCTAGAAGAATTGCCTGGGGATCTGGCGATCGGACATACTCGTTATTCCACGACTGGTTCTAGTCGGCGGGTGAATGCCCAGCCCATTACTGTCGAAACCCGTTTGGGCTCTTTGGCACTGGCGCATAATGGTAACTTGGTAAATACCATATTTCTGCGCGACTACTTAATAGAGAAGAAGTGGGATATTCAAGCAACTACCGACTCGGAGATGATTGCGTTGGCGATCGCTACGGCTGTCAACGAAGGCCAAGACTGGCCAACGGCAATTGTCGATGCTCTCAAAATCTGTGAAGGAGCTTTCAGTTTAACGATCGCCACGTCCACCGGCATAGTGGCTGCCAGAGACGCTAATGGTATTCGGCCATTAGTTATTGGCCAATTACCCGATCATCCGCAACACTACGTTTTTGCTTCCGAAACCTGTGCCTTAGATATTCTGGGTGCCGATTACGTGCGAGATGTGCAGCCAGGAGAAATGGTCTGGGCAAATGAACAGGGTTTAACCAGCATTATGTGGGCAGCACCAGCGACTCCTAAACTCTGTGTATTTGAGATGATCTATTTTGCTCGTCCGGATAGCTTGATGAATGAGGAAAGTCTGTATAGCTATCGGATGCGGATTGGTCGGCAGCTAGCTGCGGAATCGCCGCAAGATGCCGATATGGTGATTGGGGTGCCGGACTCGGGCATTCCAGCGGCGATCGGCTTTTCTCAAGCAACGGGGATCATGTATATGGAAGGGTTGATCAAAAATCGCTATGTGGGTCGGACTTTTATTCAGCCGACCCAAGAAATGCGGGAGTCCGGTATTCGGATGAAGCTGAACCCTCTCAAAGATGTGTTAGCAGGCAAGCGCATTATTATTGTGGATGATTCGATCGTCCGAGGTACCACTAGTCGCAAGTTGGTCAAAGCCCTACGGGAGGCCGGAGCTTTGGAAGTTCATATGCGCATCTCTTCGCCGCCGGTTACGCATCCTTGTTTTTATGGAATTGATACCGATAGTCAAGATCATTTGATTGCAGCGACTAAATCAGTGGCTGAAATTGCTGAGCAGATTGGGGTGGATAGTTTGGCTTATCTGAGTGAAGCAGGAATGTTGAAGGCTACGCAGCGCAATGTGGAGCATTTTTGCTCGGCCTGTTTTAATGGTGATTACCCGGTACCGGTACCAGAAGTGCTGAAGCGATCGAAGTTAATGCTAGAAAAAGTGCCTGGTTAAATCAGCTTAGAAATTAACCTCAAAAAAACAGCCTGTTATCAGGCTGTTTTTTTGACTATCTGATTCAGCTATTTACATTAACCAAGTATCCAAATTATCCGCATCTGCTGGCTGCTGAGCAGTTGTCGTAGCTGGACGAACTGGCACTATAGAAGAAGAAGCGACGGGAGTAATAGCTTTCACAACCTTGGTCGTACTCGGCTTGTTGATTTTGAGTTGCGTATTTTCCGCCGCCAACTTCGCAATATCTTTTTTAGTACTGGCTAAATCGGCCTGGAACTTCTGAGCAGCAGCTAGCTCTTTTTCTAGTTTAGCGATCGATTGATTCTTAGCATTCAATTGGTCAGTCAATTGCTGAATTTTACCCGCTAGCTGACCACCGGGCTTATTTGCCATCACCGGATTTTGACGGGCTTCGATTTTGTCAAAACCCACTCGATCGCAGAAATCACCAAAACTCTCTCCAGCTTGTCGATCTTGCTTAAAGTAGCTAAAAATCGGTGTCAAGAAGGTTTCTAGGTCATTGATATGCATTTTGTCGGTATAGGGCTTGGCCAACCTAGTTTGGTTGGGCGCACCACCCAGCCATACTTGGTAACTTTCCGGAAAGCTACCCACAAAAGCTAACTCGGCGAGGTAAGGACGAGCACAACCGTTCGGACAACCAGTCATCCGAATTACCATTTGTTCATCTGGTAAACCAACAGCAGTTAAGGTTTGGCGAATCCGCTCATTAACGCTGGGCAATACCCGTTCCGATTCAGTAACAGCCAAGCCACAAGTTGGCAATGCTGGACAGGCCATTGATAACCTTGTCAGGCTGTCAATCTTTTCGGGATCGACTTGGACGTGGGCAGCCGTTAGAATCTGATCGATCGCCGCCTTATCTTTAGGATCAATGTCGTACAACAAGGCATTTTGGTGGGGAGTCAACCGAATCGGCAGCTGGAATTTTTCGATAATTTGTCGCAGTGCCGATCGCAACTTCAAAGTTTCGGTATCATGCACCCGACCATTCTCGATCGAAATGCCCAAGAATAATTTGCCATCGCCTTGCTCCTGCCAACCCAAGAAATCCCGATATTCAAAAGCGGGTATCTCTTTCAGAGGCTGAATTTTTTTACCTAAGTATTTTTCCACCTGCGTCGTGAATTTAGCCACGCCCCAATCATTAATCAAATACTTCATCCGGGAATGACGACGATTTTCGCGATCGCCATAGTCCCGCTGCGTAGAAACGATCGCCTTGATTAAGTCATAGATATCGGCGGCCTCGATGTAGCCGATCGGATCCGCAATCCGCGCAAAGGTTTCTTCTTTATTGTGGGTACGGCCTAAGCCACCGCCAGCGTAAACATTAAAGCCCAGCAGTTCACCAGCATCATTGGTGATTACCACCAATCCCACATCTTGGGAAAACAGATCAACGGAATTATCCCCTGGCACTGTGATTGCACATTTAAACTTGCGCGGCATGTACTGGGTGCCATAGATGGGCTCTTCTCCTTCATGGAAGATAGTTCCATTGCCATTTCTGGAGCGCGCTGCTGTCACTTCTGGTGCTTCGGCACTGACTGCTTTTTCACCATCCAGCCAAATTTCATAGTAAGCACCGGTCTGGGGAGCTAGTAAATCCGCAATCCGATCGGCATAATCCCAGGTATATTGGTAAGCCTGATTCTTTTGGAAAGGCGCGGGCGGGGTCATCACATTTCGGTTGACATCACCACAGGCACCCAGGGTTGAACCCAGGTTCTGCACCATAGTCTGGATCGTCGCTTTTAAATTTTTCTTCAGAATGCCGTGGAGCTGGAAGCCCTGGCGGGTAGTGATCCGCATGGTTTCGTTGCCATACTGACTAGCCAACTTGTCCATCGCCAAATAGAGTTGCGGCGGCACAAATCCCCCCGGATTGCGGGTACGCAGCATCATCTGGTAATCCTTTTCTTGACCCTTGGCGCGGTTATCCCGATTATCCTGTTGATAAGAGCCGTGATACTTCAGGACTTGCACCGCATCATCCGAAAAGTGGGTAGTATCTTGCTGCAATTCCGTAGCGAGGGGTTCACGCAGGTAGTTACTCTGCTGTTTGAGGTTTTCTACTTTAGTGAGTTTTCCAGGAGACGTACTGACCATGATACTTTTTAGATAGCCGAAGAAAGACAGAGCTTTATTCTATCTCAATCCCTTCGGGATCAGTCCGCTTGATCGTTACGCTTTGCTAATGTTCCTGATTCTTAATCTAAATGAGAAGGACTAACGGCTACTGTTAAATAACAGAACTGAGCGATTTCCTGCCAAATGGGGTCTAAAACATTACCCAAACCGTGATCGCTATCTAGTTCAATCAAATGTGCCCAGGCATGATGTTGGGCGAAATTGCGGCTAAGTTCGATCGGCACCACCGCATCATTGTGGCCGTGCAAAACCAGAGTGGGTAAGTTGCGCTCCAAATTACTCGATAGATATTGCTGGGCATTAGTGACAAACTGATAGCTCAAAAGTACCTGTTGTTGTTCGGCATGATGATAGACCGGCATACTACCGGACTCTTGCCAGTTTTGTAGAGCCTCGGGGCTCAAACGTTCTAGCCATAATTTAGGAAAGCCAAAGGCCGGAGCCATCAATACTAATTTTTCTACTTGCGGATACTGTTGCGCTAATAACAATGCGGCCCACCCACCCAAGCTCGAACCAATGATCGTCACTGGCTCTGAGTAATTGCAATAGGACAGAGCTTGTTGTAACTGTCGGGAAATAGTGAAATCGCTAAAGCCACCCTGATTAAAATCCGGGATCGCTAGGTCTACGCCCACTGCCGCAAATTTCTCTTTGAGATACAAGGCTTTGCGCGATCGAGATCCAGAAGCAAAACCGTGAATGTATAAATACTTCACCAGGCACTACCTCAGGAATTACTGTTCAGGTTTTTCGCTCGTTGTTGTTTCATTTTTTGCAGTTTTGCCCACTGCTCAGTGGTCAGAATTTTTTTGGTGGCCATCATTCTTTTCAACTTCAGATCAGCCAGCTGGAGCTGCAATGTTTTGACTCGATCTCGTTGAGCACGAATTTTATCGGGAGGCGAATTACTCGCCATCATATTAGCTAATTCTTCTTTGGCCGCAGTTAATAGCTGATTTTGCTGCTGCTTTTGTCCATGAAACTTTTGCCGAACTGATTTTAGCTGTTTAATCTGACTAGGATTAAGCTGAAGTTCTTTGATTAGTTGCTCTCTATTTTTTTGGACAGATGGATTTTGGCTAAAATCCCCGTAGTTGACTTGGGGGACTTGGGCTTGAGCAGTTGTTGCTCTTAGAGTGGCTCCGCTACCAGCACTCACGAGTAAAAACAATATTGAAGTGCGAAACCAAGACATATTCTATTGAACTTTAATAATTGGGGGTAATTACCCAGATAAATATATTCTGGTAAAAGTTCCTATATAGACTGGGGTGGTTGCGCTAAACCTGGATTAAGATGTTCGCGACCGCGACGAATTTTGGCATGTAGTTCACAAAGATTTTCTTCTAAACCTTGCAATACTTGGTCAGCATAAGCATCAGCTTCTTGCTGAATTTCCTGGCACTCAACTAAGGACTGCTGACGCATCTGTTCGATATCCTCGGCGTATTGAGTACGACACAGCTCCATCTCTGATAGGGTTTTGCGGCGCAGTTGCTCACATTCGGACTGGGCAATTTGCTTGAGTTGCTGGGCTTCGGCCTTAGCTCGATCAACGATCCCCAATTCGTTGGCAATTTGAAAAGCCTGTTGGTGGGCAACAGCAATATGCTGCTGGGCTTGTTGCTCTGCTCGGCGTAGAATGCTGTCCCGATGCTGCAAAATTTCTTGAGCCGTTTGCAAAGCTTGCGGCAAGCTAGATCTAATATAGTCCATCTGTTCTAGCAATTCGTCCTCGCCTACAATGGTTTTGCCCGTCAGGGGTAAACGGGGACTATTGAGCAGCAACTCTTCTAATCGGCTAAATTCTGATAACAATTCCAGGACATGAGTTTCGGGGAGCAACGCATCATGATGAGCCAGTTCATCGCCACCCTGTCCCTGTACTGGCGGATTTACTGAGGGGGTGACAATAAAGGTTGGTCGGCCGATCGATCGGCGTTCTTCGTCAGTGGTGAATGGAGGTTGGCGCATTGAGCAAGATCCAATGAGATATGGGCGGGGACAAGATGACTGACAGAACCACCAAACTTGGCAATTTCTTTGACGACACTGCTACTGAGGAAAGCATATTCAACCGCAGTGGCTAAAAATATAGTTTCGATATCGATAGCAAGAGATTTGTTGGTGTGAGCCATTTGTTGCTCTTTCTCGAAATCTGACATAATTCGCAAACCTCTGAGCAAGCATTTAGCACCAGTTAGCTTGGCATATTCTACCGTTAAACCATCAAAACTATCTACAGTTACTCCTGGCAAATGTTGAGTAGCGATCCGAATTTGGGATAATCGTTGATCCACACTGAACAATGGTGTCTTGCTAGGGTTCCGCAGAACAGCGACAATAACTCGATCGAACAGCTGGCAGCTGCGCTCAATAATGTCGAGATGTCCAAGGGTAATCGGGTCAAAGCTACCTGGATAGACGGCAATCACACTAGATATATCCTAGTCATAAATTATTCCTGGAGATGATTATTAACGGTATTGTAATATCTGTGGCAGTGAGAAATAGTTTTATTTAAAGTTTTTTCTATTTTAATAAATACAATATCAGTATTTATTAAATATTTGTAACTTGGAATACATAAATCTCAGAAATAGTGGCTCAGGTGCTCGAAATTACTCCAGAACTGACGATAAGGTCTGAATTGGAACTTGCCAAAAATATTGAAGTATAAATAATTCTTCCACTACTACTGCCAAAAAATCCTGGATGGCGGGGATATCTATGAGAATTAAGTTCGATAGGTCTCCCTGGCTCTGAACTTTAACTTGCTGTTGGTCAGGCGCTAAAACTATTTTAAACCCCATCGCGGCCAAGCCATCCCATCCATAGCGGATCGATCGATCACTGATCCCCAGTTTTTTTTGGAGCTGATTGTTGGTTATCGGTTGTCCAGTGCGTGCCAAAAATTTAGCGATTCCCAACAGTTGCTCCAAAATTGTTACCGCCGTTTGCGGGGTGGGAGCAGGATAGGCTAAAGCTAGTGGTTGCTGTTGTTGGCTAGCTTCAGTATATTTGGCGATGAGATCTGCCCAACAGCAGGGACATTCACTAACCAACACTAGCGGTACAAATAGCCGATCGGGATCAACGCCCTGCCGAAAATCCAAGATCTCCGGACGATAGCGATCGAGCACCATCACAGTCGGAGTTACAGCAGGGACTAAATCAATAATCCGTGCTTCACAGCGGTTTTTGTAATTGTTATAGTCCAGTTCGATCGCGAGGTCGCAAGGCACGGTTGGTACTTCGTCAGAATAATGACCCCACCACACCACTGGAAAAGTCTCGGTCGTAGAATCGTCAGTGATTTGCAGGTCAGTTTTAATATACTGAATTTTATTGCCTTTGAAATCCTTAATGTTGGCATTGCGGGCATTTAATAGTTGGCAATTTTTCACTAACAGTTTGGGAACAGGGTTACCCATGCCACAGGGTTCTAAAACCTTCAGCTCGTCAAATAAAGCTCGACCCAAATCAGCTACCGTCACAATTAAATCGATCGATAGGACTGGTGGCGGTAGTTGGCCAATGGTTTGACGCAGTTGTTGGTTAATCGCTTCGGTAAACAGGGGCAGGTTGTCGGCTAGAATGCTCAGCCCGGCGGCAAAGGGATGACCACCAAAACTATTTAACAAATGTGATTGGGACTTGACCAACTGATAAAGATCAACATTTTGGATCGATCGAGCAGAACCCCGCGCTAACAAAGGAATACTGGGATCAGCCACCTCTTCCTGAGCAGTACTGAGCAAAATGGTCGGCTTGCCATAAGTTTGGGCAATCTGTCCGGCGACCAGCCCTAAAACTCCGGGTGACCAATTGTTATCAACCAACACAATTACGCCGGTAGTAGATAGATCTAAGGCCGTTACCCGTTGCTGGACTTCGGCTACTACATTTTTCTGAACTTCCTTACGCCGGGCATTGGCTTGTTCGGTCAACATGGCTAGTTCATGACAGCGAGCCTCATCCTGGCTGGTCAATAACTGCACCCCAAAACTAGCATCCCCATGAATCCGGCTAATGGCATTAATCCGGGGAGCGATCCCAAAGGAAATATCCATCGGTCGATCGCCAGTGCGTTTGCATAGTTCTAATAACTTGGCAACTCCTGGTCGATAGCCTGGCTGGGGATTTTTAGTATTTTGGAGCTGTAAACGTTGAATGCCAATTTGGGCTAAGTAACGGCAGTCGCCACTCAGTTGCACGAGATCGGCCACCAAGCCGATCGCCACTAAATCTAATAGATACTCTAGGGGCTGGACAGGGATATCTGGAAAAGCCAGATATAAAGCTTCGATCAGTTTATAAGCAACAGCCACGCCCGATAGATGAAAAAGTGGGTGATCGGTGGCTAAATAACGGGGATTAATGATCGCGGCTACCGGAGGCCGGGTGTCTGGCAAGGTATGGTGATCGGTCACAATGGTGTCAATGCCTAATTCTTGGGCGGAGGCAATTTCCGCTAAGTTGGTGCTGCCGGTGTCGCAGGTAATAATTAAGGTGATTCCTTGCTGGTGCAGTCGATCGATCCCCGCTAGGTTCAGACCATGAGATTCTTTTAATCTGTCTGGAATGTAGTAACTCAGCGAGTCCGGATCTAAAAATTGCCGCAACCCATCCCATAAAACGCTGGTAGCCGTAATACCATCGGCATCAAAGTCCCCCCAAATTAAAACTTGCTCCTGCCGATCACGCGCTTGTTTAATTCGATCGATCGCCTGTTGCATTTCCACCCCAAAAGCCTCTGGCCCAGTTGGTTGATAATGCTCAGCTTTTAGATAACCTGGAATAGTGGTGGTATCCTGAATTCCTCTTTGCCAAAGCAGCTGACTAAGATATCGATCGGCTGGCCAAAACTGGCGCACGGCTTGGGCAAATTCGATGGGGATGGTAGGTACTAACGGTAGCTGAAAATTGACCATGGCTATTCACAGGAAGGCGAGGCGGATGCCCATAGGGTAGAAATTTCGGCAGGCTGAATCCACCGTCAAGGTAATTCTTTTGTACCATATTATTCTAGCCAATGTTTGATTACAGATCTGCCAAATAATTTGCCAAATATGAGTACTGACCCTAATCTGAAAAGTAGCCACGCTGGCAGCATCGAAAACAATTAAAAATACATGTATCTAAATGCTAGGAAAATTACCCATGCTCGTCGAGGATCCGCCTTACTTGGTTTGGCAAACTGATCCGAAACTAACTAGATATTTGAAAAGCTTAGTTGCTGCTTCAGGTGACTCCCCCACCTCCTTCGATCAAGAGCAAATTGCCTATATCTTGGGGCAACGTTGTGGTCAATTACCCCTGGATCCATCAGATTATACCGAGATCGATCGACAGTTGAGTGGTTGTCTAACATCGCTGTTGGCGCAAATTGTCTTTTCTCCCCAGGGACTAGGACAACTGAGATTACAAGTTTTGAAACCCTTGGAGTATCATGCGGCAGCGCTGGCGGAGATCGATGTGTATGCGATCGGATTAGAAATTATTAGTCAGCCTGTAAGATTTTTACAGAATTTTGAGCCGCCCCAGACCAATTGGTATGCCAGTTTAGTCCATTATAGTCAGCAGCGATTTCAACGGTTGTTGATCGACAAGTTAAGAAGTTCACCAAATTTGAGTGGCTTTAAACGGACAAATCTGGGGCTGTTGGTACGAAGTACTCCAACGCGGGTCAAAGCAGCTCTAATTAATGCTGGTGAAGGAACATCACGTTTAGCTGGACTGTTATTACTTCATCAATCTTTGCAAGATGCGGTTAGAGCTGAGCAGTTTTCCAGCAAAAATCCGGAGCTGACGCATTATGACCAATTGTTAGCCCGATCTAAAGAGCAGTGCGAACGAGTGAATTTGCCGATCGCCAATCGCGACACCATCATTGAACTCTTGAACTATATGGGCACTGCTCTGCGGAATTATCTACAACCACCCCAGGTTTCCTTCGATCAACCGATCGGGGAGAACGGATCGCCCCTCGGCGAATTAATTCCGGCTCTACAAATATCCCCTGCCGAGCAGATCGCCCTGGCCGCTGATCAGCAGCAGACTAGAGATTTTAAGCAGCAAGTATCGAGCGTATTAGAACAGTTACCAATCGATCGAGCGAGTTTATTATTATGGCTCTATGGTTTGCAGCTGACCCAAGCCGAAGCTGGAATGGAATTGAACCTGAACCAGACAACGATCAAGCGTCGTCATGATCGATCTCTGGCGCAGCTGGCTTCCACTTTATGTCAACTGGCTGGAGCAACTGAGAACCTATCGATCGACACCCTCACTACCATTAAGACGGCCTTGATAGTAGTTTGCGAAAATTACTATCCGGAATCGTTACGAAAAATACTGATGGCGATCGGCACCGAGCAGGGTACTACTCCACCTACTATGTCTGATGCCCTCATCGAACAGCTGTGCCAACAATTTATCACCGCAATGGAAAAACGATGGCAATTTGAATTTCAACCGGGGCAGATGGGGAGTAAAAAAGCAGTGGCTTTTGTCAGGAGAAAATTAAAGCTTAATTGAAACATTTGCTAATTGATGTCTCACTCTCCGGTACTCTCTCCCCTAAAATTAAAGATGCTAAATTTAGAACAACTACAACAAATTGATCCTCAAGCTATTTGGCTAGAAATCACACCGCCAGATCTAGAGGCCGCTCAACCTAATGCCCAAATCTACTCCAACTCCACGGGATTATATAATGCTACTCTCAACCAATTGTGTTTGAATAAATTTAGAGATTGGCTATCTACCATCGAAATTGATGCCGCAGCTAGTTTGAACCAAACCGATTGGCCACCAATATGGGACGTGCTGACAGGCTGCTCTCTCAATATTGGTAAAACCAAAGTAATTTTAATTCCTACCGATACTCTCGATCGAGACGAACTACGAGTACCTCAAGAATGGGTGGACTTGCCAAATTTGTTAGGAGATTACTATGTAGCCGTGCAGATCGATCGAGAAGCTAACACCATGAATATTTGGGGATTTACTTCCCATCGGCTGCTTAAACAACACGGCGAATATGAAGCATTCGATCGCAGCTATAGTTTGCCGAGTGATTTATTAATACCCGACATGGATGTGCTGTGGATGGGACAGGGACTAGAACTAAATGAAATTAGCGCTGTGGAAGAGTTGCCTAGTTTAAACTTAGATCGAGCCTTGGAATTAATTCGTGAATTGAGTGTTCCATCAGCCTATTCACCGCGCACTAACATGAATTGGCCAGACTGGGGGAGCCTGATTAATAATTCCAGCTTACGCTGGCAGTTATATCAAACGCGACTGCAGCAAGCGGCGATTGCACAAGCCTCAGCACCTAGTTTCCGATTGACTGATTGGCTACGAGGCGAAATCAGCAATGCCATCAGTAGTGGCTGGAATTATGACTATCAGTCTCTGATGGTGTTACATCAAACACAGGAAAAAATCGAACGTTCTAAATTAATTAATCTGCAAGTTGAATTACAGCAACAAAGCGTCGTTCTATTGATTGGCTTAGTGGCTCTGCCAGCCGATCAAGCTCAGGTTCTGGTTCAGGTCTATCCAACTAACGGACGGAGCAGTTTGCCCCCCCAATTACAGTTGAGTTATGTAGATGGGCATGGAGCCATTTTACGGACAGTGACTGCCAGAAGTAGTGACAACTGTATTCAACTACCACCTTTTACCTGTGCAGTAGGTACTGAATTTAGCATTCAGCTGCAATTGTATAGTGCGATGGTGATTGAACGATTAAAGGTTTAAAATATGAATCATCACATTGAGCATCAGGCTGTAATCATTAACTTAGGTAATGGCCAGCTAGCCACCGGATTTGATTCTGTGACTGTGCGGTTGAAGTCAGGGACAACTATTGTTTGGGAGGATAACTGTAGTTTGAATGCCTCCCCAGCATTACAGCAATTGCTTCAGGAATGGCAGCTACTATACCGAGCAATTGTTCAGGTGATGGGAGATCATCTTAGTCCGACTGTGGCTTTCGATGATAGCGCCATTACCAATGTTTCGACTCAAGATTTATCTCAGCTACATCTTCAGTTTTATAATGAATTAAATCGATGGTTGGCGGAGAGTGATTTTAACCGCATCGAAAAGAAAATCAGAACTTGGTTGAATAATTCCGCGCCAATTACCGTTACGATTTTGGCGGAACAGCAAGCTATTTGGCAATTACCTTGGTATCTGTGGCACTTTTTTGATGACTATCCGCAGGCGATCGATCTCTTTAGTAAACAACGTGCTATTGATGTCACTAGGCAAGAACCAAAACGCAATGGTCAAGTTAATATCATGGCGGTATTTGGAGAGGATCCGGCACTTCAGCTCCAACAGGATCGCGAGGATTTACAGTCTATTTTAGGGACTAAAAATATTGATTTTATTCAAAATCCATCTGCTGCAGTTATTTCGGCTAACTTAACCAGGGAGATGGGCTGTGATGTTTTTTGGTTTGGGGGGCATGGCGATAGTACAGAAGAAGAGGGGATTATTTATTTAGACAATAAAACACCGCTGGAAATTAGCGTCCTAAAACAGGGCTTTAAAACCGCTGTCGATCGAGGATTGCAGATTGCGGTCTTTAACTGCTGTCGCGGTTTAGGATTAGCTGATCAATTAATTGATGTGAATATCCCCTACATCATCGTGATGCGGGTGGAGATTCCTAATTTTTTAGCTAAGCAGTTTCTGAAGGATTTATTAATTCAGTATCGACAGGGTGCTGATTTTGCCCAAGCTTTTCAATTTGCCCGTGATCAATTGTCACTAGCCTCCCCGACCAAGTATGCGAACTGGTTACCAGTGCTTTTTCATAATCCTTTGAGTAAGTCTGTGACTTGGCAGGATTTGGAGCGATCGCGTGCCTGGTTACCAATCCCGTCAGCAGTAGTTGGATTCTGTCGATCGATAACTCAGCCACAATCTTGGCTAGCAACAGGATTAGGCTTGGGCTTGGCTTTATCTGGATTGGGGTGTATTTTAAATCATCAAAATCCCATCCAAAAATTAGAAACGACCTTGATCGATAAATTCCAAGAAGTTCAAGCTTCCAAGATCATTAACCAAAAATCTAATGTAGTGATGGTTAACTATGATGCTGTGACAGTAGGGGGAATAGTACGCCCTGGAAATTTAGCTGATATTATTAATCGTGTTTCAGAAGATGCTCAGCCGATTGCTTGGGGTATTGGACTGGCGATCGAAACCGACAAGGATAGTTTGGATTTGGATTTCCCCAATATCATTATGAATTGTCTAGCGGAGCCGACTAATAGCCGATCTTTTGATTACGCCCTCCGGCAGCCTAATTGTTATAATTCATCCTTAGCTAGGGAGCTTTTAAGCAAGTATCAAGAGCAGCAAAAACTCACTGAAAAAGCTCTACTGCCGGATAAATTACGACTTAATAATGCTCTGGGAAATCGGATTAGATCGATCGATATCAGTAAAATCCGCCAATTGTCTCCAGCCCAAATCAAGGAGATATTTGATCGCAAGCTGGTGGTGATTAATACCAATCGCCGAGATGCCCTGGCTCTTGATCGACTATTGCTAGCTATAACCCCAAATAACTCGCTGCCAATTATGCAATCCAGCCCACTACCGACAGAATTCTTGTGGATTTTACTGTGGTCTACTACTACAACGACGGTGATTTGGCGAATTGGCGCCAGATTATTTATCCCGATAACTATGGTGATGATCGGTAGTTGTGTTGTGATCGGAGGCTTGTTATGGGCAAGTGGTTATAGTATTCCAATTTTTGTGACGGTTTTAGCGATCGGAGCTGCTGGAATAGCTGTTTTTGGTATTCATCAGGTTGGGGGGCGGATTTATCCTGATTTAGCTAAGATTTACTATCAACGGGGTCTAGCGAAGGCGGGATCTGGTCAGCGGCAGGGATCGATCGAGGATTTGCGGTCAGCGGCTCAGTTGCTGGGTGAGCAAGGAAAGAAGTCTAAAGCCCGACGGGTGCAGCAGAAAATCGAGGCGCTGGAGAAAAATAGCTAAATTTCTTTTTACTGAATTATTCCTATCTAAACCAAGCCATCAAATCTTCTATCTGGGTAAAATCTAAAGCAGCATCATAGAATTCTTCCAACCGAGCCAAAGGCAAAGACTTGATTTTTGCCTCTATTTCTGGTGATATATTTCCCACTCGTCGGTTTAATAACCGCAGAACCAAAGCCTGTTCACCTCTGGCTTCTCCTTCAGCAAAAGCTTCTTGGTAAACTCTGGCTGCAGCTCTGGCTTCACCTTCAGCAAAAGCTTCTTGATAAACCCTAGTCTGTTCTAGCTCAATTCCCAACATTACATCCACCTCTGTTCGGCTCAGATTTTTAAACTTGTAAACAACAATTGTTGATACTAAATCGATTATAGCGGCATTTCCTAACGACCTAGCAATCAAACTTCTGGCCTCGGTTGTGGCTTGCTCACCTTCTAAAGTAGTTAAAACCATCAAACTCAATCCGATCGGCAGATCCTCCCTCCTCCCTAGTTCATCTAGGTAGATGGGCATAATACGGTCACTGGCTAGAAATTCTCTCACCATATTTAGGCGAGATTGCTCGGTGTTCCTGGTCGGATAGATGACCACTGCTTGCCAATCGGCGAATCGCTCTCGATTGCGGTAAGTGTAAATGCTAATTTCGCTGACTAATCGCTCGTAAAGTAAATCATCTAGCTGAAACTGTACTTCGCAGAAGTAGACCATTCCAGATGAATCGGGTGGAATAAACACTCCGTCAATTCTAAAGGCAGTCTCTTTCACTTCGATCGATTCAAAAATATATCGATCGGGGTTGGCTGGTGTGGTGGGTAATAAATCAAATAGTAGTGGTGGAAATTGGCGGAATAGTTGGTAGAAAATTGAGTCGCGGCGCATGAGTTGATTGATGGGGAAGCATCAATATCCTAGCGTTGATGGTCGATCGAACTGCTTCTGAATCTAAGATCGAATGAAATTACTCGAAAAATTGATTTCTACATTTCTTGTTTTAAAGCAAGAGCTAAACAGCTGAAATGATTTAGTTGTAACAATAATCACACATATCATCGGAAGGAGAAGCGATCGGGTAAAATCACCTACAACACCGATCAATCAGTTACTAATTTTCCTGAGGGTGAATTGAGATAGTGGGATCGATCGTGCATTAAGTTACTGAACCCGCCCGATAAAACTAAATATAACTTGCATCCACACCTATGAAAATTGCTGCTCTACTTCTGCCTACTCTGCTCATTACTTATACTGCTCCGGCTTTCGCTGTGGCAAAACCTAATAAAAATGTAGTTTCCACAGCTTGCAATCCAGCTGCATCTGGCGCTGATTTGCCTAGCCAACAGGAAGTTCAACAAATAGCCAAAAAAATTACGGTGCGGATCACTTCCGAAAAAAATGGCGGTTCTGGGGTACTAATTGCCAAGAAGGGTTCTACTTATTTGGTGCTGACTAATGCCCATGTGGCTGGACGTGCTACTCAGTTTCAGATCCAAGCTCCGGATGGCCAAAAATATACGGCTAAAAAAATTGATGGTGGTTTTGATGCTAAGTACGATTTGGCGTTGTTGCAATTCAGTAGTAAGACTAAATACACGCTAGCTGATTTAACGGATGTAGCTTCGCCGCTGGCTCCGGAACGGACTATTTATAGTGCAGGTTTTCCGTTTGATGCCAAAGATGTTCGGATTACCAGTGGGAAAGTGTCCCAGCTTTCGGATATTCCTTTTGATGATGGCACTCAAATTGGTTACACCATAGACAAGGGTAAGAAAGGAATCCGGCAGGGGATGAGTGGTGGGGCTATTTTGGATGGACGGGGGAAATTTCTGGGGATTAATACTCTCAGCAATGCGCCAATTTCACCGAGTTATACTTACAACGATGGAAGTAAGCCGCCCTCAGAACTGATAGCAAGGTATCGACAGGCTAATTGGGGAGTACCGATTTACAATTTTTTGATAAAGGTAAAGCCAGACATTTTATATGGCTACGACAATTTGCCAAAAGTAGAACATCAAATTACACCGACGGGGTATTCAGCTGAGTTAAATAAAAAAGCTCGGCGGATGACGGTGAGGATTGAGGCCGGTGGTGAAAATGGTTCAGGGGTAGTGATTGCGAAAGAGGGGAATAGTTATTATGTGCTAACGGCTAAACATGTTGTCAAACCGGAACCTACGAAGGAAAATCCCAAGACGGAAATACATAATAATATTGAAACTATCACTTATGATCAAAATCGTCATCGTGTTACTAGTACTGTGGTAGCAGAGGGTGTGGATCTGGCAGTAGTGAAATTCAGCAGTAAAGACAACTATCCCTTGGCACAATTAGGTAACTACAATCCGAATGCTGACAGACTAGCATTTGTAGGTGGGTTTCCAGGACGGGAGAAAATCAATAGTCCGTTGTGGCAATGGCAGCTCAATCCTGGAATTATTAGTGACCCAGAACGGGGTAAAATTCAAGCTCAAAACAAGTTCTCTTTTTCTAGTGGCTATGATTTGCTTTATAGCAACATTAGTTATGGAGGAATGAGTGGTGGACCAGTATTTGATACTGATGGTGTTGTGATTGGCATTCATGGACGAGCAGAGTCTTTTGATAATGCAACTTGTGTGACCTCAAGAGGTGAAGAGTCTGTCGAGAAGGTGATATTGGGTCAAAGTTTAGGTATATCGATCCAAACTTTCACAGGATTGTTGGCTAAATTACAAGTCAAGCCACAGCTATTAAAAATCTCTAAGAATACACCTACAACACTTAGAACAAGTGATGCAGATTCGGTAATGAAGGCGATGAAAAATATTACTCAGCCGTCAGAGACTAGTAGTGGAAAGAGCTGGATAACTTATGGCAATCAGCTATCTAGAACTCGCCAGTACAATAAATCTGTTATGGCTTTTAATAAAGCGATCACTAGAGGGGAAGTATTAACTGGTAATTATGGAAAAGCATTGGCACTATGGGAATCAAACAATCCAAAAGAGGCGGAAATTGCTATATCGAAAGCTATTTCTCTGGTTCCGAAAAATAGATATAAAAATTATTACTATTTATGGAAATATCAAAGCGATATCTTTAGTGATCTAAAGCGATATAGTGAATCACTAAAAGCAATTGATATAGCAATCAGGCTGGAACCCGGAGACTTAATAGTATTTTCCAGAAAAGCGATTATATTAATGACAAGTAAAAAATATAAAGAAGCAATTTCAATCCTTAATATAATAATTAACAAGCAGCCAGGATACTATGCTTATAATATGCGAGGTTTTACTAAAGTACAATCAAAAGACTTTCAAGGAGCAATTGCAGACCTGAACCAAGTTATTAAACTCAACCCCAATGCTATGAGCTACAATATGCGGGGTTTAGCTAGAAAAGATTCAGGAGATAGTCGAGGAGCTATTGAAGATTTTAGTCAAGCTATTAAACTTAATCCCAAATATGCTGAAGCTTACAATAGTCGAGGTATATCCAAGCAATCGGTAGGAGATAGCAGAGAAGCTATTAAAGATTTTGATCAAGCACTTAAGCTCGATCCCAAATATGCTGATGCTTATAGTCAACGAGGTATAGCTAAATCACAATCGGGAGATAGCAGAGAAGCTATTAAAGATTTTGATCAAGCACTTAAGCTCGATCCCA
>CAXTSX010000007.1:44998-89993 GCA_964247085.1 uncultured bacterium
AAGATGCTAAATTTTACAATAATCGAGGTGTATCCAAGCAATCGGTAAGAGATAGCAGAGAAGCTATTAAAGATTTTAGTCAAGCACTTAAACTCAATCCCAAATATGCTGAAGCTTATAACAATCGAGGCGTGACTAAATCAGAATCAGGAGATCGGCCTGGTGCGATCGCTGATTTTGATCAAGCACTTAAGCTCGATCCCAAATATGCTGAAGCTTATAGTAATCGGGGCATGACTAAATCACAATCGGGGGATAAAAAAGGAGCGATTCTAGATTTTGATCAAGCTATCGCTATTAGACCTCAAAATGCTATTGATTACAACCTTAGGGGCATGACTAAATCACAATTAGGAGATCAATCTGGTGCGATCGCTGATTTGACAGAATCTGCTGAACTATGTCGTCAGCAAGGACAAACAAATATGTATCGGCAGATAATGGCACAAATCGAAAGACTAAAGGGGTCTAAAACAAAGAATTAGTATCTTTTTCAGTGAGTATTATTCTTCTCCACGCATAAATCACTCCATCCAGCCCAAAGTAAAAAATGCAATACACCACACTTAATGCTAATTCAGCAATACTTACCATCATGAAAAGCAAACTTCTAATCTTTTTACTATTAATTACCTTCACCTACAGTTGCTCCACCGAAAGCCCCGAAGAAACTAAGAGAAAGAATGAAATGGCTAAAGAGATCTCCAGGGCTGCGAAGAAATTACAAGCCAACTTTCCAGCAAGTGTATCCCCAAAACCCACCTACGTACGACCCACCACCGCCGACAACGGCCAACCCTTCCCCACCAAAACCGGATACATCGCAAAATATCCCAAAAAAGCCACCAACGGCTACTCATCTCTAACCATCAAAAACGACCAAAACGACTCCGATGTATTTGTCAAAGTCTTTGACCTCAGCACTAAAAAACCACGACCAGTAAGAGTCTTCTTTATCCGCGCCCATGAATCTTTCACCGCTAAAGAAATCACTCCAGGCAAATATGATGTCCGCTATCGAGATCTGAATTCTGGTAAACACGCCAAAAGTCAAGATTTTCAGCTAGTCGAGACCAAAAAAGATAAACAAATTGAGTACAGCACCATAAGCATGACTCTCTATAAAGTAGCAGGGGGAAACATGAAAACTGAAGATATTGACCCCAACGATTTTGAGTAAAGTTGCCTCGTAGGCAATCAGACATCTAATCCATTGCACCAGACCAAAACAACTTCATCCACCAGCACTTACCATCATGAACACTAAAGTCTTCTTACCCCTTTTTCTGACCACTCTCATCAGCACTAGCATCATTCCCCACACCTTGCCTGCCGCCATCGCCAAGCCCATCACCGCCACCAACATTTACGCCAAAGCCAGCCCCGCCGTCGTCACGGTCAGAAGTAATCGCGGTCATGGTAGTGGCTTCATCGTTAGTGCCGACGGCTACATAATTACCAACGCCCACGTAGTTCAAAACTCAGTAGCCGTAGTTACCGTCATGATGGCCGACGGCAAAACCGAAATGCCCGCTGATGTAGTTGGTTTTGCCCGCAATGGTTTAGATCTAGCCATCTTGAAAATTAATCGAAAAGGAAAATTACCCACCCTATCACTAGGCCACCAAAAATCAGTCCAAGTCGGTAACAATGTCTATGCGATCGGCACTCCATTGGGGGAAGAAAATCAAAGCTCCTTTACGGCTGGAATAGTTAGCGGACTACGTGGTAAAGGTCAAACCATTCAGCACAGTGCCGACATTAATTCTGGTAATTCTGGAGGACCTTTGCTAAATGACAAAGGAGAAGTCATTGGAGTAAATACTTCTGGCATGGTTGCGAGAGTATATTGCAACAGTGGTGAAGTTTGTGGAGTATCCAGCGGTAATGTTGGTGTCAATTACGCCGCTAGTGTCAATTCAGTTCGCTCATTTCTCCAAGACTTCAAACAAGGTAAAGTTTCCAGAAAGTCCACCCTCCCATAAAATTTTTCCATCTTCGCATTTTCAGAAAATACCAGCCCGATACCTACAATATCAAGTTCCAATTACCCAAATTAATTCTTAAGGAATCTTACCAGCCATGAAATCACAGCTTCTTTCCGCTCTCTTGTTGACCTCTACCCTGGCGATCGGCAGCATCTCATTCCCCGCCACCGCCCAAGAAAGTTCATCTTCCTTGCAGATCATTTGCAGTAAAGCCCAAGACCCCAGCAGCAAGAAAGCTGAACCAGCCACGATCGCCAAAGTAGCAGGCAGTTCAGAAGAGACCGTTCTAATTATTTGGAAAAGTGAGTATTTTGGTACCAAATTTACTCCCAAGCAGCGCTGCGGAATAGTTTCAGCCAAAATCCAAACTGCTTTTCAGCAAGGCCGGGTTTACATCGGTTCGGGCATTGATAAGGCCTCTGGAGCCGGCATTATTTGTGGAATAGCTAAAACAACTGAAGTGTGCGATCGACAGAATATGTTTTTCACCATGAAATCTTACCAAGATGCTCAGGATACTATCCAACAACTGAGTGATATCTCTCAAGGTAAAACTGGAGTACCCATATATCAAAGCTCCGGTGGTAAGCGTGTTAATCTGCGCGACCTCTCTACCAAACGTAAATAACTCAACTAATAAAAATCACTACGTCTATTGTCGAGAAATTAGACAACCTTGTTTATCAAGTCTTAAACTCTACCCAATAACAAAATACAACTTTGTCAGCTCAGATTAATGAAAACCGCTACCCTACTCCTATCCACTCTGCTCATTACCTATACGGCTCCTACTTTTGCTTCACCCAGACCGAATGTTAACCCAGTTCCTAATACCAAAAATCAGACAGATCCATTGGATGAATCGCTCAGCCCACAAGAAGTACAGCAGAAAGCTAAAAAGATTACGGTGCGGATTACTTCCGAGAAGAATGGTGGTTCTGGAGTTTTAATTGCCAAAAAGGGTTCTACTTATTTGGTGCTAACTAATGCCCATGTGGCTAGAGGTACTACTCAGTTTCAGATCCAAGCTCCCGATGGCCAAAAATATACAGCTAAAAAAATTGATGGGGGTTTTGATAACAAGTACGATTTGGCACTGTTGCAATTTAGCAGTAAGACCAAATACGCGCTAGCCGATTTAACAGATGTGGCTTCGCCCCTGGCTCCGGAAAGGACTATTTATAGTGCCGGGTTTCCATTTGATAGCAAGGATATCCGGATTACCAGTGGGCAGGTGACTCAGCTTTCGGATATTCCTTTTGATGATGGAACGCAAATTGGTTACACCATCGACAAAGGTAAGAAAGGAATCCGGCAGGGTATGAGTGGTGGGGCTATTTTGGATGGACGCGGCAAGTTTCTGGGGATCAATACTCTTAGTAATGCACCAATTTTGCCGAATTATACTTATAACGATGGCAGTAAGCCATTACCAAAGTTGGTAGCGAGGTATCAGCAGGCCAATTGGGGGGTGCCAGTTTATAACTTTTTAGCAAAGGTGAAGCCAGAGATTTTGTATGGTTATGATGGTTTGCCTCCAGTGGAACAAACGATCACACCAACAGGTTACTTCGCACGGCTAAACAGTCAGGCACGACAGATGACAGTTAGGATTGAAGCAGGTGGGGAGAATGGTTCGGGGGTAGTAATTGCCAAAGAAGGAAATAGTTATTATGTGTTGACGGCCAAGCATGTAGTTGAGGACATAAAAACTAAGCAAAAATTTACTAATACTAAGATTATTACCTACGATCAAGAACAGTATTCTCCTACGAGTACAGTGGTAGCCAAAGGGGTAGATTTAGCAGTGGTTAAATTTAGTAGTAAAAATAGCTATACGCCAGCGCAGCTAGGCGACTACAGCCCGAATGATGGTGCCTTAACTTTTGTCGGTGGATTTCCGGCAAGAGAGAAAATCCGTAGCCCGTTGTGGCAATGGCAGCTTAATGCTGGAGCAATTAGCGATCGAGAAGCGAGTAAAACACTAACCCAAGACAATCAATCTTTCTCTAATGGCTACGATTTGCTATATACCAACATTAGTTATGGAGGAATGAGCGGGGGACCAGTATTAGATACTGCTGGCAACTTAATCGGGGTTCATGGCAAAGCAGAAGCGACCGATCAAGCCATTTTAGGAAGAAGTTTAGGGATATCGATACAGACTTTTACCGGATTATTAAGTCAGCTACAAGTCAAACCCCAATTATTGAAACTTTCAAGAAGTAGCCGAATCCAACTGAGCTTAGATGAACAAAAGACAGTCATAGCTACTGCTTTCAAACTGACTAAACCATCAGGGAATTCAGAGAATAGTGATGGAAAACAGTGGCTAGAATATGCCAATCAGCTCTACCGCACTATCAAATTCAATGAATCAGTAAAAGCTTTTGATAAAGCTATTGCCAAGGGTGAAAAATTAAGGGGGTATTATGGTAGAGCTTTATCATTATCTAATTTAGACAAACTTGAGCTAGCTAATAAAGACATTACTCAGGCCATCAGGATAGTCCCAAAAGGCCAAGAAGCTAAATACTATTATTTCTGGAAATACAAAAGTGTGATTCTTCAGGATTTAGGGAAATATGATGAATCATTAATAGCAATAGATGCCGCTATCAAACTAAATAGAAATGACTACACGCTCTGCAATGAAAAAGCATCGCTATTGAGACAAAAGAAACAGTTTGCAAAAGCAATTCAAATCCATAACAAAATAATCAGCAAAAATCCAGAAGCTTATTCTTACTCTAATCGAGGAATTGTCAAATCTGATTCAGGAGACAAAAAAGGCGCGATAATCGACTATGATCAAGCCATTAAATTGAATCCAAATTTTTCTACGGCTTACTCTAATCGCGGCATAGCTAAATTTGAATTAGGTGATAAAGTTGGAGCGATCACTGATTTCGAGCAAGCTATTAAAATCGATTCTGGATCGGCTATAGCTTACTCTAATCGCGGTTTAGCTAGATTCCAATCAGGTGATAAGGTTGGGGCGATCGCTGACTACAACAAAGCGATTGAATTGGATTCTAAATTGGCCAATGCCTATTTTAATCGGGGTAGTTATAAATATTATGCAGGAGATAAACAAGGAGCGATTGTTGATTATGACAAAGCCCTTAAAATCAATCCTGCGTACACTTTAGTTTATAAAAATCGAGGGCTAGCAAAATTTGAATCGGGTGATAAATCCGGAGCAGTCAGTGATTATAATCAGGCGCTCAAAATTGATCCTGGATTCGCTGATGCATATTTTAATCGAGGCAATGCTAAATATAGTATAGGAGATAAACAAGGAGCAATTATTGATTTCGATCAAGCCATTAAGTTCAATCCAAAATATGCCAAAGCCTATAACAATAGAGGTCAGGTCAAAAGAGGATTAGGAGACAATAAAGGAGCAATTGCTGATTTCAATCAAGCTATCATACATGATCCTCAACATACCAAAGCCTACTCTCGTCGAGGTTTAGCTAAATATAGTTTAGGAGATATACAAGGAGCGATCGATGATTTCACTAAAACCGCTGAACTAGCTCGTCAGCAAGGAGACATGAAGCTGTATCAAACAACTATCAATACAATTAATGCGCTGAAAGCAACTCCAGGTAAAAAATAGCCGTGTTTTGATCAATTCCCCGGATTCAGGCATTAAACAATAAACCCCGCCCAAAATAGAAAGTAATTCAAATAACTACATTAGATAATAACCAGCTTATGAAAAAGATTTTCAGTGCTTTCACCATCCTAAGCTGCCTAACAACCAGCTTCACCCTAGCCCCAACTGCCACTAGCACACCCCAAAGTCTCGTAGTCAGGTTTTATTGTGGCCAAAGCTTTGACCCCAGTAGCAACAAAATAATTCCCACCACCCTAATCGCTACCTCCGCTCGCCGCGAACCAGTAGCCTTCATTCAGTGGAAATCCAAATCCTTTGGTAAATACACTCCCAAAAATCGGTGTGCGATCGTCTCCCCCAAACTACAACAAGCCTGGGAAGCTAAACGGTTGAGATATCTAACGGCTGGAACTTCACCTCAAACTGGCCAAGGAATTATTTGTGGCAGTAGCACAAAAACCCAGTGCAATAATTCTAATATGCTATTCACCCTCAATTCGGGTGCTGATGCCTCAGAAGTAATTGCACGCATCAGAGAAATTCAATCAGGAAAAACTAGCGGATCGATCGCTCAAAGCTCTGGTGATAATTCAGTAGATATGCAAGAATTAGTCACACAACTTGGTTCAAAATAGTCAATAATTTCCAGCCATGAAAAAATTCCGCAGTGCGATCGGCATCTCCTTCCTCTTTTCCCAACTCTTATTAACAATGCCCACTCGCGCTGTCGGTTCATTGCAAGTAAAGTTCTATTGTGCCCCCGGCGACAATATGACCCCCACCACCTACGCCAAAACCTCCAACAGGAAAGAATTAGCATTAGTTACCTGGAAATCATCGCCAAAAAACAGCACCAATCAACAACGCTGCAACGTTGCTTCCCAGCGTTTTCAAGCAGCTTGGGATAAAAACTCATTAGACAAAATAATAGCTGGCAAAGACAACAACGGAGCCGGCATCATCTGTGGCCTGAGTTACCGTGAAAATAAGTGCGATCAATCAAACACTCTATTCACTCTCAGCAAACATAGTGATGCCCAAGACATCATTGATAAATTAACAAGAAACATGTCCGATTCAGGCAATAGTTCACCTATTTTCCAAGGGAGCGGTCGAAATTCAGTAGACTTTAAGCAATTGCTCCAAAAAACTATGAACTGAACTGAATCGATCGAGATCCCCCAGAAAAAGGGAGATTTAGGAGGATCTCAACCTACCGCCACTAGCTCAATACAAAATCCACCGCATGAGTCCAGGTCTCCCCAGTCGCCACCTGGATCAGATCTGCTCCGGTATTCATCGCATTACGCCGCGCCGTCCACGGCTCAATACAATAAAAATCCTTCTCCGGTACCGTCCAAAACACCACATGACCATGGGGATAAGTCCAGCCCATTTTCATAGTTTGACCACCCGTCTCAGTAACTTGCACCTGCGCCTGCTTTAAATCGCTAAACACAATGTCAATCTCCCCGGCAGCATAATCAAAACTACCAGAGTAAGGATGAGCCGTTCCCTGCTTGTCAAAATACTGCTCACTAGGGATTTGGAATTTTAAACCTGGCTTGTCAGTAGCTGCAAAATAAGGATGATAACCGATCGAGAAAGGCATACTCACCCCCTCAGTCAAATTAGTAACCCGTTGAACAATCTCTAATTTGTTAGTACTAAAAACATATTCCAGTTCCACCCGAAAATCAAAAGGATAAACCTTCTTAGTAGCCGGACTGCTCACCAAAGCGACCGTCACACTAGCTTGCTGCTCGCTAGCCTGTTGTTCTACCACTTGCCAAGGCAACTCCCGGGCAAAGCCATGCTGCTGCAGCTGATAGTTCTGACCCTGCTGACTGTAAGTGTTATCGGGCAAATTGCCACAAATCGGAAACAATACCGGAATGCCACCGCGCACACTCAGAGCAGGATCGGTAAACCGTTCCTTGTCCAGATAAAATAACTCGCTATCGCCGACCAACCAGCTAGTAACAATCCCGCCCCGTTCCGGGACAATACTGATACTGGCTCCCAGCGCCGCATCAGTCATAGTATAAGTAAGATACTGGAGTTGAGTAGAATTAACTGCGAACATAATTTAGTGATAGTAATGAAGTTTACCGATTTCGCCTAAGAGCAGGTAAAATTGTACATATAGTTTAGTCTCTAAACTCCGGCGATTTTGCCATATTTTTCGTTTAGGAGCAGCCAACGATGCTACACCGTAAAATTTCTCAACTGTGTTGCAATGGTCGTGAAATTTGTATTTTTCTACGCGACCAACAACGCTGGATAGAACGAGCACGAATTATTGAGCTAGAAGGGGACTTGGTAACTATCAAGTATGAACTCGAAGAAGACGACGAAATGAGCTCCTGGGAGGAAATAGTTCGTTTAGATAGCATTGGCTCCATCAGTCAAAAGCTTTCTTCCGTCCGTCGGATGGGGATGGATATCGTTACCACTGACGAATGTCCCGAGTCTGAGCACATTCAGTCTCAAATGCCCGAGGAATAAGGATCGTTCCTCATCCCTAAAATAACGAAAAGCCCCGCTTAACCATCGGGGCTTTTCGTTGACTATTTTTATTTACACATAAAAAATAGTTAATGTAAACTTCAGTTGCATTTTCTCATTTTCAAAAATAATGATGATAGATTTAACTCAAGAAGTTAATAGCTTCGATTTCTCAGATTAATACAGCATCAGGGCTCCTGGTCATTATGCTATCTGTCCTTTAATTCAAACTGTATGTCTGTTCTAGTTAAAAAAAGCATCATAACACCGAGTCTAAGCCAACTTTTGTACTGCCCATAATTGGATTTTAGGGAGATATCTATCGGTCTGAAAAGATCTGATATAGCTCCATTTTAAAATTCCTAGCTAGGGGAGATAATAAGTCACTAGACTTGGTGTTATTGCATTATAGATTTTATTTAACCAATCAATAATTAAAAATAGTCCGCATTGCTATTTTTTACCAAATAAACCAAATAATCCGCCTTTACTTTGCCCAGGAGTCGTTTTAGCCACTGAACCAGCGGGCATTTTCTGGAATTCTTGCTGAGCTGTTTTGACGATCGGATCATTCGGACCCAGCTGCATTGCCTTATTCATATGCATCTTAGCCATAGTGGCTTGATTTTGGCGAGTATAGATGATCGCCAGGTGAGCATGGGCATGCACATTATTCGGATCGCCCTTCAGAACTTCGCGCAATTCAACATTGGCCTTTGCCCAATTCCGCATATTGATATATTCTTCCGCCCGACGCATAGAACTATGCTGTGCTAGGATTTTGGAGCTGCCTGCCGTCTTTTCCGGTGATGTTTTGGGAAAGGGTTGCTCCGAAGAACCAGAGGAAGGAACTGTATCAGTAGCTGAAATTGGGGCAGAGCGCAGGGATTGATTTTGTTTGCGCAACAAATAAATCATATTCAGTTCACTGATTTGACCAGTAATCTCCACACTTTGATCCAATTGGCGATACTGTTGATGCGTTAATTCCTGTAAAAGTTGATGATAGGATTGCTGCAAATCGGTACTATTTTTCTGGAATAGCTGTTGAGCAGCATTACCAGAGATATCAATCTTGCTTGCTTCCGCTACCAATCTTTTGCCCATCAGCTCTAGCATCATTTGCTGCTCTTGTAGCGCTGTTGCTCGCGATAGATTGCCGTAGGCGTGAGTGATTAAATTAGAAAAAAGCTTAATCGCCAGATCTTTTTCCGCGCCAGTTGCCCAGCGTGAACTATCCGGATGCAGTAAACGGGCTATTTCTTTGTAGCGATTGCGAATTGTAGTCGCATCACTATCTACCGGCACGCCAATAATGGCGTGTTGATCGTTAAAGTCGAATCGAAATAGACCTTTGCTTGGCTTGAAATTCATACTTGCTCTAACTAAAATATCGGGCAACTTTACTAGGTAATGTTAAATAGCTCGGCAGGAAATGACCAGTTTGTTTGTTGAACCTTGGCTAAAGATTGACTGAGGGGCTGATGAATTGTCCCATTGGTGGCCAGGATTCGGCCAGAGTTGAGGACAAAATCACTTTGATCGTAGGCGGTGACTATGCCGCCAGCTTCCCGTACAATTACCACACCAGCTGCCAAATCCCAAGGTGATAAACCTCTTTCCCAATAACCATCTAGGCGGCCACAGGCCACATAAGCTAGATCGATCGCTGCTGCTCCACCCCGTCTAACGCCTTGCGTAATATGAGTGAGATAACAAAACTCTCGATAGTTATGATCATCTGTTTCCCTTCGATCGTAAGCAAAACCGGTTACTAGTAGGCTATCTGCCAGTTGATTGGTCGCCGAGACCTGAATCGGTTGACGGTTACAAGTAGCCCCCAAGCCAGTGGCAGCACGGAACAACTCTTGATGCCAGGGATCAAAAATCACTCCGAGGGTGGGCAAACCGTTGACCAACAGACCGATGGAAACAGCACTAAAGGGGTATTGATGGGCGTAGTTGGTGGTGCCATCCAACGGATCGATGACCCATTGGTATTCAGCTTCACTATCTCCATAATTCCCAGTCTCCTCGGCCAAAATGCTATGGGTGGGAAGATGTCGTTGTAAAATTTCGATGATTTTAGCTTCGGCTTCTCGATCGGCTACTGTCACCAGATCTCCGAGCCGACCTTTCTGCTCAATCTGTAACAGAGGACTGCGGTGTTGATTAATAATTTCGCCAGCGGCCAGCGCTGCTTCGGTCGCGATTTCTAACCAGGTTTGTAATTGTGAGGCAGGAGGTAAATGGAGCATATAATATTCTGATATTAAATCAAGCAATAATCTATTGTATGTTCAGACTTGTTCGGCAGTTATGGCCGCTCTCTTGCTTTTGGCTCATCGTTTTTCTGAATACTGAACAAGCAACTGCTCAAAATACAGTGCCTTCCAAGCCTGTCAATAGCTCAGCTAGTCCCACCCCAGTTTATAAGCCTCTTTCTCTTTCGATCGATAAAGATGTGCTGGGAACACTATCCGATCGTGATATTCCTTTGGGTGATGGGGGTTTTGCTCGGGACTATACCATTCAGCTCAATGCCGGCGATCAGGTAGCGATCGATCTAATTTCCGATAATTTTGATCCGGTGGTAGCACTCTTAACTAAAGAGGGCAAAACGGTAGGCAAGAATGATGATGGACCAGATGGTACCAGTAACTCCTTGTTGTTTGCCAGGATCAAGAAAACTGGCCAATATCTAGTGCGGGTGCAGGGCTTTAGTGATACTAGTGGGGGGAATTTCACTCTACGAGTCAGTCGGTTACAATCTGCCCCTCCTAAGTAATTTTTCCCATAAATTAATTTTCAAAGTACTTGTACCTGGCCAGGGATGCTCTTTCCCCACCAAGGTGTATTGTACGAACGAGACAGTAGATTGGTGGCATTGGCTTCCCAGCTGGTAGTCGGGTCAAATAAAATCATAGTTGTTGGTGCTGGTCGTCGCCAGCACTGAGCAGGCTTGTTACTCAAGGCTGACCACAACTGGAGAGCTGTAAGCTGACCAGATTGCACCAGCTGCTCCCACAGAATGGATAGGGCGATCTGCAGTCCGATCGCCCCCACTGGTGCTGACGCAAAAGCTACTTTTTTGTCTTCGTAGGCATGGGCATGGTGATCGATCGCAATCGCGTCAATTACCCCATTAGCTACCGCTTGGATCAAGGCCTGTCGATCGGTTAGACCGCCCAGCGGTGGATCGAGCCGCCAGTTAGGATCGTAACTTGCCAAAGTTTCGGTATCACCCAACAAATGTAACCAAGTGGTGCTGGCGGTGATTGGTAAACCGGCTTGTTTGGCAGCGGTAATTAATTGCACCGATCGCTCTGTCGAAATCCGCATCAAATGTACCGGAGTGCCCACGGCGGCGACTAGTTCCAAAATAGTGGCAACGGCAGTCGATTCACTACTGGCTGGACTGCTGGCCAAACCTAACCGCAGCGCCGCCGCCCCCTGTCTAGCCACGCCAATTCCAGCTAACTGTCGATCGAGTGGCCAGAACATTAATGGCTGGGAGTAGGGTTGTAAATACTCCAAAAGATGATGCAACAGCTGCGGATTTTGCACCGCCAGACCATCAGTAAAACCCACCACCGTACTGTTAGCCAAATCCTGAAGATTGGCTAGTTGCTCCCCTGCACAGCCCTGAGTAACGGCTCCCCAGATATGTAAGCGAGGGACGGTGACCAATTCAGCCGCTGCCTGTTGATACAGTTCCTGAATTCTACTGACGATCGCCGCGTTATCGATCGGCGGTTGAGTATTGGGCAAAATCCCCACTTCCACAAAGCCCCCAGCTTGAGCCGATCTCAACAGGGATATAATCGTCTCCTGTTCCTCTGCGCCGGGCTCACTACTATGGCTGTACAGATCGACTAGACCCGGCGCTAATACAAGATTATGGCCATCCTTTTCCTTGGTATCTGCTGGCCATTCGGCAATTCGATCGGCAACTTGCCCAAGTTGGCCATCCACCACCAAAGCATCAGTGACCTGATCCAGTCCAGTTAATGGATCGAGGAGCCGCACCTGGCGCAATAACAGACTGGACATCTTACAAGGCACCCGCCGCAGTTTTATCTAAGATGCCACCCGAGAGATGACTGGTCAGGTTCAGACATTGAATCATCGGTAACTCCTGAATACCCCGAGGATAGCTCACCATCGTCACCGCACCGTTGCCCTGTTTTATTTTCCAAAAGTCGGCGAGTTGCAGACCCAGCAGCTGGCAGAGTAAAACTTTATTGGTGGCATCATGCGCCACTACAATCCCAGTTTGGTTGACATTACCCACTTTGCTCAAAATATCCTGCCAGGCTTGGCCAGCCCGTTGCCACACATCGGGTAGATTTTCACCCTCCGGCATCTGCACGGTCTCGGGCTTAGTGCGCCAATCTTCTAGCTTCTGGGCATAATCCACGGCAATTTCTGATTCTAGTTTGCCTTCCCAAAGTCCGTGGCTAATTTCTTGCAAGTCGGCATTGGTTTGCAATACAACTGCTGGATGAGCCTGGAGGATAATCTCGGCAGTTTCCTTGGGTCGCAACATCGGGCTAGTAAAAGCGAAGTCGATCGGCACCGCTTGTAAAAATTCTCTAGCCTGACCAGCTTGAACTCGTCCATAGTCATTGAGCGGCACATCAATCTGTCCTTGAAAGCGACCCGCCCGGTTCCAGTCGGTTTCGCCATGCCGAATAATTAAAAACCGGGGGCCGGTGCCCTTGGTTTCGGGCAGGGGCTGACCGAGGTGAGCCACCTGATTGAGCGATTCCAGTTGCACCGCCGAACCCCAGCCGGCACTAAAGTTCAAGACAGAAACCGCACAGTTAGATTGCTGAATAGACTGATAATATTCTGGAGGAATACCTAAAGCGGTACTAATTAAAGCCCGGTTAATACCATTGTGAGCAACAATCAAAATTGTTTGATTATCATGTTGAGGTAAGGTTGCTTGCCAAAATTCCTGCGCCTGTTGGTAGAGAGAGGCGATCGGACGATGTTCTTGACCATTTACCTGTAAAACTAACTGGTGGGGAGCTTCTTGCCACAGGCGATATTCTGCCGGAAACTGAGCGGCTACTTCTGTAAATAGCATCTTTTCCCAGAGCGGCAGATCTACTTCTTTCAGTCGATCGTCACTAACTGGGGTCGGCGCTGCCGGAATTTGCGCAACTACGGCCTGCGCCGTTGCACTAGCTCGCTGGAGAGGACTGCAGTAGACGGCATCCAAATTTAAGTCCTGCAGAGCTTGGCCGGTAGTAACTGCATCGGCCATCCCTTTATCAGTCAAGGTCGAATCGTTGCAACGCCCCTGAATTCTGCCTTGACTGTTGTAACTGCTTTGGCCGTGCCGCAGAATGATAACGCGCGTAGTCAAGGGTTTTCCCTCCAAGGGTGGGTGTAAGTATTCAGGGTAATTCTAGCGGTTCATGACGTTCTTATTACAGGTTAAAGCAAGGAATTACTTCAAAATCTGATAAAGGATGGCACCCAACATAATTACCATCGCCACGGAGAGCGTCATGAGCCAATTTTGGAACAGGCGCTGACTTTTATCGATGCTACATTGCTTTCTTCTGGTTTCACTCCAAGTTGAAGTCATTTCACCGTAGAGACTATTCAAATTGCTAACATCTTGCTTAACGCCTTGATTTAAGGTGTTATATAATTCAGTAATTTCTGTTTGCAGGATTTTGATAGTCTCGCTATTTTTGGTGACTCTTTTGGTGACCTTCAGAGGACTTGATTCAGCAATTTCGGCTTGCAGAATTTTGATAGTCTCGCTGTTCTTATTAACTCTTTTGGCTACTTTGATCAAGTGCGCCTTACTAGCCAACTGCTCATATTGATCCTGTAGTTCTGCTGACAGGTGCATCTGTCTAGAGCCATTGGCTGTTGAGCTGGAGTGCTGTTGCTCGACTTCAGATGAGCTTAGGAAACCTTTCAGGTTGGATTGTTGTTGCTGGAGTAGATGAGCCGTGTTGTCATGACGCTCTTCCACCTGCTGTTGAATTTGCTGCAATGATCTATACAAATCAGTTTGATGGGTAAGTAACTCCCGCTGAGCCTGACGCAAAGAGGCATCAGCCTGACTCATTTGTTGCAGCAACGCCTGCACCTGTTCATAGCCACCAAATTCACCCAAAGCAGTGATAATTTCTTGCCGAATTTGTTCAAAGGATTTTAGAACCCCTTGCACTTGCTGTACTTGCTGTTTGTTGAATTTGGCCAACTTTTCAGAACGATGGCGTAGTTCTTGTACTCTGGCCACACTTTCTTCAATAGCTGCGGCTTTCAATTGGTTCTCAAAATGGACATCAGTCAACATTTTCTGAGCGGCAGCTATTTTTTGTAATATCTTGGGATCGGCGGTGGAGCCAGACAAGGGTAATTCATCATCTTCATCTGCGAAAGATGGATTCACCATAGCAAAAAGTGAACTAATCTCTTCGTCCACATCCACTTGCTCTACATCTAAGATGGGCGATGATTCAGACCGATCGATCGATGCAATAGGGGATTTGTGCACTCCAATTGGTTCAAAATGCAAAAAACCAGAATTGTCTAAATTGTAGTTTTCGTTACCTGAGGATGTAGGCATGAGTAAAGATTTTAGCTAATTTTAGTTAACAAGACCAAGCAAAGTAATGATTAATAAATCACTACTATCTCCGGATCAAAACAAGTGCAACTTTTGCTAGTTTTAGTTTTGATTACTAACAGGTAGTTCACAACTAGCTGTGATGAATGACAAATTGAGTAAGATCATAACCTTTTTTAGACACTTTATCTGAGATGGTCTGATATAAATTCCTGGATTGACCGCTCTACATCCTATAATAAGAGGCGCTATCAAATGTAATTAGCTATAGGTAATATCTTGTGACTGCTCCTGTTCAATCGCCTGTTAGTTCTCGGCGCGTAGTTTTTCCTTTTACGGCGATCGTCGGACAAGAAGAGATGAAACTAGCTCTGCTGCTTAATATCATTGATCCGCTGATTGGGGGAGTGATGATTATGGGCGATCGAGGCACTGGAAAATCTACCACCATTAGGGCTTTAGCTGATTTACTCCCAGAAATTGATGTGGTAGCTGGCGATCCCTTTAACAGCCATCCCAGCGACCCGGACTTGATGAGTGATGAACTCCGCCAAGAATTTCTGACCAATAATACTCCATTCCCAACGGCCACTAAGAAGGTGCCAATGGTCGATTTGCCATTAGGTGCTACTGAAGACCGGGTTTGTGGGACGATCGATATCGAAAAAGCGCTATCGGAAGGGGTCAAAGCCTTTGAACCCGGGCTACTAGCCAAGGCTAATCGGGGCATTTTGTATGTGGATGAGGTCAATCTGCTCGATGACCATCTAGTAGATGTTTTGTTAGACTCGGCTGCTAGTGGTTGGAATACCGTGGAGCGAGAAGGGATTTCGATTCGGCACCCGGCCAGGTTTATTTTGGTAGGTTCTGGCAACCCTGAAGAAGGCGAGTTACGCCCTCAGCTGCTTGATCGGTTTGGAATGCATGCTGAGATTCGGACGGTGAAGGAACCAACTTTGCGAGTGCAGATTGTGGAGCAACGCTCGGAGTTCGATCGGCAGCCTAATGAATTCTTGGTAGATTATCAAGAAAAGCAGCTAGCTCTTGGCCAAAAGATTGTGGATGCTCAAAACCGCCTGGATCAAGTGACTTTGGATTATGACTTACGAGTAAAAATCTCGGAGGTTTGTGCGACTTGTGACGTGGATGGTCTGCGGGGCGACATTGTGACCACCCGCACCGCTAAGGCATTAGCAGCTTATGAAGGACGCACCGAAGCTACTGCTGAAGACATTCAGCGGATTATTGCTCTGTGTCTACGGCATCGTTTGCGGAAGGATCCTTTGGAATCGATCGACTCTGGCAACAAGGTCGAAAAAATATTTGCCGAAGTGTTTGGGATGGAGCCAGCGGCTAAAGAACCAGTAGGTGTGCGCTAGTTCCGAGGGCGACTGTTGATTTTGTAAAGTTCAGGAAGGTTCGATCGAACCTTCCCTATTTTTGTGACCTAGCTGCAAGTATTTGCTAATGATGCGTTATATTTTCTCCAGACAGCTAAAAATTGTCAGAGGAATTATGGATATCTTATCGAACACCGTAGCACTCTCTCGAATGCAGTTTGCGCTTACCGCCATCTTTCATATGCTCTGGCCAGTTCTCACCACTGGCATGTCTATTTATCTGGTGATTGTAGAAGGAATGTGGCTGAAAACCCGCCGCCCAGAGTATTACTATCATGCTCGTTTTTGGTCCAAACTTTACCTACTCAACTTTGGGATTGGAGTCGCTTCTGGTTTACCGATGGAATTTCAATTTGGTACCAACTGGGCACCCTTTTCCGAAGCCGTCGGCGATTTCTTTGGCAGTATTTTAGGCTTTGAAGGGGCGATGGCCTTCATGCTAGAAGCCGGTTTTTTAGGAATCATGCTCTTTGGCTGGGGACGGGTGCCGCCAGTGATTCATTACCTGGCCACGATCATGGTGGCTTTTGGTGCGAACCTCTCCACCTTCTGGATTTTGGTAGCTAACTCCTGGCTACAAACCCCAGCTGGGGGTGAGATGGTCAAGGGTAAATTCATTGTCAGTGACTATTTCCAAGCGATCTTTAACCCCTTCATGGTGAAAAGTGTGGCTCACATGTTTTTAGCCACGCTTGAAACCTCACTGTTTGTGATTGGGGGAATCAGTGCTTGGTACATCCTCAAAAACCGCCATACCGAATTTTTTGCCCAGTCCCTAAAAATTGTCTTGGCTGCGGCAATCGCTGTCACCCCGCTGCAAATTTATGTCGGTCACCTCAGCGCCGAACAGGTGGCTCACTACCAACCGACCAAACTAGCGGCGATGGAGGCTAAGTGGGAAACTAGTCCAGCTGGTCAGCCTGCCGACTGGAGTTTATTGGCATTGCCCGATGAAAAGGGCGAAAAAAATAAGCTGGAACTGAATGTGCCCAATGGTCTGGGCTACATTCTGGAGTTCCGTAAAAATCTTTCCGCTCCCGTGTTGGGATTAAAAGAATGGCCAGCGTCCGATCGACCAAAAATGGTGGGACTGATTTACTATTCCTTTCGGATCATGAGTGGCATTGGTTTTTTCTTGGCGGGTTTAATGTTGTGGAGTGTGCTGCAATGGTTGCGCGGCAACCTATCGGCAACTAAAGTCGCTGCTCAAAAGTGGTTTCTACGCACCTGGATTTTTGCGGCTCCTCTGGGCTACATTGCCGTAGAATCGGGTTGGATTGTGCGTTGTGTGGGGCGACAACCCTGGACAATGTATGGCAAAATCCGCACAGCTGATGCCGCTTCGCAGATTCCGGCTAGTAATGTGCTAACCACATTGATCGCTTTTGCGGTGATTTACTCTGTTTTGTTGGTTTCGACACTGTATTTTGGTAGCCGAATTATCGGTAAAGGGCCCAATCTGGAGTTGCCCTTACCAGGACTAGATGGTCAATTTATTACAGCTCCGGCGATAGCAGTTCCTAACCAGCGGCCACTGGAAGCTCAACAGTAAGACATCAAGAATGTCCACAAAAAATCAGGTGATAAGTTTTTTATTTAAAATCACCTGATTTTTTGGCTGTTTTTGAGGTCTAAATATTCACAAAGTTTATTATTTAGAAAGTTCCACAGTATTTGACTTCACAGGCAGTGATGCTAATGGCACCGCTGGGGAGTAGGAACTAAAACCCAGATCACTCTTAGGGACACTTACTTGAACAGGAATTTTTGCCCCCACCTTTAGCTCAAAGCGATACCCACCCATTTCAACGGCGGGCTGAAAAACACCATAACTGACCGCTCTCACGCGCCGGGCTATTTCCTCCGGACTCATATCTGGCGTGATGATGCCCAGTTGGTTGAACTCTTTGCGGCTACGGGGATGTCTAGTCCAGTTCTCATTAGCTGCCGGTAATTCTTCACCAGTCAGAATTTTCCCGACTATTTCATAAAACAGTACCAATTGAAATTCATAGGTTCTTTGCAGTAAAGAGCTCACATCATCGGTGGGGAAAACGGCAAATCGTTGAACCGCAATGATTTTACCAGTATCTACTTTGCTAGCCATGTGATGACAGGTTGCCCCATATTCGGAGGCGTTGTCATAGAGGGCATAATTATTGCAACCAATGCCGGGATAGTCTGGCGAGGCTGGGTGAAAATTGATTGCTCCCAACTGAGCGGATTGAATCACCGATAAAGGCACCACCCATCGACACAAGTAGGAGAGAAGATAGTCTCCATGCCAGTTTCTGATCTCTTCTGGCATGGGTTCTCCCCAAGCTGAAAAGTAGGATGTCACATTTTCAAAATTATCTTCGACAAATTTTAATGCTCGATCGCAATAGGCATCGTCTTTCTTACCGAGGAACAAAACGGAATTAGTAGATTTGTTATTCATTAGTCTGTTTACTTAATTTTATTGATTTGATGGATTACCGAGGGTGAAACAAAATTCTTTTAGGGCGGCGGCAGCGTCCTGGGGATATTTACAACTTTCAAAACTAAATTTGTCTTCAGGTTTGAAAGTTTTGGTGGCGGCCAGTTGTTGCCACAACTCTAGCCAAATATCCAAATGGGCAACTAGATCGATCGCATTTTGCTGTTGGTTTAGAGGTAACAGATAACCTTTAGCAAGAATTAAAGTTCGAATCTCTCGGTTATTATCTCTTAATATTTTAGCAAATAAGAATTGTCTACCATCTGAATGAAAATTTTGATAGGCAGCCTCACCCCGTCGAAAGTGCATACTTAAAGGGCCTAATAGCTCCGAAACCATTATTTCTTGCTCTTGTGTTGTCATAAACTATTTTACTATTAACAACTTATATCAATAAGATTCCCGATATTATCCCACAAATTACTAAATTATTATTTTTCAGCTATATGTATCAAGCAAACTGATCATAAAAATTGCGCTGCAATAGTAATTGCTATAATCTGTACTGAAGGTCAACTATTCTGAAAGTTAATCTAGAAAGATTCTCAGCTTCTGTTCGCCTACACAATCAAGACTTTTTCCCACCAGTTCTTTGGTTGATCTAATTTCGGGCTGTACTTAATACTAGTATTTTAAATTTTTGGTGTTATAGATTTAATATTTTTTGGACAGAGTCGGTGATTATTTCTGGTAATCCGATCGGCTTACTCCATACATCATTTGCCCCAGCTCCAAAAAATTCTTGAAATGCCAAATGACCATCGGTGGTAACATCGATCTCATAGTGCTGGGCTGCAAACATGGCACACCAAGACTTAGCAATGGCGGGTGATTCGGCGGCTACCAAAATTCTCATGCTGTGGCCAAGCCCGAAGATAAATTAGCTAGTGTGGAGTTGCAAGTCGGGCCGTTCTTCAGGCAAAATCGCTCCAGCTACTGGGCAGACTTGGAGACAAATGCCACAATCAATACAAGTAGAAAAATCAATCCAGTACCAATCAGTCCCAATAGTATTTTTGCCGGGACCCTCATGAATACAGGCTACTGGACAGGCGCTGACGCAGTCGGCTACACCTTCACAAATATTAGTAACGATCGAATGAGACATGCAATAAAAGCTCAAAAGCAAGTGTAGGCCATCCACCACTTTATCAAAAAATTGGTATTAAAATCAGCTATTTTTGGCGGACTGCGCCTTAATTGTTTGATGGTGGTGAGGTAAAGATTGCAGAAAGTTTGCTAACAACTGTTTGCCAGCACTAGTCAAAATGCTTTCTGGATGAAACTGGACTCCTTCAATCCAGGGATAATCGCGATGGCGCACGCCCATGATGGTCTGGTCGGCGATCCAAGCGGTAATCTCTAAAACTGGGGGACAGGTCAACCTGTCAATAATTAAGCTATGGTAGCGAGTGGCCACTACTGGATTCTCTACTCCCGCAAATATACCTCGGCTGGCGTGGTAGACCTCCGAAGTCTTGCCATGCATTAATTCGGCAGCACGCACTATTTGGCCGCCAAACACCTCGCCAATGCTCTGATGCCCCAAGCACACGCCTAAAATCGGAAATTGCTGACCTAGATCACGAATAATCGACATTGATACTCCAGCGGCGGCTGGGCGGCCTGGGCCAGGCGAAATCAGAATCGCATCCGGTTGCATAAGTCTAATCTCATCCAGGGTAATGCGATCGTTCCGAAAGACCCGTAAGTCTGCCGCCATTGGCCAGTCTTTAGCCAGTTCACCCAAATACTGCACTAGGTTATAGGTAAAACTGTCGTAATTGTCAATCACAATAATCATGGCCAGCCCTGAGAAATCGCCGTCTCCTTTAGCTTACAGCCAAATAGGGCAGCCTGCTAATGAATGAACAATATTAAGATTTTAGGCAATAACAACCAAGCGGCCACCATGAGTGAAGCCATCGCCGAAATCAATACCGCACCAGCCGCACAATCCTTGGCAATTTTGGCCAACTCATGATAAGTCTGCTCGACGGTCAGATCTACTACCGATTCGATCGCTGTGTTCAAAAGTTCTAAAGTCAAAACCAAGCTGCTGGTGAGGGAGATAATGGCCATTTCTAGTGGCGCTAGGCGCAAGCAAGCACCCAGGGAAATAGCGATCGTACCCATGAGGCAGTGAACCCGAAAATTTCTTTGGGTCAGAAAGGCGTAGCTCACCCCTGCTGAGGCGTAGCGAAAACTGGAGAAAAGATTACCAGCTACTTGCCAGGCAAGGTCACGTTTCTGTCCAGATTTTGTGGTTAATCCAGATACTTTGCTAGTCATGGAATCAGGGGATGAATGAAGAACTACCGACTCGTCCAGTTTAGACTCCATATTCCAGGTTACCCATCTGTAAAAAATACGATTTATAAGATTGTCTGGCTGCTACTTATGGCTTACTAGCGCTTGTCGATGAGCCTACATTAATTGTTCCCAGGAGTTGCTCTTGACGTTGCAACATATTTTCCAGACTAACTTCATCGGGGTGATCCCAGCCTAATAAATGTAAAAATCCATGACTGGCCAGCCAGGCGAGTTCTTGCTGGAGAGAATGCTGGTAAGAAAATGCTTGGCGATTAGCCGTATCCACCGAAATAATGATATCTCCCAGATAAACCGGTAAACCCGGAACTAAAGGCATGTCATTTTCCAAGGCGGCAAAGGCCAAGACATCTGTCGGCTGATCTTTTTGGCGATATTGGCTGTTGAGCAGCTGAATTTCGGCATCGTCGGTCAGACGTAAGCTCAGTTCGTAACTATTGGCCGGAGGCAATTCTAAGTTCGGCTGGGCCAACCAGGTTTCAAACCAACTCACCCAAATTGCCGAGTCGATCGAACAATCTGGGTGTAGATTTTGGACAGTGATTTCGCAGTTCAAATTATTTGGTGAGATAAGCTAGAGCAGTAAACAGGCTCAACAGACCCACTGCACTCAGAAAGAAGTGCTGGAGAGATTTGCTGCGTTTGCGTACCATATTGCGCATGGCATGTTTGACGTAACTGCCTGGTGGCTTGGCATTACCAGCAGTATCTAGCTCCACAGCGATAGCTGGAACGTCAATGACGGCGGTGCTGGTATCGGTTGGGATCGGATTTAGGTCGTCTTGATTCATAAATGTATCCGGTTAATTACTCCAACTTTCTCGATCGCTCTGACCACCTAAAGAGCCACGACTAGTGCCCCGATCGGACTGCACTTTATTCTTGGCCTTGCTGGCACTACGCTTGAGAGCATCTAAGCGCGATTCATAGCGGCGGCGCAGACTTTTCTTAGAGGTATCATCAATGAGGGTCTTGAGGGCACTTCCCAAGCTTTTGTAAGCATTGGGTAGGGTATAACCAAAACGCATCGCCAAGGAGATCGCTTTTTCATCGGCATCGATCGCTTCTTTCACGTACCGCTCAGTGTTGTTACGAGCATAGAGGCGGTAACCAGAAATACCGCAGAGGGACAGGGCTAAAATCAGTAGCAGGCCATCCTGCACCCACAATTCACCGACAGCACCACCTAACCCAATAGCCAAAGCGGCCATTTCCCAACCATCGCGGGGGATAGTATCTTGCTGCACCCTGGCTACTTCGTGCCAGAACAATAGATTGCGCTGATCGATCGCCAGCTTCTCCCATTTCACTAAATCAATCTGAATTTCCACCTGATCTTTGCCAATCTCCTCACAGCGAACTAGGGGAGGATTGACTTCGACGGTAGTTTCGACTGATACCCAGCTTTGGAGTTCTGGCGGAATAATACTTTTCAGCCGGCGCAGTTCACTCATTTCGGCGCGTGCCGAGGCAGTGGAATAAGATGTCATAGGAAGGGCGCTAAGTTTGCGATCAACATAATCTCTATTGTAGCGATTCGGTATCCGAATAGCTGTTTGGAATACCGACCATCTCTGCAAATAATTCAAAGTTTCTGATGAAATAATCATCCGAACGAGTTTAAATTGTTCAAAAAGCAAGTCTACTTGAACTTTGACACCTTGTTTGTATTGGAAGATTATTTTGACAACCGAGCCGGTGGGGGATAGCTTCTTGTCCCTAAGACAGTCATAATGTGATGGAGCAAATTTGCTCGAAAACTTTAGATGATGTCAACCAAGACTTATTGTAAAATCTTTGTAAATATATCTTAAGTTGATTTGAGGTTGCTTCTGGCCATCCACACTTAGAAGTTCACTGACTTGGGAAACGTTTTATATCGATCGATAGTCCAGGAGAGGAGTGATCATTTGCAGTAATATCTAACTCGACAGATTTTTATCCTGACTTCCTTCCTTTGCCGAAGAAACTATAACCATCTAGGACGATTAGTCGTCAATATTATGTTCTCTAACTCACTACAACAGCTAACTCGCATGGCATCAGGGGTCAAATGAAAAAAATTCTACTGTTGGATGATGACAAAACACTGCAAACGGTTCTTACTCGTTACTTAGAAAAACGGGGCTATTCCGTGCAAGTTGTTAACTCCGGGATTCAAGGATTGAAGCTGTTTGCCCAAGACCCGCCAGATTTAGTAGTTTCGGATATTATGATGCCGGGCATGGATGGTTTAGAGTTTTGCCGTCGCCTACGCGCCACCCGACCGGGGCAATTAGTACCTTTTATTTTCCTCACCGCCAAAAAGGATCTAGAAGATCGCGTCAAGGGTCACCATATGGGTGCTGATGACTATATCACTAAGCCTTTTGAACCCTTAGAGCTGTTGGCTAAAATTGAATCGCAGCTAGAGCGCTCTCGCCGGATCCATTCGGAGATGATTCGCTTAATTCAGCAGGGTTCTGATGAAGAAGCAGCACTCCCTAGTACCACCGAAATATCTGCCACCAACAACAAAAACCAGGTAACAGAAACTCTCTATACCGAACCTCAAGAAGATTTACCCTTAACTCCGGCCGAGGCGCGGGTCTTCTGGGAAGTGATTCAAGGTTTGACAAATAAGCAAATTAGTCAGCGCTTGTTTATTAGCCCCCGGACGGTGCAAACTCACCTCAGCAATATTTTGACCAAGCTGAATTTGGAGAATCGATCGCAGTTAGTCCGGTTTGCTTTTGAGCATGGCTATCGTCCCCCAGTTAGTGAAGTGAAGGTGAACGAATAGCCATTTTATGGGCTGGAATTGGGGATAGATTATGCAGCTTTTTTGGTAAGCAGTGGTGCAGCTGCCAACAATTCCTTAGTATATGCCGCTTGAGGATTGTTGAAGATTCTGGCAGTATCTCCCATTTCGACGATCTGACCCTGATTCATGACGGCGATTCGATCGCACAAGAATTTAGCCAACCACAGATCATGGGTAATAAATAGGTAAGTAAGTTTAAATTCGTCTTTGAGAGCCAGCATTAAATCCAACACCTCGGTTTGAACAGTAGCATCCAGCATACTAACTGGTTCATCGCAGATGATCAGCTTAGGACGAGTAATGAGGGCTCTAGCAATACCCACCCGCTGTTGTTGTCCGCCAGAGAGAGCCGTGGGATATCTGTCGATGAATTCGGTAGCCGGTGATAGTCCTACCTTGCCCAGAATTTCTAGTACTTGCGTGCGAGCTGCTGCTGGTGTCGCCATATTGTGAATCAGCAATGCATCGGCAATACTGTCTCCGATCGTCATTTTAGGATTGAGCGCAGCGCTCGGATCTTGGAAAATCATTTGCATTTCGCGCCTTTGGGCTTGCATCTCGCTTAGCGAAAGCCGATTGAGTTCTCGCCCCATAAACTCAACCTTGCCGCCAGTAGCCGGAATTAGCTGCAAAATTGTACGTGAGAGAGTGCTTTTACCACAGCCCGATTCACCAACCAAGCCGAAAATTTCTCCTTCGTACAGTTCCAACTCGACGTTATCGACGGCTTTGATGGTTTTACTATCCTCGCCCCCAATTAATTTCTGCAAGAAGTTAGATTCTAGGGTGTAGTGTTTTTGCAGATTGGTGAGTTTCAGGATCGGCTTTTGATCAATAGGAATTTTCGTGCTGTGGTCATCACTCTGAATGTGTAGCGCGGAGTTCAGCAAAGTTTGAGTGTATTTCTCTTGAGGCGCTTCAAATATTTGTTTAACGCTGCCGGTTTCAATCTGCTGACCATCGTTCATCACCACTAATCGATCGCAGTACTCGGCCATCATCGCTAAGTCATGGGAGATCAACATTAAGCCCAGGTTCCGTTCTTGGCAAAGCTCGGTGAGCGCCCGCAAGATTTCAGCAGAGACCCGCACATCTAAGCTGGTGGTAGGCTCATCCGCAATAATCATTTTGGGATTGAGTACCAGAGCCAGGGCGATCGCCACCCGTTGACGCATTCCACCGCTAAATTCGTGGGGGTATTGCTGCCAGCGCGAGGCGGCAATTTTGACAGTATCGAGAGCCTCTAGGGTGCGCTGTTTGGCAGCGGCTTTACTAATTTGGGGTTCGTGCGCCAGAATGGTTTCAATGCAGTGTTGACCAATGGTCATCAGGGGGTTGAGCCGGGTCATGGGGTCTTGGAAGACGATCGAAACCGCTTCACCCCGGAATTTACGCAGAGCCGGAGGATCGAGATCAAAGATGGGCTGGCCTTGGAAGGTGGCGCTGCCGCTAACTTGGGCGGTGGGGGGTAAAAGGCGAATAATGGCGCGTCCGATCGTCGATTTGCCGCTGCCTGATTCGCCGACGAAGCCGAGTTTTTCGCCCGCTGCTAGTTGAAAGGAAATGTCTTGAACGGCATATTTGATGCCGGTGCGGGCGGCGTTGGGGTAGGCGACGCTGAGGTTTTGGACGGTGAGCAGGGGCGAATTGGTAGTCATAGCTGTTTGGCTACTGGGTTATTTACCAACCATATCGCAGAATGCTTCCAAAATTCTTAGCTAATCCAGATTGGGCAAGCCATCGGCGAATTTTCTTTTGCGCAGTATATAAATTAGTACAATTTAGCCAACTTTGCCGCCACAGTAGTAATTGTCCCCAATAGCATAAGTAATAGAGTGAAAAACCAGATGTTCTGCTGATTCAACCTACTGCGCAGATCAGACATTTGAGTATCGACAGATTTGATCTGAGTTTCAACACCTTTCAGGCGTTCGTCGGTTCGATCAAAACCAACCTCTATCCGTTGACTAAGTTCAGAAAACTGTTGTTGAGTGGCCAGCTGACCGCTGCTTATTAGGTCTTTGAGCTGTTGTAAGTCGGTTTCAGTAATTTGAGCCATATTTTATTTATTCACGGCTGATCGAAAGTGCTGATCTTTATGAACGGTTAAAGCAAAGCCATCATCTTAAAAGCTTCACACTTACATTATATCAAGCTTAGCTAGCCGAACATTCGATCGATCAACATCTTTTCAAACCCCTGATTGCGGCATAATCAACGGAATCAGTCGATCGCGGTTCTTACGATAAATTTGAAAATCACTACCCAGAGTAAAAATAGAACTATGGGGATAAAGCTCCGCCATCCTCACCAACTCCGCATCTGCTAAAGAAACTGGAACCGATCGATAGCAAATTAACAACGCTAATACTGGGGCTAACTCTGCGTTTAAATTGAAATGAACCTCAACTTGCCGATACTTTAAAAGCTGGAGGAGTGTTTCTCGCCCATTCTTGACCCGTTGCAATAAAAACCAAGCTTCTGAAATCACCGCTTCACAAGTTAGCAAAGGCGGCACAATCTGAGTCAATTGATCTTTTACCCATTCATGTTGGCTATCACGGCGATCAATCAAAGCCACTAAAATACCTGTATCGACAATTACCTGCTGGAGCATTACTGACCGTAGCCTTGCATGTAGTCTAGGTTAGTAGATAAATCACCGGGGCCTTCTCCTGCTCCGATCGAATCCTTAGCGACTTCAAAAAAAGAGCGCTGAGCTTGTCCCGGAGGCGCTGCCGGATTATTATCAAATTCTGTAGCTTTTGACTGTTGACGCTTTGCCCAAATAAACTCAGCAAAGTCCAGAACCTCTAGCTGATCTGCCGTTGGTAATTCTTCGATAGTTTGTAGAATCTGCTCAGATAAATGAGACATAAATAATCATTGCTAAACGAATGTTTCTTCTACCAAATTATGACAGAAATAAAATTTTCTACCTCGATGATTGGCTCGAAAGCCTTTAATTCCAAAGAATTCAGCATCTTGAATAACTTGAACATTGATACCTCAAGCTTAACCAGCCAAACATTCGATCGATATCTGTACCGACTTAGGCCAGGTCAATCAGCCAACCATCGCCGTCACAGCCAAATCCTCTGAAGTCGCTGCCGCATTACCCAAATCAGCCAAATATTGAATATGTCGATCGAGCAGTACCATCCCATCCTCCACCGTTTCAATCAACGCCAACTTCCCGCGCAACTCCGCCGCCCCGGCAAAACCCTTCGCATACCAAGTCAAATGCTTCCGCGCTTGGCGCACACCATAAATCCCCTTATATTCAAACAACGCTTGCAAATGATCCTTGGCACATTCCAAACGTTCGATCGGCGTAGGTGGAATTAGCTCTTCGCCAGTTTTCAAAAAGTGATCCACCTCGCCCACCAAAAAAGGATAGCCCAAAGTACCCCGCGAACACATTACCCCATCCGCGCCAGTTTGCTCCAAGCAGTCCACTGCTGCTTGCACCGAAAACATATCGCCATTACCAATCACCGGGATCGTCAAAATTTCCTTGACTTGCCGAATCCAATCCCACTTGGCCGGACCATTGTAGCCTTGGGCACGGGTGCGACCATGCACCGTCAACATTTGGGCACCAGAATCTTCCATCAGTTTAGCGAAGCTCAAAATATTGATTTCACTGTCCGACCAACCAATCCGGGTCTTGACAGTCACCGGGATATTGACGGCTTGCACTACCGCTCGGACGATCGCCGCAGCAGTCTCGGGATCGCGCAGTAGAGAAGAACCTCCACCATTTTTGGTGATTTTATTAACCGGACAACCCATGTTGATATCGACGGTATCCGCTCCTTCGTCTACGGCTCGCTGTGCTGCTTCAGCTAAGAAATCGGGGCGACAATCAAAGAGCTGAATACTGATCGGGCGCTCGCCAGCATCGATTTCCATGATCCGGGGCAATTCTTTGACATAGTGCAAGCCCGTAGCATTCACCATTTCGGTATAGAGCATCGAAGTGGGAGCATAGCGCCGCACTAAGCGCCGGAAGACCAAATCGGTGACACCGGAGAGGGGCGATTGGAAAACCCGACTTTTCAGCTCAAAAGAGCCAATTTTGAGGGGAGTGGCCAATCGATCGCGGAGAGCTGGGTTGAGAGTAACCATGGGTCGCAAAATGGAGTTAATCTCCATTATCACATTGGAATTGATAACTTTTCTGTAGACTTTGTTTTGCCACTGAAAAACAGCTTGAATAGTCCTCAAAACCGACATTTGATAGCGACAGCTTGGGATAACATTTTGCTGTACAGCCGATCGTCAATTTCGGTAGCGCCAAATCTAGCTAAGTGCGGATTTTGCATCTGGGCATCAAACAATGTAAACCCATGCTGGCGCAGATGTTCCACCAGCATCACCATCGCCACTTTTGAGCCTTCCGGAATGTTGAAGAACATGGATTCTCCAATAAAAGCCCCACCGATCGCAATCCCCAAAATTCCGCCAGCCAGCTGATCCCCCTGCCAAGTCTCAAAACTGTGTGCCCAGCCAGTGCGGTACAGTAAATGATATAGCTCCTTCAACTCATCGGAAATCCAGGTGGTATCTCGATCGGCACAACCTTCCACCACCGCCGTGAAATTTCGATCGATCGCCACCGTAAAACGCTGTTGATTAATCACTCGCTGTAACGATTTGGGATAACGAAACCCCCCATCTAAAGGGATAATTGCCCGCCGATTGCTAGAATACCACTGCAAACCTTGGTCTTCGGCCATCAGAAAATAGCCCGCTGCATAGTTAGCAATAATGTCATTAACTGGGTTCATAATAGACACAAAAATCCCGCTGTCATAAGCGGGAAAAAAATTGGTAGCACTGACTTAAAAATCTCAACGCTTAAATATCGTCGCCAGTATCCAAAGCATCAAATAGTCCCAGGTCGCTATCTTCAACCCCACTAGCAGGCTTTTTGGGGTTCTGGGGAATATTGACAATCGAGTTGTTCAAAGCCACCATCATCGGCGCTGGGTTAGGAATTATTTCTAATTTAGCCAGTACTGCCGTCGGTAGAGAAAGCTTGGCTAACTGGGGCACTGCATTGTTAGAGCCATTCCAAATACCGCTAAAACCAGTGCCGATCGCCACTAAAGTTGCCGCAACTGCGCCACCACCAATCTTCAACCACTTAGATTGACGACGTTCTGAAATCTTAGCAAATACTTGATCAGCGAGCACCACAACTGGCACTATTGGCTCAGCCACAGGCAAGTTACCTACAGCTTGCTGCATTCCCTGCATTCTTTGGTACTGAGCCTTAAATATGGCATCGTTTTGCAGCCAGTTTTCTACCTGCTGGCGTTCGCTAGCTGTCACCTCACCATCGAGGTAGGCGCTCATTAATTCAAACTTTTCAATGCTGGCAATTTCGGCGTGGTCTGACATGGCTTTATCTCCGGGCTACCTAAAACTCTAACGAAAAAAATATTACTACTCAATTTCCCGAATAAACACGAACTAATTAAAAGTTAACTATTAGTAAAGTGCTTACTTATCTAAATAACTACTTAACTGCTGCTGTAGACGGAGCCTGGCTCTGGCGATGCGAGACTTAACCGTCCCGATCGATACCTGAGTGGTCTCCGCAATCTCCTCATAGGATCTACCGTCTATTTCCCGCAGAATAATTGTCTGTCGAAAAGCTTCTGGTAAATCAGCGATCGCCACCCGCAGTTGTTCATAGAACTCCTGGGTTGCTAAGTTGTCTTCTGGACTGGGGGCATCAGCAGCGATTTCCCAATCCAACTCACCACCATCTAACAAAATTGGGGCGTCAAGGGACAGCGGTTGACTGTTCCGCTTGCGCTTGCGCAGTTCATCATAAAATAAGTTGGTCGTAATCCGGCTCAACCATCCTCGGAATTTCTCTGGTTCGTTGAGATTTTTCAGGTTGCGATAAACGCGAATCCAAACTTCCTGAGAAAGATCCGACCGGTCTTGCCAATCGGGCGCCAAATGATACAGCAACCGATCCACATGAGAACGGTAGCGCCGCATTAGCTCGGTCATCGCTGCTCGATCAGGATTGGTACTAGATTGAGCTTGCAGAATCAGCTCGTTGTTCGATAGCTTGTCTACTTGCACTCTGGGAATGGGGATCCGGGTCTCGATTTGTGACCAAGATAGAGAGATTGACTGAGTCATGGCGGATTAGCTTAAACGATGTGTTCTGCTTAATCCTCTATGACCTAGAGTATCAGCAAATGTTCCACGCCGATCAGCAAAATCAGCGTCGTTCTTGCCAAACTTGTCCTAAACCCTGCAGAACTCCCCGTCCAACCAAGCCTAGTCCCCGCCCAATAATTTCGGTCAAAATATAAACCAAAACATTTCCCAAAAAGGTGGTAATGGCTTGCCAGGGTGGGGCGATCGCATCGCGTATTTCTAGCAAGATGGTAACTAACCAAGGAATGCCAGCCAGTTGAGACAGTTCTGAACGGCGGGGAGCATAAACAGAACGTTGTTCAATCCCCGTACTGCGCAAGACCAATAGCTGATGTTTACTCTCAAAAATGGCGATCGGCTGCCGGTATTTTTCTTGGAGATAGTAATGCCAGGATAAATGATTGCGAAAACGGGTAATGTCTCTGGTAGCTAAAAAATCGGGGTGATAAAATTTCTGCTTGACGGGCTCCAAATCACTGAAACGATTGAGAAATGGTTGGATGATCGCATTGGCAATTTGAATAATGGTATTGGCTAGCAAGTCTTGGATATAATCGTTGGCTGGCAAGGTGTCATAGACTTGCAGACGGTTATCAATATAGATCCCCTCTCGCCAGAGAAAATAAGCAAATAACTCACTGGTAAGCGGGATGTGACTTAAGAGTTGTTGAGTGATTAGCTCTCGCTCAACTAATAAAGTAGGCACCACCTCTACTGTTTGATTGAGCACTAACAAACTATAGTAGCGACCAAAAAAGCGGCTAGTACTATCGGCCCAAATATCCGCCAAAATACTGCTTTGGCGGAGCAACAATTGCTCTGGTGTCACCGCCTCCAATTGCAGTGCTTGGAGAGTTTCCTGAAACTGCTGGCCGATGATTTGGAGCAGCTGCTGACGTTTAGCGACTTGCAGCACGTCAATTTCTAGGGGCTGGCCAGTGCGATTATCAATAAATCGATAGCCTTTACTAAATGCTGTGAAAATTTTTTCGGTGGTGGTAGGTGTTATGCCGAGCAGCGGCGTTATCAGCAATGGGGACGGTTCTGGCCTGGCTACTAACAGCTCTGATGAAGTATCAAAATCCGGTGCTGGTGCTAAGCCCCGGACGATCGCAGCGGCAACGCGCAGTTCTCGCCGCCGTCCTTGCCAAAATAGTCGATCGAACAGTGACAAGGTGGATGATTGCAAACGTTCATCAACTTTGTGCAGTTCTTGATCAATTTGCTGTAGTCCAAACCGCCGCCAATATTGACTACGTTGCTTTAAATTAGCCATATTGCGATGCTCCCGGTTATCGATCCGATCGATTAGGGTTTTGCAGGTAGATCTTGTTGCCAACGTTTAGCGATATTTTGGGCTTCCTCGTATACCGGACTATCGGTGGGGATCCGAGTAGCCATGGCAATCGCTGGAGCTATCCGGCCACTGCTATGCAACGAGGTGGCGGTAGCCAATACTCTCTTATCCCGTTGGATAGTGAGCATAGTGAGCGTTTGTTGCCATTGCTGTAATTCACCTTTCAGGTTGCGATAAGCAATCCCATCCTGAGGCAATTTCGAGCCAATGGCGATCGCTCTGGCTAAATCACCGCGCTTGGCGAAAGAATGGGCGCTGTCCACTGTGGGCTGCTCATTGAGGAGTTGAATATGCTGATTCCAGAATTTAATAAATTCTTGAGACTCCTCCCAGAGCGGTTGACCTTTCGGAATGTTGCTCGCTAGAGCCACCGCACTTTGCATACTAGCGATCGAACCTGGTGCGCCCGCCTGTTGAGCACGGGTCAGCAGCATGTAATTATCCAGCATTTCGCCTGGTTTTTGTTCGCTGGGTTTTTGTCCTTTGGAGCCTGAACTATTTTGGCCACTGGTGGCATCAGCAATCAATTTTTGAGCATCAGCATGAATAGCTAAACCTTTGGGGACTCTTTTGGCAATGGCGATCGCTTCATCATATTTTTGGACACGCAGTTTCTCACTGGCAACCGCAATGATGGTTTTGCTCCACAACTCCTGCAATGAAGTGGCTTTTTCTTTGAGATAGGTTTTTGGTGGCACCTTGGCGGCGAGTTCGATCGCCCTAGTCAAAATATTCGGATCGATCACATAGAAAACAGCATCCTTGTTGCTGGTAACTTTGGGTCTAACAACTTTTTTGGGAGGGCGACCAGCGGCCAGATTTTCCTTGTTCTCTTTTTCGTTATTTTCTACTGTGCCGCCATAAGCCACAATTTCAGCATCTTGGAAGTGTTCCCAGCCCTCTTTTTCCAATACAAATTGGGAGGACATCTGATTGAAACGAGTATTATTCCAGTAGGGATGAGGCACAGACTTGAGAGTATTGAGCATGTCAGCGCCCTTCGTCCACTCACCAGCTTGGACAAACTGCTGAACTTTAGCATCGATATCACTGCCTTGTTTCCATTGTTCCTGCCATTTCGCTAAGGTAGCCTGAGCATCTGGATAGGCCGCACTGTAACTAGGAATGGATTTGAAATTATTGGTAGCTTTTTTCAAGTCTCCATCAGCGACGAGCTCTTTTTTGGTAATCTTGATCAATTGCCATGACCAATCATTCGACAAAGTTTTACCATTAAAGTACAAAGGACTGTCCTTATTCCAACCTTTGACAACATTGAGTGCTGCTAATACTTGATCTTTCTTATCAGTTTCGGCCCACAGCTTGGCACAGGAAAGACGCTGACTATCGGTGGATAAGATGGAAAGTTTTTCACAGTCTGGTGCTGGCGGTACCGCAGTCAGTAGAATGTAGCTAAGTATACCAATCCCACCAGTGATAGAGACCAGAATGAGCCAAAAAATTGACCAGGGATCAACACGCACCGCTGGTATAATTAACTTACTGACTGAGGTATCTTGCTGGGCTAATGAACCCGGCGGCTCATAATCATAACCAACAGCAGCTGGGTCGTTGGTAGAGCCATCAGAATCGGCTCTGTCGTTCACAGCCTGCGTCACATCACTTTCGGAATCTCTACCAGTCAAACGCTTGCGCAATAACTGTTTTAGCTTGCTGCTCTCCAACACTAAGTCACACCTTTTAAGTTTTTTATAGATATTTTGGTCGCTCGGACCCTGGCAACAAATACCAACTGACACAGGTGATGTTTGTTGTTAGAGCTGTAAATTTATAAAATCAAGGTCGAACTTGATATCTTTTCTATCACTTCTAATCAGCCTCTATGGTAATTATACAGACAATCTTAAAATTTCTAGACATTTGAAGCAGAGTCTTATTCTTATGGCTTAGTAGCACAAGGCAACCAGCTTGATGACTCTTGACACCAGGGCAGTAGGTGTACTACGCCCTTAGAAACCACTAGAATCATGGGAAATATCTTCCCTCGCTCCTCATGAATAAAATTCCCATTTCTCACCCAGAATTACTTAGTTTGGATATCAATAGGGCTGAGAATCAGCTGAAACTGTTGCTGGCCGAAGGAATTAATATTTTATTGGCGGCTAGAATACAGTTTGAAATTGATTTTGTTCGGGAGGCGACCGATCCCCGCGAATTGTCGGAAATTCCGGAGGTGAGGTTATGGTTTATGCGGCTAGATAGTAAATATCCATGGTTGCCTTTGGTGATCGATCGACAGACGGGGGAATTAGCGAGATACGCGGCGATGTTGGTGCCGCACGAATTCAAGACCCAAACTGGTATTCAGTACAATTCTGAAGCCTTGGAAATCTGGGTGATGAATAAAGTTTTTGGGGGATCGGACTGGTTGCAACAGCAGGGGATCAGCGATCGAACCCCGGTAAAGTTCATGGCTAAAAGCTTGGGCTACGAGCTGGATCAATCTTTGTTCGATCTGCTTTAAAACTACCACTCGATCCCCATCTGTTATACGATCAATAAAAGACCGATTGGTTTCTGTTTAAATCAACCATGTCCAAAGCCCAAGATACCCGCGCTTACATCATTCACCAAGCAGCCGAACTGTTCAATCAGCACGGCTATGCTGGGGCATCGATCGCGGATATTATGGCAGCCACCGGACTTAAAAAAGGAGGAATCTATAACCACTTCCAGAGCAAAGACGAACTAGCGATCGCGGCTTTCCATTATGCGGTACAGCTGATGCAACAACGTTATGCTGCGGCCTTGCGTGGTCAACGCTCGGCTAAAGTCCGGTTACAAGTGATGATCAACACCTTTTGCGAAGCGGCGGCGGATCCACCGATCGCGGGCGGTTGTCCAATTTTGAACACCGCGATCGAAAGTGATCATACTCATCCCGCACTGCTACAGTGCGCCCAGCAAGCGATGGATAAATGGCAACAGCTATTAACCAAAATTCTGCGCTGGGGGATTGAACATGGCGAAGTGCAGTCATCAGTAGATCCAGCTACCAGTGCCAGCATGATCATCATGACTTTGGAAGGGGCCGTGATGATGTCGCAGCTGTATGGCGATCGCATTTATCTAGAACGGGCGCAACAGCATCTGCTCGATTACGTCCAAAATCTGTTGCTCTAATGGCTGGAAAATAGCCAAATTTTTTTTAATCAAAACAGACTGATCGGTCTGTTTTTTAACTGTTCAAATTTTACTATCTGGAGTACACCATGCTGAAATTTTATTACCATCCGCTGTCTCCGATCGCTCGCCGGGTTTGGATCATGCTCTTAGAAAAACAGATTCCCCACCAACCTATTTTAGTTGATTTAGCAGCTCGGGAGAATTTAAAGCCAGAGTTTTTGGAGATCAATCCCTTTCATCATGTGCCAGCGATTGTGGATGGCGAATTGCGTGTCATTGAATCGATCGCCATTATGGATTATCTAGAATTGCGCTACCCATCACCAGCTTTAATACCTAATGATCCGATCGCGATCGCCAAAATGCGTATGGTGCAGATGATTACAATGAATGAACTAATGCCCAACTTTATCCCAATCATCAATGCTGCCCACCAACCAATCCCTGATTCCGTTCAGCAACGGTTGGCTACTGCTTGGCAATTTTTAGAAAATGAACTGCAAGACCAAAAATATTTTGGCAGCGTTGGGGTACCCTCGCCGCCAGAAAATTGTTTAAATCTGGGTGATATTGTGGCGGGGGCGACGGTACCGCTCTTCCATCGTTTAGGTGTATCGCTAGCTGACTATCCCCGCCTCGATGCTTGGCGACAACGGATCGAGGCGCGGCCAGCTTGGCAACAAACCCGGCCAAATGAAGAAAATTTTCAACGTTGGCAACGCTGGATTCAACTCCAGCTTAAGCGCAGAAATAAGTCTTACGCTGGAGTGTGATACCGGTAGCATGGACCCTATCGAAGGTTAAACCCATGCCTTTGCTTCACTCCACTGGCGCTAACTAACCCTTCACGCAAATGAGTTGTTTGAGAGTAGCTACCACTTCTACCAGGTCGGCCTGATTAGCCATGACCTGTTCGATCGGCTTGTAAGCTCCTGGAATCTCATCAATTAGATCTGGATCTTTGCGACATTCTACCCCGGCAGTTTGGGTCAAGAAATCATCCAAAGAATAGGTATCCTTGGCTGCTGTGCGGGACATCCGCCGCCCAGCCCCATGGGAGCAACTACAGAAACTCTGTATATTACCTTTCCCTTTGATGATGTACGATTTTGCACCCATTGAGCCCGGAATAATGCCATAGTCACCAGCTTGGGCGCGAACGGCTCCTTTGCGGGTAACATAGACATCTTCATCGAAATGACGCTCCCGTTCCGCATAGTTATGATGACAATTCACCACTAGCAGTGGTTTCATTTTTTTGCCGCCGCCCAGGTGTTTTTCAATCACCTTAATCAGCCGCGCCATCATAATTTCCCGATTAACCCGAGCATAGTCTTGTGCCCATTGCAGATCGTGCCAGTAGGCATCAAACTCCGGGGTTTGAGCAACAAAATAAGCCAAGTCTTTATCGGGCAAAGCAGTGGAAGCCATCTTTGCCAAATCCCGAGCGGTATTGATGTGACACTGGGCAACTTTGTTACCAATAAACCGCGATCCAGAGTGCAACATCAGCCACACTTGGTTTTCAGTATCGGTGCAAACTTCGACGAAGTGGTTTCCACCACCCAAGGAACCCAGTTGTTTGATCGCCTTTTTTTCCAGGTCGCGCACGCCCCGATGCAGATCGCCAAAGCTGCGCCAGCCTTGCCAATTTTGCACTTCGCGACTGGTGACTTTGTTATCACCAAAACCGGTGGGAATAGCGGCTTCAATGTCGAGGCGAATTTTTTTGAGTTTATCGCTCAATTTATCTACGCTGTAAGGAGTCTGCACGGCCATCATGCCGCAGCCAATATCCACGCCGACGGCGGCAGGAATCAGGGCGGCTTTAGTAGCAATGACAGAACCCACCAAGGCTCCTCTGCCCAGGTGGACATCAGGCATCAGTGCTAGGTGTTTGTAGACAAAGGGTAAAGAAGCGACGTTCTTAGCCATCGCAATTTCTTGATGACCAAGAGGGTGTCCGGCCCAGGATAAAACTGGAGCAGGACTAGATATTTCTAGCTGTTCGTAGGGCATAACTTTGATTTAAGTTTGGTTGAAGTGAAACTTCCCTACGACGATGATAAATATTGAGGAAAATCTAGCTAAATCGCAGGGGCAAAGGCAAGTGTTTGGTTTGTCATGGCGGCGTTACTACATTGCTCTGAAAAGGTTGTTGATATTTTAATTCTAGTCGGTACTAACCAGAAAAGACAACCTTTAAGTTGAAATTGTTTCCATACTGAAAAATTCCGGGTCTTTTCGGTAACTATAAAACCGAGTTTTTCATAGAACAGCTGGGCTGGATTAACTGCCATCACCTTCAGCCTTACTGGTATCTGGGATTGATTGGCCTCAGAACCCGCTCTTCATTCCACCTACCCCAAGTAGCCAGGATAAACTCTCGCATGGTTCGATCGATCACGCGATAAAAAATGGTTGGCAAATGTTCTCTTTTTGTGCGCTGAGGGGCATCATAGCAATGCATGGTGCAGGATCATCTATCCTGCTGCCTGAATATCATATTTAATTATTTCAATTACATCTACTTTTCACAGATCAATCAGCTTTACTAGTTACTGGAACATTTAATGCTGGCCACCCAAGATAGAATCACCCCATCAACTAATCAGCTCCAAGACTTTTTGCGCCAACTGCAACGGGTGAAAAATCATTTTTTCACAGGTAGTTTAATTGTTCATTTGCACAATAATAGTAGTTGTTTAGTATTCAGCTTTTATTTAGGTCGGCTGAGCTGGAGCGGGCGCAGCTTTGGGCAATTTGATAGTTGGCGACGACACTTAGGGGCGATTTCCACTCAGATTTCTGGAGTAGAAATTAATGCCCTGGCCGCTGTCTACCAGCCAGAACTAGTATTCTCGACGTTGGTTAATTTGTTGGCCAAGCAAAAAATTAGCCGTAAACAGTTGCAGGAAGTGATTGCTAATATCTTTGAAGAGAATTTATTTGATGCTATTCAATTTGCCTGTGTCGGTAATGCTGCTTTTCACTATGAGTGGATTTCTAGTAGTGAACAGGTTAAAGCTTTAGCCGCAACTTTGCCGTTGTTATCGATTAAATCTCATGTAAAAAGTGCTTTTGAAAAATGGTTGCTATGGCAAGGTCGAGGTTTCGCCACTTTTTATACTAATTTACCCATCCAGATTATGGATTTGGAACAAACTGCGGAGTTGACCTTGACGGAAAAACAGCAGAAATTGTTACCATTTTTATTGGAAGGGACTAATCTCCGCACCTTGGCCAATTCTTTGCGTCAACCAACCCACAGCTTAGCCGAAGCTTTACTACCTTTAATTAAAAATGACGTAGTGAATCTCATTCCACCCACATCTACAAGTGCTGAAATATCCACCAATCTTTCCAAATCGCTAGATGCATCTGATTTTCTGGAAGATCATAATTTTACTGCTTTGTTTCCGCCAACCACTGCCGTGAAAGAGAATGCTGAGGAGCGGAAGTCATTGATATTTTGTATCGATGATAGTGAAGGGGTTTATCATCGCTTGCATGATATCTTGATTCCTTATGACTATCGAGTGATGGGTATTCAAGATTCTACCCAAGCTATTCCGGCTTTGATCAAAGCTAAACCAGATCTGATTTTTTTGGATTTGATTATGCCGATCGCCAATGGCTACGAAATCTGTGCCCAAATTCGGCGCACTCCTTCTCTGGCGAAAGTACCAGTGATTATTCTGACTGGTAGGGATGGCTTGATTGATAAAATTCGGGCGAAAATGGTGGGTTCTACTGACTTTATTACTAAGCCGATCGATCCTGAAGCTGTTTTGAAAACATTGTTTTATTATTTGCCGGTCAAGTAACAGGAGTGGTGGCCAACTCTAGCCTATGTATTTTTTGCTAGACTGATAGCTTCTAGGCCAGATTAGGGAATGATATATATATTCGTGAAGATGTCATTAAATACCATTTAACCAGGTGATATGGAGCTTACTCTATGAATGCAGGTTCGACTGAGATCGCTAATAAGGTAGGGGTAGATCTTAAAGGTGTCATTAGTGAAATTCAGCGGCTGCGCGTAGCAGGTTTCACCGGTAAGTTCGTCATTGAATCTATCGATAATAATGCTTGTTTTGCTCTAGTATTCTGGTTGGGAAGATTAACTTGGCTGAGTAGCAATGTAGATCCAGCTAGATACTGGCGACGACAACTAATTAAATATCAACCAGATTTACCCCAAGATTGGCTAGCGATAGTGGCCGATGACAAAGATCCCTGGGCAAGTGCTACCGAGTTAGCCGATGCAATGATTGAAGGGTCGATTGATCGTCAGCAATTAACCGCTGCCTTAACGGCGGTAGCGATCGAGGTTTTCTTTGATCTGATTCAGCTGAGTAAGCTACTGAATACTCCATTTGTGTGTACTAGCACGGCTCAAGGTGAACAGGAGCAAAATAGCGAAGATACTCAGAATCAAGATGGTAGTCGATCGATGGTATTTTTACCGATGATCGAAGTTGAGCTATTGCTCAAAACAGCTATCCAAAACTGGCAAGAATGGCAATCTATTCATTCGGCGGCCTTCTCTCCGAATCTTTTTCCGGTTGTGCAAAAACCAGAACTGATTGCGGCCTGGCCAGACAGCCTCAAGAAGGCTATCTTTGCTTCGATTGATGGCTCGGAAACAATTCGGGATCTGGCTAGTCGTCACGGTCAACCCCTACTCGGCATATCTAATGCTTTGATTCAGTTGCTGCAAGATGGAACCGTTGCGCTATTTAAGTTTCCAAGGTCGCCTCAATCGACGGCTCCCACGACCTCGGTAGTAGCAAAAAAAGGGATAACTATTGCTTGTATTGATGATAGTCCACTAGTTTACCAGAGCCTAAAGAAGATTTTGGAGGAAAATGGCTACGACTGTTATGGCATTCAAGAACCCTTAACAATCATGCCGAAATTAATTAGGAACAAGCCAGATTTTATTTTTCTGGATTTGTTGATGCCGATCGTCAATGGCTATGAAGTTTGCGGCCAAATCCGCAAAACTCCCAGCCTTAAAGACATTCCAGTCGTGATTTTAACGGGTAAAGATGGTTTGGTCGATCGAATGCGTTCGAAACTGGTGGGCTCCACGGATTTTATGTCCAAGCCAGTATCCAGTGAAAGTGTATTAAAAATGTTGGAAAAGTATTTACCTATTAGGAGTCAATCATGAGTCAGGTTCTGATCGTTGAAGATAGCAAAACTGAGATGGAAAAACTCAAGCGCTGTCTGGAAAAAGGTGGCTATTCGGTACTGGGCGTGACCAGTGGCGAGGAAGCTGAAATACGTCTGAAACAGCAGAAACCTGCTCTGATTTTACTGGACGTAATTTTGCCAGGAGAAAGTGGTTTTGAGCTGTGCCGCAAACTAAAAGATGATGTGACTACTCAATCCATTCCAATTGTGATTTATTCTACCAAAGACAAGGACATCGATCGTACCTGGGGGACGATGAGTGGCGCGGATGCCTATTTGAGCAAATCGGTAGATGAGCAAGTTTTAATTCAAACTGTGAACCAGTTAATCAAGCTTCTATGAATTCTTCAGCACTTCAACGAATCAGCGTTGGCGACCAGCGACCAGCGGCAGGCATGTTGCAATCCGATGTCGGCGAAAGGTTTCTGGGATTAATTTTTCAAGCAGATGTGCATGCTCTTTTATCCTTAGGTAGTTTGCAAGGAGTAGTGGAGATTCAACTTCAGGAAATTTTGCCGGTGCCGCAAATGCCAGCTCATTTGTTGGGAATTATAAACTGGCGGGGCAAATCCACTTGGGTTGCTGATCTAACGTATTTGATGGCCGGTAGTTACCTAACACCGACACCGCAATCAAAGGTGTTGATGGTGCAGTCCGGTGCTAGCACAATTGGTTTACTAGTCGATCGCACACTCTCTGTCATTAATTATGATTCAGCCTTAGCTTTGCATCTAGATGAAGGCTTATTTCCACCATCAATGCGGTCACTTTTGAGCGGCTACTTCTTGGATGATCAGCATCAAATGTGGGTATTAATTAATTTACCCCAAATCTTTCAAATGATGAATCTTTAGATCTTTAATTGCCAACCACCAACTAAGCGGAGTGCTAACTAATGTTTAAGAATAAAAACAACGTCCCTACGGAACTGCAAGAAACAGCTATCAATATTGATACTCAAATTCAGGTATCGAAGGATTATGATCGGTCAGTCCCCCTTAATAACATTGCTAACGTGAATAACGTCACCCAGTCGCAAATCCACGCGATCGTCACTAAAATTCGTCAGGCTGCTACCACAGAAAACGCTCTGAACATTGCCGTTAGTGAACTTCAGGCAATTTTGGCTGCCGATCGGGTACTGATTTGTCAGGCGATCGATGCTCAGGCCGGAAAAATACTTGCCGAAGTTGTGCGCACTGGTTACACTCCTAGTCTGGGTTCCGAATTAGCTCTGATGGGATTTGGGGCAGGTACTCTAGCCGAATATGCTTTGCAACGGTACATTCAAATAGATTCGGATACGCCGCAGGTCTCGCCTTACCAAAAACAATTGCTGGATACGTTGCAGGTCAGGTCACAGATTACCTTTCCAATTTTGTTGAGTGCTTATTCTAATGCTAGCAATGGCTATGGCCTGGAAGAAACTTGGGGTCTGCTCTGCATCCAGCAATGTACCAAGAGTCGAAAATGGACAGAAAGTGAAATCAACTTTTTGGCGCAAATCTCTTTGGAACTAACCCTGGCTATTCAACCAAGCCTGCCTCTATTGCAATTAGTCCAAAATCGTGACCCACTGAATACGATCGATCTAGAAGCTCGGCAGCTGATGCAGGATCTATCCAACCAAATTCGGGCAACTTTTCAAGCAGATCGGGTGATGGTTTACGCTTTCAATCCAGATTGGAGTGGACATGTTGTAGTCGAATCAGTGGATGTCAATTGGCCGAAGGCCGAAACTTCTCTCAATTGGGACTATACCATTACTGAAAGTAACTACAAACCTTATTATGCCGTTAATGATATTGAGACCAAGGGTTTAGCTCAGGCACTATTAGATGTGCTAGCGCCTCTCAAAGTCCGGGCTTATTTAGTAGTTCCGATCGTTTATAATGGCTCTTTGCTTGGTCTGGTTGGTGTCTACCAAAATTCTGGTCCGCGTAACTGGCAAAAACCAGAATTAGAAGCTCTCCAAAGTTTTGCTAATCGTTTTCATGCTCCTTTGCAACAAACCGTATATCATCGCCACCAACAGTTTCAATCAGCTCAGATGAACGTGCGCTTTCAGCGGGAGCGCGGTTTGGCAAAAATGCAAGAGCGGATTAGAGCCGCGAAGAATGAACAAACTGTGTTTCAGTTGGCTACTCAAGAAGGGCGGAAGTTATTGGGGGTAGAAAGAATTGCAATTTATCAATTCGCCCCAGATTTCAGTGGTTCTTTTATTGCGGACTCCTCGGTGGCAGGTTTAACGCCTATGCGGGAAATTATTCCGATGATTCAGGATACTTTCCTACAAAGAACTAAGGGTGGTCGTTACAAAGACGGTAGTTGCTTCTCGATCGATGATATTTATTTGTCAGGACATCAGCCCTGTCACATTCAACTACTAGAGCAAATGGAAGCGCGGGCTTATGCGATCGCACCAGTATTTGGAGCTGATAAGCAGTTGTGGGGCTTAATTGCCATGTATTACAGCACCAAGCCCTACAAATGGCGCGAAGATCAGGTGGAATGCTTACGACAAATTGGTTTGCAAGTTGGAATTGCCATAGAGCAATTAAACTACGTTAACAAACTCAAGACTCGCGCCGATCAGCAGCAAACTATTAACAAAATTACCGATCGGATTCGGCAATCACTAAATATCGATAGTATTTTCCAGAATGTTACTCAGGAAATTCGCCAAGCCTTGAAAGCCGATCGCTCCGTTGTTTACCAATTCAATCCAGATTGGAGCGGCCAAGTCGTAGCTGAAGCCGTCGGTGGTAATTGGATGTCTTTGCTCCAAGAACAAGCTAATGATGCAGTGCTGATCGGAGATCGGACACAAAGCGATCGCTGTGTGCTGCGTAAATGGGGTACCCAGGATAACACTACGAATGATACTTATTTACAAGACACTAAAGGTGGTAAATACACGGACAGTCAGGATAAATTCACGGCAATTAATGATATTTATGCTCAGAACTATCCAGCTTGCTATATCCAATCTCTGGAAAAATATCAGGCTAAAGCTTATCTAATTGCACCTATTTTTCAAGGTGACAACCTTTGGGGTCTGTTGGGAGTATATCAAAACGATGCTCCTCGGCGATGGTTGCCCGAAGATAGCGATACGATCGTCCAAATTGCTAATCAGTTAGCGGTGGCGCTCCAGCTTTCTACCTACGTCACCCGGGTAGAAACGCAAGAGCGGGAACTGGCTGAAAGTCTCAGTCGTGAGCGTTCCGCCCGGGAAAATCTAGAACAGGAAGCAGTTAAAGTTCTAAGAGCTTTAGAACCATCTTTCCGAGGAGATTTGACCATCCGGGCACCATTGTCTGAAACTGAAATTGGGACGATCGCCGATGGCTATAATACCACCATTCAGAGCTTGCGTTCTCTAGTACGGCAAGTTCAGGTGTCGGCGACTAGTATGAGTGAAACCTCTAGCTACAATAATGATTTGGTCGAAAATTTGGCTAACCAAGCCCAACGGGAGATCGATCGACTAGATTCTGCTCTAACTCAGGTGAAATTGTTAGCAAGTTCCTCCGAAGAAGTAGCCAACTTTGCCGGTAAGATCGACCTGGCTGTACAGGCGGCTAATAGCACCGTCCAAGATGGCGATCGATTGATGGAAAAAACCGTCAACGAAATCTTAGAAATTCGTTCGACTGTTTCGGAAACAGGCAAAAAAGTCAAACGCTTGGGTGAAACATTCCAAAAGATTTCCAAGGTAGTCAGCTTGGTGGAAAACTTTGCGACCCAAACCAACTTACTGGCTCTTAACGCTGCTATTGAAGCCACTAGAGCGGGCGAATATGGTAAAGGTTTCGCGGTGGTAGCTGATGAAGTTCGTTCTTTGGCGCACCAGTCGGCCAATGCTACTAACGAAATCAGCCGTCTGGTTGATGAAATTCGGGCTGGTACTAACGAAGTAACCGAAGCGATGGAGGTAGGAATTGCCCAAGTGGTACAAGGAACCCAAATGGTCAACGATACTCGCCAAAGTCTGAGTGAGATTGTAATTGCTACCAGTGAAATTGGTGGATTGGTACAATTAATTACCAAGGCGGCCAACAACCAAAACAAAGAATCCTTAACCCTGACCTTGGTGATGAATGATGTGGCCGAAATTGTTCTCAACACCGCAGATAGTGCCAATCAGTTGTCTGAATCCTTCAAGCAATTGCTGATTACCTCCAGCAGCTTACAAACTAGTGTCAGCCGATTTAAGGTGGACTAAATAGCACAGCGTTGTAACCGCGCGGTTACAACGCTAATCGCCGTCTATTTTCCGATCCCAGTCTTGCTCACCAAACAACATCTACTATGACTGACTCACAGTTTGAAGAATCCCTTGATCGGTATTTTGCGATCGAATCGGAAGAACTTATCCAAACCATCGAACAGACCCTGGTCAGTTTACTGGAAGAGAAAACCGTAGAGCGGGTACATACCCTAATGCGCGCCGCTCATACCATCAAAGGTGGAGCCGCTAACTGTGGGTTGAAGACGATCGAAACTATTGCCCATCATTTGGAAGATGTTTTTCAGGCGCTTTACCCCGAAGAACTGGAAATTGACGATGAGCTAGGTGCCCTGTTGCTGGAAGGTTATGAGGTACTATATACACCTCTATCGGCGATTCTGGCTGGCTACAAATGTGATGAAGAGCAGATTTTGGCGCAAACTGCCGACCTATTTGCTCGGTTGCAAGTCAAGCTCGGTGACTTTTTTGGCCGGGAGGCTCCTCTGCCCACTGCCGAAGATTTGGGATTTGATGTAGTTGGTCTGATTTTTGGCGACAGTGTACCGGAGGATCTGAATCAGTTAGCAGCTAGTTTGGCGACGGGCGATGTGGAGCGTATTCGCCAAACCATCGTTACTCAATGTGAATTTTTTATGGAGCTAGGTGCTTCCTACGCTTTGCCAGGAGTTGAAGAAATTGCCAAGACAACTTTGCGAGCGATCGAACTCCATCCCGACCATATAGCAGCAATCGGTCAAGTGGCTTTGGATAACTTCCAAGCGGCTCGCACCGAAATTTTGGCTGGCGATCGAGAGAGCGGTGGCCAGGTATCAGCCCAATTAAGACAATGGACAACCGATCATCCCGCCATAGATTTGTCTGCGGTGCCGATGAATGCTAGCAATACGACAATTGGATTGACTGCAATAGCTGATAGTGATGCCGAAGATTTGCTGGACTTATTTGGTGAAAAATCAGCTGATAGCGATGCCGAAGATTTACTAGATTTATTTAGTGAGGAATCAGCTGATAGTGATGCCGAAGATTTATTAGATTTATTTGATAAAGAATCAGTCGATAGTGATGCCGAAGATTTATTAGATTTATTTGATAAAGAATCAGTCGATAGTG
>CAXTSX010000007.1:90093-99682 GCA_964247085.1 uncultured bacterium
ATGCCGAAGATTTGCTGGACTTATTTGGTGAGAAGTCAGCTGATAGTGATGCCGAAGATTTATTAGATTTATTTGATGAAGAATCAGTCGATAGTGATCAAGCTGTCACACTGCCAGCAGAAATTGCTCGTGATTTGGTCAATGCTGAATTTATTGATGCGGATGTAATTGATGCACCTGAGCTGATTACGGTGGCGGCTGCGACCCAGTCTGATGCATTGGCCATGTTGTCACCGGACAACTTATCCAACTCCCTGGAGAGTCAGTCCCATCAATTATCACCGATCGATCAAATTCTGCAATCGATTTCCACCCATATCCCCGAAGTCCAGGCACCGCCAACTCCACCTGCAGCTCCAGCGACAAACCCGGCAGCTCCGACTATTCGGGTGGCGATCGATCGGCTCGATCGACTGAGCCATGCGGTAGGAGAGTTACTAATTGACGAAAATCAACATAACTCCCGTGCCGAAAAAATTTATCGTCTCAATAAGGAAGCGATCGAAGAATTGGGACGGGCTCATTATCAGCTCGGTCAAATTCGGGACTGGTCAGATAAAAATCTGTTAAACATCGACAAGTCTAAAACAGCGGCGCAGCCCACAGCCCCTAGTGCACCATTTAACCTCATCAATAACCAGAATGGTTTTGATATCCTGGAAATGGATGTGTACAGCGATTTACACATCTTGATTCAAAAACTCTCTGACCATATGGACAAACTAGGTGAGCATTTAGAAGAATTAGAAGCCTCCACCCAAAAGCTGCAAGCCCGTCAGAGTAAGCGCAAGCAAATTTTCGCAGTGGCTCAAGATGAATTGTTACAAGCCCGGATGGAGCCGATTTCGACAGTGTTCGACAGGTTTCCTCGGCTAGTACAGCAAATGGTTTCCAAACATAAAAAACCTGCCGAATTGCTATTGGGTGGTACCACTGTCTTGGTGGACAAGACCACCGCCGACAAGCTTTATGATCCTTTGTTACACCTGATTCGAAACTCCTACGACCATGGCTTAGAGGTAGCAGAAACTCGTGCGGAAAAAGGCAAGCGTCCTACTGGTCAAATTGTAGTTAGTGCTTACCATCATGGCAACCGTACTACGATCGAAGTTCGAGACGATGGCGGTGGTTTAAACTTCGATCGCATTCGTCAAAAAGGCCTTGAAAGACAGCTATTAACTACCACACAAGCTCAGATCGCCAGTGAATCGCAATTAGCAGACTTGTTGTTTCATCCTGGTTTCTCCACAGCCGATAAGGTTAGTGAATTATCTGGGCGGGGTATTGGTTTAGATGTAGTTCGGACGCAAGTTGAAGCTCTGGGTGGCTCTATTACTGTTCAGTCCGTTGCTGGTCAAGGAACAACTTTTAGTTTACAAATTCCGCTGAATTTCACTACCGCGCGACTGCTGATTTGTGAGGTGCAAGGCCAAGTCTATGGGGTGCTCTCTGATTCCTTAAGCAAAGTGGTGATTCCCCCACCAGAGCAGCTGCAGTATAAAACAACGGAGGCTCAAGGCACCCAGATTTTCTATCGTTATACTGCTGATGGTAGTGAGCAATTAATGGCTGTGCAAGGAATGGCTGATCTCCTAAACTACAATTGTCCAGTACCGGCAGTTTTAGCGGATTCTGGGAAATTCACTTTACTGATCGTGAAAATTGCTGGTCAAAAGATGTGCTTAGCAGTCGATCGCATCATCAATGAGCAAGAGCTGGCTATTTCGCCGCTGGGGAATGATTTTACGCTGCCCAGTTATGTCCAAGGCTATAGTACTCTCAGTGAAGGCAACCTCACCCTGGCGATCGATCCAGTGGAACTCTTAAAGTATTCCCGCACTGGTTCATCGACCAGTAGTTCCTCTGCTACGACTCATTCGGTGGCTCGGGCTACTTCAATACCAGCGAATCAGCCGCAATTGCTATCATCTAATGAGTCGGTAATTGAGGCCGAATTGTTGTCACATCACTCTGTCGCCAATAATCAAATCACCGTATTGGTGGTCGATGACTCTTTGGTACAACGGCAAAGCTTACTGCGCACTCTGTCTGGAGCTGGTTATCAAGTTTTACAAGCGGCCAATGGTCAAGAAGCCCTGGTACAGCTTAATCAACACACTGAAATTCAAGTGGTGGTATGTGATATTGAAATGCCCTATATGAATGGATTTGAGTTCTTGAGCTATTGTCGCCAAGATGCTCGTCTTTCCCGTATTCCAACCATTATGCTTACAACTAGGAGTGGCACTAAACATCGGCAGCTGGCGATCGCCCTCGGCGCTAAAGCCTACACCACCAAACCTCATGCCGATCAAGAATTGTTAACGGTAGTAGAAGATATTCTCCAGTCTCCCACCTTGGTTTAATTCGTCCTCTCTCTTTTATCACCATGATTCCCACTGCCCGCCATCGCTTATCTAGTAGTGATAGTAGTAACGACTACTTGCCAGTAATGGTATTCCCAATTTTTCAGCCTCAGGAATCAGGGGCAGATTATCTTTTTGCTCTGCCCGTAGAGGCGGTGATCAAGGTGATGAAATGTCCTGCTGACCTGTCTGGTTTTAAGCAAGGTATTAGCATGATCTCGATCGCTAACCAAATGATTACAGTGGTTGATCTTTGTTATCGATTAATGCCAGAACGCCCTGTGTTGCTAGCCGATCGACAGTTTTTAATGTTGGTACAAACTCATTCTGGCGAACCATTTGCCATCCCGGTCGCTAATTTCCCGGTGTTGTTGAATTTGCCGGTCACTTCTGCCCAACCCATTCCCGCAGCTTATCGTCAAGTTAATAGCATTGGTTTTGCTAGCCACATGGCCATTATCCAGCTAGAGCCGGAAACTCCCCCGGCACAGGTGTTTTTAATGGGGATGAACCATCTATTGGTGCAGAAACTTTCCTTGCTGATCGATCGGCAGAGTTCACCAAAATTGAATGCAGCTTTAAATTAAGCCAGTGGTACAGCTAAATCTAGAAAATCTTAGTAGTATTGTCTACTACAGATTAAAATAAAGGGATATTTGGAGTTAAAGCCAATGTTTTTTTGTCCTCCAGAAATAACCTGTCCTCCACCGCTGCTCATCACCCGCAGTAAAATCCAAGCGCCCGCTAGCGTACCATTGCCAACTGGCCGCTATCAATGTCCTAGTACCTTGGCTAGTCTCACCCCCCTGTTGCTACGTGACCTACCTAGTTATGCTAACCGCGCGGCTCAAAGCCGTCGCCGTAGTGTCAAAGATCCAAATTACAGCAGTTATATTCTGGCCGGTCAGCCCGATCTCAATCCGATCGCCATCACCAATCCCGAATATAGTCCGGCTATTGTTCAATCCTCACCCCAACAGCTATTTATTAGCACCCTGGAAAAACAATTTTCTAGCCGTAACACCATTGAACAGCAAAGATTCCACTGGTTATTCCTTACTCAGAATAATAGAGGCAATTGGCATTTGGCTCTCATGTATTCACGGCTAGGGAAAAATGCCCAAGACCCCAAAATTTTACCGCCGCTGGATAGTAGTCAGAGTCCTTTGGGGGAGGCGGTAAGTACTTGGTTGCGAGACTGCCGCGCTGGCCAAATCAAGCCGTAAAAACACGGAGGTGATTCCACCTGTGACTAGTTAAAGTTGAAAATTAATACCCCGTGACTAGAGATGAAAAAATATTTGCAAATTTGCCTCTCGTTAGCTACCGTAATTCTACCAACAACGACAGGACAGGCCGAAGAACCAGTTAAATCGACTGCTCCTCAGTATCAGGGTACGAAGGTTAATACGAAGCAAACCATGAAATTGGGGCCGGATGGAACGCTGTACAAAGTGCGCTACGATCTAAATCGTGGCCGTGAATACTGGCAGTCACCCTACCGCAATCACCCCAACCATAATATTCGTTATGTCTATGTAATTAATCGTCAAGGGCAGCGCCTCAAACCTGATCTATATATTGAATTACCTAATGGTCGTTTAGCTTTGGCCAATAACCGTAGTAAATCCTCTGCTGGATTTTAACCGAACTGCAAATATCTTTAAACTTAACATCACTAAAAATTATTGCTGCTCACTTCTTACAGTAAGAGGTGAGTTATTTTTTCTTAATCTATTTTATTGTCAAAATATTAGGGATTTGTCGTTAATATGGTGACAGCGTTAACTGAAACCAAAAATAACGTAATCTATGCGGTTATTACTAGTAGAAGATGAACCAGATTTAGGAGCAGCAATTCAGCAAACTCTTACCCAGTCAGCTTATGTGGTGGATTGGGTGCAGGATGGGGACACGGCTTGGCAATATCTTACCTCCTCTTGGATTCGTTATGAGTTGGCCATTTTGGACTGGATGTTACCAGGATTATCTGGAATTGAACTCTGCCAACGTCTGCGCCAGCAATCTGCTTCCTTCCCTATTTTGATCTTGACTGCACGGGATAGCATGGAAGACAAGGTGATGGGGTTAGATGCTGGGGCTGATGATTATTTGGTAAAACCTTTTGGAATGGCCGAGCTGCTGGCTAGACTTCGGGCGCTGCAACGCCGACCACAACAATTACAAACACCCCAACTGCAAGCAGGAGAAATACTCCTAGACTACAATACTCGGATGGTGACTTGTACTAGTGCTGTCGGTAAGATGATTTTTTTGACCACCAAAGAATTACAACTGTTGGAATATCTGATGCGTCATCCCAATCAGGTGTTGACTACTGAGCAAATTAGGTCGCAGCTGTGGACATTGGGATCGGATAGTTTTAGTAATGTGGTGGCGGCTCAAATGCGTCTGCTGCGCAAAAAATTGTCTGATTTGGACTGTCATAATTCGATCGAGACAGTTCGGGGTGTTGGCTATCGTCTCATTGTCACCTCATAAAAATGCAAAAAAGCCGCTTATTTAGTCTCACCCAGTGGCGCTTAGCTCTCTCCTATGCAGGAATGATGGCTATTATTTTAAGCGCCGTCGGCATGCTAATCTACCTGATTGTGGCCTATCTCTTCGCCGGAGACCAAAATCTCCAAGATCCAGAATTGGCTTTGTGGAAACTGTCCTGGTTTTTGTTTGTAGTTTTAACCCTCAGTTGGTTAATTGTCTTAGTTGCTAGTTGGTTAGTAGCCGGCAAAGCCATGAAACCGGTCTACCATTCTTATCAACATATTCAGCAATTCACCGCCGATGCTGCCCATGAATTGCGTACTCCCTTGGCCACGACCCAAGTAACAGTAGAATCAGCGTTGCTCACTCCTCAATCGCCCCAAACACAAGAGGTACTGGCGATTATTCAACGTCAAAACACTCGCCTGACCCAGTTAGTGACCGATTTACTCTTGTTATCGAGAATAGATTCCCGCACCCATGGAGATAGAAATGAAAGACTAAGGCAAGGCTGGGAAGTTTGCAACTTAAACAATATTGTGACGGATCTAGACGAAGAGTTAGCTGCCACCGCGCTTTCCGCTCAGATTCATTTCAGCACTGTCGTCGAAGTCAATCAGCCCCTGTTGGTATGGGGAAATAGTGAACAACTCTACCGATTGATGACTAATTTAATTATCAATGCCATTAAATACACGCCAGCTCATGGGCGGGTAGTCGTGGCTCTGCGTCAGCAGCATCGATCGGCGATCGTCCAGGTGCAAGATACGGGAATTGGAATTCCGGCTCATGTACAAACGAAGATTTTCGACCGATTTTATCGAGTGCAAACCGATCGATCTCGTCAGCAAGGTGGGTCAGGATTAGGTTTAGCGATCGCCAAGTCCATTATCAAACTGCATCAAGGTCGTTTGACAGTAAATAGTGAGGTGGGAAGTGGCAGTATTTTTACAGTGGAATTACCCCGATTATTCGCTACCCCCCGCCGCAAGAAGCGTTAGTCGCCGCTAGCATCTACCGGGGTTAACGACTGCTCAGTCGCTGTGACAGTGGGGATAACGGTGGGAACCACTGGGTGTTCTGGAGGCGGGGTGATTAATTCTTCACGTAGTCTGGCCATAATCGTTTCACTATCAATATTTTGCAAAATTTCGCGGATGACTGTATTGGCTCCCAACTTGCCCCAAGTATTGCCCTGCGATAAATATGCCTTGGCGGCTTTGCCAACGGCATAGGCTCCATAGCCAGCGATCGACCCCTGGATCACGCCTCCCAGCATATAACCAGGAACGTCTACCCAGCTCAGACCACCAAATTGCAAAAGATGATCGCTCTTGCCAATGCCTAAAACCAGAGCTGTGAATATTTCCACCAAGAGTAGACTGCCGCCGCTGAATAGTACTCCCTTAAACAGCTTGCTGGTTTCGTAGGTAGTGATCGGTAAATTATAAAGTTTGGCCAGTGATCGAACCATTACCAAATCAATAAATACACCACCTAACACATCAAAAAAGACGATCGGATTCAGGGTGACGGCGAGGGCTTTATATTGAGCAAAGCGCCAGACCAACTTACTAGCCTCGTCTGACATCAGATCGAGAGTAGCAGCCGCCAAATTATATTCAGAAGAACGGGCTTGCACCAGCGCATTAATAGCGATTAGCGATGAACCCTCTTTTTCTAACAAACTGAGAATTTTTTGCTTAAGTGGCTCAATATTAGGCGTTGGTTGCTCCCATTCATTTTTACTCGATCCATCAGCATACTCTGTCCGAATTTGGAATGGTGCTGGATCGGCGGCGACCATTATTACTTCATCTGCGGACAGGAGTCGATGCAACCTTTCACTATTTTGCTGTTCCAAATCAGCGCTCAAGCTCTGTAGCTGTTGATAAATAGTTTGACGCTCCTGTTCTGGATAGAGATCAGACTTGTTGAACACTAAAATCAAGGGCTTTTGTGCCGCCCGCAGTTCGCACAAAACTTGGTACTCTAGTTTGGTAATGTCGCCAGCAATAATAAATAAAATCAAGTCGGCCTGAGCGGCAATTTGTTGCGCCATCTGAGCGCGGCTTTCCCCATCAATTTCATCTAAGCCAGGAGTATCAATTAAATCGATTTGGATCTGGGGTTGGGGCTGCCAACGAACCGACCGGGGAAATTTTGTCACCCCATTAAGTGGTCCAATTTCTAAAATCTTTTCGCCCATCAAGGCGTTGAGCACAGCGGACTTTCCTCTACTCACCAAACCAAAAGCGGCAATGCAATAAATTCCTTGATCCAGCTTTTCTAAGGTATTTTGCAAGATCTTTAATTCGGCTTGCAAATCCCCCGCCGGACTATCTTGATAACGAGACAAACTGTTGTTAAGGCTGGCGCGGGCTAGATCAAACCGCTGTTTGCTGGTCGGCGCAGTAACGTTCTCTGGTGTTAAATCAGGGGAAGATGGCTCGGGATTACTCACAGCAAATTTCTTAGATGGTAACCTCAGCCATTTTAGCAGCTTACCTGGCTACCGATGGCCATGGGCTAGAAAATTTATCGGATGATATTTGCCCAAGTGATGATATATCAAAACTATTGGGATTGAGTGTGGTTAATGATCGCTGTTTAATTTAGGATGAGGATTCGTCTTACTGGTTTTTTAAATATGGAAGAGTTTCGGGAGCTGTTAAGGAAAATTGGCAGCGGTCCCCACACCGGCAAGAATTTAGATCGGGCTGAAGCCGCTTTAGCCATGCGCAAGATGCTGCAAGCCGAGGCCACCCCCGCCCAGATTGGCGCTTTTTTGATTGCTCACCGGATCAAGCGTCCCACCGGCGAAGAATTGGCGGGAATGTTAGACACTTGGCAGGAACTGGGGCCTTGCTTGCAGCCAGTCAGTAGTCATCAACAGCCGGTGCGTATTTTTGGTATTCCCTATGATGGTCGCTCCCGCACAGCACCAATTTCACCAGTAATTAGCTTATTGCTCACCGCCTTGGGGATACCAGTGATTTTGCATGGTGGTGGTCGGCTACCTACCAAATATGGTGTGCCGCTGGTGGAACTGTGGCAAGGATTAGGAGTGGATTGGGCGACATTGAGTTTGGAGCAAACGCAGGCCGTTTTCGCCGCTACTGGCTTGGGCTTTATCTATGTACCCAACCACTTTCCTTTGGCCGATAGCTTAGTTACCTATCGGGATCAAATTGGCAAAAGACCACCGATCGCCACTTTAGAATTAATTTGGTCACCCTATGCGGGCGCAGCTCATCTAATTTTTGGCTATGTGCATCCCCCTACTGAAAAGACTGCTTTGACCGCCTTGGGGATGCGATCGATCCCCCTGCAAGTCACCACCGTGAAAGGTCTAGAAGGCAGCTGTGATTTACCTCACGATCGCCCGGTCATTGTCGGGAGTAAGCTCCCTGGGCAGGAACTAGAGAGAATTTTCTTGCATCATCAAGATGTTGGTATTACCAACCAAAATCCGCTGATGACTGAAAATTTATCGACGGAGTTACAGAAAGTGTTGGCCAATCAACCGTCCCCTCTGACCGAAACCATTCTTTGGAATGGGGGTTTTTACCTATGGCATTGTGGCATGGCTGCAGATTTGGCAGCGGGTATAGCTCAAACTACTACCATGCTGCAAAATGGTCAGGCATTGGCACAGTTAGTCAGGATTCAAGAAGTAGTTAAAAACCTGTAGCTTTTCTTGGTCGATCTCATCCAGTCGATATTACGAACGCATTGGATCGGGCAACTTCAAAAGTTGGCGAGTTTGGGTACCGACAATACCATCCACCACTACTTTGTTGATGGTTTGTAGTTGCCGAACAGCTCGATCAGTATCTTCGCCAAAGACTTTGTTGACGGCGGTGTTGACTCCCGCTTTACATAAAGCCAGTTGCAAAACCTCGATGTCATTGCCAATTTGTTGTGGAACCGTGAGTTGGAGTACCCGAGGAATTTCCAAACCAGAGAACCCTTCGGCAGGGGCATAACGCAACCGACTGGCGGTAATCACCCCAAAATCCCCATCCGTAGCGATCGGATCATTCGGACGGCGCGAATTCCAAATGAGTTGAAAAGCTTGGACGGCGATTTGGTGCAGTGGTTGAATGCCTGGATCAATACAGTCATAATGAACCGGATCGTCAGACCCCATCCATTTCCAGCCAGCAGCTTCGAGTATAGGTCGCCAGCCCTCGGAGTCTTCGATATCGATCGCACTGGCATTGTTATGGTTACTTTTACCGGGTGGAGCCGCAGCGGTAATTCCACAACGATTACTTTGGTATTGAGTGCGTAAGAGCATTTGTCCGGCGAGGGTCCGGTAGGCAGAGTTAATCATCATTTTTTGGTCACGACTGGCTAATACTTTGGCCAAGGTAGCTTTGGCAGAGGCTTGCATCCAGGGATGGGTCGATTTTCGCAGTGAAACATTCAGATCATCAATGCGTACTAGCAAACCGGGGCTAATTTTGTTCATTTGATAAATGAGCTGAATATCTAGACCCCGTACCGCAAAGGTCGAACAATCGCTAACATCTTTAATTAGAGCCATTTTGAACGAGACTTGAGCTGTTGATGTATGTAATTTATAAGATTAGCATTCTGCTTACCTTTGGCGTAGTCCCGCAAACAGGGCTGATGCAAAAAGTCAAACGGTGCGGCGGTTACTCAGCAATTCTCATTATGGAATTTCAACTGGTATTGAGCGGCAAATCTAGCTC
>CAXTSX010000008.1:0-95067 GCA_964247085.1 uncultured bacterium
ATCAGCAATCATTTTTTCCAGTTCTGGCAGATTGATATCATCCTGACCCTGATTTTGCAGATCCTCTAGCCGTCGCCGCGCCCGTTCCGCCACCGTCGCTGTCAAAAATATTTTGACCTGAGCATCTGGGAAAACATAGGTACACATATCCCGTCCCTCAGCCACCAGGCCCCCCGCCCGTCCAATGGACTGTTGTTGCTGCACTAAGGCCGTCCGTACCGCTCCCAGAGAGGCAATAATGGATACCTTGCTGGTCACTTCTAAAGTCCGAATGGCTGTACTGACATCTTGGCCATTAATCAATACCTGACTACCTTGGAGTTCAATCTGGGACTGGGCAATAATATCCGCGATTTCGGCTTCGTTGTCTAGGGCTAACTGAGATTCCAAAATTAGCCAAGTTACCGCTCGATACATCGCGCCCGTGTCCAGAAACTGCAAGCCTAATTCCTGGGCGACTAACTTAGTCACGGTGGATTTTCCGGCTCCGGCTGGACCATCGATCGCAATGATCGGTAACCTTTGGGATAGCTGGATATTGTCGATGAGCCGGGTATTTCCTACCCGCACCGCGATCGCCAGCAAACCGTCCTGCTCTACTTTGTCAATAACCTGCATCGTCTGTGGATCAACCAAGGCTAAATACTCCAAGGCCATCGATGGCGCTAGTTGCTCGCGGGCAGCAGCAATCAAGCGGGCTTTTTGGGACTCACCCCGCCGAAAGAGAGTTTGAGCGGCTTGTAAGCTGCGATAAATACCCGCCGCCTGGGTTTTTTCGGTGGAGCTTAAATATTGATTCCGGGAACTCATCGCCAATCCCGAATCTTCGCGGACGATCGGACAGCCCACAATTTTTACTGTCATATTCAAATCGATGACTAATCGCCGGATAATGGCCAATTGCTGAGCGTCTTTTTGGCCAAAATAAGCCTTGGTTGGCTGCACAATATTCAAGAGCTTGGTGACAATGGTGGCGACCCCCGTAAAATGACCGGGGCGGGACTTGCCACACAAATTGTTGGCTAAACTCGCTGGCGGTAACACCTGACTGATTTCACCAAGAGTGCCGATCGATTCTGGAGTGGGTATAAACAAAGCATCTACCCCGGCTTGGATACACAGCTGGCGGTCTTGCTCTAACTGCCGGGGATACTGGTCTAAATCTTCGGTGGGGGCAAATTGCAGCGGATTTACGAAAATACTGACCACCACCAGATCATTTTCCCGTCTGGCTCGATCGATCAAACTCCGATGCCCGGCGTGCAAAGAACCCATCGTGGGCACCAATCCTACGGTCTGGGTATTCTGAGTATTTAAATAGCAGCGCAAGCCGAGGATCGTCTGAAAAGAAAGCATGGGGAAGTTGTAACTCAATGTAATTGTCGTAAGGGCTGAGCGTGATTGCACCTGACCCTAAACCCTTACACTAAGTATTTAACATACACTCGATCGCACCGGGCTGTTTCGACTCCGGTGGCAGGCAAGTAACCATTGCTTTCGTAAAGCTGAACGGCTGCAGACAATACCGTTGCGGTCTCTACCCAGATTTCTTGAAATTTTTTTTGGGCGATCGATCTCTCCAGTTCTGCTAATAAAAACCGACCTAGACCCTGCCCCCGACTGGTGGGTAACAAATACATTTTGCGAATTTCTACAGCCTGCTGGCCGCGCTCGATCGGATAGTAACCGCCACTACCCACAATTTTACCCTGTTGTTCAACTGTCCAAAACTCGCCGCCACTCTCTAGGTAATATTTTTCAACTTCCAAAACATCTCGATCGGCTAATTCTGGCTCCCAACCCAAGCCATATTCGGCCAAGACCGTACCAATTACGGCGGCAATAGCCTGTCGATCGGCTGGTTGCCAAGGCCGAATCAAAAAATCTTGATAAATCAACTGGTTCATCTGGTGCATTATTCTATATTTGATTAGCTGTGAATCCGGGGCTCGGGATGTAACTTTACTAACAATTCGCTTTCGATTTCAGCTAGCTCGGTTAATCGGGTTTGGACTAAAGTCCGATCGAAGTAGGTATCAGCCAATGACCAAAAAGCTCCAAAATGCCGGGCTTCCGAAGCCATCAAGCTGCGATAAAAAGCCGCTAACTTAGGATCGGGCAGATGAGCGCCCAATAGTCCGAGCCTTTCATGAGACCGAGCTTCAATCAGGCAACCCACTAACAAAGAATCGAGTAAGCGCTCCGGGCCATTCGATCGAATCTGCTTCTTTAGGCCAGCCGCATAGGGCGGAGGTGTTAATGGCGCTGGGGCAATTTGGCGATCGGCCAAAATTTTGTTAACCTGACTGAAATGTTCCAGTTCTTCCTTGGCGATGGCTGTTAAATATTCAATCAGTTTGGGATAACTAGAATAACGAAAGATTAAATTCAGAGCATTATTAGCTGCTTTTAACTCACAATGGGAGTGATCTAGTAAAATAATATTGATGTTGTCTAGTGCTTGATCTAACCAGGCAGAGCTGGTAGCTTGGCAAATGAAATTAATGGTCTGATACGTGGCAATTTCCATAAAATAAATATAACAAGCTCCAGGTACCCATAGTTACCTATAATACTGAAGTATCAAACTTGGATGCTGGTACTTCAAAGTTTCAGCTTGCTCACCATAGTTACCTATGTTCAACTTTTTCACTAAACCCTCGATTTCCAAACCCCCTAGAACAATTTTCAAAAACCGTCGCATCATCATTGGTGATATTCATGGCCATTACGATGGTTTGATGGAATTGTTAGAAAACGTCGAACTAGGTGATGATGATCAAGTTTATTTTCTGGGAGATTTGATTGATCGCGGCCCCAAAAGTGCCGAAGTGGTCAAATTCTTGCGCGACAATCAATATCCTTGCTTGCTAGGTAACCACGAAGTAATGCTGCTGCGGGCTGTCCATGAAGCAGAAGACGATCGAGTTCTGAATTTCTGGCTTAAAGCTGGTGGTGATGCCACCGTAGCCAGCTATGGCTCAGAGGGAATTCTCCGAGCCGATTTGGATTGGATGGCCAGCTTACCCACCTATCTAGACTTAGGTGATGTGTGGCTAGTCCATGCTGGTGTTGATCCCTATCTGCGTCTGGATCAGCAAGGTGAGCAGCAGTTTTGCTGGATGCGCGAAAAATTTTTCAGCTCAGCCTTCCCCTATTTTGAAGACAAAATCATTGTCACGGGCCACACCATTACCTTTACCCTCCCCGGCGTATCCCCCGGTGAATTGGCGGCGGGGGTAGGTTGGCTCAATATCGAGACCGGAGCCTACCACCGTAAGAGTGGTTGGATGACTGCTCTAGATATCAATAACAAATTGGTACATCAATACAATGTTTTCACCAAAAAGTACCGTTGTAAGAAACTAGAACACATTACTAAACAAATCGATCCCAACAAGGTGACCGCCTACAACTAACGCAATTTCCGATAAGAATTGCCGGTTTTAGAAGTGGAATTTTTGGAACCGCCGCTACCCAAATACGCTTGAACGCGCTGCCGATAGGGAGCTGATTCTAATCCATAGGTTTGACTACGGTACCTGGTGGGAATCATGCGCTGCAAATTAGCCACTCGATCGGGTGGCGAGGGGTGAGTACTTAAAAAAGTGGGGGGATTGCTAGCACTGCTCAGTTTGCTCATAAATGCTGGCATGGCTGAAGGGGCGTAATTTGCCTTGATCACGTTATCTAAACCTCGCTTGTCGGCATCATACTCATCGGTACGACTTTGGGGACGACGTAGCGCAAGTTCTACACCAACTTGAGCCAACTTATTTTGATCGACCCCCGCCAGCGAACTGACCCCACTGGCAATTAGGCGCTGTTTCATCTGTTGAATACCATGACGACCGGTAATATGGCCAATTTCGTGACCAATCACACTGGCTAATTGGGCTTCATTATCAGCCATTTTCATCAAACCGCTGTTGACATAGACATAGCCGCCCATGGTCGCAAAGGCATTGATACTCTCATCGTCGATCACTTGGAAAGTGTATTTGATGTTAGGCCGGGCACTGGTGCGCGCCAATCTTTGGCCAATACTATTTACATATGCATTGGCTTCCCGACTAGGATGTATTTTTAACTGCTGCAAAATCTGTTGGTTCGTAGCGGCACCTAGTTGCACTTCTTGCTGATCGGAAATATTGGAAATTTGAATGATTTGAGCACCCTGCAGAATTAATTGCAGCCAATCAGCTGCTTGTCCAGTTTGCGGGGTGAATCCCACCACAACAGCGGCCATAATAGCTGTTAGCGGAGCGTGTAGCCAGCGTTTGGGGATATTCTTGAGATAGTTGTGAAACATAAACAAGTTACTGATTTAGATAAATTAGGACTAGATGCTGGTAAATCAAACTTTAAAAAAGCAGACGTATCAGCCGCCAAGAAGTTGCCAGAGCAACAAACGAACTAACGGTGTTTGACAAAGGGGATGGAAAAATTGATACTGCTTACTGGTACATCTCCAGATCAGTAGCGAGAAATTAATTATGTCCATTTTAGATCGGCAAGGCAGATTATTTGGGAAGATTAGTATTCTTGATCTTGGTGCAGCCTTGGTGATTATGGCGGCGGTGATCGGTATTCTGTATATCCCGGCGGGCAGTGGTTCTGGGGCATTGTTGGGAAACAATAATGGAACTGCAGAAGTAGATGTGTTAGTGCGGGGTTTAAACGCCTTAAATCCTGATAAAATACGCGAAAATTTTAAGCCCGGCAATAAACTTAGCTTTGTAATTCGGAATCAACCAGCGGGTTCGGTAGAAATTAAAAATGTGCGCCAACTAGAGAAATTGATGGTAGTAACCTTGCCGGATGGGAGTGCCAAAACGATTAAAGATCCCCGCCCGGACTCTTTTGGTATGGACATGTTGATTACTGTTACTGGTCAAGGACAAGCTACGGAAGGTGGCTTTACCTTGGGGGGGACAAAAGTAAAAATTGGTACAGCGGTAGAAATTGACCAGAAAAACTACAATTTCATGACTAGTGTTATTGATGTGCGTTATGGTGATGCTTTGAAGGAGCCGAAAAAGGTTAGCCTTGCACCGGAGATTCCGCAAGCTCCAGAGCGAGTCAATGCCACTCAGCCTAAAGTGGCTACTCCTTAGTTTTAAGTTTGGATGTTTCGATCGATAGCACCTAGTTCACTTGGCCTTTGTGATGATCACTGTTCGTCAACTCATGCAGTATAAGCAGCAACAGAAGCCCATTGTGGCTTTGACTGCTTGGGATTTTGCCATTGCTCAGATTGTCGATCGAGCGGGGATTGACCTGATTTTGGTTGGTGATTCGTTGGCGATGGTGGCTTGGGGTCACGAAAACACCTTGCCCCTGACCCTGGATGCGATGATCTATCACGCTCAGGCCGTCAAACGAGCGGTAAAAAATGCCTTGATTGTGGTGGATTTGCCTTTTTTGACCTATCAGCAAAGTATCGCGACGGCGATCAAATCGGCTGGTCGGGTACTGAAAGAAAGTGGGGCTCCCGCTGTCAAGCTGGAAGGTGGTCATCCCGCGATGGTAGAAACTGTCCAACGATTGGTACAGATTGGGATTCCGGTGATGGGACATATTGGTTTAACCCCCCAGTCGGTACACCAACTGGGCTTTCGGCAGCAGGGTAAAACTGAAGTTGACCGCCAGCGGATTTTAGCGGAAGCGATCGCCTTAGAACAAGCAGGGGCTTTCTCGATCGTCCTGGAACATATCCCAGCTGATTTAGCCGCAACTATTACCAGCAAACTGACTATTCCGACTATCGGGATTGGTGCGGGGGCTAGTTGTGACGGCCAGGTTTTAGTCACTGCCGATCTATTGGGTTTGACCGAAAAAAGCCCGCCTTTTGCCAAAACTTATGTAGATTTACGCAGTAGCATTACCACCGCAGTACAAACCTATCAGCAAGAAGTTGTCGAGAGGATTTTTCCCTAGTGGACTTGCTACCACTATTGCGACAGCAGCGAGCCATCGCCGTAATTCGAGCACCCGCCGCGCAGTTGGGTTACGAGATGGCGCAGGCGGTAGCGGCAGGTGGGATGCGACTGATTGAAATTACAGCAGATAGCGATCAACCCTGGGCGTTGATCGATCGACTCCGCACGGCGCTACCCGATTGTGTGATCGGTACCGGCACTATTCTGAATCAAGCGGACTGGCAAAATGCGGTGAGTAGTGGGGCACAGTTTATGTTTAGTCCCCATGTAGATGTCCAACTAATTGCCCAATCTCGATCGATCGGCCTGCCAATGTTTCCAGGGGCATTATCACCTACCGAAATTGTGACCGCTTGGCAGGCCGGTGCCACCGCCGTCAAGGTCTTTCCGGTACAGGCCATGGGCGGAGTCGCCTACATTAAAGCTTTAAATGGACCCTTGGGTCATATTCCTTTGATTCCCACGGGTGGAGTGACGGTGGCTAATGCTTGGGAATTGATTACAGCGGGATCGATCGCCGTAGGTTTGGCGGGTTCTTTGTTTCCCCAAGACCTAGTGGCTGGGGGGGATTGGTCAGGTATTACTGATTTAGCTCAGCAGTTAATGCGTTCTGTAAAATCCTGACATCAGCACCACATTCAGATCACACCATGTATTTTCGGGAAAGGTTAACTTTGGCTATCATCCTTGATTAGTCTGTGTTTCAGCCTAGTTGCGGATAGTCCTGCCAGCTAATATCCCCCGATTTCCCCGATGTCTGATTCACTTAATTCATTACTAAATTCCGCAGTTGCGGCTGCGGATGCCGCACTTCCATTAGAAGGAAATACCCCGCCGGGCAACTTCTCCTTGTTTGCTGCCAACAGCGCTGATCAACAACTATCAATTAGCACTACTGCGACAACGCAATTATCGATCGATCGCGCTCCAACTTCTTCATTGTCATTCTCTGACATACCCAATGTTTTTGCTGCTTCACCGTTTCACTATCAGCCGAACTTTGGTTGGCAACCATTATTATCTAATCCTCAAAAGCCCGAACATGCTGATCATCTGGATGCCTATCCGGTGAGTAATGCCAATATTTTGGCGGCGGGAATCATTACTAATAATGCCAATCCCAGCACCACTCTAAATCTCACGAATTTCGACTACAGCAATGTTTTTAAACTCAGCAGTAACCCGAACGCCAAACATACCATCTACCTAGATTTTGATGGTCATATTACCGAAAATACCTATTGGAACGATACCACTCTCCCTAAAATTATTTCTCCGGCCTATGACACCGATGGTAATGCTGCGGTTTTTAGTGCTACAGAACTGCAAGATATTGTCGGCATTTGGCAACGAGTCACCGAAGACTTTGCCCCATTTGAAGTAAATGTCACCACGATCGCTCCGAATATTGAGGATTTGCGACAGTCGGGCACCGGTGATACGCGCTGGGGGATCCGCACCTTAATGACCCAGAATATAAATGCCGTTGATAATAAAGTGCTTTTTGCTGGAGCCGGTGGTATTGCCTATCTGGACAGTTTCAACTATTCTACCGACACCCCTATTTTCGCCTTTAATAAAGGTGAAAATAATGCGGCTATGACTGCTAGCCATGAGATTGGGCACAGTTTAGGTCTAGACCACGATGGTTTGGTGGATTCCAACCCTGCCGATACCATTAATGATGCCAAAAGCTATGCTTCTGGCTATGGTACCGGCGACACCAGCTGGGGCTCTTTGATGGGTGCTCCCTTTGGCAAAAGCCTAACCCAGTGGAGCAAGGGTGAATACCAGTATGCCAACAACAAAGAAGATGACTTGGCACTCATCACCACCAATAACGGTTTTGGCTATCGGTTAGATGATTATGGTGACAATATCAATGCTGCTACTGTGCTGTCTGCTGATGCCAGCAATAAAATCAGCACCTTTGGCATTATTGAGCGCAACACTGATAAAGACGTATTTTCCTTTGCGACTGGTACTGGCAACATCTCGCTGAATATTGCGGCTGCTTCTAAAAGCTATCTCTTAGATGCTAATGGTAACTACAATGTGCAGTATCTTGATGCCCGGGGCAGTAATTTGGATTTATGGGCAGGGATCTATAGTGCCGATGGTACTTTAGTTGCCCAGTCTAGCCCTGCTGATGTATTATCAGCAAATTTTACTAACCTTTTCTTGAATGCTGGTCTGTATTACCTCCAGGTTGACGGGGTAGGCAAAGATGGCACTAATGGCTATAGTGACTACGGTAGTCTGGGTCAATATGCCATCAATGGGATGCTGACCGCCGCCAATACCAGCAATACTGCACCAGTCTTGAACCAAGCTTTAGTAGACCAAACAGCAACAGAAGATACGGCTTTTAATTGGTCTTTGCCAGCTAATACTTTTAGCGATACCGATGCTGGCGATGTCTTAGCCTACAGTGCTACTTTAGCCGATGGTACGGCTCTACCGAACTGGTTGACCTTTGATGCGATCGCCAAGACCTTTAGTGGCACTCCTGCTAATGCCCAAGTGGGAGCTGTCGATATCAAAATCATTGCTACCGATAGTGCCGGAGCCAAGGCTGAGGATATCTTTAAATTGACTGTTCAAAATGTGAATGATGCCCCGATCTTGCAACAGGCGATCGCCGATCGATCTCTAAACGCTAATACTGCTTTGAACTTCACTGTCCCAACGGGCACTTTCACCGACATTGATGCGGGGGATGTCTTGACTTACAGTGCGACCTTGGCTGATGGCAGTGCTTTACCTACTTGGTTGAGTTTTAATGCTAATACTCGCACCTTTAGCGGCACCCCTTCGATCGATCAATTGGGTGCAGTTGACATCAAAATCCTGGCTACGGATGTGGCGGGCACTCCAGCCAGTGATGTCTTTAGAATTACAGTGAACAGTGGATTAAAAGAAATTACTGGTAACGATGCCGATAATAATTTATCTGGTTCCACCAAGGCTGACAGCATCAAAGGTTTGGGTGGCAATGACACCCTATCTGGCCTAGGTGGTAACGACTACCTTTATGGTGGAGCCGGTGATGACTATTTAGATGGTGGGTCTGGTACCGATCGTCTGTATGGTGGTCTGGGCAATGATACCTATCGCTTAATGGATGCTGATATCATTATTGAAGCTGCCAATGAGGGTATCGACACGGTGATCTCGAATGTTAATTACACCCTGAGTGCCAACGTCGAGAACCTCACTTTAATTAATAGTATTAGTGGTACTGGTAACGATGCCAATAACCGGATTATCGGATCGGGGAAAGGTAGCAATACCATTAATGGTGGTGCTGGGGATGATTACTTAGAAGGTGGTAGTAGCAATGATGTGATTACTGGCGGAGCCGGAGTTGATAGCTTCGTGTTAAATGCTCTCAGAGATGGGATCGATCGATTCACTGACTTCACCACTGGTACCGATAAGCTGTATGTCTCTGCTGCTCTCTATGGTGGTGGTTTGGCTACTGGCGTGGCTTTGAATAGTAGCCAACTCCTAATTGGAACTAGTTCTAGTGCCAATACTGCCGATCAACGGTTTATCTACAACAATTCTAATGGGTCCTTGTACTTCGATCGCGATGGTAGTTTGGGTTCATTTAGCGCAGTGCAGGTTGCTACTCTCAGCAATCTATCTTCCTTGTCCGCAAACGACTTTATGGTTTTCTAAAATCTTAAAATATTGTAGATTTACCTGAAAGATGACCCAGCTACTCCCAAATTTGATGATCGAGGACGGCTGGGTCATTTTTGCCGGTGATGCTTGCTGAATTTTTTCGGAACCGGGTAAAATGATAGTATTGCCCAGCGAAAATGTATGCCCAAGAAAATTAAATACCCGCATCTACTCAGTTCTAAATGGACTGCTAAACAAAAAAACTTTGGCTGGCGACATTTTCAAGTCATTAATCGTCAAAATGAAGGGGCAGAGGTGTTTGCGGAGATGGTTTCTTCCTGTGACCCCACCGTGCGTTTTTGGGTCAATGCTAAGGCGTTGAAAGATCGGGAGCAATGGCAAGCGGGCTGGCAAACTTTGCAGGAAATGGGGGCGGCGGCTGATGAAACTAATGATTTACAGATTATCGAATGTTAGGTAGCGACCGCGTTCTAACCATCCACATCATTACCGAGTTTAACGATGCTATTAGCTCAGATTAGTGACTGTCATTTAAAAAAAGACCCTCGAGGTACCCTGCGCGGCTGGAACACTGACAGGTCATTTCATTTAGTGATTGAATTACTGCGAGGTCTCGATCCTCAGCCCGATCGATTACTGCTCTCTGGTGATTTGTCTGAGGATGGATCGGTGGAATCCTACCAGCGCTTGCTAGCTGCTGTTCAATCTTTGCAGATCCCTTTTTCTTGGCTACCCGGCAATCATGATCATCCGGTGACGATGTCCCAGGTTTTGCCCGCCAGCGATAAATATTTTGTTCAAGATGGTTGGCAATTTGTGCTGTTGAATTCTCATTTTCCTGGCGATGATGGTGGGGTGCTGGCGACCGCCGAGCTAGATTTTATCCAAGATCAGGTGCTAGATGATGGGTCATTACACACCGCGATCGCTCTCCATCATCATGCTATTCCGATCGACTCACCCTGGATGGATACTCTGTACCCCTTGCGTAACGCCCTAGCTTTGCACAGCATTTTAGAATCAATGAATTCTTGCCGAACGGTGTTTTTCGGCCATGTGCATCAAGATTTTGACCAAACTAGCCAGCATATTCGCTATTTGGGTTGTCCGGCTACTGCCGATCAATTTTTGCCCCGCAGGGATATTCATCTGCCGGATTCTTTACTCCCTGGCTTACGTTTGACCGAGTTGCATCCAGATGGATCGATCGATACCCATGTTGTCCGTCTATCCACAATTTGAGCCTCGAAAATCATGGAATCGCTACTCAGATGTTTGTTTTGCTAGAATTATTTTTAGATTATTCTAGTGGATTCAATGACTGATATTTTTTCGGTAACTGAAATTGATGAGCTGTCAGCGGAGATCGATCGACAGTTGCAAGAGCTACGTGAACCGGGCGTTGCCGTTTATCGATCTGGGGATGAGTTGGAGTCAGGTGGTGCTTTGAGTAAACAGAAGGATGCGATCGAGCTTTTAACCAAAGAGTCGATGCCAAGTTTTTTGACGAAGTTTGGACGAGCGGCGAAAAGTGAACTTTGTGATGAAAAGGGAATGCTTAATCAGCAATGGCAAAAATATCTAGATCTTGATAACAAAGATGCTCTCCAGCAATTAGGGAATGTATTGTTTGGCATGGGTTTTGCTAAAGATGCTGTATCGACATTGGCCGTAGCTACGATAGTGATCATTGGGCGGATTGGGTTAAAGGCTTTCTGTGAAGACTATGGGAGTAAGTAGGATGTCGCCCTCACCCCCTGCCCCTCCAAACATGAAAATACAAGTGAAATGATGCTGGAATTGATTTTGAGCTTTAGTTCGATCGATCTCGTTACTGTCACATTGACGAATCGATCGCCCACTATAATCGGGACTGGTTCCGTTGGGGAGACATCCTAAAAAATCCCGCTCTATTGGCATTACCCAAAATCATTTCCGCCCATTTAGAAAATTTCTTTCCAGCGATCGTATTGTTCCATGGCACTACTTTTTTTGGTCAGATCAAGCAATGTCATATTTTTGTCCCAGAGTCGGCCACCCATACTCGCACTTATGTCTTGGTGTATACAAAAGCCAATAATAACCTGGGTAAAATTGCTGCGCGGCTATTGCGATCCAACATGCTACAATTAGTAGACAATGTAGTTCAACAAGATGCTGACATTTTAGACAAAATATATCCAAATACGTCCAAAAAAATTAAAATGAATAACGAAATTGGCATGGACTGGGTACAGCGAAACTTTCAGGGTTTTCCAGTTATACCAGCGCCCAATTTGTCAATTCATTTCAGCCAAAAATAAGAGATTGATTTCAAGAGATTCCCTAACCCGATACAATTAAGTCATCATCAATACTTCAGATTGATTTAAATTGTAAATTTATGAGCCTTTGTATTAATCCTCAGTGTCTCCAGCCGCACAATTCTGACCAGATACTTTTTTGCCAGAGCTGTGGCTCAGAAATGCTCCTAGCTGGCAAATATCAAGCGACTAAGCTGATGAGTGATAAAGGCAGCTTTGGGGATACTTATGAAATCACCGAACGAGGTGTCTCCAAGGTTTTAAAGGTTCTAAAAAGTAATAAAGCTAAGGCGATCGAGTTGTTCGATCGAGAATATCGGGTTTTGAGTAGCTTGACCGGCGAGAATATTGCCGGGATTCCTCGGGTGGAAGATTTCTTTCTGTACGCACCCAAATCGCAGCATACTCTGCACTGCATTGTGATGGAGCGGATCAATGGGCTGGATTTAGAGGAATATATCCAGCAAAGGAAGCGATCAATCGACGAAAAAACCGCCATGAATTGGCTATCACAGTTAACTAAAATTTTGCAAGAAATTCATAGTCGAGGAATTTTCCACCGAGATATTAAACCCTCGAATGTAATTTTGCAGCCCGATGGTCAACTGGCTTTGATTGACTTCGGAGCCGTCAAGGAGGCCGCCATGGTCAACATCAAGACCGGGCAAGTACATACTCAGATATATACCCCTGGTTACGCTGCTCCAGAGCAGCAACAAACTGGTGGCGCCACGGCGCAGTCCGATTTCTACGCTTTAGGGCGTACTTTTGTTTATTTACTAACCGAAAAAAGACCGACAGAACTCTACAATGCCCCGCGTGATTTACTGATCTGGCGCGATCAGACGAACGGGATATCCGATAACTTTTTGGATTTGATTGATTGGTTAATGAACAAAGATTTTAACCAACGCCCCAATAGCACCAAATTGATCTTTCAGGAAATTGAGGCATTCAAACTAACCTCATCGGGTTTAAAAAAAGATCCCGTGCCACAAGAGCTAGCGCCACCACCGCCACCACCACCAACTCTTACGGTTCTGAAACCAGATGTGGGAGAAGAACCTTCCACAATTCTGCTGAAAACCAAATTAACTATTCTCAGTCTCTTTTCCAAAAAGTGGCTATTATCGGTGCTGGGACTATCCACTCTACTCGCTACTGCGGCATGGCTATTGCTACTGAAGCAGCCCACTCCTATCAATAGCGTTAGGTCTTTTAGTAGTACTGCTGCTGGTGAGGGAGAGACTTTCGCTACTGTCCAAGGAGTGGTACCCATTGGAAAGTTTAAGTTTGGGGGGAGTACCACCTGGGCAACAACTCGACAACCACAGTCTTCGATCGATGCCGCGATTCAGGGAGTTTTTCCAAAATATGACATCGACTACATTGATACTAGTATTACTGAGGCTAAATCAGTTCAGGAAGGCCGCTGCGAGAATCATCTCGGCTCCAATACTGGTATCTGTTGGTTAATTGAAGGAGATTTGGATTTTGCTCAGTCCTCTGTCGCTTTATCTAAAACAAAATACGCCGATCGGGCCATAGAAGTAAAACTGGTGGAAAAAGCCGTAGCCTACGATGCGCTCACTGTTGTGGTGAATCCGCAGTTGAAAATTTCTGGTTTAACAATTTCCCAATTGCGCCGCATCTACACCGGTAAAGTGACTAATTGGAGTGAAGTTGGCGGTCCGGATCTGCCAATTCTGGCATTTTCTAGATCAGAAAAAGTGGACGGCACGGTTACTGCCTTTAAGGGGTTTATCTTACAACCGGAGGACGAATGGAACCCTAGTCAAATAGTTAACAATACTACTCAGGGTCTTCAGCAAGTTAAGTTTAGCCCCAACGGCATTTTCTTTGGAGCTGCCAAGGAGGTAATGACTGACTTTTGTGGTGTTCGTCCCTTAGCAATTGGTAGCAACGAGAATGATTTAATTAAACCTTATTTGGAACCACTAAGCCTTGCTGAAACTTGTAGCAAAGGTAAGCGTAATCAAATAAATCCAGCCGTGATTAAAAATCAGCTGTATCCTCTGACGCGCAAGATTTATGTAGTAACCAAAGCGGATGGTACCGATCGACAAAAAGCTGGTGAAGCTTATGCCAACTTGCTCATGACTCAGCAAGGACAGGAATTACTGGAAAAATCTGGATTTGTTAGCATTAAATAGCATTACCCATGCTGGCTGGATCAGATATTTCTTTTTGGGTATGGAAAACTACCAAATCTTGGCCATATGCAGCGTGAAACTTGGTAGCTCTGGGTCGCAGCTGATCAACTCTGGATTGTTAAACACGGCCACCGAACCATCAGCCCGATAACAATAAACTGTCATAGCCTGCCGATCGATCAACAATCCTAAACTTGCCCCATTCTCCATATATTCCTGCATCTTGGCTTGCAAAGATTTGAGAGTATCATTATCAGAACGCAGTTCAATCACAAAATCAGGACAAATCGGTGCAAAGGAAGACTTTTGCGCATCGGTTAAGGCATTCCAGCGATCGGCCTTAATCCAGGAAGCATCAGGGGATCTCATGGCGCCATTAGGAAGCGTGAATCCGGCACTAGAATCAAAAACCTCTCCAGTATTATCCTGTTCTGCCCAGCAGGTTAATTGATAGCTAATTTTATTATTACGATTACCGGTATCCGAAAAAGCTGGGGGCATAACAATTACTTCGCCTTGGGCGCTACGTTCAATCTGGAGATCGGGATTGTGATGGCACAATTCATAGAATTGCTCCTCATTCATTTGAGGGAATGTCATCAGCGCAGATATATCCACTGTCATCGATGCTGGTTCGTTGCGGATTTGTAAATTAGTCATTAGTTGTATCCTTTGGATCGCACTACTGCCATAATCTGATTATATTCTGTAGCATTGCCTCTGACGAATCCTACGTAATCCAGAGCACAGCTATCAAATTTAAAATCCCCCTCAATCTCTTTTTATAAAAAGAACAAGGGAGATCTCAATTCATTAAGACAATCTCTAAACTGCTACCAATTCAGGGCGACGGCTATTCCGAATGCCCGTGATTGCTTCAGCATAGTTCGGCGTGTTAAATACCGCTGAGCCAGCGACGATCGCATTGGCTCCTGCTTCCAAAACTTGCCAAGTATTATTGCCCTTTAAGCCACCATCCACTTCTATCCACGGATCTAGACCCCGTTCGTTGCACATTTGACGCAACTTAGCGATCTTGGGTACCACGCCGGGAATAAAGCTCTGACCACCAAAGCCGGGGTTTACACTCATGATTAGGACTAGATCGCACAGCTCTAAGACGTAATCGATCGTATCTAGTGAAGTACCAGGGTTTAGTACCACTCCAGCTTGTTTACCTAAGTCTTTGATCATACCGAGGGTGCGGTGCAAGTGAGTAGTTGAGCTAGTTTCGGCATGTACCGAAATAATATCAGCCCCAGCTTTAGCAAAGTCGGCTACGTAGCGTTCTGGCTCCACGATCATCAAATGCACATCCAAAGGCTTGGTGGTGTGCGGGCGGACAGCATCCACAATCATTGGTCCAATCGTAATATTGGGGACAAACCGACCATCCATCACATCAATGTGAATCCAGTCGGCTCCAGCTTGATCAACAGCTTGGATTTCCGCGCCAAGCTTACCAAAATCGGCAGAGAGAATTGAAGGAGAAATTACTGTGGATTTTGCTGTCATTTTCGCTACCGTGGAGTTGTTTGAGGCCATTTTAGCAAAATTCTTTGCTCAACTCTTCATTAATTTTACCGAACCGATTTACAGTTAAAGCTTGGATGCAATAGGAGCATGGGCATGGTGAGGTGTTGGCAGCGTTGGAAATGGACGTTAATTAGCTGTGGCTGGAGTATTGCCGCTGTTGCTAGCCCGTTATCTTTAGTGTCTTCGATCGATCAAAATGGAATTGATGCCAAAAAGCTCCAACAGCCTCCCTACAATTTGACCGGTAAGAAAATTGCGATCGGACAGATTGAATTGGGGCGACCCGGCTCTTTTCGTTTCGATAAATCAGCGGGTCGGTTTAGTACTTTTCAACCAGAACAAATTTTTTTCCGCGACGACGTGGCTCTTTCTAATCTAAATGTAGAGCAACATGCCGCCATGGTCGGTAGCATCATGATTGCCCGCGACAAAGCTAGACCAGGCATTGCACCTGATGCCAGGCTATACAGCACCGCTGTCGGCACCTCCCAACAAACTAATCAGGCCGCCGAATGTGCAGCCACTCAATTTATTGCGCAGCAGAATGGGAATGATGTGCGCGCCATTAATTTTAGTTTTGGAGAACCGCTAAACCGCGACAGTCGCAAAACTCCCCTCTTGGATGGCAATGCGCTGTTGACCCAATGCTTGGACTGGTCGAGCCGTCATAATAATGTTTTACATTTGGTGGCGGGCAATCAGGCCAAAGGTGGTATTCCGATTCCTACCGATAATTTCAATGGTATCAATGTGGCCTATACCATTCAGCGGGATGGCACCTTCCGGAAAGTAGATTTTTCTAATTTGAGTCAGCAGCCGATCGGGGTGGCCAAAAAAATTCAAGATCGGGAGATCAATTTTGGGAAGCGACGATCGATCGGCTTAGTTGCTCCCGGTGGCGGCTTTAGCCTGTATGGTTTGGATGGCAAAATTATTACCGTCAATGGCACTAGTTTTGCCACTCCGCATTTGACGGCCACTGTGGCGCTGTTGCAAGAATTTGGCGATCGACAATTGCGCACTGCGAAACGCAAATTCAACCCGGATCCGCTGGCTCCGAGTCTCAACCACTGGAGTTTGGCCAGTCGGCAACATGAAGTAATGAAAGCGGTGTTGATGAATTCCGCCGACAAAATTCAAGATCTGGGCAATGGCGATCGGTTAGGTATGTCGCGTACCATTTTGACTAAACACAATCTCAGTTGGCTGGAGAGTGATGCTTATCTAGACCCAGAGATTCCGATCGATTACCAAATGGGTGTTGGACAACTCAATGCCTTCCGCGCCTACCAGCAATTTAGTCCCGGTCAATGGTCACCCCAAAACCCGGTCATTGCTACGGCCTGGGACTACAATCAAATTACCACTGGCACTTATCACGATTATATTTTGGCCAAGCCCCTTCGCCAAGGCAGCTTTGTTTCGGCCACCTTAGCTTGGGACAGGTTGGTAGAGTTAAATGACCAAAATGCTGATGGTGAATACATGGTGGGTGAAACATTTACCGATCGAGGTTTAAATAATCTGGATATCTACCTAATGCGCGCCGAAGAGACTGATATCAAGAAAAGCATTTGGTCATCGGTGAGTACTGTCGATAGTGTGGAACATATCTTTCATCAAGTGCCCAAAACTGGGCGCTATAAGATTCGGGTGCAATTCCGCCAGCAGGTCAATTTACCTCGTCAGGCTTATGCGTTAGCTTGGTGGACAGTCCCGAGTAAATGATCTTGCCAATTTGATAATTGCTTGCTATACTCAAAGACTGTTGAGTGAATAGCCTTTAACGGGATGTAGCGCAGCTTGGTAGCGCGCCTGCTTTGGGAGCAGGATGCCGCAGGTTCGAATCCTGTCATCCCGATTTTCGTAATTCAATACTCCTCATCAAATATCTCACTGGCCTCGGCTGGTGAATTTTTTTTGGCTTTGCTGCTCGAAGAGATGAATCGCCCTCATCCCCTAGCCCCTTACTCCCAATTTTGGGAGAAGGGGAATTGGATTATTGCTTCCCTCGCAGCCCAATTTTGGGAGAGGGGTTGGAGGTGAAGGCAAAATCGATTTTCATACTTGAATTAAGCAACGCCTTTTTTTAAATTACTACTATTACTTTTTGGGGCGGGTAAAAATAACTAATAAAGCGATGCTACCCACCAATCCAGCTATAGCTACAACCGGGAGTAACCAGTTGATTGGTGCAGGAACTGAGTTCGGCGGTGATTTTATCTTGTTTAATTCTGGGGAAATCAACGACCCATCAATCTCAGCTGGTTCAGGATTGGAAGTAGTTGGTGAAGACAGTTTTGCCCCTGGTGCCACAGTCAAATCAAATTGCAGTTTGAAAGGTTGAAAATTCGCTCCAGCCTGTGGCTGACCGCTTAATTCTAGTAAATAAGCTCCCGGTTGCTTAAACAACACCGTCGCACTGGGAATCCCTTGATATTTTTCAGCGGTGATCGATCGCAAGGCTGGTTGCATTACTAACTTTTTGCTGGGCAGTTGGATAACTTGAAGTTGGCACTGGCAATCGCTGAGCGGTACAGTTTGGCCACCTTTTTGAGTGAGGGCAAACCATACTACGGTTTGTTCATTAGTGCGGGCTCGATCGGCTGGTTCTACATGTAAGGTCGCCCCAATTTCATTACTGGTTTTAACTTTGTGCGCTAGCACTGGCAGCGCGAGGCTGCTGATACTCAACCAGATCATTAATCTACTTAAATTATTTTGGTGAGTCATTGGCCAAGAATTGGGGTATTTAAGCTTATGAAATTACAAAAATTAATGAATATTCAGAAAATAGCTTACTTTTTCTTACTGACAAGACAATTCAGTGGAATTAATATCTCTAAAACATAGTTGAATCTATGCATAACTTCAACCCAAATAACATCTTAATTGAGTGTCCAAGTCTTAGGGTCTTGTAAGCGAACCTATAAGCAACTGCAACAAATATTGAACCAAACTATTTTTCGTGACCCAATTATGAATACAGATTATGTTGTTTTTATTCACGGTGTGAAGACTAGAGACAAAAAACAATTCTGCAAAAACGCCGAACATACTTTTGGCAATATTAAAGCTAGTATCACTTCTCATCCTACCAGAGAGTTAAAGCCTGTCATGCTGTTTTGGGGAGATATCGCTAAAGAATCCACCGAAGCTGTTCAGGAACAAATCAGCCAGAAATCTCCAGCTTGGCAAAAAATTTGGTTTCAGGATTTACGACTCAATCAGGTTTTGACATTTGTCGGAGATGCTGCTCTTTACTTGAGCCGAACCGTCAGTATCAAAATTCTACGATCACTGATTGCTCAAGCAGTGGAGCAAATCGGTACCAACATAGACAAAAATAATGGCGATCGGCTGCATTTGGTGACTCATAGTTGGGGAACAGTAATTCTATTTGATATCTTGTTTGCGACTCGCTGGGAAGAACCTAGTCTCCCCGTACGATCCTCAATCCTGATGGCCACCTTTTACCATACCCGATACATAAAACCTCTCGATCGACAGCAACGACCAAAACCACTGCAACCTCACTAACAAAACCAACAGCATCATCAGGACGAGACTGATCGATCGCAGTTGCTGTAGTCGAAATACTTGGCTCCAATGATTTGAGCATCTTCCAAGGCCATAATCTGACTTAAGCAGCTGGGTTCGATCGAGAACTCTAATTATCATTAAACATCAGCGATAATAGAAACTAGCGATTACATGGTATTGCTCATGTCCCAGATTATTGAAGTCAACCTAGCTGATATTCTCAACAAAATCGATCAACGTCTCGATCGAATAGAGCTGTCTATCAACGATCTCAAGGTTGGGCAAGTTCGATTAGAAGAAAAGGCAGAAGCTTTAGAGAGTAAGGTAGAGTCCCAAGGCAAAACGCTAGAAGCTAAGATTGACGGTCTGGATAAACGAATTAGCAATCAGGAATTCATTAATCGTAGTGTATTAGTGGCCTTGATTGTAGGAATTATTGGTGGATTCGCTAAATTATTTGGTTTTATTGACAAAGTTTAACTTTAATAAATATCCTAATCACTATTTTTTACTACCCCCGACACATAAAACCGCTCGATCGACAGCAACGACCAAAACCACCGCAACCTCAGCAACAAAACCAACAGCACTACACTAATGAGACCGATCGATCGCCATTGCTGACCACTATTAACCTGCACCGTCCCGAAATAACTGGCTCCAATCAACAGACAATGAGTCATCCCTAAGATTAAAGCAGGGACAGCCAACAAATGAAGCCGTCGCCAAGCCTGTCCCAGACGCTGTTGCGCCACATCAAAACTAGTAGCAGCAGGCAATACCAAACACAGCAGAGCCGCTAACCCACTCCAAATCCCGACCTGCTGACTAGGCAACATAAAAAATAAAGCCGCTAGATTCCAGCCCCAGGTATGTTCTACCATATGCCAGACATGAGCGATCGATAGCACCATGGCCCCCACACCCAACAAGCGCCGATAAGATAATAGCTGTGGCCAAAAACGACTCAGTGGCCGAGCCACCAACGCCGCCGCTAGACAAATTAACGCCCCGTAACCAGTCACATCCACCATCGTATCGCCAGTGCGTCCCAGCGTCAGTAGCCCGACAATCACCGTAATCCAGCCCCCAGCCAGGCGGAGTTGGCTATGTCGATCGCTACTCCAATGGCTGCTGGCGACACCAACGCCTAACATCATCGGCATAGTCCCCAAACCAAAAGCCAGCATCGTAGCCGTTCCTGCCCAAAGATTCCCAGCTTCGATCGCCTTTAACTGCGCCGCATACAAAAAACCGCAGGGCATCAATCCCCACATTAGACCCAGGAGCACTGGCGATTGCTGGCCTGCCATGCTGGCACTAACTAAGCGATGCAGTTGACGATTTAGAAACTGCGGGGCGGGCGGCAATAACTGGGGCTTAATTTGTACCAAACCCCACCAAATTAATAAACAGCCACTCAGCAGTATTACCCCGGCGCGTAAATCACTACCAATCCCGACTAGTTGACCAGTAGCCACCACCGTCGCACTCACTGCTCCCAATAAACTGCCTACCAGTGCATAACTCAGTAGCCGACCCAGATTCAAAAGACCATGAAACCGTAGGGAGTCTTGCCAAGTGGGTGCTGGTGAATGGCTGGAGATTGCCAGAGCTACAGTGAGCGGACCACACATGCCGACGCAGTGGCCAAAACTACCGAAAAATCCTAATCCCAACATCAGAAGGAGATCGATCGACATTTATCAGCCCCCTTCAGAAATCACAGTCCTCATATTCTAGCGGCTGGCCGAATAATTGGCCGACGGAACTGGCAACAGCGACCATTGCCAACATTGCTGCACAAACCGCTCTGGCAAATGCCGAGCAGTACCCCAATGTAAATGCAAATAGGAAGCATGGAGCTGGGGCAAATGCCAACCCTCCCACAAATCTTCCCCAGACGGCATGGTCGTTAACACCCGGCGCTGCATCGCAAACAAAGGAGCGGTGGGTTCAACTGACAAGCTCGATCGATGAAATTCATGACCCCTGACCAGTTCTCCTTTTTTGAGTAACGGTGTATCCGCCTGTGCTACCGCCGTTCGGTAACCCAGCGTTAACCGTTTTCCCATCCGTGCTTGGGTTGGTAATATTCCCACCATTTGATAACTACAATTCTCAAAATCAGTGATCGATTCCGTCAGATACATTAAGCCCCCACATTCGGCATAGGTTGGCATCCCCATCTGGATGGCTGATCGCACTGCTGTTCGCATCAAACTATTCTCAGCCAACTGCGCCGCAAACATCTCCGGGAAACCACCACCAAAATACAGCCCCTGTACCTCCGGCAATACTTCATCCTGCAAAGGACTCCAATAACATAACTCCGCCCCCAGCGATGCTAGCATCTCCAGATTCTCGGCATAGTAAAAACTAAAGGCCGCATCCCTGGCCACACCAATCTTCACCCGTTTTTTCAGGGGCGGAGTTACCACTATAGTCATCGGAGCTACCTGCAATAATGGTAATAATTTCTCCCAATCAAAACACTGCTGACCGATCGCCGCCAACCTACCGACTATTGCTTTCAACTCCGGTAACTCAGCGGTGGGCACCAATCCCAGATACCTGTCCGGTAAACTAATCTCGTCTTCCCGCCGAAACACTCCCAAAATGGGAATTTGCAACGGAGCTAGAGCCGCTGTCAAGATTTCTAGATGTCGATCGCTACCCACCCGATTTAGGACTAGTCCAGCAATTTGTAGTTGTGGATCGAAATTGCAATAACCTTGCACCAACGCCGCCACCGACTGGGACATGCTCTGACAATTCACCACTAGTAACACTGGCAAAGTCAGCTGTCGTGCCACCTGCGCCGTACTACCGTAACCCGGCGGATCGACCGCCCCATCAAATAGTCCCATCACCCCTTCCACCACGGCCAGCGATACGTCTTGGGTGTGGCGAGCAAAGCACTGGGGTAAATACTCCGCCGCCGTCAACACCATATCAAGGTTGTAACAAGGGCGATCGGTGACATGGGCATGGAACATGGGGTCGATGTAGTCGGGGCCGACCTTAAAGGACTGCACTGGCTGGCCTTGGGCGCGCAGCGCCGCCAAAAGTGCTAAGGTAATGGTTGTTTTTCCGCTACCACTGCGTTCCCCCGCGATTACTACTGCCATCTGCTCCAGCCTCCGATGCTCCAGACCAATCGTGGCATACTTTACCGAAATTCGCCATGCTGCAACGTTTTTTTACTGTCGATCGTGCTCAAAAGCTCACCCCCTATTTATTCTTAGCCCCGGCGTTGTTGGGGCTAGGCTTAACTGTTTTCATCCCAGCTCTGCAAGCTTTTTACCTCAGCTTCAATTCCTATAATATTTTTGACGGCAGCACTGCTTGGACGGGCTTGGATAATTTCAATAAGTTGATGCAAGATGAGGTGTTTTGGCAGACGGTACGGAATACGTTGTTGTATTTATTGTTTGTCGTGCCAGCCTTGGTTTTTCTACCTTTAGTTTTAGCGATCGCCGTCAACCAAAAGTTGATGGGTATTAGTTGGTTTCGAGCTGCTTACTACGTTCCAGTGCTGATCTCGATGGTGGTGGCCGGGATTGCCTGGAAGTTTATCTATGCTGAGAATGGCCTGCTGAACCAATTGCTGCAAGCGCTGCATCTGCCGCCCGTGGAATGGCTGACTAGTCCCTCGATCGCTCTCTTCAGTGTGATGATTGTGACGATTTGGAAGGGTTTGGGCTATTACATGGTGATTTATTTGGCAGGTTTGCAATCAATTCCGGCGGATTTGTATGAGGCGGCGGCGATCGATGGGGTGGATGGGGTGGCCAAACATTGGGATATCACGATTCCTTTGATGCGTCCCTATATGGCTTTGGTGGCGGTGGTCTCGGCGATTGCGGCGACTAAGGTATTTGAAGAAGTGTATGTGATGACCCAAGGCGGGCCACGCAATAGCTCGAAAACGGTGGTTTATTATCTCTATCAGCAAGCTTTTGGGAGTGACCAAAATCTGAGCTATGCCTGTACGATCGGGCTGGTGTTGTTTCTGGTGATTTTGGTGTTGTCGATCATTAATCTCAAACTTTCTGATGGCAAGGTGATGTAGAAAGCCATGGGAGCTAGCCGCAGGGATGTATTCTTGAAAGTAATTGTCCCGGTTACTTTTTCTAGTATTATAGATACATTGCGAGTCAATATTTCTGGCGCTTAGAACTTTGTGGTAATTGCCGAATTATTAGCAGCATAGACTGGTTTGGGTTTCAAAATAAATAGTTGCCCAATTCAACTATCTAATTTTACTTACTGCCTAATTTTCCCAATCGAAATTAATTTATTTATGTCAAAACTATTTACTTGGTCTCGTTGGATTTTTTTGGCTGTTGCCTCTCTAATATTAACGATCGCCTGTACCCAAAATCCGAATGTTACTACTGCGCCGACTAGCAGTTCGGCACCAGCTGCTGCATCTGCACCGCTAGTATCTGGTACCGTCGATTGGATTGGTTATTCTGGTTATTATGTGGCAAATAAACAGGGTTTATTTTCCCAAGCAGGTTTAAATAATAAAGATTTGGTACTCAAAAGCCCTACCGATCTGATCACTGCTGTTTTAGCCAAAAAGATTGATATTGCTTGGATGACATCCGCCGATGCTATCCTCACTTCAACTCAAGATCCGTCGCTGAAGATCATCTACTTAGTAGACTATTCGGATGGAGCTGATGGCATCCTCGGTCGAAATATTACCAAACCTCAAGATGTAAAGGGTAAGGTGCTAGCTAGAGAAAATCTCTTGGCCGGAAAATTATTATTGCAGACTTACCTCCAGCAGGCCAAATTAACCGAAAGCGATCTCAAAATTAAGGAGTTAGACTTTGCAGCGGCAGCGACTGCTTTTGTGTCTAAAAAAGTGGATTTAGCGGTTACTTTTGAGCCTTTTTTAACAAAATCTGCCAAAGAGGGTGGTGGTAAAGTTATCTTCTCTACCAAAGGTACTAACTTGATTGCTGATGTCCTGGTGGTGAGAGAAAACCTATTACAAACTCGCAAGCAAGACCTACAAACTTATATTCAGACTATTGATAAAGCTGTCAAATTAGTCAATGCTGGCGATGTAGCTGCATTGAAAATTGTTGGTGAAAAAATGGGGAATGTACCTGTTGCGGATATCCAGGAACAGTTGAAAGGGGTGAAGGTATTTGATTTAGCTAGTAACAAGGCGATCGGATTTGACAAAAGTAATCCCAATAGTTTGATTGGAAATCTCACTCTGACTGCTAAAGGGGCGGCGGATTTCAAGATGGTACCTAAACCAATCAAGGTTGAGTCACTATATGATGACTCGATCGTCAAATCTATGTAACAAGAGCATCCTCGTAATTCTTACACTAGTAAGAACTGGAGATTATTAGGGTAGCCATGAAGGGAACTCCTCCAAGTTTAATTGGAGGATTTTTTTTGCTTGAATGAATATTGGTGATATTTTAGAGTTTAACGCCTCTCAGCTAATTTAGCCAAGATTAATAATCTTCATTTTCTGCTGTGCTTAATCATTTTCATCTGATCCGAAGTTGCTGTCTGGAACGTTCCTGAATTTTTACTTGAATCTGATGGTAGACTCTCACCTCTTCATTTGTATGTGTAAGTGAAACGACTAAAGAGTATCGTTGCAACTTAATGTCTTCTTGTCTTGCCCATTTTCGATTAGAACTTACAACTAAATAAAGAGGTCGATCGAATTTAGTTGCTCGATCTGAGATGGCGATTTGACCGCGTTGAAGAGTTCCTTTTTTTCTTATACTAGATCCTGGTTTTAGCGATAGCTGACAAGAGCCATACTTTTCCTTCAGATCATCTATTGAAATCTGTTTGAAGTCATATTCTAATCCATTTTCTTTAGCTTTTCTAGCATTCACAAAGCTATTCATTAGATCTGCAACATCAACACCTTTAAAAAGACTAAACTCCATTGTTACTCCTAAATATGAGTCTCCACGAGTGTGACGAGTTGGCGGATCGAATGCCATCGTGATTGATAAAGTCCTTTCACCTTTAGTTTGTAAAAATTCAGAAGGTAAAGTAGGTATTTCATAGACATGAAAATTACCAATTTCCATCAAAACACGATCGCATACTAGCACTACATCATTTTCCATCGAATACATAGCTCTTTCTGGATTAGGTTGCCCATATCCATAAACAGAAAGTTGTTTAGCTATTTGTGCTGTCTTGTCTTTGACAGACATTTTAGAGCCTATCTTAAATTCATCCGGTATTTCTAGTGGTAAGCTTGCAGAATTGGCTATTAATGCTCGAATTAAATTCGATGATGCGGTAGGATATTTGTCAAATAATTGTGCTGCTAAATTAGATATATAAGGAGCCGCAAGACTCGTACCGCTAGATATCGTAAAGAGTTTTCCGCTTATATTAGACAAACTCAATGTAATTACAGAAACGGCTGCATTTACATCGCCCATAATACGATTTCCGTCAATAACAAAATCACCACCGGAAGCAACAACATCTGGTTTGATCATCCCATCAACACCAAAACCAGTTCTGGTAAATGGAGAGGGATAGCCTCTGATTTTTGTAACCGAATTGACTTGTGCATCATCGGAATTATTCATGCTACCTCGACCAAGAGATAACGATCCTACCGTAATTGCAATTGCAGATGTTGCTGGATCTATTATTCGTGACTCTGAATCGAGAATATATTTAGGATAATCTGTAATATAACGTTCTCCTTCACCAGAGGAGAATGGTCTAGCATTTCCTGCGGATACAACAAAGACCAGATCATAATCTTGATATCGATAAGCTATTTCATCGAGTTTAGCTGCTAATCTAAATTGCTTATCGCCTGAATTGTAAATTGAATCACAATTGCCTATAGATAAATTAAAAACATGGCATTTTCCTGGATAATTATCTGTAAAGTATTTGACAACCTCTTCTAGTTGATTTTCCAGTAATAAATCTTCATCATATTCATCTTTATCATCCAAGATTCTTGCAGAAAATATACTAGCTGAAGATCTAAATTCCTTAGAGAAGATACATTTTTCGATGTCTCCATAAGCTGCAATCCCAGAAACACCAGTACCGTGACCAGAAGTATCGATTTCTCCACCCGTTGCTTTTTGACTGTTACTTAAAAAGACTTCTGCGTCACCAATAGTAGAAGATAACAAAGGATGTCCAGGTTGAATACCAGAATCAATAACTACAATTCCACAGCTATTAACATCGGGAGGGATCGGATCTGGCAATGAAGATAAAGGTGGATTGTACTCAGATCTACTCTCGAAAGCTGGATGAGGACGGCGGTTAATTTCTCTGACAATAAATTCGTTTAATAATAAGTCCAGAACTTCTAAATCGATCTTAATTCTAGCCAAGCAAATGTAATTGCCGATATACTTGTCTGTCATTTTGAAGGTGGACTTGCTATTAGATAAGCTTTTCAATACCTCATCAATGTTGCCGAGATATTTAGCCATTTCATCTCGATCTCCTGTATGCCAAAGCTCTAGATCGAGAGCAGCTATTTCCTCTATTTCTAAAGGCTGTAATTCTAGCAATCGACCTGTACGATCTTCCGCTTCAAGTGGGCAAATACCCTCGATTGCATCTAAGTAGCCATATTCAGATCCAGGCTTAACCCCGCTGTATTGCTCTAGCCTATTTGTAAATTCAGTTAGTTCAAAATCTGAAGAGAATACGACAATTGCTTGATTGACTTTTGGCTGTCTTTCTAAAATAGACAATCCTGATTTTCCTAAATCATCATCTGTCAAATTTCTGTCATTAGACAACCTGATTTTGAAAATAAGTTTTGGATCTAATGAAAATTTACTATGTTGTTCTTGGACAATCTTTTTGATTTCACGGATTTGTGAAATAATTTGGATTCCTTGACTTATTCTGTCTGTTCTTTTCTCTCCACCACCTCCACCACCATTAGATCTTCGAGGTAATGAGCCTTCTATTCGATTAAATGGCAAATGTTCAAATTTATTACTCATCCTGAATGCTCGTACCGGATTTTGTGGAATTATGTACTATGCTCTCTCTCTTAATATACTTGCCAATAGCAATTTCTAAATCATCTGCTGATAATTCCTTGTCCCCTTTGAGAATCACGGATTTTACTGCTTCTGTACATATCCGCTCAATATCTGCACCAGTCGCCATTTCAATCTGTTGGGCGCATTCAAATAGATCTATTCCTCGATAACGAATAGTAGATAAATAATGGGTTAATAATTTTTCTCTAATCTCGATGGATGGTCGCTCAAATAAAATGATTTCATCAAATCTTCGCCAAACAGCAGTGTCTAACAGGTTTTCGTGGTTTGTAGAAGCAATAAATAGATTACTACTTTCTGACAGATCTATCAATTGGAGTAAACTATTGACTAATCTCTTGATTTCGCCATGTTCATTAGGTGTATTTCGATCACGAGCAATTGCATCAAATTCGTCAAACAGTATGACCCATTCTCCAGAGTTGATGTAGTCGAATATTTTTTGAAGGTTTGTTGCCGTTTCTCCCAAATAGGATGAAAACATTGCGGTAAGACTAACACTGACGAGTGGCAAACTCATTACACTTGCAAGTGTTTTAGCTGTCTGTGTTTTGCCACACCCTGGTGGGCCACAAAATAGTAACTTGTTTTTGGGATTTAATCCATAAGCCGCAAGTATTTCCTGTTTCCGATTTTCTAAGACAACTCGATCAAGTGTATCTCTTACACAATCACTTAAAATAATTTCTTCCCAGGTAAGATCGAATCTCTTGACGGAAAGGAGTGCCAGCCCAGTCTCTTTATCTTTGGGTGGCTCAGGGAAATTATGCCAAGGTTCAGGATTGAATCTAAGATTTTTTGATTTACCATTCCCACTGCGAAGAATTCGTTCCAAGTCATGTGCCAATAGAGTATGATTCTTACTTTTCTCTTCTTCAATTAGCTCTGTAGCCGCGACAAAAAGTGCCTCTCGTTCATCGGAAGAGAAGCTAGTAAACAATTTTCGTAAGATGTCCCCCCTTGCCATATTTTCAATAAACGGTATTATGAAGTCTGTATGTATTATAGAGGATGGGTACTATGTCAAGCGAATAGTTGATTTTATTATTCATATTCCTTAAATATCTCCCAAGTAAACTATATCTCCTCTTAGCTTGACATCCAATTTAAGTTCTCATTCCCAATCCTACTCTGAGAAACTAGTGATCAATCTGGCAGCTGATTCGATCGATGCTGGTGAAGCAACAGTTACAGAAGCAAAAAATGATTGGAATATCTCATTAATCAGCAACCCATCCCCGATCTCAAAAAAATAAAAAAAACAGTCCGCGAGTTAAGAGCAGTCTGTCGTCAGTTCGATGCCCTTAACTTTCAACTCGATGAACTAACGGCCTACGTCGATGCCGAAATTCGGAATAGTCCCCCGACAGCCTATCGATTAGGAAAAACCCCTCAATCCAAAGAAAATTAACAACTACATAAGTCTTAACTATGCCGAAGCTAGCTACTCCGATAAACTCGCGATCGCATACCGTAACCATTCTTCCACATTCTGACTCGCCATAATCGTCTCATTTCGACTTACCGCTTGCAGCGCCTGCCGCACCTCCAAATCACTATAACCCAGCGCCAACAACGTCGATTCCACCTCCGATTGCAGCTTGGTATCCAGATCACCATCCAGCTCAATCAAATTCAAATCCACCACATCCCGCCACTGCTTGAGCTTAGTCTTCAGCTCCACCGTCAGCCGCTCCGCAGTCTTAGTACCAATTCCCGGCATTTTAGTCAGTAATTTGGTATTGCCTAGGACGATCGCCTGCACCAACTCCGTCATGCCTAAATGGTCAATCAATACAATCCCAATACTGGCTCCCACCCCACTGACTGTAATCAGTTGCCGAAATAAATCTCGCTCTGTCGCCTCTCTAAAACCATATAGTGATGTTTGATCTTCCCGTGTTTGTTGGTGAGTAAAAATCTGCACCTCTACCTGCCGAGGAAAAGTACTACTGCCGGGTACCTGAATTTCATATCCCACCCCCTGCACTTCTAACACCAAAATTGTTTTGGTATTACTCAGTTTTTGAATATCAGTAACTACGCCTTTGAGGTAACTAATCATTGGTAAATGCCACAGGATAAATAACTGGTAAAACTATCTAGCAATTCTCCCCACGAAAACGGTGAAAACGCCGATTAGCAGCCAATGATACCGCTTTCATGATAAAATTGAACTAGTAATTATCACAGTCGGTAGAGAAGCATTCCATGACTTACTCCCAAGAGCGGATTATTCCGATCGATCTTCGCCAAGAAATGTCCAGCTCGTATCTGGAATATGCCATGAGCGTGATTGTCGGGCGTGCTCTCCCCGATGCCCGCGACGGCCTGAAACCCGTGCATCGCCGCATTTTGTACGCCATGCATGAGTTGGGCTTGACTGCCGAGCGACCATTTCGGAAATGCGCCCGGGTGGTTGGGGAAGTATTGGGTAAGTATCACCCCCACGGGGATACCGCCGTTTATGATGCCTTGGTACGCATGGCGCAAGACTTTTCACTGCGGAGTCCGCTGATTAATGGTCATGGAAACTTTGGATCGATCGATAACGATCCGCCTGCTGCCATGCGGTACACCGAATCCCGTTTGCAAGCCCTGACGCAGGAAGCCTTGCTCCGCGATATCGAATGTGAAACCGTCGATTTTACTGATAACTTTGACGGTTCCCAGCAAGAACCCAGTGTATTGCCAGCGCGGGTGCCTCAGCTGCTGATGAACGGTTCCTCCGGGATTGCCGTAGGCATGGCTACCAACATTCCGCCCCATAACCTGGGTGAAGTCATCGATGGATTGATTGCTCTGATTGCTAACCCGGAGCTTACAGATCTGGACTTGATGCAGTATATTCCCGGGCCAGACTTTCCGACTGGGGGGCAAATATTAGGTACTGCACCGATCAAAGAAGCCTATACCACTGGACGCGGTTCGGTGATTATGCGCGGCGTGGCTACCATCGAAACCTTGGAATATCCAGGGCGGCCAGACCGGGAAGCGGTGATCATCACCGAACTGCCTTTTCAAACCAACAAAGCGGCGATGATCGAACGTATCGCCGAAATGGTCAACGAAAAGCGCCTGGAAGGCATCTCCGATATTCGGGACGAGAGCGATCGAGACGGGATGCGGGTGGTGATTGAACTAAAACGTGATGCCTATCCCCGGGTGGTTCTGAACAATCTCTACAAACAAACGCCGCTCCAGAGCAATTTTGGCTGCAACATGTTGGCGATCGTGGCTGGCAAGCCAGAGTTGCTGACCCTCAAACAGTTTTTGACAGTATTCTTGGATTTTCGGATTATTTCGATCACCCGGCGCACTCAGTACGAACTGCGCAAGGCCGAAGAGCGCGATCACCTGTTGCAGGGTTTGTTAATTGCCCTGGCCAATATGGAAGCGATGATCCAGCTGATTCGCGGCTCGGCGGACACCGCCTCCGCCAAGCAAGAAATGCTCGATCGGTTCCAACTTTCCGAAGTCCAAGCCGATGCCATCTTGCAAATGCAGCTGCGCCGTTTGACCGCGCTAGAATCGGACAAAATTCATCTCGAACATAACGAACTCCAAGTCAAAATCATCGACTTCCAAGATATTTTGGCACGGCGGGAGCGGATTCTAGAAATTATCGTTAACGAAGTTACCGAAATTAAAACCTCCTTCTCCACCCCTCGCCGGACGGTCATTGAGCATAGCGGTGGTGGCTTAGAAGACATCGACCTGATTGCTAACGAAAAAGCACTGATTCTAGTTACCGAGCAGGGCTACATTAAGCGGATGCCGGTAGCGACATTTGATGTGCAGAGCCGCGCCACCCGGGGCAAAAAAGGCACCGGCATGAAAGATGAAGATGCGATCGAACACTTCATCACCTGTTGTGACCACGATAGTGTGTTGCTCTTTAGCGATCGAGGGGTGGTTTATCACATTAAGGCTTACCAAATCCCAGCCGCTTCTCGGACGGCCAAAGGATTGCCGTTGGTGCAAATGCTCCCCATTCCCCGCCATGAGAAAATCACCTCTGTGGTGCCGGTGAGCGAATTCAGTGACAACGAATATCTGGTGATGCTCACCCAAAAGGGTTTCATCAAAAAAACAGCCCTAACTGCTTTTGCTAATATTCGGACTAATGGCCTGATTGCCATCTCTTTGGAAGAAGGCGACCAACTCCGTTGGGTGCGCAGTGCCCGTGCCGAAGATAGTATTATCATCGGTACCAGACTGGGGATGGCCATTCACTTCCGCACTAGTCATGACCAGCTGCGACCACTGGGGAGAGCTACTCGGGGGGTTCGATCGATGTCCCTCAAAAAAGGTGATGAACTGATTAGTATGGATATTCTACCCAGCCAAGTGGTGGATGCGATCGCCGCTGCTACTGGTGGCGAGGCTACCGAGAGTGATGTCGAGGAGATGGCGATCGAGGCGGTCGATGTTGAGGTGGAAAGCACTGAAGTTGAAACCGAAACCATCGAAAATGAGGCAGTCACTGCTTTAGCCGCTACCGGTCCCTGGGTCTTAGTGGTCACTACCAATGGTTTTGGTAAGCGCGTACCTGTGAATCAGTTTAGACTGCAACGACGGGCGGGGATGGGGGTGATGGCCACCAAGTTCAAGAAAAAAGGCGATCGAATTGCGGCCTTACGGGTGGTTAATGCTGATGAGGAGATGATGCTGGTTACTAGTCGGGGTATCATTATCCGGCAAGCCGTCAATGCAATTTCCCACCAATCGCGGATGGCTACTGGAGTTCGAGTTCAGAAGCTAGACAGTGACGATGCTATTTTTGCGGTGGCACTTGTCCCACCGGGCGAAGGTGATAGCGAGTTAGTGGAAGAAGAGGAATAAACTGTTTTTGAATCAGGGTAATCAGGCTGGAGCTTTAAATCTCCAGCTTTTTCGTCAAATGGCTAGACCAAGCTGGAATTAAGCCAGTGCTAAGCCAAGTTTAGTTGCAATAAGCCCTAGCGATCTTGACTGTTGTCTTGGTTATAGATAATAATTGGCTGCTGACCGGGACCCACCTTATAACTGTTTTCCTGCATCAATTCTTGGGAGCGATGGGTACCAAAAGATCTCTGGAAATTTTCATTGCTCAGTTGCGCCCTTTGTTCGGCCTCTTTGATCACAGACTGTAGTTGATGTAGCTTACTCTGATGCTCAAAGTTGTACTTGGTTAAGGTCACTAGGGAAACAACACCCAAAATACTGAAGGCCGAATAAATCATAATCTTGCCAACCACCGATAGCAATTTTTGTTGCTGTACAATGTGGCTTTTTCTGCTGGTTTGGGGATGTGGCCGGAGATTCGCCACGGGGCGACGTTGTTTTAAAGATTTCGTCTGCACAGGGGATGGTAAAGCGCTCATATGATTTAATTTGCCCAAGATCATCAATAAAATTTGAGGCTATGCAATAAAACAGGGCACTTCACAGTTACCCCGGTCAGACTAGCATGTATTTTGCAATGCTACAAGAAGTGTGAATTATGTCACACTTATGGTCTAGTTACTTATAAAGTTCGGTAGACAGGCGCAAAGCTAAGATGCCAGGAATTAGTGCTACTGCTAAAGCAATATAAACTTGAGTATCAGTCATTAGTTGATTTTCCTCCATGGGTCATACACAGTTAATACTTCCATTGTTTCTACCAAATTTGAGCTTTCAGTAAGATTTTGTAATAACCTGCAATAGTTAAGTTAGACTCGGAGTAGCTAGAATTGTCCTGAATAATCGTTAATGCTAGATCAAATTTTGCAGTCTCCCTGGCATGTGGGAGCTGAAGTCCCAGCTTTGCTGGTGGTTCTCGTGGCCTTAGAAGCTGTTCTCTCTGCTGACAATGCCATTGCCCTGGCAGCGATCGCCCAAAACCTTAAGGATGAAAAACTCCGCGATCAAGCTCTGAATTTAGGACTGGTCGTAGCTTATGTTCTACGAATGACCCTCATTCTCACCGCCACCTGGGTGAATCAATATTGGCAATTTCAGCTTTTGGGGGCAATTTACTTACTGTGGTTAGTCTACCAGCACTTTAGCAATCAACTCGCTGAGGATGGCACTGAAGTTTCCAAGAGTACCGAATATACATCTCTGTGGCAGGTGATTCCGCTAATTGGGATCACGGATTTAGCCTTTTCCTTGGATAGTGTGACTACCGCCACAGCGATCTCCAGTAATACTTGGTTAGTATTGGCCGGAGGGACGATCGGAGTGATTACTTTGCGTTTTATGGCCGGTTTATTTATTCGGTGGTTGGATGAATATGTGAACTTGGAGAATGCGGGCTATACCACGGTGGGTTTAGTCGGTCTTCGGTTAGCAACTAGAGCGCTGCAACCCAGCCTCGTACCTCCAGAATGGGTAATGGTAGTAGCTATTGCCTTAATTTTTGCTTGGGGATTTTCGCAAAAAGCGGTGGTTGAAGATGGCCAGAAAGGATGAATCAGTCGATTTGCAAATCTCTGTCCGGTCTCTGGGCTTAGATCGGATTGAGAGACACCTTATAATTTGTGCGGATGCCAGCAAACCAAAATGTATCGATCGAGCAGCTAGTTTGATCTCTTGGGACTATCTGAAGCACAGATTGCAAGAACTAGGGCTAGTCCAGCCCCAATCCGATCGCCCCAGTTGTGTTTTTCGCACGAAAGCCAACTGCTTGCGGGTTTGTCAGCAAGGGCCAATTATGGTGGTTTATCCCGATGGCGTTTGGTACCACTCCGCCACCCCAGCAGTGATTGAGCAAATTATCCAAGAACATATTCTCAATAATCAAGTTGTTTCGGCCTATGCTTTTGTTCAGCAGCCACTTTTGGCTCATATTGATCATGTATAAGTGGAGCAAAGTGTTCCAGTGTACTTAATAAACCGTACAATTACCTAGTGGATTTGTGTGTGATTTTCACATCATGGTTTAAGCCTGCCAGATAATGCCAAACTTAGTTGATAAGATAGCCCAAAAATCATGAAAGCGTTTAACAGCAAAAATCAAAAGAAATTGTTGCTGGTTGATGATGATCCCAATCTAATTTTGTTAGTCAAAGACTATCTGGAGTTTCGGGGATACGAAGTTGTTACCGCCGAAAATGGCCGAGAGGCACTAGAGATTTTGGCTAGCGAACTGCCGGATATGATCATCTGCGATATTATGATGCCGGAAATGGATGGCTATGGGTTCGTGGCAGAGCTGCGTAAACAAAATCAAGCTAGTTGGATTCCGGTACTATTCTTATCGGCCAAGGGTCAAAGTCAAGATCGGATTAAGGGTCTGAACTTAGGCGCGGATGTCTATATGGTCAAGCCCTTTGAGCCAGAGGAATTGGTGGCTCAGGTGGAATCCTCACTCAAACAATCGGGTCGATTGATTCAGCATGGCGATACTGGGACTCTCAATGACACGATGATTCAGGTGAATCCGTCAGTGGAGTTAACGCCCACGGAAGTTAAGGTGGTGCAGCTAGTAGCTAAAGGATTGGCCAATAAAGATATTGCCCAACAGATGAGCCTCAGTCAAAGAACTGTGGAAAGCCATGTTTCCAATATGTTGGGCAAGACTGGCTTAAATAACCGCACGGAGTTGGCGCGGTGGGCGATCGAATGCCGGATGGCTTAGTGCGCAATGGGAATTGTTCCGCCAATTAGCCCTGCTCATTAGCCTAATTGGTTGGCCATAATCGCAATATCTCTTGAATTGTCGATTATGACCTACAGCCTGCGGATTACGGACATGCCAGTGGATGAAAGACCACGGGAAAGGCTGCTATCGCATGGAGCCAAACAACTCAGTACCGCCGAGCTAATGGCGATCTTATTAGGTACCGGACAAGGACCGGGTAAGCTGTCTGCGGTGGGGTTAGGAACCTATATTTTGTCGCAATTAGGACAGTCCCAGCGCGATCCGCTCGAAAAGTTGCGCGAAATTACCCCGGCTGAGCTGACCACAATTCTCGGAGTAGGTCCGGCCAAAGCAGCTACCATCTTGGCTGGCATTGAACTAGGCAAAAGAACTTTTCAAATTAAACCGGGCGAAAAGACAATTATTGATAGTCCGGGGGCGGCAGCAGCGGTTTTAAGTCATGACTTGATGTGGATGACGCAGGAAAAATTTGCAGTGGTGTTACTCGATGTCAAAAATCGGTTATTGGGTAATCACATTATTACGATCGGCACTGCCACCGAGACTCTTGCTCCACCCCGAGAAATTTTTCGGGAAGTGCTACGTCAAGGAGCCACTCGGGTAATTGTGGCGCACAATCACCCCAGCGGTAGCCTGGATCCCAGTGCGGAGGATCTGAGTTTGACTAAACAGTTGTTAGCTGGTTCTGAATTGTTGAATATTCCGCTCCTCGACCATCTGATTTTGGGTAATGGTGATTGGAGTAGCCTGCGCCAGACCACTGATCTGTGGCAGGCTTATCCCCAAGCGGCTTAGAGCTAGGTGCTAACTGGCGGGGTCAGGATCCGATCGATCATATTTTCCGGCACTTCTTGCAGATGATGATCCGCCCAAGTGAAGCAGCCGACCCCCAAAGATAGAGAGCGTAGCTCCACAATAAAATTTTGCATTTCGGCTTGAGGCAGATAGGCATCCACTACATCCCAGCGAGTCCAGCCCACTTTGGTATCGTAGCCCAAGATTTGGCCACGATGGCCGCTGACTAGTTGCAAAACCTTGGCGGTGAATTCTTCGGGAACGGAGATTTGAATGGTTTCGATCGGCTCCAATAAAGTAGGCTGGCATTTCTGCATGCCTTCGGTCATGGCCAACCGGGCGGCATTTTTAAAGGCTTGCTCCGAACTATCCACAGCGTGATAAGAACCATTGGTGAGGGTCACCGCCAAATCCACCACCGGGAAGCCCAGCGGGCCGTGAGCGAGGTAGTCCCGCACGCCAGTTTCGACACCAGGAATATATTGCTTCGGCACGGCACCACCGACAATCTTTTCTTGGAAGCTAAAGCCTGTTCCCCTGGGCAGCGGCTGGATATTTAAATAGACATCTCCAAACTGTCCATGACCGCCGGACTGGTGTTTGTAACGACCATGGCTGTCGGCCAGGGGTTGCCTGATGGTTTCTTTGTAGGCAATCTGGGGCAAATGAGTTTGCATTGGTAAGTTATATTTGCGGCGCAGTCGATCGAGCGTCACTTGCAAATGAATCTCGCCCTGTCCCCAGAGAATGACTTCGTGGGTGTCGCCATGCTGTTCCCAGTGGAGTGCCGGATCTTCTTCACAGATTTTGCTCAAAGCTGCACTGAGTTTCACTTCATGATTGCGGTTGCTGGGGACGATCGCTAGGGCATAGACCGGTGGTAGTGGTGTAGCTGTCGGTAAATCGTGTGTGATGGGTCGATTGCTGAGAGTGGTGCCAGTCTTTACCCCTTCTAGCCGTCCTAAGGCCACGATTTCACCGGCCTGGGCCATCTGGAGGCTGTGACTCTGTTGACCTTGCAGTCGATAAATACCGCTAGTCCTGATCCCATTAAGGGTCATGCCATCGGTCAACATTCCTTGCCAGACTCGCACCAGCGACATTTTGCCACCTTGGAGGGTATAGAAAGTCTTGAGCACCTGTGCCATCACCCCATCACCAAGTTTTAGATCGCGGCGGGTGGCGGTGGCACTAGCATCGGGCGCTTCGCGCACTAGGGCTTGCAGCAACGACAGCACCCCATAGTCTCTGTCTGTCTCACCCAAACAGACCGGGACTACTAAATCGGCACCCAATTCCAAGCGCAGGTCGCGCATAATATCAGCGGAGCTAGGTTCGATTTCGTCTAATAACTTCTCGAGTAAGTGGTCATCAAAGTTGGCTAGTTCTTCTAGCATTTCGGTGCGGGCTACTTTTTCGGCAATCTGCAAATGAGCGGGAAAAGCAACAGGTTTGTTGCTACCAGACTGATAGTGATAGGCTTGTTCGGTCACTAGATCGATGAATCCCAACAGTTCGGTGCCTTGCTGAATGGGATACTGATGGGCAATCAGGGGACGGCTAGAAACGTGCTGTAAAGCATGAAGTAAATCAATGAATTCGACGTTCGATCGATCCATTTTGTTGACAAATACTAAATGGGGGATTTCCCAGTCGTCTAAAAATTTAAATAGGGGAGAGAGAGTCAAAGCTCTTTCAATCACTGGCTCACAGACTATGACAGCGATATCCACACCCGTCAGAGCATTGTAGGTTTCTTGACTGAATTCGATCGAACCGGGGCAATCAATAAAAGTGAACTGCACGTCTTCGTAGGTAGCAGTGGCCGCAGTAATTTCGACACTCATCTGTCGATCGCGGGCTTCCGGGATGTTATCCCCCACAGTATTGCGGTTTTTGACTTGTCCTTTGCGCGAAATACTGTGGGTAAGGGCGAGAATGCTTTCTAGTAATGTCGTTTTGCCACTGAGATAGGGGCCAACTAGGCCCACGTTACAGATCCGGCTGCTGCTGGCTTTCATGACTGAACCTCTAGGAGGATGAGAAATGGATGAGCAGAAGTCAGCGATTCCGAATGGTTGCCCGGGAGTCCCCGATGGAGGACTATGGATACTCCCCAAATTTGGTCGGCGGGGGGCAAGGATTGGTTTTTTTCACCAACATCTGCGGGTAGCAGCGCTCTTGATTAAATATTTTCTAACGGAGCACTACCTGCGGATACAGTCTGTATTTAATTTTGCTAATATTTATGTCTCTCACAGTAGGCTTAATCGTTGTTGGTTCGATCGTATTTCTACAGAACTTAATAATCATCATTGATGCATATTCTTGACCCTGGAACAAAATACCAAAAAATTAGAGGCGTATTGCCATACGCCTCTATTGGAAGATATTTGGACTACAACTTTTAAAAAGGAGCCAAACTATTAAGCATAGGAATATTAGCCAATAATACATAGCCAAAACCCGCACCGCCCATGCCACCAATCAAAAAGCCAGTAGTAAACTCATTCCAACCCGCTTGACCTTTGAGGTCGGCAGGCATGTTCGGAACAGTCACACTAGCTAAAGGAGGCGCAGGCATGACACTGGAGTACAGTGATAAGCAAACAGTCAAAATTACTACCAAGCCAATAGTTGCCAGCAAACCGGACAAATGGGCATGTTCGCCGTTCCGCTGTGGACCTAGCAAAGTGAAAGGACCAATTAGCAAATAGCCATGTGCCATGCCTACTTCTAAGCCCCGGCGCTGTGCCGATAGACCTTGACGGTAAGCAGGTAAATTGCTGATAAAAGCTTTAACAATACCGGAGGCATTGACCGGAGTTGCTAAGTTACCGATTTGGCTGTCGCCAACATTAGTTACAACTTGATTAGGCATTAGGAACCTCTCTAATAAAGATTAAATATTATGGTGATAAATAGCGCCTGAGCGTTATTTATCACCGTTTCACTACAAAGGATGAAAGAGGAGATCGGGGAAGAAGCGATTGAATTCAATCAAAATCCCAGCAGTGAAGGTCATCCACAGGGCGGCTACTACTGGTGCAGTGCTCAAAAATTTAACGAAGTGATCCATGAATGGTTCTCCAGAATTGATGTCGTGAGTCAATAACTATTTCTAGCGGGGAGAAACAGTGATTTCTGATTCTTTAGCAATCAGTTCGCCAGAAGCAAACTCTTTAAAGGCGGCTAGTGGCCAGAGGGGACCTTGAGCCATGCAGCTAACTGCCAAAGGTAAATCGATGATGATTTCTTTTTCTTCAGCTTTACCACTCTTCCGAGCAGCGATGATGTAAGCCCGGCCTACCCAGCCAATCCAACCGGCAATGTATAGGAACATCACACCAGGAATTAAGAAATCACCAGCGCGATCGAGCCGACCATCAACGATCAGGTGAGGCAGACCTTCTGGACCACAAAGAGCTTGAGAATAACGCTCAAAGCGTTTTTTACCCGAATCAGGGTCTGATGTAGTGTTCCGTGCAGTCGCCGCCCGTTGTTGAAACGCGCTAGACTCACTGCAAGGTACTAACCCAGCTACTTCAGAAGCATTAACTGAAGGCGCAAAGTTGAACCACAGGCAGACAGCAAAAATAATACCTAAAATTTTTCGCATCGCGATTGTTTCCTTTTGCAACAAAACACAAAGTTTTATGTACAAAGCACCAATTGGTGCTTTGATCTTGATATAGGCACTATGCCCAAATAACTCAGCTAAAAGTTGAGCTATGGTGAATATAGTACTGAACCATCTGACAATAAATTATCAGCTAATGCCAACAGTTTTATCGATTGAAACAAGTTGTGACGAAACTTCGGTGGCAATTGTAAATAAACGTGAAGTTCTGAGTCAGGTAACGGCTAGTCAAATCTCTACTCATGCCCCTTTTGGCGGAGTCGTACCCGAGATTGCTTCGCGCGAGCATTTGGAAACGGTGAATTATGTGATCGCTCAAGCCCTGACTGAGTCTGGGTTAGGTTGGTCGGCGATCGATGGGGTGGCCGTGACGGCAGCGCCGGGTTTGGTGGGGGCTTTGCTGATTGGGATGACGGCTGCTAAAACTTTGGCAATTTTGCATAATAAACCCTTAATTGGGGTGCATCACCTAGAAGGTCATATTTATGCTAACTATCTGAGTGAGCCAGATTTGCAGCCGCCGTTTTTAAGTTTGCTGGTTTCCGGTGGTCATACCAGTCTGATTCATGTGCAAGATTGTGGCGTTTATGAACAGTTGGGTGAAACTCGTGATGATGCGGCGGGCGAGGCTTTTGATAAAGTAGCTCGGCTGCTGAAACTACCTTATCCCGGCGGACCGGAGATCGATCGACTAGCCACTCAAGGCAACCCTCATAAATATCCTTTACCTGAAGGGAATGTTTCGCTGCCCACCGGTGGCTTTCACCGTTATGACTCTAGTTTTAGTGGTGTGAAGACGGCGGTTTTGCGGTTGGTGCAAAAGTTAGAACTGACTGAGCCGGAGTTGCCAGTGGCCGATATCGCAGCGAGTTTTCAGCAGAGTGTGGCGCGGGCGCTCACGAAGAGAGTCATCAACTGTGCTTTGGATTATGGCTTAACCACCATTACAGTGGGCGGTGGGGTGGCGGCGAATAGCTGCTTACGCCAGCATTTGCAGGAGGCTGGAGCTGCTCAGGGCTGGCGGGTGATTTTTCCGCCACTGAAATACTGTACGGATAATGCCGCGATGATTGGCTGTGCGGCGGCGGATCATTTGGGTCGTGGTCATGTGTCTTCGTTGGATTTGGCTGTTCGATCGCGGTTGCCAATTACGGAAGTGATGAAACTATACGAGAAAGATTAGCCTGTTTACTGGATTTTCTATCGGTGGCGGTTGTTGGTATTATATTTGTCTATTAATTTAAGATATAGATATTATGATTTATTGACATAATCTCGATCGAAGACTTTTCCGGTAAGTTCTGGCCATCATTAAACTCTCAACTGGGGAGGACTGTCCTGCCATGAAACATATTTTGTTTGTTTTGCCCTATCTGGAACTTGGTGGTACCGAGAAACAGGCTTTCAGTTTAATGAATAGCCTCCAGCAGCATTATCATGTCTCGCTGCTGGCTCCAGATGGGCGGGGCGCGGCTCCTTTTCGGCAAGCCGGATTTGACCATCAAGAATTTCCCCGCCTGGAAGAGAATCTATGGGTAGGGGTGAGGCAATTTCGACGTTCTTTGTTGGTTATTCATCGGCAGAGATCGATCGACTTGGTGCATGTTCATGCTGCTCATGAGCTGACTTCGTTGGTGAAAATGTTTTTACCGGGGGTGCCGGTGGTGTTGACGGTGCATGGTTATCATGGCAGTCAAAGCCCGTTGAGTTATCGGTTGGCGGCAATTTTTGGAAACTGGTTTGCCGATCGAGTGATTGTGGTGTCCAGGTCGGAGCGAGACTTGTTGGCTGTCAATCATCTGCGAGCTGCTAAAACTACGCTAATTTATAATGGTGTAGCGGAACCACGGATCGATCTGGTCAAGGCTGATCAGTTTTCGGAGGAGTTAGCGTTGGGGATGACTGACCAGTTCTTGATTGGTACAGTGGCGCGTTTGAGTGAAGCCAAGGGCTTGGCGTATTTGCTAGAAGCGATGGCTCATTTGATCGATCGACATCCCTACATTAAGTTGGTAATTGCGGGTGATGGGGAGCTGCGGGATAGTCTGCCGCAAATTGCTGATGATCTGGGTATTCGTCAGCAGGTAGTTTTTGCTGGATATCTGCCGGATGTCCAAAATTTAATGTATTGCTTTGACATTTTTGTTTTACCTTCTTTGCAAGAGGCTTTGCCGCTGGCTAGTGCGGAGGCGATGTCGATGGGGAAGGCGATTGTGGCTACTAATGTGGGTGGGATGCCGGAGCAGGTGGCTGATGGCCAAACTGGTTTTATTGTGCCGCCGCAGGATGCTCTGGCTTTAGCAGCGGGGATCGATCGATTAATTTCTGACCCGGTGTTGCTGACAGATTTTGGGAAACGCGGCTATGCCAGATATCGAGAGAAATTTGCTTTGTCGGGAATGCTAACTAATACTGTTGATGTTTATGAAGAAGCGCTGATTAGTTAAATGAAAGATACCTTGAAAATATTGACTTTCATTAACAGTCAATATGCCGAGACCCAGCTAGAGCAAATTTTGTCGATCGAACCACATCCCGATCTGAAAATGAGGGGCTGGGTGGGAATTTGTTCGCTAGTGGGCATGGCTGCTCACAAAATTTACGATATAGACGTGCGCTGGGCTAATAGTCCGAATATCTTTCGTCAAGAACTGTTCGATTTTGGTTGGACCGAGGAATTATTATTGGCTAAGCGACAGTCGCAACGCCATAAGCTGATTATTTATCTTTGCGCTCCGGCGATGAGGATGAGCCGGGTCGGTAGCCAGGTATTGCCTCCGCATTTTTTGATCGGTAAGGTTTGGCAAAGCATTACCCATATTTATACGCAGGATGCTCATCCTTTTGAGATGCCGATCGAACTACTTTCCATTGTTGATCATCATGAGAATTATGCGACTACTACTCATTTGAATGACCGGGTACCGACGATCGATCGATCTTTTCCGGCGATGCTGGCGGTAGCTGAACAGACTCAGGGCGGTTTGCGTACCAGAGGATTATTTAAAAATATTGATACTGACTTGCCACTAATTTCGATTGTGACGGTTGTTTATAATGGCGAGAAGTATCTGGAACAGACGATCCAGTCAGTGATTAACCAGTCTTACGAAAATCTAGAATATATTATTGTGGATGGCGGGTCGATCGATCGAACATTAGAAATAATTGCTAAGTACGATCGCTATATTAATTATTGGGTTAGTGCCGCAGATGACGGTATTTATAGTGCGATGAATAAGGGGACTAAACTCGCTACTGGCAGTCATATTTTGCACTTGAATGCTGATGACCTTCTGTTTGAGCCGCGTTGTTTAGAGTTTTTGGCGATGGCCAATTTTCAGGATAACCACATGCGTAGTATCCTGAAAGTAGATGTAGAAAATGGCCAGGTGGAGAAGGATTTAGTTGATATTGTTGGCAATAGCTTGGCTGAGAATGTGACTTACTCCGGTCTATTTTTAAAAGTTTCGCGCACGATGATGGCTCATTCGGGGTTCGTCGGAAAAATCAATGCCGCTATTATTTTTAACGAAGATTATCGGGTTAGTTCTGATACGGTGATGTTGATCAGCAAATTTAAAACTGAATCGGTTCGTTTGTCAGCGCGGGTGTTATCTATTTTCCGTAGTGGTGGGGCTTCTAGTAATAATAAAGTGATTTTGGCGGAGATGTGGCAAGAAGTCGTTAAACAACCTGGGCTATGGCCGAAAATTGCTATCTGGCTGCAACTTCAGGGCATTTTTGCTGTTTGGAAGTAACGAATATGTTGGTGTAATTAAAATTGTAATTGTCGCTTGCATCTTGAAGTTAGTCTAGTAATCAGGCGAAAAAATCTTAAGGATAGTATTTGAATAATGATATACTATGTCGAGATGTCTTTTGGTGTAGATGTGCTTCTGCTGAACTAATTTGTAGTATTTATTTTAGATTAAGGTGTGATGCATTCTTATTGAATTTTCGTTAATAATTTAAATACTATATGTTCAAGAAAATTGTTGAAAATTTGACTAGCTCAAGAATCAAGGGTGTATCTATTAATGATCTGGAAATGATAGAAGAAGAATTAATTTATCCTGAGACAGATTTTTATTTGCCAGAAAAATTAGATATTTTTGGTCGAAAAAATAAACACTTTTCTGCTTACACATGTGCCATACCATCATTTCATGTTAGGAGTATTGCAAATGCTAAATGCGTAGTGGGTAATGAGGAGGTTTTTACTAGTGATGATGAAGTGATTTCTGAATATACCACTCAGAAAATAAATCCTTGGATAGGTAGAAACAAAAATAAATTAAGCAAGCCTAAGATTCTTGATGGGAGTGTTCTAAACCTTTCCTTATCTGGATTAGAAAAAAATTATAATCACTGGCTAGTTGAATGCCTAAGCCGTTTTTATTTATTAAAAAAATCACGATTCAAGCCGGATTTTTATATTTTATCTAATAATCTCTCTTTCCAGAAAGAGCTTATTGAATTTCTAGAGATTGACAAAAAGAAAATACTGAAAATAGAAGAGAATACTACAATTCAAGCTAATACGATTATAGTTCCATCATTTATCAATAACTGGAATCTAATTGATATGCGATGCTACAAGCATTATCAAAAAAAATGGTTGCCTAGTTGGATTGGAAATGTATATCATGATAAGATGCAAAGTAAAAAACATGGACAAAATAAAATTTATGTAAGTCGATCATCTGCACATTATAGAAAGATTGAAAATGAAGATGAAATAGTAGATATTTTAAAAAATAAAGGATACGGAATATACCATCTTGAAAACATGTTGGTAAAAGATCAGATAGAATTATTCTCGAATGCATTGATTGTTTTGGGGCCTCATGGAGCAGGATTTAGCAATATCTTATTCTGTCCTCAACATACATTGATATGTGAGTTGTTCTCTGAGTATTATCATGATTCATCTTTTAAAATACTCGCAAATGTACTTGGCCTTAAATATCATTATGTAATTGGCAAGACGAATAATATCAGAAGAATTCATCCTCAAAAAGAAAATATTTATATTGATTTGCATCGATTTGAATTAGCTCTGAATAAGCTGGATAATCTGGTCTGCCCAAGTATTTCTGTATGAATAATATACAGGAATACTTGAAATATCTTGAATGAATTTTGAGTTTTAGATAAGTAGTCTTGCTTTGAAAATATTAAACTAAAAGTATCTACATGAATAGTGAAAATAACAGTTCTCAACTTGAGATTATCATTCCTCCCGAAATTAAAAATGATAAACTATATAAAATTATTCAAAAAATTGCTAAAGAAGGAAATATTAAAACAGCATTAGAAATTGGCTCATCTTCAGGTGCTGGAAGTACCGAAGCATTTGTAAAAGGTTTGCGAGAGAATCCAAACCAGCCAACATTATTTTGCATGGAGGTTTCACAAACTAGATTTGCAGAGTTGAACAAATGTTATGAGCATGAAGAATTCGTTAAGTGCTACAATTTATCTTCCGTGTCGATCGAAGAATTCCCAACTCGAGAAGAAATTATTGATTTCTATAATAATGTTGATAGTAAGCTAAAAAAATATCCTTTGGAACAAGTCTTGGGATGGTTAGAGCAAGATATTGAATACATTAAACATTCTGAGTTTTCTACTGTCAACGGAATTAAAAAAATAAAGCAAGATAATCAAATTGAGCATTTTGACTTGGTATTAATTGATGGTTCAGAATTCACTGGTGCTGCCGAATTGCAGCAAGTTTATGGAAGTGAATTTATTCTTTTGGATGATATTACTACCTTTAAGAATTATAGAAATCATTTTCAGCTAATCGATGATTCTCAATATGTTCTGATCAGTCAAAATAAATCAGTTCGCAATGGTTATTCAGTATTTAAAAAGATAAATAAAGAAGATGCTGATTCAGCTCTTTCTGAAAAAGAAAAATGGAATCATCTAAATTCAACAGATATAAGTATTGTAAGATTTTTACGATTTTGTCGCAATTGGATAAAAACTAGATGAAAATCCTGACCCAAGACAAAATAATTCTAACAACCTAAATAAAAGTAATGATGTTGTTATCTTGCAAAAACACCATGAGTACAAATTCTACAGAACTTTGATTATTTATAAGATTTATGGGTATTAAAATTGCATATGATTATCAAGCTTTTGCTTTAACTCCATACAGCGGGATCTCTCGATATTTTTATGAAGTTAGTAAACTTATTAGTCAGTCCGAGGATTGTGAAGTGAATATTGTCGCTCCTCTATATAAAAATCAATATATTAAAGATTCTCCACTCGGTATGGTTGTTGGCCAAAGACACGATAAATTACAAGATCTATTAGGAATTACCAGCGTAATTAATAGAAATGTTAGTAAGCGTTGGTTTCGTGAGAATTCTCCAGATATTTTGCATGAAACTTACTACAATCCTCATGACTTAAGTTTACCTAATTGCAAAACTGTTTTGACAGTCTATGACATGATTCATGAAAAATTCAGTAATGGAATGAATGCTAGTGAATTAAAAGTAGCCGATATCAAGAAAAGATCGATCAAACGAGCTGATAAAATTATTTGTATTTCTGAAAACACTAAAAAAGACTTACTAGAAATAATTAATCTCGATCCAGAGCAGGTATCTGTAGTGCATCTAGGCTGCTCTTTGACTAAAGTTGATAATCCCTTGGACTTGCCTGTAGTTAATACTCCCTACTTGTTATATGTAGGAGCGCGTGGATACTATAAAAACTTCAAGACTTTGCTTCAAGCTTTTGCCAGTAGTCCCAATATCTCTAATGAATTTAAATTAGTTTGCTTCGGTGGTGATGAATTTTCCCGGATGGAAAAGTCAGAAATAAATCGACTAAAAATAAAAGAAAATAGGATACTACACTTTAAAGGTGATGATCGATTGTTAGCTAATTTATATACTAATGCTAATGCTTTTATCTATCCGTCTTTATATGAAGGTTTTGGAATACCACCACTAGAAGCCATGCGGTTGAGTTGCCCCGTTATTTGTAGTAATGCTGCTTCTATACCTGAAGTAGTAGGTGAAGCTGGTTACTATTTTGATCCTCATAGTTCCGAAGATATTGTTTCAGCTATAGAATCAGTAGCTTTTTCTGAAGAGGCCAGCAAGAAATTAATTGGGCAAGGACTGCAAAGAGTAACTGAATTCTCTTGGCAAAAATGTGCCCAAGAGACTTATAATGTATATGAAAATCTAGTTATTTGTGATTAGTTGATTCAACAATTTATGCGCTGAAATAGATAAAATGAATAATCATGATCCTACTTTTATCATTTTAAACACTTGAAAATATTATGAAGACGCCAGTAGTTTTAATTATTTTCAATCGTCCAGATACTACTGCTCAGGTATTTGCTGAAATTAGAAAAGCTCGACCTCCCCAGCTACTAGTTATTGCTGATGGACCAAGAGAAAATCGATCTGATGACTTGGAAAAATGTAGGACAGCACGAGCTGTTATTGAGCAAGTTGATTGGCCATGTAAAGTGATTACTAATTATGCTGATCAGAACCTAGGTTGTAAGCATCGGGTATCTAGTGGTTTAGACTGGGTTTTCTCCCTAGTAGAAGAAGCGATAATATTAGAAGATGACTGTCTACCGCATCCTAGTTTTTTTAGATATTGTGAAGAGTTACTAGATAGATATCGGGACGATCAACGAATTGGAATGATATCTGGACATAATGTTTTATTTGGTTATCGTCGTACTGCTGATAGTTACTATTATTCTAGTATTCCTCATATTTGGGGATGGGCAACATGGCGTAGAACTTGGGAGGCTTATGATTTTAGGATTAGCTCTTGGCCACAGGTTAGAGATGCTGGCTTGCTTCAAGATATTTTCAATAGTGATATTGAAGTAAAGTCGTGGACGAGTATTTTTGATTGTCAATATGACGGAGTTTTTGATACTTGGGATTACCAATTGGTCTTTGCTTCTTTAATTAATAATTGGTTAAATATTACTCCGAATATTAATTTGATTTCTAATCTTGGCTTTGGGGCGGATGCAACTCACACAGATAATTTAAAGGATATTTTAGCAAAACAACTGACAGAAGAAATGCTTTTCCCCCTTACTCATCCACCATTTATTGTAAATGATCGTATTTCTGAAAGAAAAGTTTTTAACAGATCGGCTTATGTTCCTTGTACATTACGTTGGGAGCGTCAGATTAAAAAAATCTGGAAGAAATATCGAAGTAGCTAACTTTATTTGTATTCAGCTATATTTGCAGGCCAACCTATCAGTATAAATCTGTATGAAAAAGTGGGTTTGTAACAGATGAGCTACACTGTTAGAAAAGCGTTGAGAGTTCTTAATGCCCCCAGTTCTAAATTTGCATATTATTTGAGGGCAGCCTATGACAGCTATCCAACTTCGCTACTCATCACCCCCAGTCACTTGGGAAAAACTGCCAGCCGACTTTATCCTACCCGAAGAACCCGTGGAAAGTAATCTCCAGCCTCTGCTAGCAGCAGCTCTGCGCGAATGTCTAGAACTGGCCGGATTAATCCTAGAATCTAGCCTGATTGCTTCCAATTTTGGCCTTTGCGCCACCGTCGGCGACAAAACCGTCGTCAAAGCACCCGACTGGATATACGTTCGATCGACATCACCCCTGCCAGATAAATCCATTCGCTGCAGCTATACCCCCCCACACCGAAGGTGATGTTCCAGCGATCGTCATGGAATTCATCTCCGAAACCGAAGGTGGCGAATACTCCATCAATCCCCACTTTCCCTATGGCAAATGGTACTTTCACGAACAAATTCTCCAAGTGTCCGTTTACGCGATTTTTCACCCCAAAACAGGCGAGTTAGATTTTTATCGATTAACCAATAACAAATATGAACAGCAGTTACCAGACGAGCATCATCGTTACTGGATCGAAGAAATCGGCCTATTTTTAGGAGTATGGCCGGGTAAAAAAGCTGATATGACTGCTCCTTGGCTGCGCTGGTGGGATCAATCAGGCAATTTATTACTATGGGGCAGTGAACAAATAGAGCAAGAACAACAACAAACGGCGCAAGAACGGCAACGGGCAGAGCAAGCAGAAATATCTCTTGAACAAGAGCGCATCTCCAATCAACGACTGGCTCAGAAGCTTAGAGAGTTGGGTGTAGATCCCACTACTTGAGATAAAGTGAATTGTCCACACGAGCCTGTCAGTCATAGGTAAAGTGGAACATTGCTACCAGTAGAGTGTTAGAATCTCCTCAACCCCATATCTGGTGAGCCGCGAAACCCAAAAAAAAGTTGGGCAGCTGCTACCAAGATTTTGCTTATGTATAAACCACTCGGTACCGTCATTCAAGGCTCCCTTACTGGCGGCTTAGATGTAAAACTTTATCCCGGCATCTCTGTCGAAGATATGCGGGTCGGTAAGTTTCTGGTGGTGCATGGCCATAAATACGACTTTTTCTGTTTGCTCACTGATGTAACCTTAGGTACTACTAGCGATCGCATCCTCGTTCATCCTCCCGATCCCAAGGACGACTTTCTACTAGATGTTTTATCGGGCAGTACTACTTTCGGCACCGTCAACCTTGCGCCGATGCTAATGCTGGGCAGACCGTCCGAAACCAAAAACCAGAATGGGTTTAACGGCAACGGCAAAAAAGGGGCAGCTGAAGCATTAGAAAATAATGGCACCAAGGCCGCGCTGGCTTCCTATCAGGCTCAGACTGGTGTCGAACTCGATTTGCTGCCCGTCAAAACCATCCCTAGCCATTTCAGCGAAGTCTTTGATGCCAGCGAACAGGACTTTCGATCGGTCTTTGGCTGGGAAGACGATCCCACTCGCTGTAACTTTGCGATCGGACAGCCTTTAGATATGGATGTGCCAGTCTGTTTAGATCTGCATCGGTTTGTGGAGCGCAGTAACGGCGTATTTGGTAAATCTGGTACTGGTAAATCTTTTCTGACCCGGTTGTTATTAGCAGGTGTAATTCGGAAAAAAGCCGCTGTTAACTTAATTTTTGATATGCACTCGGAGTACGGCTGGGAAGCTGTCGCTGAAGGCAAAAATATTCGCACGGTTAAAGGTCTACGCCAGCTATTTCCCAACGAAGTGATTGTGTACACCCTTGACCCCGAATCCAGTCGTCGTCGGGGTATTCGGGATGCCCAGGAACTCTACCTCAGCTATAGCCAGATTGAAGTAGAAGATATCCGGTTAGTGAGTCGAGAGCTAGATATTTCGGAGGCTAGCTTGGACAGTGCCAATATTTTATATGGTGAGTTTCGCGGTGGCTGGATTGAAGAATTGATCGCTATGACCAATGAGGATATCAAGAATTTCTGTGAGGAAAAAAGAGGGCACATGGGCTCGATCATGGCACTCCAGCGCAAGCTCCTCCGGATGGAAAGGCTCAAATACTTGCGTCCGTCCATTCGTCAGAACTACATCGATCAAATGCTGCAAAACATTGATGCGGGCAAAAATATAGTGATCGAATTTGGTAACCAAAACGACATGTTGTCTTACATGCTGGTGACTAATATGATCACCCGGCGCATTCATGAGCGCTACGTTGAAAAAGCTGAAAAATATCTGCAAACCAAAAGTCAAATCGATAAACCGCAGCAATTGATGATTACGATCGAAGAAGCCCACCGCTTTCTTGATCCGGCGATCGTCAAGAGTACGATTTTTGGGACGATCGCCCGGGAAATGCGCAAGTACTTTGTCACACTATTGGTGATTGACCAGCGTCCCTCGGGCATTGATAAAGAAGTGATGTCCCAGATCGGCACCCGGATTACCGCTTTGATCAATGACGAAAAAGACATTGATGCCATTTTTACCGGGGTGTCTGGAGCGCAGGGCTTGCGGGCAGTGTTGGCCAAAATGGATTCCAAACAACAGGCTTTGATTTTGGGGCACGCCGTGCCGATGCCAGTAGTAGTTAAAACGCGCTCCTACGATCAGAAATTTTATGAAGAAATTGGCTGTGAAGACTGGACAGCTAAAACCGACGAGGAGATTGCGACGGCGGCTCCACTGGCCTTGGCGGACTTGGGCTTCTAAGCAATGCCATAAATGGCCGATGTCAGCAGCATTGATATATGGGAAATTGAATAGTGATCTACATCAATATTTAGTTGCGATCGAGATCCGCCTAGATCTGCTCTATGGACTCGGATATTTCACCACCCCTTACTGCTCGCCTTCCTATGGCCTCGAAACAATCTCCTAAAGTTAAGTTCCCGCTCTGGCCTTTTCTGAACCAGCCGCTGTTTCACCCTACTTTTCGACTGATTCTCAATCCGGCGCGGTTTCAGTACGCTTATCAGACGAGGCTGTTAGAGCGCTGTTTGCGGAAGCAATCCCCAAGGGTTAATAAATCACCTCGTCGCTAGCTAGCATCTCAGGTGCGAGCTGATTTCCACAACGATTGATAGAATTGGGTTTGACTGGCGTTGAGCGTTTGTAAAAATTCGCCTTTAGCGAAAACCGTAGTGTTTAAGCCTGAATGGGCGATCATTTCCGGGGTTAACTGCTGAGGAAATTGGCTGATGTTCATTGGCGACAAGGCATTGGTAAAAAGTGAAATTTTACGCGTGGTGCTTGGTTGCAAGCAAAAATCGATCCACTGCTCAATGGTCGAATTTTTAGTGATTGATTGAGCAGATTGGGGCTGTACCCAGAGATCCGCCCATAGGGAAGTACCAGATTGGGGTATGGCCAGCCCCAGATAAGAATATTTGCCCATTACATCAGCTACGTCATGAGACCAGGCCATCGTCAGCCAAGTATCACCAGTGAGTAGTGGGGACAGATAATCGTCAGAATTGTACAAAGCTACTTGTTGGTGCAATTGACGCAGTTTGGTGGGCAATTCCGGCACAGTTTGCGGATCTTTGTTGTAGGAGTGCCCCAACTGCTTGAGAGTCAGACCAATAACCTCTTGGCTCTGGTTCAGGAGGGAAATTTGACCTGTTAGTTCTGGTCGCCACAAATCTGACCAGTCCGTAGGGGCGGCCAGGCCGGCTTGCCGAAATTTGTCACGCCGATAGAGCAACACCACGCTCCCCCAGCGATATGGTACTCCCCAAACTTGACCGGACTTGGTGACAAGTTTTTGCCATTTACTGTCTAGTTGCGACCAAGCCGGAATTTTGCTGGGATTTAGCGGTTTGATCAGTTTTTGCTCGATCGCTGTGGATAGCCAGGTATCACCCAAAGTAATCAAATTAGCGGCGGAGTTGTTAGGGGGTGATTGCCAGGGCAACCGCCAACTGCGATCGATCTGGGTTGGCTGACTCCATTTTTGCAGTAATGTGAGGCTGTCAGCTAGTTGAGCAATGGTACTGGCATTCAAATCACCTTTCACCAGTTGCCGAAATTCTGGGATCAACAGCGCTGGCAAAGATTGTTTGAGAAATTGAATTTTTAATTGATCGGCTGGGGGCGACTGACAACCAAAAAGTAATGGTTCTAAGCTTAAAATTCCCAGGGACTGGAGCAGATGGCGACGTTTCATCTTAATCCTCGCGTCGTTCCATGCCAAAACCCACCAAGTTGATCACCGATGGAACCACTCCTGGTGCCGGGCGTTGGTAAGTGACAATCGTGCGCAATCGTAGCTGGGGAGACATCAGACGCATTTGATCTACTGCCACTGACTGGCTGTAGTAAGTGGTCATTTCTAATGTTTGCCGACTGGGTAAATAAGTGAACCTGCCAGTAATTGCTCCGGATTCGGAGTAGCCTTCATCTCGTAAATAAAATCCTTTAATTACTTCTTCGGTGTGGGGTAGCTCAGCGGCTAAGGGCGATCCGGGCGCAGTAGCATCTTGGGGTAAGCGCTCCGGGTAGGTGAGAAAATCATCGGGAATAAATAGAGCTTTTAGACGCATGGCTACTTCTTCACCAGTTTCGGAAAGGGTTTCAAAAGAAATAGCAAAACCGTAAGCTCGATCGCTATTACTAGCTTCCTTAAAAAATTCTGAAGGAATGAAAGCTGAAGAAATTTGGTGCTTTTCTACCGAAGTGAGTAATTGTACTTTAAATTCTGTATAGGAGCGTTCCACCTCGCCCTCTAGAGGGTAGTGGTAAATTCTTTCGGTCTTCCATAGACCACTACAAGCCGCGAAAAAATCTTCAATACCAAGCATTTGTCCCTCACCTTGTCAGTGGGCGATCGATAAATTAGCCCGTCATTACTTGTGCAGTATGCTTCTTCACGTTACCACAATTGTCCGGATCAGTAACAGCATTACTGAATCAAGCTTGATTCGTCCATTTAGTTCAGTTAATCAGTAATTCCGCTTTTAGCCATGCAACCAGTCGAACAACAAATTAAAATTCTGGCCACCAAAGTAGATGATGTCTACCAAATTTTGGATCGGTTACATCATCATCTAGTGCCAGAACCTGCTGGGGATGAGCAAATTGCTGCTCTAGCGATCGATCAAGATTTGCCGCCGCCCGCAGCTGTACCGGGTGCCGATCGATCTCTGGTGCCGGATTTTGCGGTGGTGGATGTGTCTAGTTCGGCTGATTGGTTAGTTCATCAAGATGTGCTGGTGGATCATCAGGGGGTAGAAGCTTCTCATCATCACACCGAACTTTATCTATCTCCTCAATCCCAAATTCAACGCTTGACTGCGCAGTTGACAGTGGCCTACAGCCGGATCGCCGCTTTAGAAGAGCAACTATTGTCACAACGTCTCAATTAGTTGAAATTTGGTGTAATAAGCTTTCCGTGGCATTCACCACATCCTGGCTGTGCCATTTTTGGTATAGGGCAGCGGCGATCGCACTGCCCCCAGCACCTACGCCTTCTTTCACAAATCCCTGCTCGTATACCCGCATTTGGGGATATACCGATTGGCCAAATTGTAGTTTTGCCGATAGAAATGGACAAATTTCCTGGGCAAGTCCGATCGCATCAGCACTAGGATCCTGAGCAACCCAGCCAGTGGTACCCACTACAATTTGTTGCGGCTGGTATTGATTATGGGCGTGGTTAGCTAGAGCCTGCATTAAAGCGTATACGGCCATCATTTGAGTCCCGCCAGCCAGCAATACTCCACAATGATTACTCGCAGCGATCGCCATGCCCGCCACTACGATCTGCATGGGATCGCCGAGGGTAGCAACGATTTGCCAGGGATCAGCGTTAACCGGCAGCTGCTGAAGACCTTGATTGACTACGGCCAGTTTTTGTTCATGATTACAGGTGGCATGGCTGCTATTGACTTTCCCCGTAGCTGAAATCCCCAGAGCTGTTAAGACGGCCAGCGCTGTGGTCGTGCCGCCTACCACACATTCGCCGATGACCAGATAAGACTTCGCCGGTAGAGCCTGCGCCAACTTTTTGCCCCAAGCTAGACCCTGCTGCCACAAATGATGAACTATAGCTAGGGGTAAGGCTTGACCAGTAGTGATGCATTGGGCGGGTTGACCGCCTAAATCTACACAGGTAAAAGTTGGGGTGTGGGTGAGACCAGCGTTGAATATTGTGACTGGAATATCTAAGGCCGCGAGGATCGATCTAGTGATAATCGCCGGGGAGACTCCAGCCTGTAAGGGAGGCAGTGGATATTGATAATGGGGCTGTACTCCCAGGGCTAAGAATTCGCCATCAGCTAGAGCCGTAAACTGTCGATCGACCGGGGTCAGACCTGCCGCCGAAATTTGGGGCAATAGACCTGTGGCTGTAAAACCTAATACACAGCAAAAATGGGGGCGTTGGTGGCGATGTCGGGCTAACCACTGCTCGCTAATGTGATTTTGAGTGTGAATATTAATCAACTACCTAAAGACCCAGATTTATGGGTGGCGATTATTTTAGATTTCTAAAGCCTCTTCTAACCAGGCTGGCGGACGGGGAATCGGGCCACCAATGCGGTCAAAGAGCAGCAGTGCGGCCAAATGAATAATGAGTAATGACACCATGCTATTGAGAAATAGCAAGCCAATGGCTGCTAGCTGCACAGCCCAGATACTCGGTTCTGCCAAGGTGCCAAATTTCTCTAAGATCCAACCTAAAATATCGCTAGTTCTGGCGATCGTGTAAGTCCAAAGATCTTCACCTATCAGAATAGAGGTGAGCCAAAAACGAAAAAAGAAACCCAGGGAGTCGAGGATACTACCGACGAAGATGGACGGTCCCCAACCAATGCCCCGCCGCCAAAAAGCTCCTAATTGGATGCCGAGCAAACCGTGGGGAATGGTGAACAAGATACTACGAGTGGGTCCCATCAGTACCGATAGCAATAAGCTGGATACCACCACCGACATCCAGCCTGCTCTTTTACCCCAACGCAGATATATGAGAATTAAAGGCAGTGCCAAAAACGGCTTGAGAAAAGCCCTGCCCATCAACAGATAGTTGTCTATGAGATACAGCAGACAAGCCGCACTGGACAGAAAAGCTGTTTCCACCAGCGCCAGCGGGGGTTTATTACCAGATGATGGAACTGACAAGGAATACCTGGCTAATTATCAAAATTAAATCGTGGTCTATATGGAATGCACGGTACAGGAGTTGAACCTGTCTAGCACGAATTATGAGTTCGTTGCCTAAACCGCTCGGCCAACCGTGCAAAGTCCTGAGTTATTCTAGCAAAGATTTGGCACAGTCATTGGCCAAGCAGCACTAAATTGCAAGTATAATTAATGAGATTTGAACTGGTGAAACCGATGCGTATTGCTAACAATGTCACTGAATTAGTGGGTTCCACTCCGCTGGTTAGGCTCCAACGGATTCCGGTGGCGGAGGGGTGTGTAGCAGATATTGTGGTGAAGCTAGAAAGTATGAATCCCTCGGCTTCAGTGAAAGACCGGATTGGGGTGAACATGATTTTGGCGGCGGAACGGGAAGGTTTGATTACCCCCGGCAAAACTATTTTGATTGAGCCAACTTCTGGCAATACAGGGATTGCTTTGGCGATGGCCGCAGCGGCGAAGGGCTATCGCTTGATTTTAACCATGCCAGAAACCATGAGTATGGAGCGGCGATTGATGCTGCGAGCTTATGGGGCTGAACTAGAACTCACGCCCGGTATGGAAGGAATGAGTGGTTGCATTCGGCGGGCGCAGGAAATTGTTGATAAAACGCCTCATGCTTACATGTTGCAACAGTTTCGGAATCCAGCGAATCCGGCGATCCATCGCAGCACCACCGCTGAAGAAATTTGGCAAGATACTGATGGTCAAGTCGATATTTTAGTAGCGGGAGTTGGTACTGGCGGTACGATTACTGGGGTAGGCGAAGTCTTGAAAGAGCGCAAACCTGCTGCACAGGTGATTGCGGTGGAGCCGACCAATAGCGCTGTTTTGTCGGGTGGCAAACCTGGTCCGCACAAGATTCAAGGAATTGGGGCGGGGTTTGTGCCCCAGGTGCTCCGGGTAGATCTAATTGATGAGGTGATCACGGTCAGTGATGAGGAATCGATCGCTTATGCCCGTCGCTTGGCTCGGGAAGAAGGTTTGCTCTCGGGTATTTCCAGCGGAGCAGCGTTGTGTGCGGCCATTAAGGTGGGGCAACGTCCGGAAAACCAAGGTAAACTGATTGTGATGATTCAGCCTAGTTTTGGTGAGCGGTATTTGAGTACGCCATTGTTCCAAGACCCTGAAATCAAGAATTAGTTTGATTATTTGATTGAATGAGTAACACGCATTACCAAACCCTCCAAATTAATCCCCGGGCGACGACGGCTGAGATTAAACAAGCCTATCGGCAATTGGCTAAGCAGCACCATCCTGATCTGAATCAATCTAGGGCGGCGATCGATCAAATGATTTTCATTAATGCCGCCTACGAAGTATTGAGTGATCCGCTGCGCAAGCAAGATTATGACCGATCGCTGCAGCGGGATGCCCCAGCAGCTATTGATGAACGGATTGCTCAGAACCGCGCTAGCCGTCGCCCTAAAAACCAGCGGGCGGCACCCGATATTGATAGCGAAATTGAAATTTGGCTGAATTCGGTTTATGCTCCGGTGAATCGATCGATCACTGCTATCCTCAAACCTTTTAAAACCAAACTGATCGAACTATCCGCTGATCCCTTTGATGATGATTTGCTCGGTAACTTTGCTGCTTACTTACTGGACTGCCAGCGCCATCTGAAGAAAGCGGAGCAGCATTTCCACTCCCTGCCCAACCCCTCGAATTTGGCAGGAATTGCTTCTAGCATCTATTACTGCCTGGGTCGGTTAGGGGATGCGATCGAAGAATTAAATCGTTATACAACTTGTTATAACGACGAGTATTTGCACTCTGGGCAGGAGTTATTTAGAATTGCGGCGGGGTTGCAAAAAGAAGCGAAGAAGCAACTCAAAAGTATTTATTAAATTAAATCTTTTTTTAATTATTACTAGTCGGTACTCCATCGGGGAAAGTGCGGGCAAATTCTGCTGCTAAGTCTTCCAGCTCAATCAATGCTTGATTAATATCTACTGCCAAGTGTGCCTGTTGGGGGTCGGCTAGCAACTGGCGCAACCAGGTGCGCTTGTTTTCAATGAACTGTACTCTTTCTTGTAAGGTCTGGAGTTCCATAGTTAGGAGATGATACTTAGTTCTAGATTGTAACTGTTAATTCGGTGGTGATAGTGGTAAGGCCACTGTGAAAGTTGTCCAACCGCCCCGGCTATGTACCGTAATTTGGCCGTGCAGTTGCTCGATCAGATCGCGCACTAGTGATAATCCTAGTCCTGTACCTCCCTGGCGATGATGATCTGCTGCTGGCACCCGATAAAACCTGTCAAATAGGTGGGGCAAGTCAGCGGCATCGACAATTGCCTGATTGCTAACCGTGAAATAAATGGGTACGGCATTGGTGGGGTCGCGCATACTCAGCATCGGCGGCGGGTATTCTAGCTCGCAGACGATTTCTTGGCCGCTGGCGGTGTATTTACAGGCATTGTGTAACAGCTCGGAGATGATGCGCTGCAAGTAAGCTTCATCGGTGATTACTGGGGAAGGTTGTTCGGGCAGCCGCAGGCGGAGTTTTTGCTGGTGGCTGGCTGCTCGTGATTGATAGGGCTCGGCGATCGATCGCAGCCAATCGGTCATATCAATTTCGTTTCTTTGGAGTTGAGCATTGCCGGTTTCAATTTTTTGCAAATCTAAAACATTATTGACGATGCTAATCTCCCGCTCGCATTCTGCCTCCAAAATATTCCAATAGTTCTGGGTGCGTTTATTAATAAATAGCTCTGCCAGATTTGGATCTTGATCGATACTAATTTTGAGCATCTTTAGTGCCATGCGCATGTTCATCAGCGGGGCGCGCAGGTCATGGGAAATCTTGCTGATAAACTCGTCTTTATGCTGATCTCGTTGCACTAGTTCGGTCAGCTGGGCATGAAGAATTTCTGCTGACTCCTCATTCTCTTCATTGAATTCAGGGCGATTATCGTTTGATGCCTGGTTCTGAATAACTTGCGGCACCTGGAGCTGGTAAATCGCAAAAATGGATTGTCCTAATACTTTGGCTAACACTTGGAGCCAATCAAAATCCCGCAGCTGCCAAATTTCGGTATTGCCAATAATACAAATTCTGCCCCACACCAATTTCTGGCAGTTAATTGGCAGCAGTACACATTTCCCCTTGACTGCTACGGGGCCAATCTTAGAAATGATGTTAAAAGAAACCATTTCTAGGTCGCGGAGGCGTTGTCCCATGATGGCAGTGAGTTCACCACTGATTTCGGCGGGTGGCTCTCCACTCAAACCATCAATCAAAGACAAAAAAGAGAAGGGCGGGACATTGTCGGTGGGCGATTGGTGCTGCCATTCTCCGGTGGCTGGCAAATAGCGTTGAATAGAAACGTGATATACAGCTAATACTTCTCGGATCTGTCGGATGGTTAGCTCACAAACTTGTACTAGCTCGGGGTGAAACAACATGTGCCTAGAACTACAAAAAGAATATTGTTACTATTGATAGATAAAGGTTCGGTAACACAAATGGGCGAATACGACTTGGTGGAATTATCTCTTAGATTGGAGAGTGAAAATTCCAAGGATCGGATGGTGGCCTTGGCTTCTCTCCGGGCAGTTCCCGCTGCTGAAGCCTTTCCCCTCATCAAAAAAGTTTTAAATGATGAAAACTTGCAGTTGCGATCGATGGCGGTATTTGCACTGGGAATTAAAGCTACTGCTGAATCATACCCAATTCTAGTCAGTTTACTCGAAAATGATCCCGATTATGGCATTAGAGCCGATGCTGCTGGTGCGCTAGGTTATTTGGAAGATGCTCGCGCTTTCCATAGTTTGGTGCGGGCTTTTTATGAAGATACTGATTGGTTGGTGCGCTTTAGTGCAGCGGTGGCTTTAGGGAATCTGAAAGACCCCCGCGCTTTTGATGTACTAATTAAAGCTCTGGATGCCCCCGAAGTGGTGGTTATTCAGGCCGCGATTGCCGCCTTGGGTGAAATAAAAGCCTTAGAGTCGATCGATCATATTCTGCGCTTTGCTGATCATGAGGATTGGTTGGTGCGGCAGCGTTTAGCGGAATCCTTGGGGCAGTTACCATCTCCTAAAAGTGAGGCAGCTTTGAAATACTTAGCCAAAGATCAAAACCCTAATGTGGCTCAATCAGCGCTATTATCTTTGGCTAAATTGGATGTTAAATAATTGCGCCTGGTGCTGGACGGCTGATCCGCTCTAAAATTGTGAGTGGTGATATTTTTCACACAATTGATATTTGTATTTTAATATTCATGACTATTCAAGAGTTTTTAGAAATGAGTGCGGGTAAATGGTTCTCGCAGCGTACTAGCCACCAACTTACCAACCAACAGTCCGAACATGGTAGCTCCGATATTCTGATTGAAATGTTAGCGGCTGATCATCCCCAGCTATTACAGCTACGTCAACAGCACTCCGCTGATCGTAGTCCAGCGGTGGCTGGTATTCAAGTAACTTCTAAAACAGCTCAACAATGGAATGCCCCGAAAAATACGGTGCCGACTAGTACTACAACTGTACTGATGCCGATCGTTCAGCCTACTGCTAACTCTGTTTCCGGGTCACTGCTATGGATGGCCAATGGTCAGCCCATGCCTCTGGGGAAATTTCAGATCGGAGAAGACGAGGCGGTAACTCTGTTTCTGTCTTACCAATCGACGCAGATTGAAGAACGAATCTGGTTTGCTAGTCCTAATCTGCGCCTCCGCACTAGTGTGCAAAAAAGCTCGGCTGGTTGGAGTTTAGCCTCTTTTTGCTCGGAAATTAGGATGGGTGGTGCTTCCGGCTGATGATATTTATCTTTTATTTTTTTGGCGAGTTGGCGCTGCTGCTGCCACCGCCCGGAGTTTGTAATAAAACGGAGAAACCTGGGCTGGTGGTGCCAAAGTTGGCTCATCATCAGTTTCGGCCGCTTGATGCCAGTCAGCCTGCGATCGGTGGGTTGTTGCTAGGGGATAACTGCTGGGGGTGAGATGGAGTGATGCCTGGCGGAGGGCGGTGGTGAGACGGTTTTGTGGTGGCAGTGTTTCTAATAATCCTTCATCTAGAGCTGGATCGCTGAGCTCAAAAAGCTCCGTCGATCGATGTGCTTCGGCAATTTCACTGGCTGAAAATAAGGTTTTTTCCAACTCCAGTTCTGGCTCAGCGGTAGTTTCTTGATCATCAGCAATGGTCAACTGGGCTAAGACTCCTGGGCCGCTGATCATGTCAGCAAATTCCTCGCTAAAGTGCGGAACGGGTTCGCCCCGCCGCTGCCAACCATTTAAAACTTGTTCGATCGACACCGCCTTATATCGACCCAGGTGGAGAGACTCCACTACAGCGAGGGACAAAAAACTGGGGTCGTATTTACAGCTCCAAGAGCGCACCATACTCAACGCCGACTGCTCTCCCAGGTCAAACCCGTAGCGTAAAATTAGTGCCACAACTACATTTTCGTCAGCCAAATTCATATCTAAAAAACCTTGCTGTGATAGTTAAGTCTGCGCCAGAATGTACTTACTTATCGAATTGTACTACCCTAACTAATCAAGTAATTGTATAGTAATGCTACAACTGGTAGCAATGTCATAAAGATTTCATAATTCTACGACTATTAACTGTGTTCACAAATTAAGTATTTATAATGCCAGTAAAAGTACAATTTATACCTAATAATATCGCGGTGATGGCGGAAGTGGGCGAACCACTCTTACAAGTATCTCAGCGAGCTGGAATTGAGATACCTACTGGTTGCCTATCTGGTGCTTGTCATGCTTGTGAAGTGGAAATTATGGGGCAAGATGTGGTCTGTGCCTGTATTAGTGGGGTGCCAGCTGGCCATCCAGAAATAGTAATTGCCCTGTACGATGATCCGGCCTGGACTTGAAAATTAGGTTAATAAAAAATGGTAGAGATGACACCTCTACCATTTTTTTAGATTTCTACTACTGGTTATGTATCAGATTAGCTATAGTCATCTTCCTCTGGTTCATCAATGTTGCTGGCTTTTTCCCAATCATCGTCAACTTCGTCGCTGACTACTGGTCCGCCCATGGGCACGTTGTCTTCATCATTGAAGCCATCTTTGCCAGTGGAGAAGATCGAGAAGCCCTCCGGTGATTCATCAAAATCATAGCGACGAGCGCTTTGATCATCCAGAATCATATCTTCGTCGGTACCGACCAAGTTACCTTCGTAGCCGTACATCATTCCCGCGCCCAGATCGCTGTCGAAGCTGGCCATTGATTCTTCGTAGGCATTGTAACCAGTACCCGCTGGAATCAATCGTCCGATGATCACGTTTTCTTTGAGACCACGTAACCAGTCTGATTTACCTTCGATCGCAGCTTCAGTCAGCACCCGAGTGGTTTCTTGGAAACTGGCGGCGGAGATAAAGCTATCGGTATTGAGCGATGCTTTGGTAATTCCCAACAACATCGGGGTATAAACGGCTGGTGCCGCACCTGTAATCGACATGGCATCATTGACCTGCTCTACTTGGCGCAGTTCGATGAGTTCGCCTGGCAACATGGTGGTGTCGCCGCCGTCATCGATTCTGACCTTAGAAGTCATCTGCCGGACGATTACTTCAATGTGTTTGTCGGAGATGTCTACCCCTTGGGATTGGTACACAGACTGCACTTCGTTCACCAAGAAAGACTGGGCTTTTTGGAGGGCGAGGAGAGCAGCTTCGTAAACATCATGGCTCTCGCGGTGATGTTCAAAGAAGGTTTCGAGGATCTCGTGGGGGTTACAAGGGCCATCGGTGAGCGGTTGACCAGCGGTCACTTCTTCACCGTCAGACACAATGATGTTTTGACCAGGGCCGAGGGGGTATTCAGCTACTAGGCCACCAGCTTCGATCACCTTGATTTCTAGGGGTTCGCCATCATCGCTATAAACAACGGTGGCAGAACCATCCCGGCGGCAGAGAATACAAGCTTCTTTGGGCTTACGTGCTTCTAGTAGTTCTTCAATCCGGGGCAGACCTTGGATAATATCTCCGGTCTTGGCTCGTTCAAATACTAATAACACTAGATTGTCGCCCCGTTGGACTAAGTCGCCGTTGTCAATGTGTAAGATGGCACCAGGCGATACTCGGTAGGGACGGGCTAGCCGTAGGACGATGCCATCTTGCCCGATTTCTAGTACTTGACCAGATTCGGGTGTGGAAATACCCACAGCAATTTCGCTGCCAGCTACGATTAATTGACCGACTTTGACATGGGCTGTTTCACCAGCCGTGTCAACGGTGATCCGATCGAGATCGCGAATGACTAGTACGCGACGAACTAGTTCTTCTCCCTCCCGAATGCCGCGCACTTCACCGGGGTGTTTACAGCGAATTTCGGTACGAGCGACTACGGCGCCGGGCGCAATCTGCTGGCCATCGGTCACTAATGGTTCAGTGTAGGTACTACCACCCAGCGGATCGGCAGCGGTATCGCGCCGAATGACTAAGGATTCCAAGATCACCAGTTGCAAACGGCTCACATCTGGGTTGTCTTCGTCGGGTACCAGCTCAATGTCTGCGGCTAACTGGGTGGCAGCAGAGGTTTCACCTTCCATTTCTAGTACTAGTTGGGTGCGGAGTAGTTCTACACCATCTACCGACTTGACCCGCTCCCCGTCTTTGTAAGGGACGCGCTGGACGGCTCGGAGTTCGATCGAACTAGCACCGCCGGACTTATTGATCGATGCCTGGGATGGCATATTGGGTTCGTCAGGTACCTGGTACTCTACCACTGGTCGCAATAGTAAAGCCGATCCATCGGGGGTTTCGACATACTCTAAGTAGCGCATCTCGGTTACTTCGGCCAGTTCGGGGACTGGTTTTTGGCCAGGATTCACCAGAGTACCAGTGACTGATTGACCAGTTTCTGGATCATCGAGTAAGAACAATTCACCAGGTTTAATGGTGATTTCGCGCAGAATATCGTTTTTCTGGACGATTTCGACAATCCCGCTGGTGGCACAGAAGATATCTTTAACAACTTCGGTACCAGCTTCCACGTACTGACCGTCTTCGACGTTCAGCAGAGTGATGTCTTTGTTGACTTCATGAGATTCTTCTGGCACCCACAGAATTGTACCGCCTTTGACTACTTCGTAGCCCTGCTTGGCTTTGCCTTTCTTTTGCACTTCGATGTCGGCATATTTAATAATGCCGCCAGTACGAGTGCGGTATTGATCGTCGATGAGTTCGGCGATCGGAGTTTGGTTCAGCACCTTGGTACCCGGTGGGGCGATCAGGTGAAAACGTTGACCTTGGGCTGTCGCTACGACATATCGATCACGACTGCCGCTACTTTCGACTGTGACAGTGGCATCATCAAGAGACACGGAAGCGGTGATAATATCAATTTCTCGCTCTCCACGTAGACGAACTACCCCACCATTGACGGAGATGAGTTTGGTCTCGGCTAACATGCCATCTAGAGCTACCGGTTCACCATTTTGAATGGCTGGTTCGGCTCCAGGTGGGAGGTTGTAAACTTCACCGGATAGCACCCAAACTAGACCACCCTTTTGGGCGATCCGGGTAGTATTACCCTGGCGATCGGTTTTTTCTTCAGGGGTAATGTCGGCAAATAGGACTTCACCTGCTAGATCTGTCGCTACGTCTTTAGTAGCTTTTTCAGTGGAACGCCGACCCTTGGCCAGAGCTACCTCGGCTAGCATGTCGCCAGCTTTGACTTCAGTGCCATCGGCAATCAGCAGCGTGGAACCAACCGTCAGTGAGAAAGTTTGTTTTTTGCCCTTGCCGCTGGGTTCCAAATAGAATTCGCCGTTGGCTTCGACCTGTTCTCGATCGTCCCCGTGGCGAGTCCGCATCGAGCGGGTGCGCAGGGTGCCGTAACGAATGGTGCCATCGACCTTAGCACGTAGTTGTTTTTCTACTTCGCCAGTAAATACCCCACCAGTGTGGAAAGTCCGCATGGTGAGCTGGGTACCAGGTTCGCCGATAGACTGAGCAGCAATAATCCCGACAGCTTCCCCTAGATCCACCATTTTTACGTAGGCTAAACTCCAGCCATAGCAAGTCTGACAGATCGATCGGGCGGCTTCACAGGTCAGCGGTGAGCGCACATAAACTTCTTGTAAGTTCGCATCGCTGATTTTCTTGATCAGGGCTTCATCTAGTTCGTCATTGCGATCGCCCAACATTTCTTTGGTTTTGGGGTGATGCACCGGGGCGGCTAAGATCCGACCAAATAGTCGATCGCCAATCGGGATTAAGGTGCGTTCCCCATCCATCATGGGCCGCACAAAAACGCCACGAGTAGTGCCGCAGTCTTTTTCGCGCACAATCACATCTTGAGCCACATCCACCAAACGGCGGGTGAGATAGCCAGAATCCGCTGTCCGCAAGGCGGTATCTACCAGACCTTTCCGGGCACCATAGGACGAAATAATGTATTCAGTTACCGTCAAACCTTCCCGGAAGTTGGTTTTAATAGGTAAGTCAATAATTTCCCCTTGGGGATTGGACATCAGTCCCCGCATTCCTACCAGCTGCCGTACTTGAGAGAGGTTCCCCCGCGCTCCCGAGAAGGCCATCATGTAGACGGAGTTCAACGGATAATTTTCTCTAAAGTTAGTGACGACTCGATCTTTCAGTGATTCGGAAGTAGCATTCCAGGTGTCAATAACTTTTTGGAAACGCTCGACCTCGGTGATTTCGCCCTTGGTATAGCGGGTTTCGGTAGCGCGAATAGTTTCTTCGGCCTCTTCCAGCATATCCCGCTTTTCTTCAGGGATTTTCAGGTCGTCGATACTGATTGATACCCCGGCGCGGGTGGCAAAGTGGAAGCCCAATTCTTTTAACCGATCGGCAATCTGGGCAGTCCGAGCAGTCCCGTAGTAACGATAAGACCAGGAGATCAGTTTTTTGAGCTGGCCTTTGTCAACCATGCGGTTGTTAAAAGGAAGGACGGGTCTTTTTTGCTCTTCAGTCATGGCGCTTATAAATAGGTAGGAGTTAGTGCGGCCAGGGCGGGGGCTGAGTTGGCCTCAGCGCCACCCTATACTTGGACTTAGCCCATCAAGACTTCTTGAATGGTTTGGTTATAAATAATCCGGCCAGGGGTGGTAAAGATCATTTGACCGAGTTGTTCGCCTTCATCGGTCATGCGGCGACGGCGGTATTTGAAAATCTCGGTTCTAGTGCCATCGCCATGGTCTTGGACTTCCAGCGGTTCCTTTTCTGGCTCATCGGATTCCATTTCGCCGTCATACCTCACCCAGATGAAATCATGAATGGTGATATCACCTCGATCATAGGCTCGGACAGCATCGTCTAAATTGGCAAACTTCCGATGGGCGGTAGAGGCCAGCGATGGATCTTTGGCGGTGAGGTAGTAGCAGCCCAGAACCATATCCTGGGAAGGAGCGACGATCGGCAAGCCAGTTGCTGGGGAAAGAATATTGTTACTGGCCAGCATCAGCAGGCGGGCTTCGGCTTGGGCTTCCAATGACAGCGGAATGTGGACAGCCATTTGGTCACCGTCAAAGTCGGCGTTAAAGGCTGGACAAACCAACGGATGCAGTTGGATGGCGCGGCCTTCTACCAAAATTGGTTCAAAGGCTTGAATGCCAAGTCGGTGCAAGGTTGGTGCCCGGTTGAGCATTACTGGGTGACCAGCAATTACTTCTTCTAAAACATCCCAAACAGTAGGGTCACCGCGTTGAATGAGTTTTTTTGCCGCTTTGATGTTGTTGACCAAACTATTTTTGATCAAGCGCTGAATGACGAAGGGTTGAAAGAGTTCGATCGCCATTTCCCGAGGCAAACCGCACTGGTGAATTTTCAGGTTAGGACCAACGACGATCACCGATCGACCGGAATAGTCCACCCGTTTACCGAGCAAGTTTTGCCGGAAACGACCCTGTTTCCCTTCAATAATGTCGGATAGAGATTTGAGGGCGCGATTGTTGGCTCCAACTACGGTACGTCCCCGGCGACCATTGTCGATCAGGGCATCCACTGCTTCTTGGAGCATCCGTTTTTCGTTACGGACAATGATTTCCGGTGCCAGAATTTCTTGTAACCGAGCCAGACGATTGTTGCGGTTAATCACTCGGCGGTATAGGTCATTCAAGTCGGAAGTCGCAAAGCGACCACCATCCAGCTGCACCATCGGGCGCAGATCCGGTGGAATTACTGGGATGTAACTCAGAATCATCCAATCTGGCTGACTGCCAGTGGCTACAAAGTTATCTACGACCCTTAAACGTTTAATGAGTTTGGCACGCTTTTGGCCTTTGGCTCCGGAAATCTGCTCGCGGAGGCTTTCGGCCTCAGTCTCCATTTGCAGATCTTGGAGTAGTCGTTGGACAGCCTCCGCTCCAATGCCCACTTCCACGCCTTCTAAGATGGAGTCTTCGCTGTAGAATTTTTCTTCTACTTCCAGCCACTGTTCTTCGGTCAGGAGTTGCTTGTAGGTAAGATCTTCGGCGGTGCCGGGGGAGAGTACCACATAGGCGTTGAAGTAGACGATTTGCTCGACATCGCGCAGGGGCATATCCAACAAGATACTGAGATAGCTGGGGATGCCTTTTAGGTACCAAACATGGGAAACCGGTGCCGCCAACTTGATGTAGCCCATGCGGTGCCGACGTACCCGCGACTCGGTGACTTCTACACCACAACGTTCGCAGACGATGCCCCGATGGCGTACTCGCTTGTATTTGCCACAGTGACATTCCCAGTCTTTGGCCGGACCAAAGATCCGTTCGCAGAATAGGCCATCCATTTCTGGCTTGAGTGTCCGGTAGTTAATTGTTTCGGGTTTGGTGACTTCGCCGACCAACGTCCCGTTGGGGAGTGTCCGTTCGCCCCATTCCTTGATCCGCTCTGGTGAAGCGATCGCAATCTTTACGTAGTCAAATTTGGTCTCAATTTTTTGGCGCATGGTTCGTAAGAATTTGGTAAGACAGCAAGAACATTCCAACTAGATTGCAGCTAGTTACCGTCGGTATCCACCTCTTCTTTAGCAAAAGATTCGTAAGTCGGACGAGAAGGTGCTCGGCGGGTGATGACATCGGCCATGAGGTCTACTTCCACATCGCGACTGTCACCATCAGGATCTACTTCCACCTTATGTACCGCAATATCCAAACCGAGGGATTGCAGCTCGCGCATCAGTACCTTGAAGGATTCTGGAGTACCCGGACTAGGAATTGATTTTCCTTTGACGATCGCATTCAAGGCATCATTCCGTCCTTGCATGTCATCGGACTTGACCGTGAGCAACTCTTGGAGAGTATAGGCGGCACCGAAGGCTTCCAATGCCCAAACTTCCATTTCTCCAAACCGCTGACCACCCTGTTGAGCTTTACCACCCAAGGGTTGTTGCGTAACCAGGGAGTAAGGTCCAGTAGAACGAGCGTGAATTTTGTCATCCACCAAATGCACCAGTTTCAGCATGTATGCTTTACCGACGGTAATGGGTCGATCGAATGCTTCACCAGTCCGACCATCGTAGACTGTTGTTTTTCCAGGTTCCTCGGGGTCAAATAACCAGGGTTTTTCATTTTCTTCAGCAGCTTCTAATAGCTTGCTGTAGATAGTGAGTCGGGAAGCTTCTTTGTGGTACATCTCATCAAAAGGAGTGACCTTAAACCGCACCCCTAAGTGGTGACCAGCCCAACCGAGCATACATTCCATGACCTGGCCGACGTTCATCCGCGATGGCACACCCAGGGGATTTAAAACAATCTCGACGGGAGTACCATCGGATAGGTAAGGCATATCTTCGATCGGTAGAATCTTGGAGATAATGCCCTTGTTTCCGTGCCGACCGGCCATTTTGTCGCCGACCTGGATTTTGCGCTTTTGCGCTACATAAATCCGCACTACCATATTGGCTCCGGGAGGTAGCTCGTCGCCCTGTTCGCGGGTAAATACCCGGACATCTACTACCCGGCCTTTTTCCCCGTTGGGTACCCGGAGGGAGTTATCGCGCACATCCCGCGCTTTTTCGCCGAAGATTGCCCGCAGTAGTTTTTCTTCTGGTGGCTGGTCTGATTCGCCTTTGGGGGTGACCTTGCCCACTAAAATGTCTCCAGATTCTACCCAGGCACCCTTGCGGATGATCCCGGTTTCATCTAGCTGACGGACGGAATCTTCACTGACGTTAGGGATTTCCCGAGTGATTTCTTCTGGGCCTAGTTTAGTTTGGCGGGCTTCAATTTCAAACTTTTCGATGTGGATACTGGTGTAGAAATCTTGCGATACTAGCTTTTCGCTGATCAGGATGGCATCTTCATAGTTGTATCCTTCCCAGGGCATGTAGGCCACGGTGATGTTTTGGCCGAGGGCGAGTTCCCCGCCTTCGGTGGCCGAGCCATCAGCCAGGACTTGTCCCACCTGGACTCGTTCGTTGATGTTCACCAAGGGACGCTGATTCAGACAGGTATCTTGGTTCGATCGATGGTAGCGCTGTAGGTTGTAAGAATGCAGCTCGCCTTCGGGATCGGTGACGATAATTGTTTCGGCATCAGCATAGGAAACATGGCCAGCTGTTCTGGACACAATGACCATACCGGAGTCACGAGCCGCTTGCACTTCTAAGCCAGTGCCCACCAGCGGGCGCTCCGGTTTGAGCAAGGGCACTGCCTGCCGCTGCATGTTAGAACCCATCAATGCCCGGTTGGCATCATCATGTTCCAAGAATGGAATCAACGATGTGGCTACCGAAATAATCTGTACCGGTGAGATCGCAATGTAATCTACCTGATCCGGCGGAGTGGTAGTAAACTCGTGACGATAGCGGACTGCCACGGTTTCGCCCAAAATATAGCCCTCGGCATCGGTGGGAATATCCCCTGGTGCCACCCGCAGATCATCTTCTTGATCGGCGGTCATGTATTGGGGTTCTTGGTCGCGCAGGACTTGGCCATTTACTACGGGTAGAAACGGCGTTTCAATAAAGCCATACTGGTTCACCCGGGCGTGGGTAGCCAAAGAACCGATTAGACCAGCGTTTGGTCCTTCTGGCGTTTCGATCGGACAAATCCGACCGTAGTGCGAAGCGTGAATATCTCGCACAGCGAAGCCCGCTCTTTCTCTGGTCAAACCACCTGGGCCTAAGGCTGAGAGTCGCCGTTTGTGAGTTAACTCGGCCAGAGGATTGGTTTGATCCATAAACTGGGAGAGTTGCGAGGAGCCAAAAAATTCTTTAATGGCAGCAACTAAGGGCTTGGGATTGACCAAACTAGCCGGAGTCAGGGTACTGGTCTCTGATACTGTCATCCGTTCCCGGATAATTCTTTCTAAGCGACTTAAGCCGACCCGGATTTGGTTCTGCAGGAGTTCGCCAACCGATCGAATTCGGCGGTTACCTAGGTGATCGATGTCGTCGGTGTGGCCGATATCAAATTCCAGGTTTACCAGGTAGTCGATCACCGCCAAAATATCTTGTGGAGTTAGTACTCGCGTGGCATCTGGCGTATTCAGCCGCAGCTTGCGATTCAGTTTATACCGACCGACTTTGCCCAAGTCATAGCGCTTGGGATCAAAAAAGCGGGAATCCAAGAGTTGCTGGCCGCCAGTCACTGTCGGAGGCTCGCCGGGACGCAGTTTCCGGTACAGCTCCATCAGGGCTTCTTCTTCGCTGGGATTACCTTCTTTGGCGATCGTCTTTTGGAAGAATTCGGGGTGACGAAGGGCATCCAAAATCTCGTTGTCGGACAGACCCAATGCTTTTAAGAGCACCTGCGCTGATAGCTTACGGGTTTTGTCGATGCGCACCCATACAATGTCATTTTTATCGGTCTCAAACTTCAGCCAAGCGCCCCGGTTGGGGATCAGGGAAGCACTATAAGTCCGGCGGCCATTTTTATCTAGTTCGGACTTGTAATAAACCCCTGGGGAGCGCACGATCTGGTTGACAATTACTCGTTCGGCACCGTTGATAATGAAGGTACCGCGATCGGTCATGAGAGGTAAATCGCCAATGAACACGTCCATCTGGCTGATTTCGCGGGTTTCCTTATTGATTAGCTGGGTAGGCACATACATTTGCACCGCGTAGCTAGCATCCCGCCGCTTTGCTTCATTGACATCATATTTCGGTCGCTTGAGCTTGTAATCTTTCCCTAAAAATCGCAGCTCTAGTTTTCCCGTGTAGTCAGTAATTGGTGAGAAACTATCCAGTTCTTCAATTAATCCTTCGTCGAGAAACCACCGAAAGCTAGAACGCTGGATCTCTACTAAGTCGGGCAACATGTAGTTGGATGCCGTAACAATTTGATTACTCATTCTTATCCTCTGGATGGGCTTTCTGGTGCTGAATTTAGGGATATGACTTGGGCTTCAAGTCAACTTTGGTAAATTAAATAGCCGTTGGGCATTACTCGTCGTAGTAGTGGCAATTTCTTCCACCGATACTGACCGTAGTTCTGCGAGACGGTTGGCTACATGACTGACATAGGCTGGTTCATTTCGCTGACCGCGATGGGGGACAGGTGCTAGAAACGGACAATCTGTTTCAATGAGCAGCCGATCGGCTGGCACCATTTGGGCAGCAGCATGAATTTGTTTAGCGTTCTTGAAGGTGACGACTCCACTGAAGCTAATGTGAAAACCCAGGTCTAAGAACCACTGGGTTTCTTCTGGGTTACCAGCCCAGCAGTGCATGACCCCGGGCACTGCACCGTGGTCATGCCACAAATCACTGATAATTTTCCGCATGGTAACGGCGGCATCGCGACAGTGAATGATGATTGGTAAATTCAGCTCCCGAGCGATGGAAATTTGACTGATGAAAGCAGTAATTTGCTGGTCAGACAGTTCAGACTTATAAAAATCTAATCCCATCTCGCCGATCGCTACCACTCGTTGGTCACCAGTAGCATGTGCGCGAATTTGGTCAACCATCTCTGGTCGCCACTTGCCGGCCTCCAGGGGGTGTAGACCGATCGCTAGCGACAGCTCCGGAATTTGGTCAGCCAAACGTTGCATGTCCGGAAATTGTTCGGGATGAACACAAGCATGGACAAGCTGGATAACTCCAGCTTGTCGCCATTGACTACAAATCACTTCGAGATCTGCTTGGAAGTTCTCGAAGTTGATATGAACATGGGTATCAATTAGCTGCATTAGTTCTTAGCGGCGTACAGTTGATGAACGACCACTGAGGGCATTCGGCTGAATCCCCCGCTGCTGATGGTTGAAGCTAGGCTGCTAACTTTAGAGCACTAGCTAAACGGGCTTTTTTGTGAGCCCCATTGTTTTTGTGTAAAACGCCCTTTTGGACAGCTTTATCGATTTTGCTATAAGCAATAGACATTTTGGTCTGAACTTCGGCCAGCGCAGCTGGATTTGGTTCAGCCTTGTACTGTTCTACTGCAGTGAAGTAGCTTTTCATTAATGTCCTGACCATGGACTTGAAGGATTTGTTACGGAGGCGATTGCGCTCGCCGATTTCGACACGTTTGATTGCAGACTTAATATTAGCCACAGTTAGCCTTTGAAAAATTGACACATCGCCAGATACAAGATTGTATCATGAAAATCTTTTATCTGACATGAAAATATAATTTTCGTGGTGTCAATTGCCCTATAAACCTGTGTTAGGCTGGTTTGCGAACTTAGTTGGATGATTTTAAGCCTGGCAGTTGTAATATATTCTTAGCCCTGTTTGTAGTACAAATTTAGATTTTCTTGTATTTTGTCTTCACGAAAAGTTTTTAGAAAAACTCGATCGGCTCATCGCCAACCGCCGCGCAAAAATTTGTGGGTAAAGTTCCTGTTGCTAGCAAGTATTTTGGGTGGACCGTTATGGTTCGTCTATCGAGAATGGCAGAATAGCTGGCTAGAGCCAGAGGCCATTTTTGTTCTGGGTGGGGGCATTAAACGTGAACCAGTGGCGGCTAAGCTGGCGGCTAAGCATCCGAATATCCCCATTTGGGTATCAGGGGGTACCCCGCAGGATTATGCGAAGGGCGTTTTTGGGAAAGAATCAGTTAATTTACAACGCTTAACACTGGACTACCAGGCTACTGATACCATCACTAATTTCACCTCGATGGTTGATAAGCTACAAGCAGCCAACATTAAAAGTGTCTATTTGGTAACGTCGGACTATCACATGAATCGATCGAGACTAATTGGCGAAATTATTTTTGGCAGTCGGGGCATTGCCGTGAAACCAGTCAGTGTGAAAAGCGATCGACCGGACGAGCCGGTCAGTAAGGTGGCGATCGATGGAGCCAGAGCCGTTCTTTGGCTGCTGACTGGTCATACTGGCGGCAGCTTAGTTAAAGAGTACAAACGCTCTAATCTTTAGGTATTGTGGGTCTTTAGGTGTTGTGAGATTTTGTCCTAGGCTGGACTAGCCATAGTTTGAACTAAGACGTAGGGCTGGACGATGATGGCTTGAAATTTCTGATCTGGTTGGCTGTTCCAGCGGGCTAAATCTTGCTCTGATGGTTTGGTGATGAGTTGTTCGCCGACCCATCGTTGCACAGCGATGGTGTTGTCGGTGGCGATCGCTACACCCACGTCCACTAAATCTAGACCATCATTCACCACAATCACCGTATCTTTTTGAATGTGGGGCTTGAGCCAGTTAAGTTCGGCTTCATCGATCGATTCAGTTAGCTGCGCTCGTAGTTCAGCAGTCATAATTTCAAGTAATGTAAAATTGCAGATTGATGACAAAAGCCCAGTATCGTTACTGGGCTTTCGGTTTTGGTGCTAGAGGATAACTTCGGCGATAGCACAATCACCTGAGCACTGAACAGGCTAGACTAACCAGCGGTAAAGGCTTGAATTCCTTTGATTGCACGGATACAAGCTGGGCAGTCGCATCCGAACTTAGCAATAGCGGCATCACTCTGAGCGTCAGTAAAAACTAGTCCTTGCTCGTAATTGCTAGTAATAGCTTTAGCTTGCTGGAGTTTGGCCGCATTGGGACGAGCCTGGCGCACACAGTAAACTTTGCCATGTTCAGTGAGGCAAAATTGGCCAGGTTGTTGCTTATTTGGTTCAGCTGCATTAGCATGGCTGATGGTTAGTGGCAGGAAAAGACCTACAACTGTTGGCATTGAAAGTAATGTCAGTAACAGTTTTCTCATGATTCACTGGGAATTTTTGAACAAGTCTTAGAGGTTAGAATACTGTGATTGCCAAGCCATGATCGGTGACAACTCTGTCAATTATGCAGTCATCATAAACGCTAATGGCAGTGCTTTAAATCAACTTGCCCCAATTTTAGTATAGAGTAACAGCCTGTGTAAACTCTATTTGATAGATTGGGTCATTTCTATAGATCATTGATGCTTCAAATGTAGATATGTTCCATTACCCCTTGACAATTGACGAGATTTGCTCGAACTTGACTCATTAGCACTCTGCTAGTTTTTAGCTCCTATGACTACTCTTGTAATCGTCGAGTCCCCCACCAAAGCGCGGACTATTAGTAAATTTTTGCCAAGCGGCTACGCTGTAAAGGCATCCATGGGGCATGTTCGTGATTTGCCTTCTTCTTCGGCGGAAATTCCTGCCGAATTTAAAGGAGAAAAATGGTCGAATTTGGGCATCAATGTGGCCGAAAATTTTGAGCCGCTGTACGTAATTCCCAAAGATAAAAAGAAAATTGTGCAGGAGCTAAAAGCGGCACTGAAGAATGCTGATGAATTGATTCTGGCCACGGACGAAGATCGGGAGGGTGAAAGTATCAGTTGGCACCTGTTGCAATTGCTGAAACCCAAGGTGCCAGCTAAACGGATGGTGTTTCACGAAATCACTAAAGAGGCCATTCAAAAAGCCCTGAAAAATTGTCGAGAGATCGACGAAGATGTGGTTCATGCCCAGGAAACCCGCCGGATTTTAGATCGGTTGGTGGGCTATACCGTATCGCCATTGCTGTGGAAAAAAGTATCCTTTGGGCTGTCAGCTGGTCGGGTACAGTCGGTAGCCGTAAGGTTAGTAGTCAATAAAGAAAGACAGCGTCGGGCTTTCAAAACTGCTGAGTATTGGGACTTGAAAGCGCTCCTGCAGCAGGCTAAAAGTCAGTTTGAGGCCAAGTTAATTACAGTTGATGGCGTGCGGGTAGCTACTGGGGCTGATTTTGACCCGAATACTGGCCAATTGTTGGCTGGTAAAAATGTGCGTCTGTTAGATGGAGCAGCAGCGGAGGCTTTAAAAACGGCGATTCGCGATCGAGTTTGGACGGTGGCGGCGCTGGAGGAAAAACCAGTCACCAGAAAACCGGCTCCACCTTTTACCACTTCGACGATGCAGCAGGAATCCAACCGGAAATTGCGCTTGTCGGCGCGGGATACGATGCGCACTGCTCAGAAACTCTATGAACAGGGCTACATCACTTACATGCGGACGGATTCGGTACATTTGTCGGCGGAGGCGATCGCTGCTTCGCGCAGCTGTGTAGAACAGATGTATGGTGCGGAGTATCTCAGTCCCCAACCACGCCAATACACCACCAAGTCGAAGGGGGCGCAGGAAGCGCATGAGGCGATTCGGCCAGCGGGTAGTACTTTTGTGACTCCCAAACAAACTGGTTTAAGCGATCGAGAGCTGGCTTTGTACGACATGATCTGGAAGCGGACGGTGGCTTGTCAGATGGCCGATGCCCGTCAAACTCAGGTGATTGTGGATATTAAGGTCGAGAATGCCGGTTTTCGGGCTAGTGGCAAACGGATTGATTTTCCGGGTTACTTGCGGGCTTATGTGGAAGGTTCCGATGATCCCAACGCGGCGATCGAGGATCAAGAAATTATTTTGCCTAGTATGAAAAAAGGTGACCAACCCAGTTGCCAAAAGTTAGAGGCGATCGATCACCAAACCCAACCTCCGGCGCGCTATACCGAAGCATCTTTGGTCAAAATGCTGGAGAGTGAAGGAATTGGCCGTCCTAGTACCTACGCCAGCATCATCGGGACGATTATCGATCGAGGCTATGTGCAGCAGCAAAGTAATGCCTTAGTGCCGACTTTCACGGCTTTTGCCGTCACCGCACTGCTGGAAAATCATTTTGAGGATTTGGTGGATGTGGGCTTTACCGCCCGCATGGAGCAAACTCTGGATGATATTTCGACTGGCGGTACCAAGTGGTTGCCCTACCTGCAGAAATTTTATTTGGGAGAGACTGGTCTAGAAACCCAGGTTAAAGAAAAAGAAGCCCAAATTGATGCGACAACTGCTCGGACGATCACTCTAGATAATCTGGATGTGAAGATTAAGATTGGTAAATTTGGGGCTTACATTGAATCGGAGCAGGGCAATGCTTCGATTCCCAATGATTTAACTCCGGCAGATTTGGCTCCGGAAACCATTGAGCTGCTACTTAAGCAAAAAAGTGGTGACCTGGATGTTTTGGGTCATCACCCGGAAACTGGCGAACCCATTTATGCCAAACTCGGACCTTACGGGCCTTATGTGCAGCTTGGCGAAAAAACCGAAGACGGTAAAAAGCCCAAGCAAAGCTCCTTGCCGAAGGGGGTGAAGATGGAAGATGTGACGGTGGAACTGGCCGTGGGCTTGCTCGCCTTACCGCGCAGCTTAGGGGTTCATCCGGAGACTGGCGGCAAGTTGTCGGCTTCTTTGGGTCGCTTTGGTCCGTATATTTTGCATGATCAAGGCAAAGACGGGAAGGAGTATCGATCGATCAAAGTTGGTGATGATGTGTTGACCATTACAGTCGATCGAGCTTTGGCGATTTTGGCGGAACCGAAGGCGACGCGGGGGGGCAAATCTCGGGAGCCGATTCGGCAGTTGGGTGCCCATCCGGCTGATAGTGAACCGGTGAACATCTATGCTGGTCCTTATGGTAATTACATTAAGCATGGCAAGGTTAATGTGGGGATTCCGGAGGGTGAGACGGTGGAGTCGGTGACGTTGGAGGTGGCGGTGAAGTTGTTGGCTGATAAGGAGCCAGCGAAGAAGAAGCGCGGTAGCTCTAAGGCTGCTGCTAAGACTACGAAGAAGGCTCCGGCGAAGGCTGGTGCTGCTAAGAAGGCGACGGCGACTAAAACTGCGGCGGCGAAAAAGACTACGAAGAAGGCTTCGACTAAAGCTACTGGGAGTAAATCATCTGGTTGAATTTAGTTTGGGTTAGAGGAACCAGAATCTGGTTCCTTTAACCTTGCAAATAATTTTCCCTTCAGCCAAACTCAATATCAATTTACCAAAAAATTCTTTTGGTGTGGTTCTGCTCGGGATCGATCGAGATTTCTTGAGCTATGCTAAGGGATATATTCACTGTAACTAGCGATCATGCGTAAATTCTTGTTCTGGTGCGGCCTGTTTATTGTGGGCATTGGTGTGGCCTTGGCCAACTTTCAAGGTTTAGCCACCAAAGGGGAATTTGATTCTCTAGCGATCGATTTCCGCGAAGATATTCCGGCGGTGGAAATTGAGGCGCAGGTGCGGCAGCTTCAGGACAAGTTTGGTTTACAGCCGCAACTCAACAGTGAATTTTCTCAAAAAGATCATCTCTTCACCATCAAAGGCGACCGCTCCACTCTAGATAAATTGAAACGGCAAGACCCGGATTTATTTAAAGATGTGGAATCGATCGAACCCAATTTTATTTACCGCAGCTCCGTCGCTCCCAACGACCCGGAATACAGTAAGCAGTGGCATTTGCACAATATTAATGCCGAGCAAGCCTGGGAAAATAATCGGGGCGCTGGTGCCACAGTGGCGATCATTGATACTGGCGTAAGTCGGGTAGCCGATTTAGAAAAAACTGAATTTGTGGCTGGCTATGATTTTGTTAATAATCGCGCTGCTGCTGATGATGATAATGGTCACGGTACCCACGTTGCTGGTACCGTTGCCCAGTCTACTAATAATGGTTATGGCGTAGCCGGAGTAGCCTACGAATCCAAGATTATGCCTTTGAAAGTGCTGTCGGCCAGCGGTGGTGGCACTATTACCGATATTGCGGAAGCGATTAAGTTTGCGGCGGATAATGGCGCGGATGTGATTAATATGAGTCTTGGTGGCGGTGGCGAAAGCTCCCTCATGAAAGAAGCCATCGACTATGCCTACAGCAAAGGGGTGGTAATTATCGCGGCAGCGGGTAACGAAAATCAGAACTCCGCTTCCTATCCGGCTCGTTACAACCATGTATTGGGAGTAGCGGCTTTTGATGCCAAAGGCGAGAAAGCGGAATTTTCTAACTTTGGGGCGGGGGTAGACATTGCCGCGCCCGGTGGTGGTCACGGCAGCAAGATCTGGCAAGAAACGATCGATCCCGATGGGGGACCAGCTCAAATAACCGGCTTGCAAGGTACCAGTATGGCGGCTCCCCATGTGGCCGGGGTGGCGGCTTTAATTAAATCGGTGGGGATTAAGGAACCAGAGGCGGTGGTACAAGTATTGCAAAACTCCGTGCGATCGATCGCCAATGACCCCCTCAACCATTATGGTTCTGGCCAGTTAGATGCGGCGGCGGCGGTGCAGATGGCTGGGAAAGGTCAAATTACCTTTAATGATTTCTTCAAGTGGCTCAATCAAAATGGCTACCTCAATCTGCGTTTTTGGTTTGATGGGGGAGCGGTAGCGCTGTTACCCAAGATTTTGATGGTGGTTGGTTCTTACCTATTTGCTTTCTTGGTGCGCAACCTCTTTCCTTTCTCCTGGACAATGGCTTTATCTAGCGGTCTGGTGGCTGGTAGTAGTGGTTTATTCTTCCTGCGGGGCTTATATATCTTTGACTTGCCTCAGGCTCCTTTTCGGGTTTTGGGTAGTTCCTTGCCAGAATTGGGCAATGCGATCGCCGGTAATGGTATTTTGAATCCGTTATTTGCCAGTGTGGTCTTGCCAGCGGTGGCCTTGGTGCTGCTTTGGTCCAATAAGTTCGGCAAACAGTTCGCGATCGGACTCAGTCTCGGGGCAGCGTCTTGTCTAGCCGTGAATGCGGTCTATGCTCCGCAGGTGTGGATGATGGGTGATAGCATGTTCGCTAGAGCCTTTCTGGCGATCAACGCCCTGCTCTGTTTTTGGATTGCTCGATTTGCAGTGAAATCTGAGGTAGAAGCTTAATGGTAACGGTTACTGGCACAATCGAAAAGAAAGATATTGGGATGGGAGCCTGGGCTTTAATAGCCACCGATGGCACCACCTATGAGTTGCTAGACTGTCCGCGTGATTTGCGCCATATTGGCCTGAAGGTGAAAGTCTCCGGTGCGATCGATGATGATGCGATGACAGCCGCCATGATTGGCAAAGTCTTCAATGTTTCATCCTTTGAGAAGCTGGATTAACTGATGACCTGGAAGCAAAAAATCGGAAAAGTTTTCGCTGGATTGTGTTTGTTTTTGGTGTTAGCCACCGCGCCAGCCGCTGCGGCACTACAGAATTACAGCCACATCGACTTAAAGGGGCGAGATTTTGCCGGGAATAAATTGGTCGGCGGTGTGTTTTTGGCGGCGGAAATGCGCGGTGTAGATTTTAGTAAAGCGGACTTGACCAATGCCATTTTTACCAAGGGTGTGCTGCTGGAGGCCAATTTGCATGGTGCCAACCTCACTGGCGCTTTGCTGGATCAAGTAACTCTAGATAACGCTGATCTGACAGATGCTGTATTGGCGGAAGCCATTATGACTAGATCGCGCTTTTATGGCACCAAAATTGCTGGTGCCGATTTTACCAATGCGATTATCGACAGGTCCCAGGTCAAATTACTCTGTGCGAATGCCTCTGGTACCAACTCTCAGACCGGAGTTGATACTAGCGAAAGCTTAGGTTGTTAAAGATCATGACTTTCTTGGCACTTCAATCATTGTTCGATCGACAAGTCGGCTGGTCAACACTCCTGATTGCCTTGGTTTTTATCTATGTGGGTGAAAGAAGATGGACATGACTTGATGGCCGGAGCAGGCGATCGCCAACGAAAAATTTTAGAATCTTTCCAAGAATTTATCCATAGAAGCAATGGAATAGCCTAAAGTCAGGCTAGGATAAGAGCTTGGCGAGGAAAAAAGACTGGTTAGTCATGTTAGATATCAAAAAAATCAGGGAAAACCCCACTGCTGTGCAAGCTCAACTGGATCGCCGCCATGGTGATCACAATTTGCAGCCACTAGTAGAATTGGATCAACAGCAGCGATCGATCGAACTGCGACGCAGTGAATTGCAAGCGCGTAGTAACGAAATTGGCAAGACTGTCGGCGAGCTGATGCGATCTGGTATTGCCCCCACCAGTCCGGAAATTATTAGCCTTAAAGAAGAAGGCAACCAAGTAAAAGCCCAGTTATCCGAGCTAGAACCCCAAGAACGGGGGATTAAGCAGCAGATGGAAACCATCTTGCTGCAATTGCCTAATCTGCCTAGCTCCAGTACCCCTGATGGTGCCAGCGAAGAGCAAAATGTAGAAGTCCGCCGCTGGGGCGACGAACTGATTCCCAAAAGTAGTGACCAGCTGTTGCCCCACTGGGAAATCGGCGACAAACTCGGCATATTAAACTTTGAGCGTAGTACCAAAGTCGCCCAGGCTCGCTTTGTGACCCTGATTGGGGCAGGGGCTGCCCTGGAGAGAGCCTTGATCAGCTTTATGCTCGATCAGCAGATCCAGGCGGGCTATACCGAAATTAGCCCACCAGTATTGGTAAATACTGCTTCGCTAACGGCTACTGGTCAATTGCCGAAGTTTGGCGAAGAAAGCTTTAAATGCGAGAATGACGACCTGTGGTTAACTCCCACTGCCGAAGTCCCGGTAACTAATCTCTATCGCGGCGAAATTCTAGACCTAAGCCAATTGCCAATTTACCATTGTGCCTATACCCCTTGTTTTCGGCGAGAAGCGGGTAGTTATGGCCGTGACACCAGAGGTTTAATTCGACTACATCAATTCAACAAAATTGAGTTGGTAAAGTTTGTACTTCCAGAAACTTCCGAGCATGAACATCAAAAGTTAGTTCAAAATGCCGAAGCAATTCTTCAATCTTTACAGCTACCATACCGAGTGGTTGAACTCTGTACTGGCGACATTGGGTTCAGTGCAGCTAAGTGTTATGACTTAGAAGTTTGGTTGCCGTCGGCTGGCAAATATCGAGAGATTTCTAGCTGCTCGAATTTCTACGATTTTCAAGCTCGACGGGCAGATATTCGCTACAAAGAAGCTGGCAAAAAAGGTACACAGTTTGTCCATACCTTAAATGGTTCTGGATTGGCTGTGGGTCGCACTATGGCAGCAGTTTTGGAGAACTATCAGCAACCCGATGGTACCGTGGTGGTGCCGACTGTACTACGTAAATATCTCAATCGAGAAGTTTTATAGTGTTTTGGTTGTTTAATGTTGTAAACTACGTGATTTTACTGAGTATCGATGAAATAAAGATATTTTCTTTTTAACATCTAGGTATACTAGTTATCAACAAAAAGTATTACATTTGACAACTTATTCAGCGGCAAAGCGATTGTAATAGAATACGACACGTCCAAAACCAATACTGCAAATCAACTTTCTTGTAGAATTTAGTCCGAATTATTAAAATTCAGCCGCTGTTATATTCTGAATGAAAGACAAACCCATTAATAGCCTAACTTATAAATCTATGGCCTCACCTACCGAAAAGTCTGTTCTACATATTTGGGGCCAGCATCCTCTAGCAGGGGAAGTACAAATCAGTGGCGCGAAGAATTCGGCTTTAGTACTAATGGCCGGAGCGGTTCTGTGCAATGGGGATTGTCGTATTAATAATATTCCCGCTTTGGCTGATGTGGGTAAGATGTGCCAAATCATTGAATCCTTGGGAATTAAAGTTAAGCGCCAAGGTAATACGATCGATTTTGATGCGCGGGTGGTAACTGGTTTTAGTGCCCCTTATGAGTTGGTTTCTAAGCTGCGGGCAGCCTTTTTTGCGGTGGGTCCCATCTTAGCTCGTCAAGGGGAAGCCCAGGTTCCTCTGCCGGGGGGCTGTTCGATCGGCGATCGACCAGTAAAAATACATATCAAAGGTTTGCAAGCTCTGGGTGCCACCGTGGAAATTAAGCATGGCGAGGTTCATGCTAAAGCGACTAGCCCTAATGGGCGGCTTCAAGGTGCCAAAATTTATTTAGATTACCCCAGCGTCGGCGCCACCGAGACCTTAATGATGGCGGCGACTTTAGCTGATGGCGAAACAATCATTGATAATGCCGCTAAAGAGCCAGAAGTGGTGGATTTGGCTAATTTCTGTATTTCAATGGGTGCCAAGATTGTGGGGGCTGGTACTGAGCGCATTGTCATTCAGGGTGTGGAAAAGCTACATAGCACTGAGTATGATGTGATTCCTGATCGAGTGGAAGCTGCAACCTTTTTGGTGGCTGGGGCGATGATGCGTTCTGAGATCAGCCTTTTTCCAGTAGTGCCTCTGCATTTGTCAGCGGCAATTGCGAAGTTGGCTGAAATTGGGGTGGAAGTGGTCACGGAGGGTTCTCGGATGCGAGTATTACCGCCCAAGAGTCTCTCTGGGGTGAGTATTGAAACCTTGCCTTACCCAGATTTCCCGACTGATATGCAAGCTCAGTTTATGGCTCTACTAGCCATTTCGGCTGGGAATAGTGTGATTACGGAGACGGTCTTTGAAAATCGTCTGCAACATGTGGCAGAACTCCAACGGATGGGTGCCAATATCCAGGTGCAAGGTAACAAGGCCATTATCCAGGGTGTAGAAAAACTTACTGGGGCGACGGTAATGGCTACGGACTTAAGAGCTTCGGCGGCTCTAGTGATTGCTGGTTTGTTTGCGGAAGGAATGACTACGGTGGAAGGTTTACACCATCTCGATCGCGGTTATGAAAACATCGAACAAAAACTGCGCAACTTGGGCGCGAAGATCGATCGAGTGATTGTTGATGAAAATGGTAAGGTTTTGCGTTCAGCAGTTTCCGCTGTAGCAGTTTAGGTCTGATTAATTAAATAAAGCTTAAGGAAGAAGTGACATTAATATCACTTCTTCCTTTTTGATATTGCCCAGATATTGCTAAATTCCTGGAAAGGCGGCTTTTAGTTCGTCGTCATTGTCATCAGCTACATTCGCCACTAGGGTGATTGCCCGTGAAATTTCCCCTGGTGATAATTCAGCGACGGTGCGGGTAGACATCACCACAACCTGAGTATCGACGATTGCAAATCTTGCTTCTAAGGTACTTTCCCAGTTCATTTGCAGTAGTTTTTGCATTAACTCTGGCTGATGCTGTGTTGGTAAATTTAGGATGTATGACCATATAGTCAACACATCATCATCGGTTTTTCCAGTGAGTTGGACAAAAACCTCTACGCTACCGTAGGTGAATTTCCATACGTAGCCGTTCTGGTCATGGCTGACCATGGCTGTTTTGGTGGGATCTAGGCTCCCAATCACAGTTTCGATCACATCAATATACTGGACATCCAGCAATTCTGCGGCAGATTCATGATCTGCGCCCGAGGCAAGAGGGTTCGTAATATTTGGGGTCATGAATTTGAAAACTTGTGCTACGTCACTAATCTAAATCTTTTTCTACGGCTTTATGGATAAGTCGTAACGAAAATTTTTGGCTACTGATTTCTATGCCACTTTAGTAGCAATTAAATATTTGCTCATAAAGTGAACCTGGCTAGGTTGTATAGAGCCAAATCCAGCGTTGGTGAGTCGATCGATTAAATTATCTTGCATGTAGCTTTGATAATAAGGCTCATGGAAAGTTGTCTGAAAAGCGGTCATAATTGGTTCAAATTCTGGAGAATCATGCACTTGAATGGAGTCACAAATAATCAAAGTGCCACCGGGTTTTAAGACTCGGAAACACTCTTCGATCGCTTTTTGCCGCGCTGCTGGGGGCAGTTCATGGAACGTAAAGACGCAGGTAATGGCATGGAAGTAATTATCGATGTAGGGCAATTCTTCGATGTTGCCCTGGATCAGCTGTGGTAATTCGCCCGGTATTTGGGAGAGTGCTTGGCTGGCTTTGCGCAGATAAGCCGCAGAGAGATCGACACCAAATAATGAGGCTTGGGGGAGCATGGTGCGAATCGCTTGCAGGGTACGAGCAGTGCCACAGGCGGCATCTAAAATGCGGATTTGTTTAGCTGGCACCGCTGGGAAATTTTTTAAGCTGGTTTTAAGCGGTGCTAATACGCGACGACGCATGGCATCAGCGGCTCCCCCAAACAAAATCCCAACTTGTAAATCGTAGAGATTGGCCGAAGCATCACTGAGGTAGCCATCGGTTTGGTGATGAAAATTCTGAACGTAATAATCAGGGTAGTTGGTGGTGTCGATCGAACTGTCAAAATCCTGATATTTCTTCCGATCGACTCTTTTCCAAATACTGGGGGTGTCTAACCATAGCAAGGGATATTGCAGCAAGTAGTCTAACCAAGGTTCGTCAAACAGCAAGCTTTGGGGATACACTCCATCTGCGGCATCTTGCCAATCGATCGCCAACATGTCATTGACGCGCTGCTGCAATAGAGGAATCAGGTTGGGAGGTACCGGAATCGTCGGGCGATCGTTGGGTACAACTATCTTCCAGATTTGGTTGGCTAGGGTTTTGTGTGCAAAGCTGAGGTAGTTTTTGCCTTGCTGAAGATTTTGGTAGGCGAGCTTGGTGAGAGTATCAGGCATGGCAACAACAGATTTTACGTTGATCAGAGAATTACTGTTAATAAATGTAACTAATAAATCACAATGATCGCAATCTCTCAGGAATTAACCTGTTCTGATGATTTTACGGGGGGCTGACCGATCTGTGGTTCAGTGCCCGCTAGCAGTCTTTCGACATTGGCACGGTGCAGCCAAATTACATAAGCGCCGCCAATTAAGGTGAAAATGCCATAAGCCAGTGGTTGCTGATAGGCAAACATGAAAAGCGTGACCGCCATGGCTCCCAAAATAGAGCTGATCGAGACAATGCGGGTGATGGCGATCGAGATGCCAAAAGCCCCCAGCGTCAGTAAAGCCACCGGCCAATGCATCGCGAGTAATACGCCTAAGCTGGCGGCTACCGACTTACCACCTTGGAAACCCAACCAGACCGATTTACTGTGACCCAAGATCGCCATGGTCGCTGTGCCGATTACTAAAAACGGCTGCCAAGCAGCGGGCAGAGTATCCGGCAGCCAATAATTGGTAGCAGCTACTAAGCTTACCGCCGCCCATCCCTTGCCTACATCGGCTAGTAGTACTAGCGAACCTGGGACTTTGCCGAGGGTGCGGAGGACATTGGTCGCTCCGGTGGAGCCAGAACCATGCTCCCGAATGTCAATTCCTTTCAGGATTTTGCCGGTGAGGTAACCGGTGGGAAAAGAGCCTAGTAAATAAGCAGCACCGAGCAGGATCGCGACGACAGCATACAGCATCTTAATTGTTAATAACGGTAATCGTTGGGGTAGGGATTGGGTTCCGGGGCAAAGGCTAGCCAGATGGGGTATTGGAGCAGTGCCAGACTCACATAGCCTTCGGAGTCATCCATGATGATAAAAGGCATGTCTCGTTCGGCCATAATCTTTTCGGCTTTGATGGTGAGGGGGTCAGGGGCTTCAAACAAAATAATACCGCCGTTGGGACCAAAATCACCGCGTCCCAAACCTAGGCAATCTTGTAAACCACGTCGCCATTCGCCTAGCCGCTCGGGGCTGTGGGCTAATATTAGCACCCGCAAATAATCTCCATAGAGTTCCCGCAGCACCGAGATACTGGCGCTGGCCACCAACACATTTTGTAAACGGCCACTAAGCGACTTGACGGCACCGCGCCCGCCCTGTTTAAGAAACCAATTTGCCGATCGATCGATCTGATTTTGATCCAGAGTGCGCCGAATCTGCCAGGGTTCACCATAGTAGTCCGGGGCGGTTTGATACTTGTTCAGTAGCTCCCGAATACGCCGGGCATTGGATTGATAGGTAGGTTCGGCAAATTCTGGTGATGGTAGAGCCGGGGGTGCTGTAGGTGTTTTGCTTTGGACAGCTGGTATGTTGGTGGCAACCTTGGGCTGTGGGGCAGGTGGTTCCGGAAATTCCATTTCCTCGGCCACTGATACCAAATCTTGTAAACTGCCCACCAGGTAGTCTTTAAAGCCTTGGATGCGCACGGCAATTTCTTGAGAAGAACCGGCAAAACTTTGGCTAATCTCGGCCTGAATTCGATCGCGCTTGCGTTCTAGCTGTTCGATCGATACCAGCAAGTTTTGATGGCGCTGTTCAATATCAGCCAGAGTTTGCACCGCAACCTGACTATATTCTTGTTTGGCTTGGGCAATCTGTTGTTGCAGAGTGTCTAATTCCTTAGTCAATTGCTCAGCTGGCGGCGTTTCTGGTTCGGAAGAACTCATAGATAAAACTATTAAGGATTGCAGTGCTGCTCTAGGCAACTTCTCAGCTGCCGGGCATCAAAGAGTATGGGTAAGAAATGAATGCTGTTCACTTCCCGGAAGTAAAACAAAATCGGCACTGGTTGCCAAAAGATTTGCCATTCTTCCCATTCAGTATAAGGAAATTTGCGGATTTCTTGACCCGATCGATACACTTCTAAAGCCGTAACAGTAAATCTGAGCCGGATCAGAGCAGTCTGCACCAGCAAGAAGAGGCCAAATAACCCCACCACCAAAGCCAACCAGATTTGAATCCAGATCAGTGGAATAGTGGCTGCGATGATTACTAGGGCAATCTTGTAGTCGGGACTAAGTTCAAGATCCGTGCCGTTGCTAGCATTGGTAGATGTGGTCATGGGTAATCTGTCCTTAAGGTTGGAGATGAGCTGGCAGTCGATCGAATCGCATTAGATCTTCATCGGTTTCACGATCGATAATTACTCCCGATTTACCGTCTTTCACTAACACGGCGGCGGGACGGGTAATCCGGTTGTAATTGGAGGCCATGCTGTAGTTGTAGGCTCCCGTCACGGGCACCACCAAGATGTCACCAGTGTCCACCGGTGGGAGTTGGGCGTTATGAATCAATACATCGCCTGATTCACAATGTTTACCTGCTACAGTAATAGTCTCGGTTATTGGTGCCGACATTTTGGTGGCTAACAAACAACGATAGACTGATTCATAGGTGATCGGGCGGGGGTTATCGGACATGCCGCCATCGACGGCAATGTATTTGCGAATGCCAGGGACTTCTTTGTTGCTACCGACGGTATAAGCAGTGACGCAAGAATTAGCGACTAGCGATCGACCGGGTTCGGAGATAACCTTGGGCGGTGTAATCTGGGCTTCCTGGCAAGCTACTAACAAGGCTTGGGCTACGCCCTGTACCCAGGTGGTAATGCTTTGGGGGTCATCTTGTTCGGTATATTTCACCCCTAAGCCACCGCCCACATTAATTTGTTCGATCGGTAGTCCGTAGGTCTGCGCTTTCGTAAACCAACCGACCATCACGCCAGCTAAATCTTGGTGGGGTTGTTGTTCAAAAATCTGGGAACCAATGTGGGCATGAACACCGATACACTTCAAATTGGGATGAGCGCTCAGATATTTAAACAAATCATCAATGCTGTGGGGGTCAAAACCAAACTTGCTGTCTAAGTGCCCGGTGCGAATGTATTCGTGGGTGTGGCATTCAATGCCGGGGGTGAGGCGCAGCATTACGGGCACGGGCTTGTTGCTAGCCAGGGTATTGAGAGTTTCGATCTCCAGCCAGTTATCCACAACGATATTGCAGCCCTGCTCGATCGCTAGCTTTAGTTCTGTTATGGACTTGTTGTTGCCATGAAAATAGATATTTTGCGGTTGGGCACCAGCCTGGACGGCGGTAAGTAATTCGCCAGCGGATACCACATCGATGCCTAAGCCTTCATTGGTGACAATATTGCAGATGGCTAGACAGTTCCAGGCTTTGGATGCGTAAATGACTAATGATTCGCCAGAGTAATATTGTTTCCAAGCTTCTCGATACTGCTGGCAAGCTGTTCGCAAAGATGATTCATCGAGAATGTAGAGGGGTGAACCATATTGCTGGACGAGTTCGGTCACTGCGCAGCCGCCAATTTCCAAGCTATCTTGGCTATTTACTTGGGCGGTGAGGGGCAAAATTTGTTGGTTGGGGGAAGCATCGATCGCTTCAGGTAAATATTGGCGGGCAGAAAGGGGCGCTGAGGTCATTTTGTTGATCGGGGAGTAGCAAATTTTCAAAAAATATCTTTGTTTATGCTAACTCCGATCGATCACCGCAGGTCAAAAGAATTAATAAAGGACGATGTTGCTTTGGGGGGATTTCCCATACTGGTGACCATGTAGAGGCGTGTACCAACGATATAGGTTCGACCCCAGCCAGTTTGACCTAAGCGGGAAAACTTGAACTCTAGGCCAGGATTATCCCCCAGCTGAACGTATTTAGTTTCGACTAGTTTGGCTTCCAATCCTTGGGCGTAAGCCGGGGGTATATCTTTTAGCACCTTGATTAATTCGACTCTGGCTAGATTCGGCGGGATTAAGATATCGGAGTAGGCAACTTGGTAGAATGATCGTTCCCCAAACACATTGAAAATATAAGTAATTGTGCCATCGGCCTCGTTCTTTTTGTTGATGGTGCTTGGTTCACCGGGAAAATTAATCGAAAACCGACCGTCGTCGGAATAAAAGGGGTCACTGTTGATTTTGCTGGTTTTTACTGCTGCCGCCCCGGCGGGGTGTTGCTGGAGGACGGTTGTAAAGCTGACGGGGATCAGGAAACTGGCGATCGCAATCCCAATTGGCCATATGCGCTGATTCATTCGATCGGGTGAGATATGTCTGAAATATTACCGAGCCGCAGCCGGGGCGCTCCCTGGCTGTAGTGATAATATTACAGGCAATGCTACAGTTCTGTGCGATCGATTACCGCAAACGAAAAGAATTGAGAAAAGAGGACATTTCTGATGGGGTATCGATCGCTGTCGCTACATAAACACGATCTTTTACGATATATAGCCGACCTTTGCCGCTTTGACCGGAGATCGTAAAGTTGAATTCCTTGCCCAGATTATTCCCAATCTGAATGTTTTTAGCATTGATCAGCTTTGCTTGTAATGGTTCGAGATAGATGCTCGGTAGCTCATCGAGTAATTTCCTCACTTCTTTGCGGGAAGCATTTTGCAAAGAATCAACATCGTAGTAGCCAACTTGGTAAAATCCTTGCTCATTGGCCACGATAAAAGAGTAGATGGTCAGTCCCTCTTTCATCTTCTCGTTGCTGATTTCTGGCTTACTGGGGAAGTCGATCGAAAACCGACCCGCCGCTGAGGAAAACGGGGCACGTTTACTTGTGATTATTTCAGCAGCAACTGCTGATTCCCTGTGGGGCAAGATGGCTAAGCCGATCGAAGGAATCAGAAAACTGGCGATCGCTATCCAAGCTGTTAATTTGCGCTGGTTCATTGGAATTTTTATAATTGGCTAACTGTAATTTATTGGTCTAACTCATCAATTTTATGCAACGGAGAGCTAAAGCTACCTGACCGTAATTTTCTCGTTACACTTAAAAAATATTTTAAGATTATTCTTCCATTTAGAAAAAATAAATTACTATGCGTTTGATTTTGATGACCGGTAAAGGTGGTGTTGGTAAAACCTCAGTGGCAGCTGCTACCGGCCTAAAATGTGCTGAGATGGGCTATAAAACCCTCGTTCTCAGTACCGACCCCGCTCACTCCCTGGCCGATAGCTTCGATACTGAAATGGGTCACGAGCCGATCGAAGTGCGTCCCAACTTATGGGGCGCAGAACTGGATGCCCTAATGGAGCTAGAAGGCAACTGGGGAGCAGTCAAACGCTATATCACTCAAGTATTGCAAGCCCGTGGTTTGGACGGAGTTCAAGCCGAAGAGTTGGCCATCTTACCGGGGATGGATGAAATCTTTGGGTTGGTGCGGATGAAGCGCCATTACGATGAAGGCTTTTATGATGTTTTAATTATTGACTCGGCACCGACTGGGACAGCACTGCGTCTGTTGAGTCTGCCCGAAGTCGGCGGTTGGTATATGCGCCGCTTCTATAAACCTTTTCAGGCTGTATCCGTCGCTTTACGACCTTTAGTAGAACCATTATTCCGTCCGATCGTTGGTTTTTCGTTGCCCGATAAGGAAGTAATGGATGCGCCTTATGAATTTTATGAGCAAATCGAAGCGCTGCAAGTAATTTTGATGGATAATTCCAAGACTTCGGTGCGTCTAGTGGCCAATCCGGAGAAAATGGTAATCAAAGAATCGTTGCGCGCCCATGCTTATTTGAGTTTGTACAACGTTTCTACTGACTTGGTGATTGCCAACCGGATTATTCCAGACGAAGTTACCGATCCTTTCTTCCAGAAGTGGAAGGAAAGCCAAGAGAAGTATCGCCAAGAATTGCATGATAACTTCAGCCCGTTGCCAGTGAAGGAAGTGCCGCTATTTTCTGAGGAAATGTGTGGAATGGATGCTCTGCAACGGTTGAAAGATACTCTGTACGCGGCGGACGAAGATCCTTCCCAGGTTTATTACAAGGAGGTAACTATGCGGGTGGTTTCTCAGGGAAACAATCAGTACAATCTGGAGCTTTATTTGCCGGGGGTAGCGAAGGATAAGGTGCAGCTGAACAAAAGTGGTGATGAGCTAAATATTCGGATTGGGAATCACCGCCGAAATTTGGTGCTGCCGCAAGCGCTGGCGGCTCTGCAACCGGCTGGAGCCAAGATGGAAGATGATTACTTGAAGATTAAATTTGGTTAGTCCAGGGCATGAAACGCGACACCCTTTTCTAACGAATTTTTCAAGAATATCCTGGCTTGTTATTTGAGTTGACTGGCAATCCGCCAGTCAATGCTGTTGGTTATAGATTTGATTCTGTAGCTGTAAAAGAACCTACTTTTACGATCGATGGAGTATTTTTACCACTCGATCGATTTGAAGCATTGGGCTATGCTTTACTCGATTTTAATCAGGTTAAGGATTTGGCGGATTGGCTGAAAGCGCCAGTAGTTGAAGAATAAGAACGCGAGAGGTTTGAGATAGGATAGCAAAAGATTATCTGAACTCAGAAAGCATTATGGCCAAAGTAAACTTGCTAGATACTAGAACAGCCAGTTTTGGTGATCTGTTAGGAAATGGCAAGATTTATATTGTGCCAAAATTCCAGCGGGATTATTCTTGGGATCAGGATAACTGGAGTGACCTGTGGGAAGATATTTTGGCTTTGCATCACGGGGAGCAGCCCAGTCACTAGATGGGGGCAGTGGTTTTACAAAATGCTCCAGATAGCGATCGAGAGTTTCAGGTTATTGATGGTCGCAGGGCTTAGTAACAATTAATAAAATTGTGATTTGGTTGATCGAACACATTTTACCGGAGCTGTTTGCGGAAAATTGGTCGGCGGAGTTTATCGAGGAGCAGGGGGAAAGGTCTTTGTATCGTTTGGGGAATTTGACGTTGTTGGAGCGTGAGCTAAATCGGAGTTTGGGCCAGAAGGGGTTTGCGATTAAGCAGGCGGCGTATCAGAAAAGTATTTATGTTTTGACTCGGGCTATTGATGGGGTGGAGTGGAGTCCGGTGGCTATTGCTGAACGGCAGGCGCAGTTGGCCGATCGGGCTGTGAAAATTTGGCGATTAGATTACTAGTTAGTCTGTAAAATTTTATCTTATGAACGAAAACTCTATGAATATTACCTCAAGAACGAATTGGGAGAAGGTTGATTCTCTCACTGAAGAAGAAATTGATACATCTGATATTCCTCCACTGACGGAGGAGTTTTTGAGCAAGTCGCGGTGGTGGAAACCGTTAGCGCCGTTGAATGTTCTTGTTCAAGTGGAGCCTGATACACTGGCTTGGTTCCAGACTCAGGGTGAAGATTATGAAAAGAAAATGGCCGAGGCTCTAAAAATTTATGCTGAAGCTCACAAAGTATAGTGAAACTCAGTGCCAGTAACGGCTGTGTAAAAATTCTAGTGCAAAAATAACTACTAGCTTAATTGTCGATTGATGTCTGCATTCAATAGTTGGAAAATAATCACTTCTAATTAGCAAAGTTTTGAAAGTCTGAAAAAAGAAAAAAAGATTCCAAGTAAACTTGGTGTCCAAATACTCAAAATTGGTATGGTTTCATTACCAATTAATGATGAATTAATGAACTGAATAATAAAGTAAATAAAAATCACTATCAATCCTAGTCCGAATTCATTTACTCTTGATTTTGGTTTTAAACTAATTCCAATAGATGCTCCGACCAAGGAAAATACAACGCATGATAATGGAGTGATAAATCTTTCTTGAATATCTTGTTCAAGCTGAATAACTTCTTTTTTATGACCAGTTTCCTCGAAAATAGCTATTCTTTTTCTTAGTTGAGAAATATCTAGTTCATTATTGTCTCTGGTTTGAGTGAGAAGCTGATTCAATGTGTTTTTAGTCTTTAAATAAGATACTTTAAATTTATTTTTAACTATATAATTAATATCTAATGTCTCTTCATTTCCTTCGTGTAATTCCCACATACTTAATTTTGGTTGCCAGCTAGCAAATTGAGCAGTGATGACTTTTTTAAGATTGCCATTTTCAAAGAAAAGTAATATTAAATATTCCATTGCTCTACTACTGGCTATTTTTGCATGTAGCAATAAATTTATTTCTCTCTTATACTTAAAATTATCAAACTGACTATATACTAAATCATGTACTTTAATATCATCACGATTAATACTCATTGCTTTTTCTAATGTGGTAGCAGTTTTGTAATTGAATTCAGTAACGACTGATTCCTGGAAATGGAAAGTAATATTAGCAATTAGTATACTAAATAACAAGGATGGCACTAGAATTTTATTGATGTTGATTCCAAAACTGCATAATGCAATTAATTCATTAGATCTAGAAAGCTTTCTATAAGTAAAGATATTTGCCATAAGTAGAGCATATGGCATTGTTATTAACAGGAATTTAGGAGCCGCTAAAAAATGAATATATATTGATGCAATTATAGATATATCATTAGAAGCAATAAATCTCATCTGCTCAAAGCTAATTCCAACTAATTCACTAAAAATTAGGAATATAATAATAAAAAAAATTGAAGCTAATATTATTCTTACTGCAATAAACTTAAATAACATTTCTCTACTCATAGTATCCAGGTATCGTATTCCGCATCTTTTCTTAGAATGGATACTAGTGCTTAGAAAATACCTGGAAAAAGTGACATCTTAGTTAGAAGATGTGAGTTCCTATTTCTCAAAGGCGAAACTATCATTTCAGCCCTTTGATTTGAATTCCCAGGCATTTTCTGTTTAGATTGAGACTATTTTCCGCCAGGTCTCACACTTGAAGATCTATCTCCACAACGACTACCATCAGCAGCAGTATCACTTGGACTTTGACACCTACCAGATGCAAGACCCTCACAAGACACAGCAAAAAATGCAACGCTAATCATGAGGCCGGAAAAGATAATGCGGTGTTTAGTACTATCAAGAAGAAACATAAGATTCAAGAATATTTTTTGTGTATTGCTTTATATTCACTAGAATACCCATTAATAGAACGAAAATTCTAGTACAAGTGTATAAAATATTATGCTAAGCCTGAAACCCATTATCTTTCTGGAATTCTTTGCCCAGTGTCTGTGAAAACAGTCTTCATTCTTCAACCTTTGGAGCACCATACAAGCAGTAATCATGATTAATCGAGCCGTCATGAGGCAGCTTGTCCCATTCCGCCGCAGGAACCTCAGATTGAATCTCTTTGATTCGCTCCAACAAGTCTAGAATTCCACTGTTACTAGCCGTATCTATTTGCTTCGATTCTTGAGCCTGTTGGCTCTGCTTCAGCCGTAAACAAAAATCCAAAACTTCCTCAACCATTGCATCAGGCACCTGTTCGAGTTCTTTATTAAGTTGTTCTCTGATGGTCATATACTTTTCCGATCGATAGGACATTTTTACCGAACAAGTCTATTATATCGGCTGACTAAGAATCCCTTCAAATCCGTCATTAAAGCTAAAATGATACTGACCGCATCATAGTTAATCGTGAATTCCCCAGACTCCACCCAGATCTTAACCCAAGCAATTGCCGCAATCTTAGAGGGTAAAAGCGATCGAACACCAGCAACCGATCTCGTGAGCGCTCTATTGGGGGTTGAGAAACTAGCCAAGCAAACCAAACTAGATATCCCCATTACCGATCTCGTGGGCGAATGGCAACTGGCTTTTGCCACCGGAGCCAAAAAATCTAAAAATAGAGCAGGAATCCGCCTCGGTAAAGGCTATTACTTCCCCCAATTCATCCCAGCCAGTATTAGTTTTACACCAGATGCTACCAACCCTAATATTGGAGAAATTGCCAATCAAGTAGCCGTCGGTTTGGTACGCCTCAAGCTCACCGGACCCTACCGATATTTGGGAAAAAAAAATCTCCTCGCCTTCGATTTTATTAATTTTGAAGTCCGCATCCTCGATCGAATCGTCTATCAAGGCAAAATGCCCAGCAAGAAACCGAGCAATCGAGACTTCGCGAGTAAGTCGATCGGCGAGCTGCCATTTTTTAGCTTTATCTTCGCCAGTGATCATGGCATTTCTGCCCGGGGTCGGGGCGGTGGCTTAGCCCTATGGGTGAGAAATTGAGCAGGACTATGAAAGTGTGAGGCGATCGCTACCGATGAGTATAGATAAACTCTGTCGGTGCCAGCTCCGAATCATCACCATCTTCCTCTAGCTCAAAATCGTCATCTTCACTTTCATTCTTATGACCAAACCGTTTCCGCATTTGATATTGAGGTACTTCCCAAGCTTCCGTAGTGTTCTCTAAATCAGCCAGCTGCTGCCACACCAAATTCAGCAACTCATCCAAATTGTGACGAGTAGCCGCCGAAATCAGCAATACATCTTGACCCGCTGCTGTCACTAATTCTGCTTGTAACAGCGCCTGCTCTTCGTCATCCAAGGCATCAATTTTATTGATCGCCAAAATCTGCGGTTTGTTATCCAAAGATTGGTCATAAGCCAACAATTCTCGGCGGATCGTACGGTAGGCTTCGATCGGATCTTCCCCTGTTCCATCCACCAAATGCACCAACAACTTAGTGCGCTCAATATGTCGCAAAAACTCATGGCCTAAACCCGCGCCCCCAGCAGCGCCCTCAATCAAACCTGGAATATCGGCAAACAAAGTCCCGTCACCAGTGGGTTTTCTCACCACCCCTAAATTCGGCACCAGCGTTGTAAATGGATAGTCTGCTACCTTGGGACGCGCTGCTGACAAGGCCGAAATTAGCGTCGATTTACCGGCATTGGGCATTCCAATAATCCCCACTTCTGCCAACAGTTTTAGTTCTAGGCGGATCGATCGAACTTCCCCTGGCATTCCTGGCAAGGCTTTTTCTGGTGCCCGGTTGCTGTTGGTTAAAAAACACTGGTTGCCTAAACCGCCCTTTCCGCCTGCCGCCACGCAAAACTGTTGCCCCGGTGTCGTCAAATCTGCCAACACCTCAGTGGTATCCAAGTCATAAATAATTGTGCCGCAGGGTACTTCCACAATTAAGTCCTCCCCTGACGGCCCAGTGCAATTTTTAGAACCACCCTTTTGACCATCAGGAGCCTTAAAGCGGCGGCGATAGCTAAAGTCCAGCAACGTTTGCAGATTTTCCACAGCCATGAAGTGTACCGAACCACCCCGTCCCCCATTACCACCGGATGGACCACCCGCTGGTACAAACTTCTCCCGGCGGAAAGCAACCACTCCATCGCCACCATTTCCAGCGGCTACTTCTACTTCGGCCTGATCAATAAACTGCATATATGGGGGAACTTAAAATAAATTCTCTTGAATCTGGTATCTTAACTTTTTTTAGACAGGGTTGCACTAAATCATCCCATCAAAAAAGCAGGGCTGCATGGCACCCCTACTTTTTTGCAATATCTGATTCTTTTGATTAGAGCAGTCCGGTGTTGGCACCAGGCTTACCAGTAGCTAACTCTACCTTCACGATTTTGCCACCCATCTTCATGATGCGCTGCTGCTCGCGAAACCAGTTGTCGTAAGGTACTAACTTCGTGAAGTAAGTATTCTGTAATTCCCGTTGGGTGCGAGTCCGGCTGAGGCTAGGCACACAAGCAGTGACTTTAAACATCCGCATGATGACATTTCTCCCAAAAACTTGTTTTTCTTATGACTAAGCTTAGATTTTTACATTATTTGGCAATGGTTGATCACCAAATTCAGTATTTATAAATATTTAAAAGTCCGGAAAGCTAGTACCTACAGTAGCTCATTAAAACTGAATCTATTCAGATTAGCTTGTGCAGAGCTAGTATCTATACCAACTTTCCAGACCCTAAATCATCGTTTCTCGATCGAAACTAGCTCAAACCAGAACAAGTGTAGTCGAAATAAACACCCATTTCTTTACCAGCATCAGCACCTACTAAACTAGCAGTTACTTCTTTCATGG
>CAXTSX010000009.1:0-93185 GCA_964247085.1 uncultured bacterium
AATCGCTGGATAGCTTTCCTCGCCACTTTCTCTCAAAATTGTCCGGACTGTTGCTTAGTCAAACTGAAATAAAAGATAATAAGCTTCGGATTCGCTGGCAACATCAATTAAAAGCACCAGAAATTCATACTTTTGTGCTGAGATATCGTGTAGTAGGAGGCTTACAGGTAAATAGCCAGGATACTCAAGTCTATTGGAAGGCTGTTTTTGCCAATCGTCCAGCACCAGTCCAGAACTCTAAAGTTCAAATACATTTGCCAGTCGCATTATCCGGAAAAGTTACTGCTTTTACCAGCTTTGGTACAGCAACGGCTCGTTCAATCAATCCTCAAACAGTTGAGTTTATTGCAACTAAACCGATCCAGCCATCCCATGAATTAGAAGTCCAAGTCATATTTCCGACAAAAGTCCTAAACTTTTCAGAGCCTCAATGGCAAAGAGATAATTTTTGGAGCAGTCTTAGGATTTGTATTTTTTATCTTCTGTTATTGGTCTATGTTTTAAGTGGGATTTTGTCATCTATGTCAGGCAAACAGAGTTGGCGCTGTCCCAATTGTAAATCTGTAAAAATAAGAAGTACCGAGCGAACCTTGTCACCAGGTATAAAGCAGGTAACTCGCCTGTGCTGGAACTGCTCTTATCAAGATCAAGAAATAATTTCTAGCTATTCTAGCTATAAAAATGGTAATGGAGGAGGTGGTGGTGATGGAGGCGGCGGTGGTGGTGGTGGCGGTGGTGGCGGCGGCGGTGACGGCGGATAATCTATAGTACTTTCTTTTATTTTGTAATAAATAAACACCGAAAAAGTGATAATTACAGCAAGCTGAGTAGCTACTAACAAAGCTGAGAGCAAAATCCTATTTACGCAGATGCGACCCTACCAAAATATGACCTTAACTGCCCACATCCTAGAACAAGCACAGGGAAAAGTTCGGTTCTGCATCGATGACGTAGAACCAGCTCAGGAAACATTATTATTACAAACAGCACAATCTCAAATCGAGAAGAGCTTGGATGGTTCTGTGTTGGCATTCAGCCATGATGAAACGTTTCAAGTGATTCAAGGCTATGGGCTTTACCAGATTCACCCGTTAGCACTAGCCGTTCATGTTGCTTTCAGTGAACACCGTCCACTATTGCTGACACCTGATATCCTTTGGATGACAATTGCTCAGGGATTTGCTCAACATATTAACCATCCTGCTGAAAATCTGCGATCGAACTTTGTTAATCATCAAGGTAAGGTAAAGCTAATCGTTGAAATGGGTTCTATTCCTACCTTGCCGCATCACTGGGCTGCAACAATTCAAGAATGGGTTCTACAAGTTCGTCATCATGTAGGAGCAGATGTTTTTGACACTCCTCGACCTGAAGGTACGAGGATTCTTGGCTCTACGATTCGATTTGCCCCAGCAGGTTTTCACCAACTGGAGTAGAGATCGAATCTCCCCAAGCGTTGTCTGCATCCAGCGCAGATCTTCCCGTGTGCCCCACGGTAGACAGTCCTCTATTTAGAATATTGATAGCGGCGTTCTCATCTCTATCTAAGACGCATCCGCACTGACATACGTGTGTCCTAGTCGATAGAGACTTCTTGACGATTACGCCACAACTAGAGCATTCCTGAGATGTGTACGCGGGGTTTACAGCTACCGTAGCTCTCCCGAATACCTTGCCAAAATACTCCAGCCAAACCCTAAACTGATACCAACCTGCATCGCTAATTGACTTAGCCAAACAGTGGTTTCTGACCATATTCTTCACTCTCAAATCTTCATAGACGACCAAATCGTTAGATTGGATTACGCACCTTGCTAATTTGATAGCATGGTCTTTACGTTGTCTACTTATTTTGAGGTGGATTCTACTTAATTTAACTCTAGCTTTTCTGCGATTACTAGAACCTTTTACTTTACGCGAAACTAGTCGCTGTGACCGCTTCATTCTTTCTTGCGCTTTGCGATAAAACCTGGGATTTTCGACTTGCTCACCATTAGAATCGGTGTAGAAATGGTTTAATCCCATGTCTAATCCAATCGTACTCTTGATAGGCGAAATCACCTGTTCTCTATCTACTGAAACGCAGAATTGGACATAGTATTCATCCGCCCGTTTAACCAGTCTCACACGTTTGATTTGGTCTGGTTGGTAGAAGTTTAGGTCACGAGTACCTTTTAACTTCAACTTACCAATGCCCATTTTATCGGTGATGGTGATTGATTTATGATCTTCTGCCAACTTCCAGCCAGTTGTTTTATATTCGACTGAGCGGTTGTCTTTTTGAAAGCTTGGAAAACCTTTCAGCCCTGCTACCTTCTTCTTGCAGTTATCATAGAAACGAGAAATAGCCGCCCATGCACGTTCAGCCGCAGACTGACGAGCCATAGAATTTAAGTTATTGGCAAACGGAAATTCAGCCGCAAGAATAGCGCACTGCTTATTCAAATCGTACTTAGAGACTTTCGGATTTTCCATCCAGTAACGGATGCACTTATTCCGAATGAATTGGGTGGCACGAATTGCTTCGTCAATGGCGACAAACTGGGTTGATTTGGCGTAGGCTCGAAACTCAAAAACTAGCATTGGTTTTACTTGTCTTATGCTGAAATTGTAGCTTAAAGCAGGTTAAAACACAAGTACTATTCAAAGCACATACTGCTTAACTGCGTTTGCGCCTGCAAAGCCGCCTTGAAAGGCGGGGTTTTTACCCAATTTCCTGATAAATTGTTGGAGTGTAACTTTAGCACCACAACTCCTACTATCCGCACGGCTAGTCATGTGGTGATGATGGACACCTTTCAGAAATATTTTGACTATAGTGGTCGCTGCATTTGTGGTATACCTGATATCACCTTATTGGGAACTGTTGAAGACTGGCAAAGCATTTATGAACGTGTCCAAAGCATGGCTCAGTACAACTTATAGTGGTGGACGGAGCGACTACTGCCAATTTGTCAGGAATTTATCAACACTGCTGCGGGTAAACCTTCCCTAGAATTCTGGCGTTGCATTTATAAACCAAAGGCAGTTTATGCCGCTGATTATATTACTGGCTGGTTTGCAGACTTGTTTCCATACCTCCAACATGGACTTACTAAAGCTCCCATTGTTCGTAATAAACTGTTGGCGACGGATCGCTGCGAACTCCCTAGCGTTGACGATACGACTGAATTACCAAGACGAAGACGTTTTTCCACGCCAAGCAACGGTATTTCTCTTCATTCTTTGCCTTTGGGGCTTTCGCAAGTTGCGATCAAACTCAATACAGAAAATATAGATGGGAAGACAGAGTACGATTTAAATCTAATGGCTGGATTCATCGGCGTTCATCAAGACCCAGAGCGGGGAGTATTGCAACCGGAAATCGGTTGGGCAGTATATGAAAATACCGATCGCTTTGGGAAGCTACTCGATCGAATTCAGCAAGAGCACCTGGCACAGTCCCCTACTGACTGGTCAAATGATGAATACGATTTGATTTCTGGTATTGAGAATGCTAAAGAATTCATTCAAATGCTGGAAAGATTTGATGGCGCTACGCTCTACCCTGGTAGCAGCCACCCCTGGCAAATCACAAAATGTCGTTCATGGGAAACCGACAAAGTCCATAGCGATGAAGATGCTCGTTTTTTGGCATATCCATTTATCGATCTTGATGGTGGACGTTGCATTGCCTTTGTGTACCACAGTAGGTCTGGTGACTATTGGTTTATTTTAGGAAAAAGAGAAGATCAATTCAAAGACTTTGTTATTGTTGCTAGGAATATTCTGCAACTGTTAGAGCGAATTTTTGAGGCAGAAGGCAGATACTACTTCGATGATCTCAATTTCGTTGAGAGTTGATAAATCGTTGTATTGATCAACCCCCAAACTCGATCTCATAAATAATTCCAGATTCGTTGAATGCCACCATAGACAATTATCCTCCAGGGTATCAGCTCCGGTCAACAAGATCTAATCCGGATTATCAAACAACACCGTAGTCATATAGCGCTCCGCCCACTCCGTCCCAAAAGCCTTCTCTAATACCCGCCGGGTTTTATCATTCTGCTGCTGTTTATTGCAGTAGTAATTTTGGGCAGCAATAATTTCGTCCTGTTCCTGCCGAGTGACCGGTTGCGATGCGGTGGCAATCTGACAATGCACCGTCAAAAAGCCAGTGACTCTTTCTAAAAACCACTCCTCTTCTTGAGTATCTTCGGGTCTGATAAAAAAGCAAAATTCCGAAAAGATATCAGCCCAGTCTGGCAACTCGCGGGGCTGGCTAAACTGGCGTTGCGGCAATTTGGCTAAAGCTTGACAATAGGCTTCTGGTAGCACCCGCTGCTGATTGAGGGGCGACAAGTCGGCAATGGCCGCACTGATCTGACCCCGACCGCCCACAATATCAGAACCAAACATGGGCAGGGCGTATTCGGGTCGAGGAAACATCACACAGTGCAAAATATCTAAATTCTTGCCGACCTGCGCTAGCTCTAGATGCAGCTTCCGGAATTGAGGGGTCTGATAACACTTGTTTTCGATGATCAGCTTCTCACCTTCTAGCTTCCCTTCCACGTACCCTAAATCATCTGGTAAGTAATAAGGGGACAAGTCTAGGTGCTCGTGCCAAATGGATTCGATCGAATCGGCTAGTTGGCGAATCAACAGCTGTTGGCGAGCACGGATCGAAGAAGAGTTAGTAGCAGGCATTGGGAGACGATCAGGGGCAGTAGGTATAATTATCGTAAGAACTGCGTACTCATTCCTAACTAAATCAACATAAGTACATAAAAAATATGCAGAGTCAGGTTAAAACTCCGCATATGCCAGTAATTCACTCTAAAATTGCGACTTAGTACAAAGACTCTTCTTGGTGAGTTTCGATCGTACAGTCGGACTTAGGATAAGCCACACAAGTTAGGACAAAACCGGCTTCAATCTGATCGTCATCCAAGAAAGACTGATCGGATTGGTCAATTTCACCGGCAGTGATTTTGCCAGCACAGGTAGAACAAGCACCAGCACGGCAAGAATAAGGTAGATCCAAACCCTGCTCTTCAGCAGCATCTAGAATATAAGTATCGTCAGCTACTTCGATGGTTTGATTTAAACCTTCAGCAGCACTGACCAATGTAACTTTGTAAGTAGCCATGGATAATTCCTCTCTAAAACAATCGCGAAAAATTTGCGGGCTCACCACCCCCATCTGCATACTAAGGGAAAAATCCCCATTTGCAACCGTTATCTAGTCCGGTGTTGAACGGTATTCATAATCGGATTGGCGAAATTCATCCTAATTACTTATGGGTGAATCGGAATTTTAAGGAGTAGAATCTTGGAACTGGACATTCACCATCAACCTTGGTAAATGAAAATATTAGTTTTAACATGGGAATTTCCGCCTCGTCTGATTGGTGGTATCTCGCGCCACTGTGCCGAGCTGTACCCGGAAATCACCAAACTAGGGCATGAGATACATCTGGTGACGATCGAAGTAGGTCTTGCTCCAGCCTACGAAGTAATTGACGGCATTCATATCTACCGGGTCGAAGTAGAGCCTAGTCCCCGCGATCATCTGCTGACCTGGATTGGGAATATGAATACCAGTTTGCAGGAAAAAGCCCTGGCTTTAGTGACTGGCCAAGAATTTGATTTGATTCATGCCCATGATTGGTTGGTAGCCAAGGCAGCGATCGCCATCAAAAATATTACCGGATTACCCTTGGTTGCCACGATCCATGCCACCGAATATGGTCGGCATCAAGGCATTCATAACCATGACAGCGAGCAAATTCATCAGCAAGAGCGGGCTTTCGTACAGGAAGCTATCCAAACGATCGTGTGCAGTAAATACATGCATTGGGAAGTAGATGAAGTCTTAGGCTGCCCCCCGGACAATATCCACACCATCTACAACGGCATTAAACCCGAGAAAAAACAGCGGCCTCAAGACTTTGACTTTTGGTCATTGCGTCGTAGTTTCGCCACCGATCATGAAAAAATCATCTACTACGTAGGGCGCATGACTCCCGAAAAAGGGATTTTTGTGTTGCTAGATGCCGCCTCGAATGTTTTGTGGGAAATGGAAGGAAAAGTCAAGGTGGTGTTTGTGGGTGGTGGTAATACCGATCAACTAAAAAGTCGCGCCTGGGATTTAGGAATTTGGGACAAATGCTTTTTTACCGGATTTATGTCAGATAGTGATTTAGATAAATTTCAAACCGTGGCCGATTGTGCGGTATTTCCGAGTTTGTATGAGCCCTTTGGCATTGTGGCCTTGGAGAGCTTTGCCTCTCATGTCCCAGTGGTGGTGTCGGATGCTGGTGGTTTGCCCGAGGTGGTCAGGCATGGCCAAACTGGCATTGTGACCTGGAAAAATAACCCCGATTCTTTGGCCTGGGGCATCCTGGAAGTGCTGCGCAACCCCAGCTATGCCAAGTGGCTCACCGATAATGCTTACGATGAGCTGCGCTTGCGGTTTAATTGGGCAGATATTGCTCAACAAACGGCCAAAGTCTACCGCTTGGCCTTGGCTAAAGCTCAGCTTAAATAATCTGAGAAATTTTACGCAGGAGTTGTTCGGGTTGCAAGCGGTTCCAAAACAATCGATCGACAGCCATCGCTTGTTCTTTACTATCTTGCTGTTCGGGTGTGGAGATTAATAAATAGCGGATATGTTGTGTTTCAGTCAGATTATGCAAATAATTCAAAATTTGACTGGTGGGATCTTGACCGATTTCTTGATCAATAATGACCAAATCGGGCTGCCATAATTCAATTTGTTTGTGAGCTAGATAGGTTTCTGTTAGAGAAAGCACTTGATAACCGGCAGCAGTCAAAATATCCGCGACCAGGCCACCAGCAACATTGTCATCTTCTACTAAGACAATAGTTTTGGTGGATTGTTTGTCATCATTGTTTTTATTTAAGATTGGCAACTGCTCGGTTTTGGGCAAGCGCAATGCCTGAGATGACAACCATACTGTAAAAGTGGAGCCGTCATTTTCTACCGACTCCACTTCAATCCAGCCGCCATGTAGTTCTACCAATTGCTTGGTAAGTGCCAAACCCAAGCCGATTCCTTCATAGGCTCGATCGAGAGTTGAATCGAGTTGCTGAAATTTTTGAAAGATTAGCGGAATCTGATCTTGGGCAATTCCAATCCCGTTATCTTCCACTTGCAACACCAAATAATCAAATTCTCGCCAAGCCCGCACGATAATTTGACCAGATTCTGCGGTGAATTTAATAGCATTAGTCAGTAGATTAATTAAAATTTGTTTAATGCGTTTGGTATCACCCCGAAATCGGACATCTTGGCTGGAATCTTGGCTAATATCTTCAGCTCCATCCATGATCTGAATTTGCAGGCTAATGTGGCGTTGATCTGCCCGGGGCTGAACCATTTGCACTACCTGCTGTAGTAGTTTTGGTAAGGAAAATTCGCTAACTTTTAATACTGCCCGGCCAGCCTCTAGCTTAGACATTTCCAGCATGTCATCAATCAATTCCAGCAGGTGATCGCCACTGTTTCTGATGGTTTGAATATAGTTTTTTTGGCGGGTGTCTAAGTTGCTGTTTAGCAAATTCAGCAAGGTATAAGACAACCCTAAAATGCTGGTTAAGGGCGTGCGCAATTCGTGACTGAGGACTGCTAAAAATTCGGTTTTGGCTTCACTAGCCGACTGCGCCACCATCAAAGCATCGCGCAGTTCATTGGTACGTTGATCGACTTGTTGTGCTAGGGTTTTTTTCTGGAGTTGTAACTGTTCATAGAGCTGCGCTTGATAGATGGCGATCGATAGATGTCCAGCTACCTTTTGCAATAATTCTTGTTGCCAGCTAGGCCACTCGTAGCACTGCTGGCAATCGTGAGCAATCAGCAATCCCCACAGCTGACCAGTCACAATCATTGGGACTACCAGCTTGGATTTAACCTGCAACCGCTCCATCTGCTCCGCAAAACAGGGATGTTTAGCGAAAGAGCGAGCCACATCGCTAACCGTCTGAACCAAACCATTTTGATAGTTGTACCAATTCTCCACATCATCAAAGCAGGTTTGAGCTTCATCAAAATTGAGGGTGATCGGAATAGATTCATCCAACCGGGCTTCACAAATAACTCGACCACCCCTGAGCAGAATGTCATCTTGACTGGTGTTGTCTTGATGAAACTGATAAATTACCAATCGATCGACTTGCAGATATTCCCGTACCTGATCGATCGTCATCCCCAGAGTGATTGGCAACTCCACTGTCTGACGGATATTAGTAACTAACTGATCTAATAATTTTTCTTGACCAGCTTGCTGTGATAGTATCGCGGCCAAGGGACTTTTCACTGTAGGCGCAGCTAAAGCACTAATTAGCCGTAAGGTAAATTGACTTTGCCAATTGCTATCATTTGGTTGTAATTGGGAATACCATTTTTTAAGAATTGGTTTCCATGGATGCCGAGCGGGCAAAGTTTTATGAATAGCCAATAAAAAGTTTTCAATCTCACCAGTCTCAAAGATCAGATTGAGATGATATTCTTCAGCATCAGCAATGTGCTGAATTCCTAAACAAGCCGAAAAATTAGGACTAAGGATCAGCAAAAAATCAGGACATTCCCAACCGGCCAGCAGGCAACTCATACCCACCGGCCAAGCCAGAATTTCATTGGTCAACATCACCACATTTTCTCCAGCAAGCATCTCAACTAACTGCGGCCACAACAGACGCAATTGTTTGATGGTAGTGGAGTTGAACTGTCCTAGAAGCATAGAAGGCGGGTTGGAGATGCTAACATCTCCCCAAATTGCTACTTTCAACTCTAATTGATAGTTTTCCAGTCAGCGTGAAATTCCGCAAACATTTAATAGTTGCCCTAAAAACCGCCAGCTGTTCCTTCACCGCGCGGGTCAGCCGCACCGGCTAGAGTACCATCCGGTAGTTGTTGAATAGCGTTAGCATTGCCCCATTCTTTTCTTTGATTGAGTTTGTAGCCCCGCCGCTGCAGTTCCGCCCAGGTCGATGGATTAACCGCGCCGGGTTCAATATCCAATTTGTCTGGCAACCACTGATGATGAATTCGACCAGCTGCCAACGCTGCCTTCACATCCATTTTGTACACTAGCGTATTAAGAATCACCTGTAAAACATTGGTGATAATTACACTGCCGCCCGGCGAACCAACCGCTAACCGAAATTTACCATTTTCAGTGACGATGGTGGGGGTCATGCTAGATAGCGGTGTTTTGCCAGGAGCTACTGCGTTGGCTTCGCCGCCCACTAGCCCAAAAGCATTGGGTACGCCAGGAGCCACCGCGAAATCATCCATTTCATCATTCAACAAAATACCGGTACCGGGTACCACCACCCCTGCCCCAAAACGATAATTGACCGTAAAAGTGAGGCTCACCACTTGCCGATCGCGATCGACCACTGTTAAATGGCTAGTATCAGCAGACACCTTCTGGTTTTGAGTACGAGGGACTGGGGACTGAATCGGAGCATTCGGCTGAAAGCGTCGTAGCACCGACCATTCGGCTGGCTTAACCTGATCAAAAGGTCGGGCGCGAGTCAGGGATATTTCCTGACGACGCAAAGTAGCATAGCCGGGACTGGTTAAGGCGGTAACTGGGACTTTGGTGAAAGCCGGATCTCCCAGGTAGAAAGACCGATCGGCATAGGCAGTACGCATCGATTCGGCGATCAGATGCACGGCATCGGGACTATGCCAGCCCCACTTGTGTAAATCTTTGTCACCAATAATATTTAGCATTTGCAGTAAATGCACCCCGCCCGAAGACGGTGGGGGCATGGAGCAGACCTGGTACTGGCGAAACTTGCCGCAGAGTGGATCACGCCAAATTGGTTTGTAGGTCAGCAGATCAGCTTTGGTAATCAAGCCGCCATTTTGACGCATGTCTTGATCGATCTTTTGAGCAATCGTGCCTTGATAAAAATTACGAGGATTACGGGCAATGCTGGTAAGCGTCTGAGCTAGATCAGTTTGGATGAGCCTTGATCCAGTAGTCAAAGGTCGGCCACCGGGCATAAATATTTGACGCGCCGCCAGATTCTTTTTTAATAGCGGGGCTTTATCTTTGAGCCGATCGGCTAAAAGACTACTCACCGTAAAACCATTCCGAGCTAGTTTAATCGAGGGCTGGACGACTTGTGACCAAGGCAATTTTCCATATTTTTGATGAGCCGCTGCTAACCCGGCGATCGTCCCCGGTATCCCGGCGGATAAATGTCCTTCTAAACTAGACTGGGGCTTAACTTTACCATTGGCATCCAGGTACATGTTGCGGCTCGCTCGGCGCGGTGCTCGTTCCCGAAAATCTAAGGCGCGGGTTTGATTACCAACCTTAACTAACATGAAACCCCCACCACCAATCCCAGCGGAGAAAGGCTCGACTACCGAAATCGCTAACGTTGTAGCTACGGCGGCATCGATCGCATTGCCGCCCTGTTGCAAAATCTGTACGCCTGCTTGGGTGGCCAGCGGATGCGCAGCTGTGACCATGCCCTGCTTAGCAGTGGTCGGACGGGGAGCGGCGGACTGCGTCGCAACTCCCGTCATTAAGTTCAGGGTAATCGCGGCAAGCAATAGTCCAGACCGGCGAGCAACTTTCATGTTAGTCCTCTAGCTTAATTAGATTGTCTATACATCTTAACTGCCGAAAATCAAATCAAAAAAACGGGGTCGCCCCCGTTGTTAGTCAACCAATATCTAGGCGGCAACGGCCTCTTCCTCTTCGGCCTCAGGCTTCGGTGGATCCATTTTGATAGTAAGATAGCGCATTACTTCTTCACTCAACCGCATCGCTCTTTCGACGATGGCGACTTCTTTGCCGGTGCCGATGTAATTGACCTGCACATAAAAACCATCGCGGTTTTTGTTAATGAGATAGGCTAAACGCTTCTTGCCTTTGACTTGAATCTCAATATCGGTGCTTTCGTTGGCAACGAGTAACTGTTTGTATTTTTCCACGGCAGCGCTGACTTGCTCATCATTGAGGTCAGGACGCAAAATGTACATTAATTCGTAATGATTCACAAGTATTTCCTCTTGGACTGGGCGGCTTTTTATATGTTAAAAAGCAAGGGCTTCCTATCATATCAGGTTATTGCTGACCTTTGTCCAAGTTTTTCTGGCTAAATTTTTACGGAGAGCACCTAGCGGGGCAACATCATATAGACATTCTCAGACAATTTGGGAATGTCTGGATATTTGCCTAAAGCGGTTGATCCGATCGAATAAACACAAACTCCCAAAATTGCCACTGGCATCAGAAGGCTTAGAAGCACACCCAGTTCACCGCTCCCTGAGCCGGTGATTACGAGTTTAGTTAACATATTCCATAACGACAAGACAATACTAAACAGCATGGCTTGCAAGGTATTGAAACGAATCGAATAATTGATTTGTTCGTTTTGGACAACGGCCAAATACATTAAGACAAATATGGCAAAAGAACCCAAACCCAAAGGTATTGAGCCCACCAGAGCACTGTAGATTTGGATAATAGGTGCTATTAAGGCTAAGAATAATTTCAGCGGAGCTAAGGCGGGCACTAGCATTACTACCAGTGTAATAGCTCCAGCGATTTCAATGAGCGGTAACAGGTAAGGCAAGCAGCCCCACAATCGATCGATCCCAGAAATATTGCTACGCCCAGTCATAATTTATTTCCTCAGTTTTTCTCTGTTTTCATAGCTTAACCTTAGATAGACTATCCAGCCAGCCAACAGTGGTTGTGCTAGGATTTCAATTGACTTAACACATCTTCATCTAAATTTCACTGAGTTCGGTAACTGCGTTTATTTAGGGTAATAATCGCTGTGCCAGAGCCAAACTGTCAGCACCATTGCCAGAAAATTTCTCGCAATTAAACTGTCCTGACTGACAAAAATCGACTCAGTACCCATACCAGCTATGACCAGCGGCTACATTTTAATCATCGTAATTCTATTCTTAGGGGGCCTCATTGCGGTGTCCGGAGATCGGGTGGGCACCAAGGTGGGCAAAGCCCGCCTGACAATTTTCAAGCTGCGCCCCAGACAAACCGCTACTTTAGTCACAGTGATCGTGGGTACTTTTTTGTCGGCATCGGTATTGACGGTGCTATTTGCGGCTAGTGAACAGTTGCGCACCGGAGTTTTTGATCTGCAAAAACTCCAAAAAAAGCTCAGTTCTACCAGTGAAGAATTAGCCAAAGCCATTAGCCAGAAAAATTATATTCAACAGCAGCTCGAAAAATTGCGGATTGAGCAGTCCGAGGCCAAAGATGAATTAATGGGTATCAACCAGTCGGTAAAAAACGAATTGACCAAGCGATCGACTACCGCCCAACAACTCAAAAAAGTACGACAGCAACTGGAAGAAGTCGGTAATCAAAAAACCAATCTGCAAAAAGATGTCGATGCGATCACTCGCCAAATCAGTGATCTCAGCACCAAACAAATGGTGCTAGAGAAACAAAAAGAGCAACAAACTAACGAAGTCACTCAAGTTGACCGCCGTTTAATGCGCCTAGCCCAGCAAGTTATTAACCTTAACAATACTCAAGAGCAAGTATCGAATCCGCAGATATCGATCGAAGTAGACGAGCAACAGGCCAAAGGCCGAGAACTGGCGCAGCAAATCCGGGTCAAGGAAAAAGCCCTAGGACAGATTGCCGCCCAGTTACGCCAGCAAAGACAGGCTCTCGAATTACGTAAAGCCCAACTCCAAGAAAAAGAGCGCCAGTTTCAGGTCGTAGAAAATGAACTAAACGATGTGGTCTCTCAAGAACAACTCCTGAATCGTCAGCTCACTGATTTAGAAAAGCAACTGCGCGATCGAGAACAAAAAATGGCTTTTATTGATCAAGAGGTCGGTAATTTAGAACAAGAATATCAGCATTTTCGGCAAGGAGATATTGCCATCCTGCGCAATCAGGTGATGGTCTTTGATGTGGTCTCAGTCACACCGGAGCGATCGGCTCCAACAATTATTGAGAAACTGCTGAAGCAAGCCAATCAAACCAGCTTGGCCGCCACCCATCCCGGCGGGAGTGATAAAAGTCGTCAAGTTGCCAGGTTAAGCTTAGATCAGCAGCAAAAACTCATTGACCAGATTAAAGATGGGCGGCAGTACGTCGTGCGGTTTTTCGCTGTGAGTAATTATTTGGTCAACGATGCTGAAGTTCGGTTATTTGCCGATGCGGCCTTAAATCAAAAAGTGTTTAAAGCCGGTGAAATCCTCTCTTCCAGCTCGGCAGATCCAACGAAAATGACCAGTGTCCAGCTGCGCCAACAATTAGATTTACTGCTATCCTCCTCCCAATTCAGAGCCAGAAGAGTCGGTATTTTAGGGGATTCGATCGAAATTGGCAATGGCAATATGTCCAGCTTTATCCAGTTTTTAGCACAGATGAAGAACCAAAGTGGTTCGATCGATCTGCAAGCGATCGCTATTGGTGACACCTTCACCGCCGGACCACTGAAAGTAAAACTGCAAGCCCTCCAAAAAGGCAAAGTGATTTTCAGTACTTGAAATAAAAAATCCCCCCAAATCCCCCTTGAAAAGGGGGACTTTAAATCACAATCTTAGCCCTCTAAGGGGGTTGGGGGATGCCAAATCTCCTTAAACCAAGCCCACTAACTTAGCACTCAGATCCCACAGGCGCTGGGATCTCTGGTCATCACTAGCCTGATCCGACAACTCTTGCACAAAAGATTCCCGGCCAGTTTTTTGGCGATTGCCCCAACTCCAATGCACCCCAGACTGCTTAAACTGCGGATCAGCTACCACCTGCGCCACCCGATCGCCAGCCAACTCCTGCGTCACATAGCCCCCAGTAATATTCTTTTGGAACCACGGGAAAATCTTTTGGAACAACTTTGGCGCATTGCGAAACAGCGGCGTATCCGCCACACAGCCTGGATATAGCGAAGTAAAAGTGATCCCCGTTGAACTGTGGAAGCGCCGATGCAATTCACGAGTAGTAATCATATTGCACAGCTTACTGTCCTTATAGGCTTTACCCGGTTTAAAAGGCTTGCCATCAATCATGGCGATCGGAGCCTTAAAACCTGCGGCCAAACCCTGCAAATCACCTAAATTAGCTGGCGCTGGAATCGGAATCTTACCGCCAAGTTCTTTGGAGTTAGCCGTCACCGTCCCCAAAATTACCAACCGGGGATCAGCCGAGCCAGACTTTTGCAAATCTTCCAGCATCAAGTTACAGAGCAAGAAATGGCCGAAATGATTAGTAGCCACGCTAATTTCATAACCATCCGGGCTATACATGGGCTGTTTGAGTCGTGGTAAATAGACCGCCGCATTGCACACCAAAGCATCCAAAGATTTGCCACTAGCGCGGAAATCAGCCACAAACTGACGAACACTAGCCAAACTGGCTAGATCCAGATGCATAATGGTGTATTTATCTGGCGACATGCCTAAAGACTTGGCCGCTTGCTCGGTTTTGGGCAAATCCCGACAGGCCATCACCACATGCCAATCCTCCCGCTGAGCCATTGCTTTAGCGGCGTACAAACCTACACCGGAAGAGGCACCTGTAATAATTACGGTGGATTGATGAGATTGTGCCATGCTCGCTAAACTCCCGACGGTAGTAAATGATTTTAAAAATTGTGATCACCGACTCATTTTCCTGGGTGTTAGGCTGGTGTGGCAAGTGGTAACGGGCTAAAGTATACTTCTGATTGACAAAACTTTATGATGCCGGGTTTGTGACCGATCGCCGCTGGGTGCCAAATATCATAAATGACCGTGTAATCTCACTTAGCTTGCTCAAAAGCTGAAGCCCATATGCCAAGTATCAAAAAGTCCACACCGCTCAGTAAGTGGTTGCTGAATGAAAATCGCCCCAAGGATGGTGGACATCACCAAACACACCCTTGGTGGCAGGTTATGTGTCTGACGGGAGTTGATTATTTTTCGACTTTGGGCTATCAGCCAGGGATTGCTGCTCTGGCCGCTGGATCATTGTCTCCGATCGCTACTTTAATTCTGGTCTTGCTGACGCTTTTTGGCGCTTTGCCCATTTACCGCCGAGTGGCGACCATCAGTCCCCACGGTGAAGGCTCAATTTCGATGCTGGCTCAGCTATTATCCTGGTGGCAAGGCAAGCTCTTTGTACTATGTCTACTAGGATTCGCTGCCACTGATTTTATTATCACAATTACCCTATCAGCCGCAGATGCCGCCGCCCACATCATCGAAAATCCCTTGGTACACCAATGGACAGATGGTAAGCAAGTACTAATCACCCTCCTATTGATTACCCTTCTGGGCGGGGTATTTTTACGAGGATTTAAAGAGGCTGTCGGAATTGCAGTGGTGTTGGTGATCACTTACCTATCACTCAATTTAGTGGTCATTTTAGTGGGCATTCAGCACATCATCCAAGAACCAGTATTATTGACAAATTGGCAACAAGACATGTTTAGAAGTCATGGCAGTCCACTGATGATGTTAGCTGCTGCCATGCTAGTCTTTCCCAAACTAGCATTAGGTTTGTCTGGTTTTGAAACAGGTGTGGTGATTATGCCCCTAGTTGCTGGTTATCCGGGTGAAACAGAAGATAATCCACTAGGGCGGATTCGGGGTACTTATAAGTTGTTGACAACAGCGGCTCTGATCATGAGCTTTTTCTTGCTGACCAGTAGTGTGATTACCACAGTACTGATTCCAGCAGCCGAATTCAAAATAGGTGGACCGGCGAATGGGCGGGCATTGGCTTACTTAAGCCACAAATTTTTAGGTGATGGTTTTGGCACTGCCTATGACCTGAGTACCGTGGCTATTTTGTGGTTTGCCGGGGCTTCGGCCATGGCTGGACTGCTGAATATTGTGCCGCGTTACTTACCACGTTATGGGATGGCTCCGGACTGGGCTAGAGCCACTCGGCCTTTGGTTTTAGTATTTACAACGATCTCTTTTATCGTCACGATTTTCTTTCAGGCTAACGTCGATGCCCAAGGAAGTGCTTATGCCACAGGAGTTTTGGTATTGATGAGTTCGGCTGCCTTTGCGGTAACTCTTTCGGTACGCAACAGTCGCAACTCATCTCTCGGCAAGACTCTAATGTTTGGCTTGATTACATTAGTATTTATCTACACACTCCTGGACAACATCCACGAAAAGCCAGATGGTTTAAAGATTTCTGGCCTATTTATTGGGGCGATCGTCCTCACGTCTTTAATATCTCGGGTGATGCGATCGACTGAGCTACGAGTCGAAAACATTCAGATGGACGAAACGGCTCGCGAATTTATTGCCCAAGATAGCCAAGGCACCGTCAGACTGATCGCCAATCGCAAACAAGCTGGTGACGAAAAAGAATATCAAGAAAAAGAAAGAGAGGTCAGAGATGATAACCACATCCCCGAAACCGACTCGGTATTATTCTTAGAAATTCAGATCTCCGATGCTTCCCAGTTTGTAGAGACCATTAAAGTAGAAGGCATCCGCGTGGGCAACTATCGCATTCTCCGGGCTAAGGGCGCTGCTGTACCCAATACGATCGCCGCTATCCTGCTCGATATTCGTAATCAGAACCAGAGCGATCGATATCCCCATGCTTACTTTGGCTGGGTGGAAGGTAACCCCATTCAATACCTGATGCGCTTCTTGCTATTTGGAGAAGGCGATACCGCTGTTGTAACTCGTGAGGTAATTAGACGAGCAGAACCTGATCCAAACCGCCGTCCAGGCATTCATGTCGGCGGCTAAGAAGAGGGATCACGATAAAACTAGGCGCTCAGCTATCTTGCAGATGGGCTTCTAGAAACCATAGGTACTTGTCGATCTGACGCGAAATTTCGGTATATAGATCGGCAGTATTAGCATCTTCTAGATCATTAGACTGTCCAATCATTTCCCGGAGAATTTTGGCATAGGGAGCTAGCCTGTCGGCTAGAGCAATCACATGATCTTTGCCATTCACAATTTCAAAAGGATACTCCGGTAGAGTAGAAACCTCTGCTACCACGCGCACTGTGCCCATCGGGACTCCCCCCAAGGCTGTGATTCGCTCAGCTAGCATATCGACATATTCTTCTAGTTGAGTAGCCATTTGGTCAAACAGTTGATGTAGCGGTATGAAGTTCATGCCCTTGACATTCCAGTGGGCTTGCTTCACCTGGGTTTTGAGATCCAGTGTCAATGCTAAAGCCAAATTCAACAGCGCAATTAGTTGAGTCCGGTTTTCGCCAGGAATGTCAATGCGGGTGGGGTAAAGCTTGTTATAAGTATTGATTCTAGGAATTTTGGGGACAGTAACGGTGTTAGACATGATTGTTTAATCTCCACGAAAATTATAAATTTCAGCGCCCAAAATGCTGATAGTAGCGACGTGATCATAATAACAATACGAGGTTCATCTATTATGAACCTTGGCCAATCCTACGGAATATCTTCCGATTTGTCGCCGTATCTTTGGATAATTATCTATATATTCTGAAGTTATTTATCTATCGAATACTGGGGGAACCCAAAATAATGTTAGAAATTGAGAGATTTGTTAGCATAGGAGTTAGCAACTAAAAGCAACTCACGGAAGTTGCTATCTACCACTTATTGTAGTAGGGATATTCGTCATGAAAACTCTCGATACTAACAAAATTCTGCGGCAAGCGACCTCGGCCATCACCAATAGATCACTGCGGCAATTGCACAATAGTAATGTCGATGCTCTTTCTCCTCAGCAGCTTCGTTACACCGTTGATTACATTCAGGCTAATCTGCACCGGACTTTGAATTTACCCATTATTGCAACTCATCTCGATCTGAGCTACTACGATTTCTGTTCACTGTTTAAAAAATCGATGGGTATTTCACCCTGGCAATATGTCATTAAGCATAGAATTGATCGAGCGAAGGAATTACTTAAGGAACAGAAACTATCGATCGCCGAGATCGCTCTAGCCTGCGGCTTCTCCCACTATAGTCACCTCAACAAACATTTTCAAAAAGTGACTGGCACCACCCCTGGCAACTACCAATGCGAATAAAAGTTGATATTTGGGGTAGATTATATTAATGAAACACATTTGGATAATTTCCTGTATGCATTCTGGAAAAAGGATATCACTAAATTTCTTTTTTTCTAGTCTAAAGGGCACCTGATTCTACTATCTAGAATTTTCTAATGTGTAGCATAGGCAATACATCGAGACAAACTAACGATACCAGTAATTAAAATTCATTAATCAATATCAAGAGCCCGGTTATGGTTACCAACAGTACACATCTAACCAGCGATTCTTTAGAAAAGAAGTTACATCCCAGCAATCAGCGGGGTCGAACCCAGATTAACTGGCTAGATAGCTATCACACATTTTCGTTTGGAAACTTTCAAGATCCTGATCGCATGGGTTTTCGATCGCTCAGGGTGATTAATGATGATCGAGTGATTCCGGGGGCAGGCTTTGCCACCCACAGTCACAGGGATATGGAGATTCTCACCTATGTGTTAGAGGGAGAGTTAGCGCATAAAGATAGCTTGGGTACTGGAGCGACCATCAGGCCCGGTGAAGTACAAATCATGAGTGCGGGGACGGGGATTCAGCATAGTGAATTGAATCCTTCGGTGGACAACCCAGTACATTTGCTGCAAATTTGGATGTTGCCCAATCAATTGGGCTTGACTCCCCGTTATGATCAGCGCGAATTCCCCAAGGCGGACAAAGCTGGTAAGTTCTGTTTAGTCGCCTCCCCGGATGGTCGAGACGGATCAGTGATTATTTATCAGGATATTAATCTTTATATTGCGGTGTTATCAGCCGGGGAGCAAGTTTCCTTTAAGATGCTGCCCGATCGATATGCTTGGCTGCAAGTGGCACGCGGCCAAGTTATGTTAAATGGCTATTCTTTGCAGGCGGGCGATGGTGTGCAGGTCAATCAGCCAGAACTTCTGGATCTGACTACAGATTCTCAGGCAGAGATATTATTATTTGATCTGGCTTAGATAAAATTCTTCAGAGTATCTGTAGTATTGCAAATTCTAATCACGAGGCAGCAAGAAAGACAATGGTCTGCTCATATTAGCAGCGAATCCCAAAATGCCTCGATCGCGATGTTCGTAAAGTAACTTCCCCTGAGCATCAAACAAGAAAGTCCCGCCCCGCTGAGTGAGGTAACTAGCATCTGGCACATAGGTTGACCAGTTAGCCAGAACTTCGCCCATGTTACGCAACCGCAGGGTAGCCAATTCAAAAGGTCGCTGAAAACCACTGCCGCCAGCTAACTTAAAAAATGATCCTGGAATCGCCGGTAGAGGTGGAGCTTGGACGGTAACTTGATCAGGAATCAGTTGAGGAGCTGACCGATCGCCTCGGTAACCGCGAAATACCTCAGCTAAGGTTCCGGGGCTACCGATACCCGCACACATAATCATCAGATTTAACCAAGCACTTTGGGCGACGTTCAAGCCAGGAAGCTGGAGAGCCAAGCCTTGATAGAGTCCCAGTTGTTGATGCAGTTGGGGGGTAGGGGTAACGAAGAGTCGATCGGTAGGAAATTTGGTAAAGGCACAGAATTTTTCACCGGAGGCTTGATCGCCGATACCGATCGCCACAATTGTCAGATCTGTGAGCAAAGCTTGTTCTTGCTGAATCCACCAGGCATATTCCAAACTATCAAAATCGCCCAGTTGGGGTAAAACCAGCACCAAAATGCGGTGCGGTGGCTGGCAATCACTCAGCATTGGAACGATCGCTCCATCGCTAACTCGCTGGAGCTGGGTCTGCTGAAAAATGTCAAATACGTTCATACTACATAGAAAATGGCAAAAACTGAAGTTCTAACAGTCTAAAGTGTTTTCTAGCTCCCAGGGCGTGACACAACCACTATATTGCTGCCATTCTTGATATTTTAACTTCAAATAGGCCGTCAAAAAAGGCGCACCCAACGATCGACCTAATACCTCACTTGCTTCTAGACAGCGCAGTGCATCCAACAAGTTACCAGGCAGAGCTGTTACCCGATCGGCAGGCAACGGATCGGTGTAGCTATTGTTATCGCTCCGTGGCCCTGGATCACTTTCTTTCACAATTCCATCTAGTCCCGCTGCAATTAGCGCCGCTGGCAGCAGATAGGGATTGGCTGCGCCATCGGGCAGACGGAATTCAAAGCGGCCAGCATCAGGAATACGAATAGTATGAGTCCGATTGTTGCCACTATAACTCGCCGTATTCGGTGACCAAGTGGCCCCAGAAGTTGTTACCGCTGCATTGATGCGTTTGTAAGAATTGACCGTGGGATTGGTAATGGCGCACAATGCCTGGGCACTATTCAACACCCCGGCAATAAATTGATAGCCCAGCCTAGATAGTCCTAATTCGCCTTGGGCATCCAGGAAGAGATTTTGTTGGTCGGCTATATCCCAGACCGAAACGTGAGTATGGCAACCGTTACCAGTGAGATGTTCAAAGGGTTTGGGCATAAAGGTCGCCCGTAGTCCGTGCTTTTCAGCGATCGACTTCACCATATATTTAAAAAATGCCTGTCGATCAGCAGTAACCAGAGCATCGGCATACATCCAGTTCATTTCAAATTGGCCATTGCCATCTTCATGATCGTTCTGGTAAGCTTCCCAACCCAGAGATAGCATGGCATCACAGATTTCGCGAATTACGTCGTAACGGCGCATTAAAGACTGTTGGTCGTAACAGGGCTTTGGCTGTCGATCTCGTCTATCGGCAATTTCGGTGCCCACCGCACTCAGCAAAAAATACTCACATTCCACCCCGGTCTTTACCAGGTAACCCAAATCAGCTGCCTGTTGTAATACTTGTTTGAGTACTACGCGCGGCGCTTGAGCCAAGGGTTCACCCGTAATACTGTGCAAATCTGCCGCTAGCCAAGCCACATCCGGTTGCCAAGGAAGTTGAATCAAACTGGCTGGGTCGGGAATCGCCAAAATATCCGGATCGGCGGGTGTCATATCTAACCAAGCGGCAAACCCGGCAAATCCCGCCCCATTCGCTGCCATCTGATCGATACTAGCTGCCGGGACGAGCTTCGATCGCTGTACCCCAAATAAATCGGTAAAGGAAATCAAGAAATAGCGAATTCCTTGCTCCTGGGCAATATGGGAAAGAGTAGTCATGGTTCAGGAATAGCGAGAAGGGTCTGAATTTGCGACCTGATAAAGTCAGCGTCGGTGGGATTTTGGTAAGGGTTCCCTGCCCGATGTCCCCAAATAGAAGGAATGGCATGGTACTCTGCCCTGGGAATTAAAGCGGCTTCTGCGGCGCAGTCGGCGGGAGTAAAGTACAAGTCAGTGGTGGCCGGCATCACAAATATCTTAGCTTGGATGGCACTCAAGGCCGCCAGATAGTCGCCTTGGTAGATCGGATTATCACTCACATCGCACTGTAACCAAGTATCAATCATCGCCAACAAGTTATGGGGATCCCGTTGCCGATAACTGGTCTCCCAAGCCCGGACTAAATAATCTTCTAGAGAGGCATAGCCTAGTTGGGCGTAAATTCTAGCGCGATAAAAGGCTGGCGAGGCTGCCCAACTGGCGTAAATACGGGCAAAAGTACGAAATCCGCGATCGGGTGTTTGTTCAAACCGGGTACCATTCCAAGCCGGGTCGGCAGTTAAGGCACTGCGCAAACTTTGCAGAAATATCCGATTATGGTCGGTGGTACGGGCGGTGCCGCAGATGGCCGCAATGCGCTGCACTCGATCGGGAAATATCGCTCCCCAGTGATAGGCTTGCTGGGCACCCATTGACCAACCATAAATCAAGGCTAGCCTTTCGATCCGAAAGACTTCTTGTAAAAGCAGTTGCTGAATCCGCACATTATCCCAATGACTGAACCAAAAGCCCTGTTCTCTGAGCCCACAATCGCTGTTACTCGGCGAGGTGGAAAGTCCGTTGCCCAACATATTGAGAATAATCACAAACCACTGAGTCGGATCCAAAATGCCATCGGGAGCAATCAACCAGTCAATATCAGAATGCTGCGCTCCATAAGAAGTGGGATACAGAATGGCGTTGCTACGCTGATCGTTCAAACTACCGTAGGTTTGATAAACAATTTGGACTTGAGGTAGTTTTACGCCGCATTGAAATTCAAAATTGGGGAGCGTAAAGCAATGGGTCATCAGTTCATCGGGTAGCATCCAGACCAGCTATGATGCCACGATTAACCTTGACATAACCCAAATCAACATGGACAAAATATTGCTGTAGTTGTTGATGAGCAAGGGGTAGTTGATAAAAAGGAATGGCCGGATGGAAGTGGTGTTCGGCATGAAAAGACATATTCCACATCAAAAACCGGAGGGGCCATAGAGTCAGGGTGGTGCGAGTATTGCTGAAAGAATTACGAACACCATGACAACCGGTATGCTCGGCCAACAAGATGAAACGTAAAATGGGCTGTCCCACGCAGAGGGGTAAGAGCCAGTACAAAATGAACCAAGGCTGTTGAACCACCACGGAAATCAAAATGGCGATCGCATACACAGCCAATTGTAATCTGGTCGATCGCACAACTGCTGTCCTTGCTCCCACTGGAATAAAGGGATATTGCTCTAATTTCCCTAAGGCCACCTGCAGATGAGTTTTTAGCTTGTCTCGCCACCAAGGCAAACCACTAATATATAGTAGATAATCGCCTCTAGTATTGAGCGCCGGATTACTCATTTCTGGATCTCTATCGGTATCTAACGTATAGAGATGGTGCCATTTGTGATAGTGCCGAAAGTAGGTAATGTTGTAGAAGGACAACAGCCCTGCCAACCAACCGATCACGTCATTGAGCCATTTATTGGCGAAAGCCGTCCGGTGCGAACATTCATGGAGCGGAGCAAACATTGCCGCCAAGCTAAATCCATAAATCACCAGTGCTGGTAGGGCTACAACCAAATTGTTTTCCCAGTGGGTACCCCAGCAATATCCACTCACCGCGATAATAAGAACATGGTCGATGAATCGGATGATGCCTTTCTCTGTCGATCGAACAGTTAACTCTTTTAAACTGCCGCCGATCGCAGTTGTTTGGCCTGCTGGTGATTGGAGCAAGGTAGACTTGGAAACGAACCAATCCATAAATGTGCCCCTCTGCTAACTTGTCATAACAAGCTTAATTTCTCCACTAAAACATTTTGGTATTGATTGTTACCAAAACTTGTTAAATAACATCAATTTATGCAAATGACATTGCCTTTACATTTGAGCATCTCGGAAAAATTGCGCACGCGAATTATCGAAGGTTTATATCAACCGGGAGATCGGCTACCCAGCGAACATCAATTAATATCTGAATTCACCGTTAGCCGAATTACAGCAAGGCGAGCGATCGCCAATCTAACTCAACAGGGATTAGTTACGGTGCACCAAGGCAAAGGAACTTTTGTGACGGCTCAACAGAAAGTGATCTATTCCCTGTCCAATCCCTTAGTTTTTTTAGAAGAAGATATTGCAGCGCAAGGCATCAAAGTTCAGGTCAAAACCTTTGTATTTGAGCCAGTAGTAGCGCCCTTAGCTGTTCAAGAAATTTTGCAATCTTCGATCGCTTATTTACAAAAAAAAGTTTTGCTATTTAATGGGATTCCTGGCTGCGTTGATATTACTTACATTGTGCCCGAGTTGGGAGAAACTTATGCCGCCGAACTCTGTCAACAAATGACTTTTACGACCCTCACCCAGCACGGTATTAGCATTGAAAAAATTGATACGCTAATTGAATGTACTCAAGCAGATTATGAAACGAGTGTTCAGTTAGAAGTAACACTAGGTCATCCGCTGATTGTTTACCGACATACAGCCTATCAAGATGGTAACCGTCCGATCGTCCATGGTGAGACCCTTTCACGCGGCGATCGTTTTTGCTATTCGATTCAAGTCCAAAGAAAAAATCCCTAAAAGCCTTACCCAGAAAGAATAACCTGGGATTTTAACTAGCCATACCATCAAAGTTGAGTGCGATATCAAGCATAATTACGCTCTCTTGTGAAGATTTGTCAGAACTTTATAACTTTAAAAAAAGGAAAATCTACCTTGTAGATAGTTGGCCAATCAATCATTGCGTCAATCAATTCACAATCAATTCCAGCATTCCCAACTTTAGCAGCCGGACAGAACCCACTGGAAGATTGACTCCAGACTGGTGGGATTATCTCTACTGAACTAAAGGACTGCCAGTTAGCTTAAACATATCCAGCATAAATATTAAGAAGGAAAGGTGTTTTTATGACTATGAAAAGTGTTGTTGATTTTTTCACCGTAGTTAAAAAAGATCTGTCCTTGCAGCGTAGAACCCAAATGGCGACTGATATTGATGCCATGATCAAAATCGCTGAAGAGTATAGTTGTAAATTCACCGGTCCCGAGTTACAGGCTTTCTTAAGGAAAATGCCAGAAAAGGATTTGGTTTCGGCGGTGAATCCGGGTATTGGCAATCGACTACATATGAATCCTCGGTAGTATCCTATTGATTCAGTGACCGACATAGCTGATGATTAGAGCTGAAAGTTTTTGGTCAACAGCTATGGTCGATTCGCTCCTACAGAACTTTAATACCATTGGCGACCGCAAGCAGCTGGCTCCAGTCTTAGCAGCGATCGATATTGGAACTAACTCCATTCATACTGTCATTGTCCAGATTAAGCCAGAACTACCAGCTTTTAGTATTGTGGGTCGGGAGAAAGACACTGTCCGCCTAGGCGATCGAGACAAAGCCACCGGGAACTTGAAAGAAGAAGCCATGGTGAGATCGATCGAAGCCTTGCATCGTCACCAAGAAATGGCCAAAAGCCTGGGAGCGACCCAAATTATTGCCGTGGCCACCAGCGCTACCCGTGAAGCACCCAACGGTCGAGCATTTATCGATCGAATCGATGCTGAACTGGGTCTGAAGGTCGATCTAATTTCTGGCCAAGAAGAAGCGCGGCGCATCTACCTTGGTGTTTTATCTGGAATCGAATTTAACAATACCCCCCGCATCATGATTGATATTGGGGGCGGTTCTACCGAACTAATTCTAGGCGACAGCGAAGAGCCCCGCACTCTCAGCAGCACGAAGATCGGTGCGGTGCGCCTCAGTGTCGAATTAGTAAAGAGCGATCCCATTAGCGATACGGAGTTTGCCTATCTACAAGCCTATGTGCGTGGCCAGCTAGAGAGACCGATCGACGATATCAAGTCCCAGCTGCAAGCTGGTGAAAAACCCCAGATGGTGGGCACTTCCGGGACGATCGAAACAGTCGCCATGATTATAGCCCGCGATAAAACCGGCTCATTACCCAGTCGGCTCAATGGTTTCCAACTCAACCTCAAAGATGTCAAAACCTTAATTAACAAATTGCGCCGCCTGAACAATAGCGATCGAGCACAGCTGGCCGGGATGTCCGAACGACGCGCCGAAATAATTATTCCAGGAGCCGTTGTACTCCAAGAAGCCATGTTGATGCTGGGGATGGAATCACTAACTTTTTGCGAGCGCAGCCTCCGGGAAGGGGTAATTGTCGATTGGATGCTCACCCACGGCCTGATCGAAGATCGGTTGCGCTACCAAAGCTCCATCAAGGAACGGAGCACCCTCAAAATTGCCGACAAGTATGGAGTAGACCTGCTTCATTCCCAACAAGTTGCCAAATTTGCCGTAGAAATCTTTGATTACATGCAAACAGTCCGCCTCCACCATTTGGATGAAAATGCCCGACGTTACTTGTGGAGTGCCGCCGTATTGCATAATAGCGGACATTTTGTCAGTCATTCCTCTCACCATAAGCATTCCTACTATCTGATCCGTTACGGCGAACTATTAGGTTACAACGAGTTAGAAATTGAGATTATCGCCAACATTGCCCGTTATCATCGCAAAGCTATCCCCAAAAAAAAGCATGATACTTATCAAAATTTGCCGAAGTCTCATCGCCTAATCATTTCCCAGCTAGGTGCCATTCTGCGGGTGGCCATCGCTCTCGATCGCCGTATGATTGGAGCAGTCGATCGAATCACTTGTAATTTCCAGCCAGCCGATCGTCAATTTCAAATAGTTTTTCAACCCAGCCAACTAGGTGATGATTGCTCATTAGAAAAATGGAGCTTGAATTTCAAGAAATCTTGGTTTGAAACAGAGTTTAACGTCAAACTAATTTCACAGCTGGGCAGTTGGAATGCATAGGATGACGCACTGAATTTGTGATACGCAAAAGGTGGATGTCCATGACGACTGTGGTTGCGATCGAAAATAGAAAAGCATGGGTATCAAGTAGAATTCTCAAGGCATGTAGTCCTCAAAACCCTCGATCGGATCATCAAACCCATCCAAAATCTTGACTAAACCTTGGGCACTACCAAACTTAGGTTTAGGTAAATCGGGATTAATCAACATTAGGGTGACGATCGTCCCGTCATGCCGTGCGATCATCACCTCTTCCCCATTCACCGCTGCATCAACCAGTTCAGACAGACGAGCTTGTGCTTCTTGTAGAGTCAGAGTTTGCATAGGATATATATACTAAACCGCGTTGTCTTGTGGTCTAGAATTACGGTGAATGTGTTCAATAAATTCAGGATAATTATCTAAATCCTGATCGGATTGGATGGGAGGCATATCAATCCAGTTACCTTCAGCATGTAATCGATCGACATACGCATGAAAGGCTTCTTGATCTTCGCGATGTTCAAGAACATAATTTTGCAATTCTTTTTGATTCATGGACTGAAAATCAGGTGTACTCATCCGATGTACCTTCATTTACCATTAGGGTAAATTTCTATAATATTTTCGTCGCCAGCCAAGAAAAATATGTTTCCGGTTCGTTCATCCATCCGGACTATATTGATTGACAAGTAAAGCTTGGTAAACCGACAACACAAGATATAGCATTGTGTCTTTTGCTCTGATGTAGGAATAATCTGAACCCCTCAACCTTTCTATCTTGTGACGATCATAACATTCTTCAGGAAGCATTTAAATCCAGCAACCCAGCTGGTGGCGTGATCTCAATGCGTCGTTGCTCCATATTTACCACCGGTACAATTTCCGGTACAAACGGAATCCAAACTTCTTTCGTCGCTGTTTTGACCACCAACAAATCGTGACCGAGAGAGACCAAATCCTTCACGATGCCCACCTGTTCACCCGTATCTTGCAGAAATACCGGCAAATCGATCAAATCGGCGACATGATATTCCCCAGGATCTAAAGATAGTCGATCGGCTGCTGGAACCACCAACATTTTGTTCCGTAAAGCTTCGGCCTGTTGACGGTTATCGATCGAAGCCAACTTCACCACATACATATCCTTACCCGGCATCCCATAGCCGCGCTGGAGTTGCACCGACTCTGGCTCTTCTTGATTGCTGCTATACAACCAACGTTCGCCCGCCACCTCAAAGCGTTCCGGGAAGTCACTGTGCGGATATACTCGCACTTCTCCCTTCAAGCCCTGCGGCGCGACAATCGTGCCGATTTCCATCCAGCCTGGTGGCGGTATTAGTTTGTTGATGGAAAGCATAGTTAAAAGTTACTGTAGTTATTCAAGGCTTGGAGCAGTCGATCGTGTACCGTGGCAACGGGCATGGCACCTAGTTCCCCATCGGCACGGGTGCGGATGCTGACGGTACGGTTTTCCACTTCGTTAGCACCAATTACGCCGACTACTGGAATCTTGGATTTTTCGGCATTGCGAATCATCTTGCCTAAGCGCTCGTTGCTGTTATCAACTTCCGCCCGGACTCCAGCGGTTAGTAGTTGTTGACAAACTTCTTGAGCAAAAGGCGCGAAGTCTTGGGCTACTGGTACTAAGCGCATTTGAACGGGCGCTAACCACAGCGGGAAGTCGCCAGCGTATTCTTCAATCAAGATGCCAATGAGTCGTTCCAAGGAACCGAAAGGTGCCCGGTGAATCATTACTGGGCGCTGGCGGCTGCTGTCTTCCGAGACGTATTCCAGCTCAAAGCGCTCTGGCAAGTTGTAGTCTACCTGAACGGTGCCCAGCTGCCATTCTCGTTCTAAGACATCTTGGAAGATGAAATCGAGCTTGGGTCCGTAAAAAGCGGCTTCGCCAATTCCTTCAAAATGATCCAGTCCCAGGGTTTCTACAGCGCGGCGAATAGCACCCTGGGCTTTTTCCCACGCATCATCGGAGCCGATGTATTTATCTTTTAGCTCGGGATCGCGGAAGCTCAATCTGGCCTTGAATTTTTTCAGATTCAAGGCTTTAAATACGTGTAGAATCAAATCCACCACATTCAAGAATTCGGCATCCAATTGGTCGGGAGTCACAAACAGATGGGAATCATCCACTGTAAAGCCGCGTACTCTTGTTAGTCCGCCTAATTCCCCAGATTGTTCGTAGCGATAAACTGTCCCGAATTCGGCCAACCGCATAGGCAGTTCTCGATAGGAACGCAATTCGTTCTTGTAGATCTGAATGTGGAATGGACAGTTCATCGGCTTCATCACAAAGCCCTGCTCTGCTGCTCTGGCCGCATCATCTTCGGCCATCATCGGAAACATGTCTTCTTGGTACTTTTGCCAGTGACCAGAAATCTTAAACAGATCCACCTTCGCAATATGCGGAGTCACGACTTGTTGATAGCCGCGCTTGATCTGCTCCTTTTTCAAAAAATCTTCCAAGGTCGATCGCAAGATGGTACCTTTAGGAGTCCAGAGCGGTAGTCCGGCACCCACCGAGTCCGAGAAAATAAATAGCCCCAGTTCTTTCCCTAGTTTGCGATGATCGCGTTTTAGGGCTTCTTCCTTGCGCCGCTTGTATTCGGCAAGCTGTTCGGGGGTTTCCCAGGCGGTGCCATAAATGCGCTGGAGTTGAGCTTTATTTTCATCACCGCGCCAGTAAGCCCCAGCCACACTTTCTAGTTCGATCGCCTTCGGATTTAATTCCCCAGTATTTTCCACATGGGGGCCAGCACACAAATCCCACCATTTATCGCCCAGGTGATAGATCGTGATTGGTTCGGTTTTAATATCCGCCAGAATCTCGGCTTTGTATGGCTCATTAATCTCTTGAATTCGCGCCGCCGCCGCTTCCCGCGTGACTTCTTCCCGGATTACTGGCAACTTCTGATTAATGATCTTGATCATTTCTTTTTTGATGGCCTTTAAATCCGCTTCCGTAAAAGCCTCGGGCACGTCAAAATCGTAGTAAAAACCGTTATCAATCCAGGGGCCGATCGTCACCTGCGCTTTGGGAAACAGCTTTTGTACCGCCATCGCCATTACATGGGAGGTGGTATGTCTAATTTTCTTGAGACTATCAGACTCGTTAGTCTTGGGTAGGTAGATTGATTCTGGCTGGTCGGCGATAGACATTGGAGCGAGATTCCCTGCAACTTTAAATCCAGTATTTATTCTAACCTCTCTGGCCAGATCTCTAGATCTTCTCGATTAGCACTAGACCAGCAATCTCCTCGATCGATCAACATTACTTTAAGAATTGTAAAAAAGGTTAGAATATGGCCTATACAACAATCCCCCTATCCAATGCGATGCCTCCCTCTCAGCCCTCCGAACAAGATCTACTGAAAACCATACTCCAACCTCTCTTGGAAGATTTTAGTCACTGGTTTGCTCGATCGGTCAGTTTATTAGAAAGTGAACGAATTAGTTTCTTAAGTGAATCTGAGCAAAATGAATTATTGGCTAAAGTTAAAAATGCTGTCCAGGAAGTGAGTGTGGCGCAAATGCTATTTAACGCTACCGATGGCCAAGTAGGCATCGAACCCAGTACCATGCTGACATGGCATAAAATAGTAGGGGAATGTTGGCGAGTTGCGACGTTGTTTCGTCAGCTTCAGTCGGCCAATACCAATCCGGATTAGACTACCGCTGCTCTATTACAAAAATAATTATCTTTAAAATATGCTCCACATCCTTTACCTAATCGCATTTACTATTGTGGCGTTTTTGGCGATCGGCAATCTGATCAGGAACTTGGTACAGTTCAGTGTGGATTCTCAGAACCATTATGCCCCCACCTCCTCCAGGCAGCAGTACGCTCCCCATCCTGAGCTACTCGATGAGACTGGTCGTCTGACTAGTGAGCCTCTGCTGGTGATGAAGTCTATTACCATCGATGATGCTCGCGCTCGTTTGGATGCTCTCTATAACGATTTGCCCAGTTACAACAATGCATCAGATACCGAAGAAAGTGCTAGTTAGATGCTGCTAACTTGCTCAAAATATCATCCCAACGGTAACCAGCGAGGCTGGGCAGTACTAAATCGGCGGCACTGAGCCGTTCTTGCGGACCAACCCCCACTACCTTCATGCCAGCTGCCAATGCGGCCAGTACACCAGCCGCAGCATCTTCAATCACTAGGCATTGAGCAGGCTCAATTTGCAGTAAAGCAGCAGCCTTCAGAAAAACATCGGGAGCTGGTTTGAACTGCTCGACACTGTGGCCGTCCGCAACATATTCAAAGAAATGTCGAACTGCTAGGCGCTGGAGTACGAATTCGGCATTCTTGCTAGAAGAACCCAAGGCAATCCGAATTTGTTGAAATTGCAGTTCAGCTAGCAAGTCAGCCACTCCGGGGAGGAGCTGGCTACTATCTAAAGATTCCACTAATTTTAGATAATAATTATTCTTGCGATCGAGCATGTCCTGCTTCAGTTCAGCACTAATAATCCGATCGCCTAGCAACCGGTTCACACTATCTTCCCGATTCATCCCCAGAATCTGCTCATATTTGGACTTATCAAAGGGAATCCCTTCATCATCAGCCACCTGTTGCCAAGAGCGATAATGGAGATCGATCGTATCGGCTAAGACACCATCTAGGTCAAAAATAACCGCAGCAATCGGTCGCACTGTCTCAGGCATAGACCAATTCAGGAGTAAGTTTTTCCCAGCGGAAATAGCGCTCTCCCCCCAATTCCACAATCACCTTCACTTGGGGCATCAGCTGGGGCAGAGTCGCTAAATATCCCAGCTCTTCCCCCGACAAAATATGTCCATCTACTAACCAAAGAACCAGACCCTTAGAAGTAGCTGGTAAATGGTCTAGCTGGGTTTGAATAACAGGTGGCACCTGATAAACACGAATGTCTTTTTTCCCCAGATGCGCCGGACGCACCGTATGTACACCAGTCAGAAATGCCGATAGATCGCCTAAGCCCCTAGCCAGCAATCTACTACTATCGTAACCAGTAGCGCGTAGCCGCCTTTGATAGCGACCCTCATAACCACCCTCTAGAGGGGCGTAGACTCCCAAAGAACCATGCTGTTCTAGGTCGCGAATGAATGATTTACCAGTTGTTAGTAATGGCACGGTGTGACCCTTTCTCTTGATGTAGAGCTGACGCAGTAATCTGCAAAATCTTCTAGCTTACATTATGCCATTCTGTGTTGGCTCTTGACAGGACAAGACAGAGATTTTATGATGGGAGCCTTGGTTAAAGAAGCCATTTGCAGGACTGGCGGAATTGGTAGACGCGCTAGATTCAGGTTCTAGTGTTCGCAAGGACTTCCGAGTTCGAGTCTCGGGTTCTGCACTTTAATAGACAAAGAGAGACGAGTCACACAACTCGTCTCTCTTTTGCATTATTAGCAAAAATTAGTTATTAATATTAGTTTTATTGTCATCCACTAACACCGCTGTAATCGTTGTCGGAATTTGGTCGTTACCATTGGTACTGTAGTAATAATCCTTGAACCGTTTGCCAGGATCGACCTTGACATCATTTAGCACCATGCCCAAAACATTTTGGCCAGACTGACTCAAAATCTCATTACAGGCATCGATCGAATCCTTATCAGCTACTCCTGGGCGACAGACAAACACTAGACCATTAGATTGTTTGGATAGAATTGTAGCATCTGCTGCTACTGTCAATGGTGGCGCATCAATAATTACCACATCAAAATCCCTAGACCATTCTGCTATTAATAGACCCATCTGTGACGAATCAATTAAAGCCACTGGGTTCGGTGGAATAATGCCAGCAGTCAACAGATACAGATTGGGATCTAGTTCAATTACCGCATCTTCAAAACTAATTTGACCAGTCAAAACGCTACTCAGACCAACACTAGGATCTTGGCGCCAAATTCGGTGTTGGGAAGGTTTGCGCATGTCGGCATCCACCAACAAAACTCTTCTGCCCAATTCTGATGTCACAATAGCCAGGTTAGCTGCGACCGTAGATTTGCCCTCGCGCGGTCGAGAACTCGACATCACTAATACTTTTACTTGGTTATCGGCATTGAGAAAACGCAAGTTGGCCTGCAATGAGCGAAAGGCTTCTTTTTCCATATCACTACCGGCATTTTTGTGAATCGACTTATGCAAGTTAGTCGATTGGCCAAACAGCAATTTGGTAGTAACAATTAGGTCTTTCTGCTCAAATCCAGGAATAATGCCCAAAACAGGAAATGCTGGTAGCAAATCACGAGCTTCTTGAGCCGTTTTAATCCGCCGATCGAAACTATCTAAAATAAGGGCAGTGATGGTGCCTAGAATTAGTCCTAAAAGCACCCCGACGCTAATGCTTTGTTCCAGCTTCGCCGAGATTTTCTCCTTCTCACCGGGTAGAGTTGCTGGTACCACGATCGATACATTACCGGTGTTTTGATTTTCGGCGATTTTAAATTCTTGCAGCCTAGCTAAGAGGGTCTTGTAAGTGGTTACCGACACCTCTACTCCTCTGCCCAAATCCCGCATCTGTTGTTCTAGTTGCGGGAGCTTTTGAATTCTTTGACTATAGCCAGCAGCTACAGACTTTAAGGATTCTAGTTTTTTCTCTAAACTACTTTTCTCTGCAACTGCTTTGGCATAATCAGCAATCATCGACTCTTGAATCCCTTTAGATTGCAAATCTACAATTTGACTTTGATTGCGGCCACCAATCAAAGTTCCTTTAATACGCTTTTGCAAATCAGCTTTCAGAGCCTGTTCTTTGGCTTGCAGATCCAGGACGTTGGGGCTATTGTCAGTGAAGCGGGCGCGCTCTTCTACCAATTTTTTTTGGACTGCCTGCAAAGAAACTAACGAATCTCTCACCCCAGGTGTTTCACTAACTAGGCCAATCCGGGTATTTGTTTGAACATCACCGCCTAAAACTTCTTTCATTCTATCCACCCGGGCAGTTTCAGCAGACAGCTCACCGCTAGTAGTAGTAATTTCTCTACTCAGTTCTGTAAATATTTCTACTGATTTCGTTGCTTCAGCGGTCAGGTCTACTACGCCTTCTTTTTCTCTAAATAACCTGAGGCTATTCTCAGCTTTTCTTACTTTTGCTTCTACTTCTGGCAGCTGTTGTTCCACAAAAGACCGGGCAGCTCTGGTATCCGATCGTTGGGCATTTAAATCTCTTTGTACATACAGTGATATAACCTTATTGACGACCTGCTGGTTGATTTCTCGGTTAGGGCCTTGATAAGAGACTTCTAAAATCTCAGTTCCTTTGAGGTTAGTTACCTTAAAATTAGTAGCAAATTTCTCCGTCGTCAGGGGTTCACCTTTCTGATCTTTGAGTTGGAGAGAATTAATTGTATCTTGCATAATGGGCAAGGACTTAACAACCTCGGCCTGCGTACTCATCGGATTATTCAGAGGGCTATCACCACCTCCACCCAAATTCTCTAGCTTAGACAATCCTTCCAATAGACCAGACGATTTAGTAGATTTCTTGATTTGCACCTGTGCCTTAGATTGATAATTCGGCGGTTGCCGAATAGCATATATAGTCACGAGTAAAGTGGTAAGAGCTAGCACTAGTGATGCTGGTAACCAGCGTCTGCGCAAGAGCAAGCTATATCGTAGGATTTCTTCCATGGGTAGATCAGAATTGGGGGTCAGTTGAAAATCAATTTCAATGAAGGTCTGCTGGAATCCTCTTTAAACGAATTCCATTAGATGTTCTCCATCCTTAATTATATCTAAAGACTTTGATCATTGGCATCCTTTATGTGGCTGATCAACAAATTTAGTAGAAAATCCAGACTAAATCGTCACCTGCTATAGGATAGATGGAAGTTAACTGTGTTTTTTTGTTAATTTCTTGCAGAGAAAAAACTTTCAGACTGGATGATGATCGGAAGATATATTTGACTCAATTTTTCACACAATTATAAAAAGGCTTAAATTAAATGACTGGTGATAATCAAACTCCTTTACTTTTACGGGCGGCTCGGGGCGAAACGGTCGAACGGACTCCGGTGTGGATGATGCGTCAAGCTGGCCGCTATATGAAAGTCTATCGGGACTTGCGAGAAAAATATCCTTCATTTCGCGACAGGTCGGAAATTCCGGAAGTAGCGATCGAGGTTTCTTTACAGCCTTGGAAAGCATTTCAGCCAGATGGCGTGATTCTTTTTTCAGATATTGTCACCCCTCTGCCCGGTTTGGGGATCGAGATGGATATCGCCGAAGGTAAAGGACCGATTATTCACTCGCCCTTGCGCACAGCGGCTCAAATCGATGCTCTACATCCCTTGGAGCCAGCCGAGACCATGCCCTTTATTCAGACAATTCTGAAATCCTTGCGGGAAGAAGTTGGTAATAAAGCTACTGTATTGGGTTTTGTGGGCGCGCCTTGGACTTTGGCGGCTTACGCGGTCGAAGGTAAAGGATCAAAGAATTACGAAATAATTAAAGGGATGGCCTTTACTGAGCCAGCTCTTTTGCACCAGTTGCTGTCTAAAATTGCCGATGCGATCGCTGTCTATGTCCGTTATCAAATTGACAGTGGTGCTCAAGTAGTGCAAATGTTCGATTCTTGGGCGGGTTATCTCAGTCCTCAGGATTATGCGATTTTTGCTCTGCCCTACCAACAACAAGTTTTTAGACAGGTGAAAGAAACCCATCCCGACACGCCACTGATTTTGCTAGTGACTGGTAGTAGTGGCATCTTGGAAATGATGGGTCAATCCGGTTGTGACATGGTCAGCCTGGATTGGACGGTGGATATGGCGGTTGGTCGTCAACGCATTGGTGCGCATATTGGTGCTCAGGGCAATATGGACCCTTGTGCTCTCTACGGACCACAGAGTTTTATTCAGGAGCGGATCCTGGAGACGATGCGCAAGGCCGGTAGCCACAAACATATTATGAATTTGGGTCATGGGGTGTTACCGACCACGCCCGAAGACAATGTGCGGTTCTTCTTTGAGACGGCCAAGAATGCCAAAGCTTTGATGGGCTAGATTCCGAGAAAGTCGAAATTAAGGGCAGTGGGTAGAGCGCAACCCACTGCCCTTAAAATGTTGGTACTGTCTTCTTTTTTTTGCTATGCGTATTCTGGTCACTGGGGCGAGCGGTGGTGTTGGTCATTACATAAGTGAAACATTCATCAATAACACCGATCATGAGTTGTTTTTGCTGATGCGTAGTCCAGCCAAATTTCAGCTCGATCCCCAAGTCCGTGCCGGGGTAAACATTGTCACTGCCGATATGAAGCAGATTGGCGATCAGGCTGATCTGTTGAAGACGATCGATGTGGCAATTTTGACGGCAGCTAGTTGGGGTGGCCCCGATGCCTTTGATGTGAATTATCAAAAAACCCATGAGTTGCTGAGTTTGCTTGATCTGCAGGTTTGTCAACAGGTTATTTATTTTTCGACGGCGAGTGTTTTAAATCGTCAGAATCAACTATTACCAGAAGCTGGCCAGATTGGTACTGATTATATTAAGTCCAAGCATCAATGTCTTTCGACCTTAGGAGAGTTGGCGATCGCAGGTCGCATTACCACCGTATTTCCCACTTTGGTGTTGGGCGGTGATGATAATAAGCCCTATTCTTTTCTGTCTGCTGACTTACCAGATGTAACCAAATACGCCAGCTTGTTGCGCTGGATTAAGGCTGAGGGGAGTTTTCATTTTATTCATGGTCAAGATATTGCCGCGATCGTGCGTTATTTGGTGGAGCATCCAGAGGTGTCCGAGCAGTACGATCGAAAGGTAGTAATGGGCAATCAGCGAGTGATGGTGGAACAGGGTATTCAAGAAATTTGCGCCTATTTGGGTAAACCGGTAATTTTCCAGATACCTTTATCGATCGCCTTAATTAATTTGGTGATTAAGGTGTTTAAAATTCAAATGAGTGAGTGGGATTATTTCTGTTTACAAAACCGCCACGAAATTCATGATCCGATTGTTAGTCCGGCGACCTTCGGTCTGCCAGTTTACGCGGCCACTCTCAGCGAAGTACTGAGCACTAGGGGAATTAAGCAAGTAGCCTAGCCCTCCCGAATTAGCTGGAGCAGATCGTTGGTGGAAATCTTGCCACTCATCTCCGTGCCTTCTAACAGGCTGTTCGCCAGATCCCGTTTGTGTTGATGCAAGTCCACAATCTTGTCTTCGATCGTCCCCTTGGCCACCAACCGATAGATCGTGACTGGCCGTAGTTGACCAATGCGGTGCGCTCGATCGGACGCTTGATCTTCCACTGCCGGGTTCCACCAGGGATCTAAGTGAATTACATAGTCGGCGGCGGTTAGGTTCAGACCGGTGCCGCCGGCCTTTAGACTAATTAAAAACACATCGCCTTCCCCCGCTTGGAAAGCATCCACCCGCTTTTTGCGATCCTTGGCTGGCGTACTGCCATCCAAGTATTGATAGGAAATCTGGCGCTCTTCCAAATACTTTTTCACAATCTGCAGGTGATCGACAAACTGGCTGAAGACCAGCGCCTTATGGCCGTTATCCAGCAACTCTTTCACGGTTTCGCCAAATAACTCTAGCTTGGAGCTAGCCAGATTTACCCCCGGTTTGACCAATTGGGCATTGCAACAGGCGCGGCGCAGCCGCATCAATTCAGCCAATACCTGCAAGTGTTTTTGTCCGGCCTTGGCATCACTATTGGTGATTTTCTCGATCGCTTCCCGGCGCAAGGCTTCATAAAAGAGCTGCTCTTCTTTGCTGAGCTGGACGTGTAGTAGAATTTCGGTGCGGGAGGGCAATTCAGCTAATACCTGAGTTTTGGTACGACGCAGAATGAAAGGCTGAATTAGTTTTTTGAGTCTAGCTCGGGCTAGTTTATCTTGATTGCGTTCGATCGCATTAGCAAATTTTTGATTGAAATTATCCAAGGAACCCAACAAACCGGGATTAATGAACTGGAAAAGATTCCACAATTCGCCCAAATGATTCTCGATCGGTGTGCCGGTGGTCAGTAGTTTAAACTTGCCTTGCAAGCGCATGGCCGCTTGCGACCTTTTAGTTGCCCCATTTTTGATGGCTTGGGCTTCATCTAAAACAATCGTTTCCCACTCTACTTCGGCCAACATATCGCTGACATCTTCCTGTTGCAACAAGCCATAACTACAAATTAGTAGATCTAATGGTTGAAGTTTATCGAGTGTCTGTTGTCGATCGCTAATCCCCAGCTGGATCACATTTAAGGTGGGGGCAAACTTGTCTACTTCCCCTAACCAATTGGTGCAAACTGAAGTAGGAGCCAGAATCAGCGTAGGTCCAACGACAGCCCGAGTCAAAATCAAGGCCAGCGCCTGTAAGGTCTTGCCCAGACCCATGTCATCGGCCAAGCAAGCGCCCACGCCCCAGTGGGCTAGCTGGGATAGCCACCGAAAGCCATCTAGCTGATAGTCACGTAATTCTGCTTGCAGGGTAGAAGGCAACTTGGGTTGGAAAGTCTTCAGATCCTGTAATTTCTGAACCTGGGCTTGCCAATGGTGATCAGCGGTGAGGTTGCCGATATCAGCAAATACATCTTCCATCGCTAAACCAGCTAGCGGATGGAATTTCAGCCCTTTGCCCTGGGGTTGGGAAAAGGCTCGCAGCTCATCGAGCTGTTTGCGGAAGCTGGCTGTCAAAGCCAGAAATTCGCCATCACCTAAGGGAATGAAACGGCTGTTCGATCCGGCCAGTAAATCCATCAGTTGACGCATATCTAGCACTTGATTATCGTCTAGTTGCAGCTCGCCGCTGGCCTCAAACCAATCGCGCTGCCGTTCAATTCGCATATTGAAAGACTGAGAGTCTGCCCGTTGCTTGATTTTGAGCTTCTCGCCCTCTGGCCATTCCACCACTACCTGTTCTTCTAAAGCTTGTAGGTCTAACAACAATTCCAAACAGGCTTCTGGGTCACCAATTAACCACTCACTATTTTCGGATTCCCATGATTCTAAGGTAGGGCAAGCATTGATTACCGACTGCGCTAACTCTTTTTCGGCAGTTAGCGATCGACTGGTCTGAAATTTCTGGCCATCAATATCAGCAATGACCATCACGCCCCCTTGGCCAGGCTGAAAGTAAGGACCATGTTGGTCAAAAGGTCGTACCAGCACGGCTACTTTTAAGCCCCCAGCCCCAGCTGGCAATAAATGAATGTGGGGCTGCGGATTAGCATCCACTGTTTCGGCATTGCCCACGCCCCCACCAATGTCCGAATGCACTGTCACCAAGCTGGCAATGCTATCGATCGCGGCCAATACCCGATCCTTGGCTTCCTCGGGAACGTTCAGTTGAGAACCGAGTAAATCTGCCACTTTCTGGTAATTAGCAGTTACCTCAATCACCTGAATTCTGGTAGGAGTTTCTTTGACCACTACTATTTTTTGACTTTTAGTGACACTAGGGGAGAGCTGCAAAGAGATGCCAGTTGACGTTTTTTGGACAAATAGAGCTGGTTCACCGCGCACAACTTCCACAGCAATGGTCGGGGAATCTGCCCAAAAGACCAAGGGATGACCGATCAGAGCAATAATTGATTCATCGCTAAAACTGTAGTCCCGATCGCCACCATAGTAACCACTCACATAAGTAGTCTCAATACCAGCACAGATCATCGTATCTTGGGCTGTTAAATAATCAAAATCGGAGAGTTTGGTGAGGCGATGAATGGCGATCGGACGGCCTTTACTCCAATCTCCTTTAACATTAATTTTTTGCTCGCGTGGTTCAATAAAATAATTGTTGTTGCCATAAAAAGTCGTGAACCACACCAGTCTTTTGCCAGTGATAGGGATGCTGTTAGCATTCAGTGGGGGAGGTGCATTTAACTGGGTGAGAGCAGTGAGGCATAATTCCCAGGGTTCTTGATAGGGAATCAAGTTTACAATCGGCGAGATTTCCAAGTCCTTTTGCAAGATGTCGGCAGCCGATCGATACTTATTGTTGAGCTGAGCCAGGATAGCAGATACTTCTAAAGCCATCCATTGATAACCGCCCGCAATGGCTTGTTGATATAAGGGCGCGATCAGCTTAGGCAGATTTTTCTTGGCGACTTCGCGGTCTGTCCAGCCTAGGCACAGAGCAGCCACCAATATTTCGATGCTACTAACATACGAAAAGGGTGGGATTGCCATGTTTAAGATCGCCGTCTTTTGGGTCATATCACCCTGCTGAAGACCAATAATACATTTCAGTCGTCCGTAGCTATTTTGTAACCAATGTCCTTTCTGTTTAGACATTTGGGTGGTGTAGTCTTTAGCCTGTTGCAATGATGCAGCGGAGCCTTCATGCAGGAGCGCAAAAATGAAAAATAAGCCTTCTAGGGTATCAAAATAGCCATTGCGCTTGCCAGACTGTTTCCGCAGTCCAGCTAAAGCCTGGGCAAAGTAGTCGATCGATAGGACATAATCCCCAGCTAAGAATTTTGCCCAGCCCCAGTAGGTGAGGGTATCGAGATTTTTATCGAACCTTTCGAGGCAGTCGATCGCATCCGCTAAGCGCCCGCGCATGAGTAACTGACTAATCAATAACCGTGATCTGAAATCGTTGGATTTACTAGTTAGGGCGTATTGCTGCAACCAATTAAAGACCTCTGTGGTAGGAGATAATTGAAATATGGCCTCCGAGAAAATGCTGTTTAGAACTAAGTCGGCTAACTCTTGATCGAAGGTTTGAAATAGTTCTAGATTAAACGGATTATTGCAAATAGAGTTGAGAATTCTAGGAAAAGAAAATTCTTGATCATAGTTGAATTGATTGTAGTCATCTAGTTGGCGAGCTACAAAAGCAATATCACTGCGGTAAATCCCGATCCGCAGCTCTCTGACCAGCTCGTTGCGGCTGGCGAATCGTCTAGTGCCACTATAGCTAGTCTTGATCGGAATATTTTTGCTGATAACAGTAACAAACCTGGGGAATTCTTGGCGTTGCACCGTATCCCAAGTAGCTACTTCCGAAATTAAAGGATGACAGCCCAGCTCGAACCGCCGATCTTCTAACAGCAAACCCTCCTGTAGTAGTCGATCAAGATGTGGTTTCAGCTTACCAGCTGTCAATGATTGCTCTTTGGATAAGACCTGATTCAGACAAGTTAGGATATTCGTCCGATTGATGGGGGCGTAAACTACCGAAAACAGCCGTACCATTTTTTGCTCGATCGATGGTAGCTCTTGGTAAGCATCAATCAGCTGGGCACGGGAACGGCTGCCAACGGTCGAATCTTTCATAAATATTTCTGGGAGGGTGATCTAAACATTCTAATCGATCAAACCACTGCTGTTAAACCAGATCGAAGTTGTCAGATATCTAGAAAAAGGTATGGGACTGGCGCGAATTGAACGCGCGGCCTATCGCTTAGGAGGCGATCGCTCTATCCAACTGAGCTACAGCCCCAATTTCGTTTTATTATAGCAAGGCCACCGAAATTCTCCCAGCAAGAGTAATGACATGAATTCAGAAACAGCGGTCAAAGTAGCCCGGGAGCTATTGTTTCAGCGAGCGATGGTCGATATCAATGGTCAGTGGGGTGGCGCAGTGGCGGCCATTCCGAACCAGAGTCAGAAATCTGGGGCAGAATCTAAGCTCAATTACAGCGAGATCTTTATTCGTGACAATGTGCCTGTGATGGCCTATTTGCTGTTGGAGGGCAAATTTGATGCGGTCAAGAATTTTCTGACTATTTGCTTGGAGCTGCAAAGTACCCAATTTCAAACCCGAGGTATTTTCCCGACTAGTTTTGAAGAAGTTGATGGCAAACTAGTCCCAGACTATGGTCAACGAGCGATCGGACGGGTGGTATCGATCGATGCGACTCTGTGGTGGCCAATCCTCACTTGGTCTTATGTGCAGCGCTCCCAAGACTTTGAATTTGCCCGTTCTACTGCGGTACAAGCTGGTCTGAACCGGTTCTTAGATTTAGTTCTTCATCCCGGCTTTCGTGATGCCCCCACCATTTATGTGCCAGATGGGGCGTTTATGATTGATCGACCGATGGATGTTTGGGGCGCACCCTTAGAAATTCAAAGCCTTCTCTACGGCGCGATGCTCAGTGCGGCGGGGCTATTGCAGCTCAGTATCAAAAATCAAAAAGGTCGCAGTACTAATACCAGTAGCCAAACGGAACGTCTTAAAGCCTGCTTGACTTGGATCAAGCGCCTGCGCCGCTATATGCTGGTGCATTATTGGGTAACCAGCAAGACTGTACAAGTACTGCGCCGTCGCCCTACTGAGCAGTATGGCGAATCGATTGAGAATGAATACAATATTCAGACCGAAACCATTCCTCACTGGCTCCAGAAATGGCTGGGTAACCAGGGTGGCTATCTCATTGGCAATATTCGGACAGGCCGTCCCGATTTTCGCTTTTTCACGCTGGGAAATTGCTTGGGAGCGATTTTTGACCTGATCACTCCTAATCAGCAGCTCTATTTGTTTCGGATGATTTTGAATAACCGCGCCGATTTGGTGGCTAATATGCCCCTGCGGATTTGTCATCCACCCCTGGACGATGCTGACTGGCGCAAGAAAACTGGATTCGATCGCAAGAATTTACCTTGGTGTTATCACAATGCTGGTCATTGGCCTTGCTTATTGTGGTTTTTAGCAGTGGCCATTTTGCGCCATCCTCAAGCGGATGCGCTGGTTGTCCAAGAAGTACGCAGCCTATTAAGTGATTCATATCAATTAATCTTGGGTCAACTGCCCCAGCAACAATGGGCAGAATATTTTGATGGCCCCACCGGCAATTGGCAGGGACAGCAAGCCCGCATTAATCAAACTTGGACGATTGTAGGCTTTCTGTTGGTGCATCATCTGTTGCATGAAGATCCGACGGCGGCCAATTTACTAGATGTGCCCAATCTCCAAGACTTTCCGGAATTCGGCAAGATGAAATAAGATGTCTAGCTACGTTTTTAGAGCCAGCCGATCGGCTGGCTCTAGGCTGGCATGAGATTTTTTGCTAAAACTCGCTGCCATAATCTGGGCCGCTATTTTCTTGTTGATCACGCTTGGAACCGAGCAAGTCCAATCGATCAACTTTAATAATTGGCCGCGACCTGTCACTACCAGTAGCGCGGTCTGTCCAGTTCTCAATTTCTAAGGAACCTTGAATGCCAATCAATGAACCTTTTTTAACATAGTCTGCGGCAATCTTCGCGGTGTTACCCCAAATTTTGAGATTAAACCAATCGGTTTGCTCATTATTCTTAGAGCGGCGGTTAACAGCCATTGTCATTGTACAGAGCACACTCCCCGATTCGTAATATTTGATATCAGGGTCGCCACCAACCCGACCGACCAGATGAACTGTGTTGAGATTCATAATTATTGATTGTTTGGATGATTACGATGGCAGCTACTACCAGTACTATCATACCAAATACTTCGCTGCTTCATCACTAATCTGACGGGAAAATCCCAATTTGCATTGGCCATCGAAAACTTCAGAAACAATAATCAAGAACTACCCAAGAATAAAACTATAATGGGTGAGAATGCCGCTTGAGTTTCATTCTTGCCCGTGGATACTCCCTATCATTTGCCTGATTTCCCCCATATTGCGAACATTGCTAGCACTGCAACAACACCGGAACAGTTGCCTCTGACATCCAGAGTCTTAAAAGTTCGACCCTTGCAGTCCGTAGATCTGGCGAAAGCAGCAGATGTCATTAGTGATAGTTTTCAGATTGGTGCAGCTTTTGGTGGTTGGTTTCGGCCACTGTTTAGAATTGGTATTTATGAAGATTTGCGCAATCGACTAGATGTTCAGCCACCAGATCAGGCGATCTGTTTGGTGGCCACGATCGGTTCTTCAGTAACAGATGTGGTTGGTACGATCGAAATCAGTGCTCGCTTACCTATCTATAACCCTACTACTAACCAACGATATCTCTATATTTCTAATTTAGCAGTAGATGATAACTATCGCCGTTTAGGAATTGGGCGAGAATTAGTCACCCAGTGTGAATCGATCGCTAAAAAGTGGGGCTTCACCGATATTTACTTACATGTCATGGCCGATAACTTAGCTGGGAAGCATTTGTATTCTCGCTTAGGCTTTGAAGTATTGAGCAGCGATCAGCCTTGGCATATATTTCCTTGGCATCGTCCACAGAGATTATTTCTACGTAAGCGTTTGTAGGGTCCTTTTGTTACAATAGCCACAGACTGAATATCGGCAATCGTAGGTTCGCTGTAAAGATCATGCAAGATAGTTGTCGTTGCTCAGATTGTGCTGGTATTTACCGGCGTCAGTTCCTGAAATATTTGGTTGGTACGGCATCATTAATCGCTACCACAGCGGTTAATGCTCCATCGGCTTGGGCTGAGAAAAAATTGCCCAAAATGCCTAAAGCATTGGTACTTAGCTGCATCGATTATCGAGTGCTAGAAGCGGAACGGTATTTTTTATCGTTGCAAAATTTGGGCAACCTTTATGACATGACCGCTTTAGCTGGTTCTTCTCTAGCCTTAAGTGGGGTACCACACCAAGCCGATGCCATGGCTTTTTGGGACCAACTAGATATTTCTTACCGACTACACCATGTTAAAAAAGTAATTATCCTAGATCATCAAGACTGTGCCGCTTTCGCCTATAAAATTAATCCCCAGCTCAGCGACGATCCAAAATTAGAATTACAGACCCACCAAGAATCTATGAGTCGAGCTTATTGGGCGATTCGGGATAAGTACCCGGATCTGAATATCGAACTATATTTTGTCAGCTTAAATGCTGATGTCAAGTCTCTAGAGCCCCTCCCCAAACCCGCCACAACTAATAATACAGCTTAGACTTGAACAATTTTTCGTTCTGAAGTTTTCGGAAACGCTAAAATTGAAGTTAAGCGTTTCATTCCGGGAATGATGAAACTAAAGCATTGCAATCATGCTGATATCTAGGTAAGAGCATCCATTAAATTTAAAGCTATGAATCAAAGTTCTTCCGTTCGACCCAACCGCCGTCAATCAGTCCCCCTTTGGCGGATCGGTGCCGCTTTGTTAGTTGCCCAGGGATCTCTATGGGCAAGTCCAGCATTGGCTATTAAGGAGGCTAAAACTCAGCTGGCTCCTTACAGCTATGCTGATTTACTCAAAGATATTGATGTTGGCCCGACCAAAGTGGAAAAAGTCGATATTGAAGATAGCCGTCGTCTGCTGCGCGTCACCCTGAAAGAAGACAAAGGTAAACCGCGCGAAATAACTTTATTTGATAGTAAAGAAGATAACAAGCAGCTGTTTAATGGCACCAAGTTCTACGAAAGAATGAGCAAGAGTGGAGTGCCCTACGATTCACCACGGGTGGTGGACAATTCGGCCTGGCAGAGTCTGTTGCTTAATTTGCTGGTAGCTGGAGTATTGGTGTTGGCTATATCACTAATTATCCGGCGATCGGCTAATTCTTCTGGTCAAGCGATGAGTTTTGGCAAGTCGCGGGCGCGTTTTCAGATGCAAGCTAAGACTGGCGTGATGTTTGATGATGTGGCTGGTATCGACGAAGCCAAGGAAGAATTAGCTGAGGTGGTGACGTTCCTGCAACAGCCGGAGAGATTTACTACTTTAGGAGCGAAAATTCCCAGAGGTGTATTGCTAGTTGGCTCTCCTGGTACTGGTAAGACGATGTTGGCGAAGGCGATCGCGGGTGAAGCTGGAGTACCTTTCTTTAGTATTTCTGGTTCGGAATTTGTGGAAATGTTTGTGGGGGTGGGCGCTTCCCGGGTACGCGATTTGTTCAAAAAAGCCAAGGAAAATGCCCCCTGTATTATTTTTATTGATGAAATTGATGCGGTCGGTCGGCAGCGGGGCGTGGGTCTAGGCGGTGGTAGTGATGAGCGAGAACAGACTCTCAACCAGCTACTCACTGAAATGGATGGTTTTGAGGGCAATTCTGGCGTAATCGTGATTGCGGCGACCAACCGCGCCGATGTATTGGATACGGCCTTGCTGCGTCCTGGTCGGTTCGATCGACAGGTAACGGTAGATTTGCCAGACCTCAAGGGACGGTTAGCAATTTTGACAGTCCATGCCCAGACCAAGAAAATGGCCGAGGACGTGTCTTTAGCCGAAATAGCCCGCCGGACGATTGGGTTTAGTGGTGCTGATTTGGCTAACTTGCTCAATGAAGCCGCTATTTTTACGGCGCGGCGGCACAAGAGCGAAACCACCATCTTAGAAATTAATGATGCGATCGATCGAGTGATTGCTGGTATGGAAGGCAAAGCCGTGATCGATGGCAAGTTCAAGCGGATGACGGCCTACCACGAAATTGGCCATGCCTTGTTGGCTACCCTGATTCCTGATAATGACCCGGTGCAAAAAGTCACAGTCATTCCGCGTGGCGGCGCAGTGGGAACTACTTGGTCTACGCCCCGAGAAGAGGAAGGTTTGGACAGTCGTTCTAGGTTAATTGCCAAAATTACCATGATTCTGGGAGGCCGAGCCGCTGAAGAGATCGTCTTTGGCGACGATGAAATAGATACCGGCGCGGGTAGTGATATCCAGAATCTGACTCGGATTGTGCGAGCGATGGTTTCCCAAGTAGGGATGTCTAAGCTGGGTCTGGTAGCATTAGATACCGAGCACAAAGAATACTCCGAAGAGGTCGCCGCCCAGATCGATCGAGAAGTAAGATCGATCGTCAAGCAGTGTCATCAAAAAGCCCGGCAAATACTAGAACAACATCGCTGGCTCATGGATATTTTGGTCGATATACTGATTGAGCAAGAATCGATCAATGGTGAAGAGTTTCGGCAAATTGTCGATCGTTCCCTAGCCCAACATCCTCAACTAGCCCCCGTGGTCGCGGCAATGTAATGTTCGAGATTTTCCCCTTTACCTTTGTGATCCACCCCCAGCAGATAGCTGGTACCGCCCTCTGGTCGGTAGCCTGCTACTGGACTTTCTCGCCGTTAAATGATTGGTTTATGTGGCGATTACAACAGTGGTTTAACTTTGCCGAGCGCTCTCTCTATACCTCCGAAAAAGAGTTTGAGCGCACGCGGGTCGGGAGAGAATCGCAGAATGCTTTCTTTGCCTCCATGTTGAGCATCGTGCCATTTTTATTCATTGGTGGGGTGCTGCATTACCTCATCGAAATTTCCTTGGGTGCCAGTTGGCCAATTAGCCTGGGCATGATGGGCTGTGTCTTGGGAGGAATTTATGAACTTGGTAGGCAACAGAGTGCAGAATAGGATTAGGAAACAAGGATTTACCCAATTGCCATGAGCAGTGATTTTAAAGATTATTATTCAATTCTGGGCGTGGCCAGAAATTCCAATAGCGAGGATCTGAAAAAATCCTATCGGCGTTTGGCTCGTAAATATCACCCCGATATGAATCCCGGCGACAAAACAGCTGAAAATCGTTTTAAGGAAATAACTGAAGCCTATGAAGTATTGTCGGATGCCGATAAGCGTCGCCGTTACGATCACTTTGGCCAATACGTAAATCAACCCAGTGGTAGCCGAGCTAGCAGCAGCAGTTCTTCTAGCAGCAAGCGGGGGAGTTATACTCCGACTCCTGATGCTGGGGGCGGGGGGTACGATTTTGGAAACTATGGTAGCTTTGATGATTTCTTAAACGAATTATTAGGTCGGGCTAATAATCCGGGTGGTCGGGCAGCGGCTAATCGCCCCGACAGTACTACCAATGTTTCGACCAGTAGCAATGGCGATCGAGAGGCCAATATCAGCCTGACATTGCTAGAAGCATTTAAGGGTGCCGAAAAATCTTTTAACATTGGCAACGAAAACATTAAAATTCGGATTCCCTTGGGTGCTAAACCCGGTAGCCGGGTGCGAGTACGTGGTAAAGGCGGTATGAACTCTTTTAGTAAGCAACGTGGCGATCTATATCTCACTATTGCCATCAAAAATAGCGATTTCTTTCAGTTTGAAAAAGATAATCTGATTTGTGAACTACCGATCAGCCCGGATGAAGCCGTCTTAGGTGCCCACATCCAAGTCCCGACCCTCGATGGTGTTGTGACTTTGAATGTACCAGCAGGGGTACAATCCGGCCAGTCTTTGCGCTTGCGAGGCAAGGGTTGGTACAATGCCAAGGGCGAACGAGGCGATCAGTTAGTGAAAGTGCAAATTGCCACCCCCAAGAAAATCACTAATAATGAAAAGGAGCTCTACGAAAAATTGCGATCGATGCGCAGCTCTGATCCGCGCCAAAATTTTAGTAAGGTGAAGTTCCAGTAGGTCAACATCAAGGTCAAAGATTTAGGGCAGCTTTTCGACAATTGGAGCGCCAGCCAATAAAATAGAGCTAGTTGTTCAGGGGTCTGTTTCTTATGCCATCACCATCTGCCGATGATCAAGCCCCAGTAACTGGCGGGGCTACTGGTCAAGAACCACAGTCGCGCACGGGTAAGTTTTTGCAAGGCATTTTTAAACGGACTGAGCCGAATGCTGCCGATCGATCTACCGATAAACCTGCTTGGGAACAGTCAACGCAGGAGTTAATTCAGGTAATGTCGGAGCGGAGTGACTGGGATGATGAGGAAGAAAGCAATTGGGATGATGATGATTTGCTGGAAGATCTGATGCCCAAGGTGCCTCCGGCGGTGACGGCGGAAACAACGGAAACAATTGCCACCACCCCAGTCATCCCCATAGGGGTGGTAGAATCACCAACCGTAATTCGCGAACCATCTGCCCCACTTGACCCCATAATTAGTGCTCCGCCACCCCCACCGTCAGCTTTTTTAACACCGCCCCCAGCACCACCGACAGTGGTAGAAACATCCACTCCACTGGAACTGGAACGGGACAATCCCACTATTAGTGTGAATATTCCCCGTCCCAAAAACATTAAATACAAAACCAAAGATCCGCAGGACAATGCAACCAAAAAACCGGCAGCAACATCGGCGGCGAATAAAATTGATCAAACGGAGCCAATCGAATTCAATGTTAAGCGACCGACGACCATTAAATATAAATCGAAGCCAGTAGAGCAGCCCAGTTGGATGAGCAAAATCCTGGCTCCTGGTCGCGATCTATGGCAAAAAGTCGGTGATTGGGGAGATGTGATTCCGACTCAGCTCACCGAGAATCCGAAAAAAATCCTAGGTATCTTGGCGGCAGTTTTGTTATCGATCGCCACTTCTTGGGTGGTGGTGAACTTTTGGCCGAGTCAGTCCCAAGAAGCAGCTCAGCCACCTGCTATTACTAGTGCAGCGACTACTCCAATTAGTCCCGAAGAGGCTCTGATCACCGCCGTTCGATCGCAGTTCAGTACTTTAGCTAGTCAGTACCCGGCTGGTTTAATTAGTAATTTGGAGCTAGACAATGAGCGGCAGTTGGCGATCGTCACTGTAGGAAATCTGTGGGCTAGTCTGACTGGTGAACAACAACAGCAAGTTGCTCAGAGTTTGTGGCAGCAAGCGCGGGTCTATCAAATGGCGAAAGTAGAAATGCGATCGAGTGCTGGCAATCTATTAGCGCGTAGCCCAGTGGTTGGTTCAGACATGGTGATCGTGTCTAACTGGTAATTTGAACATCAAAAAATATCGCTTTGTTGGTCACGAAATCTATGCGCTGAGCCGCCCCGAAATCAATAACTATTAGTGGTTTAAATCATTTGAGGTGGTGGCGTGGAAGTGTAAATGACTATGGGGATTCTGACTCACTGCCGACTTATGGCGATGATGATGGTGTTCGTTATGCAAGTGGTTATGCTCATGCCACAGTCCAGTATCGACATTAGTTAACAGGTGAGGCTGAAGAGTAACATACACCACAACTAACAAGACCAAACCTATGACACTACTGTAGAAAAAATTATGAGCAGGGAAATGGCTGCCGATCCATCCGGCCATGGGATAAGCAAACGCCCACCACAGATGACTCCAGGCAAAATGAGCGCCGTAGACTCGACCTTGCACCTCAACAGCCACCCGATCGGCAATCAAAGTTTGAGTCGGCACGTTTACCATTGTTTGGCCAACACCAGCGATCGCCCACAGCAGTAATAGACCATCCAAATTCGCTAAATTCGCAGGCAACAAAGCCAGGGTTACTAAAACAGCTCCGCCACTGATCAACAAAACAGGGCTGATTTTCCGGGGAAGATTTCCCAAGCCGATCGATGCCAACGTGGCTCCCATCCCAAATGCCGCCATCACCCAACCATATTCAACCTTGCCCAAATACAGCATCCCTTGGACATAGCCGATCGTATTCACCAAAATTTCGGCCCCAGCGATCGAGACTACTAGTTGCAGGGCTAGTGCATAGCGAATCAGCGGATCGGCAAATAAACAAGTCGTTCCAGCACGAATATCGGCAATGGTTTTATCAATTGTTTTGGTTGTGGCCTGTTTCTGGGGCACGATCAATTGTCCGGGCAAAGTCACAATTAGTAGCGTCGCAACTAAAAAGGTCAGTCCATCCAAGAAAAAGACCTCTCTGGTGCCGACAAAAGCCGCGATACTGCCCGCTAAACCAGGTCCTAAAACACCAAGGAGCTGGGAAGTGGCGCTGGAGAGTGCGATCGATCTTCCCCGTTCCGCCTCGGTGGTAACTAATGGAATAGTGGCCGTGTAGGTGGGAGCGAAAAATGCATAAAACACATTGAGGGATAACACGATCGCATAGATTTGCCAGATCTGAGTGACGAAGGGCAATAAGCAAACAATTCCCATGCGGGCCAAGTGTGTCGTCACCATCAAGTACTTGCGATCGATCCGATCGGCTATCACACCGGCAATGGGAGACAGCACCACAAAAGCTAGTACCCGCAGCGTGAGCGCCCCAGCTAAAACCGTTCCGGCCTGTTCTCCAGCCAGCTCAAAGGCCAATAATGCCAATCCCAGCCAAGTGAGTGCATCTCCCACCAGATTAATAGTCTGGGCTAAATACAGTCTGGCAAAGATGGGATTTTCTAAGCCTTGCAGCCACCCTGGATGCTGTTTCATTTTTCAAGTAAAAAAGCTTTCACTTCTAGGATAGAGCGTATTAGGCAACTAAATTAATCTAGATTCTTGCTCATCAAAGCATTCGACAAAGCCACTCCCCGAATCACCGGACAGCACTGTTCGATAATTAAAAATCCAAAGCTTGTAAAAAATGGCTGCGCTGTAAGACTGACATGGGAAGTGAGCATGGTAACGCCTTGAGCGGTGGCAGATTGATGAATGTGGTTCATCAGCAGGGAGCCAACTCCTTGTCTGGCAACAGCACCAGCCACAAAGAAGTGATCAATGTAACCACTAGATTGCACATCGGCATAAGCCACGATCTTCCCGGCGATTTCTACTACAAATGGTTTGATCTCGCGCATTTTATTAATCCATTGTTCTCGATCGATCTCCGCTGGTGCCCAGGCATTAATTTGCTCTGGGGTGTAATCTTGACTGGCAATCTCATGAATGGCTGAGAAAAAGACCTGGTAAAGTGCTAGTTCATCACCAATGCGAAATTCTCGAATGATCATAAAAAACTGAGCTAAAATGAGATGGACTCGCAGGAGAATGATGCTGATGAGCGTAACTATTGCTAAGTGGACAATCGACCAGTATCACCAATTAGTTGCTACTGGTATTTTAGACGATCGACGGGTGGAACTATTAGCAGGAGATATTATCGAGATGCCCCCAGAAGGAATGCCCCATGCCTTTTACTGTGATAGAACGGTGGAATATTTAAGGGCACTACTCAAAACTAGAGCGAAAGTACGAGAAGCTCACCCCATTACTCTCTCCAATAATTCTGAACCGGAACCAGACGTGGCGATCGTGCGGCTGCCAGATACCCAATATCTTACTCATCATCCCTATCCCGCAGATATTTTTTGGTTGATTGAATATGCAGATAGTACGCTAGCCAAAGATCTTAATACCAAACAGAGCATTTACGCTCAAGCGGGAATTCTAGAATATTGGGTCGTCAATCTGACGGCATCAGAGTTAATTGTGTTTAGAGATGTTGGTCATGATGGCTATGCAACAGAGACTAAGTTGAATTCTGGATCGATCGCCCCGTTATCTTTTCCAGATGTGGCAGTCGAAGTCCAGCGGTTGTTTAGCATTTAAGATAAAGTGAGGCGATCAAAATTTTACGAGTAACTATGAATAATAAAGACAAACTCCTGTGTGCTATCTACGCCTTGATTGCCCTAGTAGCATTGCCAGCTACTTGGATCAACAATCTTGCTTTCATAACCCAGGCTAACCATTCTTCTATAGCCGACTTTTTTGGGGCCGCCTATGTGAATGCAGCAGCAGCCTCGCTCTCCAACGATCTATTTTTGTTAGCTCTGGCTACCTGCATTTTTATGGTAGTTGAAGGTCGGCGAGTCGGAGTTCGGTATGTATGGCTGTACATTTTACTATCAGCTTTAATTGCAATTAGCGTGACTTTTCCGTTGTTTCTGCTGGCTAGACAAATCAAGATTTCCCAAGAGCCACCACAAAACAATCATGTTCAGACAGTTAGCTAAATCGCTAAAGTTACCCAATTAGCGGTTCTAAAATAGCGGATAATTGTGGAATAAATAGGGTTCCAGATCTGTCTGGGCTTGTTCTTCTAAGAGTCCGATCGATACCTCTATTCCACCATCTCGCAAAATCTGAATTCCAGTGCCAGCGTTGCGCGGATCAGGATCGAGCATTGCCACAAAGATTTGTTTGATGCCGATGGCAACAAGAGCCTGGGCACAAGAGGGCGTTCTGCCATGAAATGAGCAAGGTTCTAAAGTGACGTAGGCTGCGATCGATGAAAGGTCGCCAGAAATCCGAGACAAAGCCATTGCCTCGGCGTGCTGCTGGCCAGGGGGCTGAGTGTGACCGAGTGCGACAATCTTTCTATCTTGGACTAGGACGCAGCCAACAGATTGATGAGCCGCCCGAGGCGGGATTTCGATGCCTTGCTGTATTCCCAGCACAAATTCATGGCCGTCTAGTTCCATGATGGCTTCTCCTTGCAAAATATAAAAGAACTGACGCGAAACGCTATGGAAATGACGTTGTTCTTTTTGTCCTGGTGGAACACACTCTTCAATGATGCTGAAATTATCATGCTGTAGAAGATGCCAGCCGCTACAACCTTCTCCCCACAAATAATGTTCAGCCGTCGATGTATTAATTACAGTCATAGTAGTTCGACTCAAAATATTGTCTACTATTTTAATGTTAACCAACTTAGGGAATCACTTCGGATGAAAATGTTAATCTACAAAACCATCTAGATAAATAGACTAGGAGACACCTGAAACATTACACCGAGTTTTTTGGCTTGTAATTTACTAATTGCTCGTTTACCATTCACTACTTCGGATACGACTCCACTAGAGCCGATCACTCCAACTAGATCAGATTGTTTTCTGCCACTAGCTTGAAGGAGGTATTGCAATATTTCGGCTGGAGATTGTGTTCTCCAATCATCCATTGGACAGATTTTGAATTCGTAGTCTTTGACTAACATTATCGCCAAGTCATATAGTGCCAATTCCTCTGGAGTACGCTCTTTCTTGAATACAAAATGTTCAACCACAGCTAATGCTTGTTGATACTCTTCTTTATTCTCAATGATTTTAGGCTGATATTTGGTCAGAAGGCCAACGTATTGCTCTCGGTCAAAAATAAGGGTCATTTTTCCACTTGTCCTTACTATAGTCAGCATGAGTTAGAAAATATTTGTAATAAACTACCTGACGCTCATAGTCTATTCCTACGATTAACCGGTAGCTATTCCCTTTGATATTGAAAACTGTAAAACTGTTTTATTCCACAATCCGCCCCCCTTCCACTCGTAAAATCTGCGCCGCATCCAACCACTTGGCATCAAAAGCCCCCAAATGCGTCGTTGTCACAATCGTCTGAAACCTGTCCGCAATCACCGATAATAATTGATTCTGGCGATGCAAATCCAACTCCGCCAACACATCATCCAACAACAACAGCGGTGACTCCTGCACAATTTGTTCAATCAACTCCAACTCCGCCAACTTCAGCGCCAACACCAACGTCCGCTGCTGACCCTGGGAACCATAAGCCTTCGCTGGCGTACCATCGATCGATAGCTGCAAATCATCCCGATGCGGCCCAATCAGTGTAGTTCCCAAACTCACTTCTGCCACCTGCCGCTGCTGCAAGCGCTCCTGAAAAGTCTGATAAATACTCTCCACACTATTGTCCCCCACCGCCACACTGGGTAAGTAATCGATCGATAGTTGCTCCCGTTCTTGACTAATTAAGCCATGCCAATGTCGTGCGATCGGCACCAATCTCTCCAGAATCCGGGCGCGCCGTCGCATTACTTTAGTTCCGGCGTTGATCAATTGCTGATTCCATAGTTCTAATTCGGTGCTAGATATCGATCGATCTTCCCCTTGCTTTAACAATGCATTTCTTTGTTTCAATACCTGTTGGTAGCTCTGCAAAATATGTCCGTAGACTGGCTCAATTTGCAGTAACAAACCATCAATCCAATGTCGCCGTCGTTCCGGTGCCCCGCGTACCAAATCCAAATCTAAACAGGAAAATTCCACCGCATTAAAATTTCCTAAGAAATCCATCTGCCGCCGCAGCTTTTCTTGATTCACTTCTGCGGTTCGTCGCCCTTGGGCGCGGAGAGTGAGGCTGATATCTACCGTGCCATGCAACCGATCAATCTGTCCTTGAATCCGTCCTTCTACCGCACCAGTAGCCACCAAATCGCGATCCTTGCTCACCCGGTGACTCTTTAGAGTAGCTAACAGCTCCACTGCTTCTAGCAGATTAGATTTACCTTGAGCATTCTCGCCCAAGATAATTGTCTTGGGCGCGGTGAACTCGATCAACTGATCTTGGTAGTTACGAAAATGGCGGAGCTGGAGCTTTTTAAGAAACACAGATTACGACTTGCGGGAATACCAGCGGAGGAAAAGCTTTTCACCTTCAATCCAAACTAGCATTAACATACTAAACCCCACACAAATTCCGAGTTCCAGCATGTCTAAGGGGTGAGTGCCAAAGAAGCTCTGGAAGGGTGGAAAATAGACCAAAGCTAGTTGCAGCAAAGTCGTGACTGATACGGCCCAGAGCAAATAGGGATTAGTAAAGAAATTGATTTCGATTAAAAGTTGACTGTTCGATCGAATAGCCAAAGCATGAGCCATCTGCGCCAAACAGAGTGTCGTAAAGACGACGGTTTTCCAGGTGTCGTGATCGCGGGGGTAACTTGGAGCAGTAGTGTAGTCGTACATAATCTTCATCATGAAAATCGTCAAGATCCCAAACACCAGACCAATTCGAATCATGTAAGAACCTAACCCCCGCGCAAAGATACTTTCCTTGGGATGGAAAGGCGATCGATTCATCACATTGGGTTCAGGTGGTTCCACCGCCAAGGCCAAGGCGGGCAGGCCATCAGTTACCAAGTTCATCCACAAAATTTGGAGTGGCGATAAGGGCACTCCACCCATGCCCAGCAGCGGAGCAGCCGCAATGGTCAGAACCTCGCCAATATTACTACCCAAAATGTACTTAATGAAACGCCGAATGTTGGTATACACTACCCGTCCTTCTTCGGTAGCAGCAACGATCGAAGCAAAGTTGTCATCGAGCAGTATCATGTCGCTGGCTTCTTTACTAACATCCGTACCCGTAATACCCATCGCCACCCCAATATCAGCTTGCTTGAGCGCCGGAGCATCATTCACTCCATCACCAGTCATAGCCACCAGATGGTGGCGGGTTTGCAGTGCTTTCACAATCCGCAGCTTGTGCTCAGGACTAACCCGCGCATAGACGTTAGTATCATCAACAATATCCTCTAAGTCCTCGGTGCTCATTTTGGCCAGTTCAGCGCCTGTGACTACGCGGCAGGATGGTTGGGCGATGCCTAAATCTACGGCGATCGCTTGCGCTGTTAATTGATGGTCACCGGTAATCATGACAGTACGAATTCCGGCGGTCTTACATTTCGCCACCGCTTCTCGCACCTCTGGTCGGGGTGCGTCTAACATCCCCACTAAACCCAACCAGATCAGGTTCTGCTCGGCGCGATCGTCACCAGCCTGGGGCACCTGAACCAATTTTCGATGAGCCAAACCCAGCACCCGCAAGCCCTGGCCAGCCAGCTGATTGTTTTGTTGCAGAATCTGTTGCCGTTGCTCGGCAGTCATCGGGGAGATTACGCTATCGATCGCTACCCCCTGGCAACGTTCTAAGATCATTTCTGGTGAGCCTTTAGTAAATAGCACATAGCCTTGATCTTGCTGACAGATCACGCTCATGCGCTTTCGATCGCTATCAAAGGGAATTTCGCCGACTCTGGGTAAAATTTGCTGACTAGCCGCCTGACTAACACCAGCTTTTTCAGCTAAAACCACCAAGGCACCCTCAGTTGGGTCGCCAATAATTTGCCACTGGTTATCATTAAATTGCAACAGAGCATCATTACAGAGCGTCGCCCCCCATAACAACCGAGTCACATCAGGGTAAGTAGCTGCGTCAGTCTTCGTCCCCGTAATCTGAAACTGACCATTAGGCTGATAACCTTCACCAGTAATCGTTACATCGTGTTCTAGGGTAGCTACTTTTTGCACTACCATTTTATTTTGAGTGAGTGTTCCGGTTTTATCGGAACAAATTGTAGTCACACTCCCCAAGGTTTCCACTGCTGGCAAACGCCGAATTAGAGCTTGCCGCCGTACCATTCGTTGAGTGCCCAGCGCCAGCGTAATAGTGATCACTGCTGGTAAGCTTTCTGGCACCACCGCCACAGCCATACTCAGCGAAACTTCGACTAACTCCCGAAACATCTTGATATCAAAGCTATTTTTCAACAAACTGGGGATCATACCGCCAATTACAACTAAGGCCACTAACACCAAAGAGCCTTTCACCAACACATTCCCTAACTGGGTAATCCTTTGTTGGAGGGGAGTTGGCTCGGTTTCTACCGACTGCAACAGCGCGGCAATTTTGCCCAGCTCGGTCTGCATTCCCGTTTTGGTAACTACGGCCTCGCCCCGCCCCACTAATACTTCGGTGCCTTGATAAACTAGGTTCAGCCGATCGCCTAAATCGACATCTGCTTCCAAATCTAGTCGGGCATTCTTGTCCACGGCGGTGGCTTCCCCCGTCAGAGCTGCTTCCCGGATTTGCAGATTAGCAGCTTCTAACAGCCGACCATCAGCGGCCAGCTTCACCCCGGCTTCAATTAAAATAATGTCCCCCGGTACCAACTGCCGTCCGTCAATTTCCGTCACTTGACCATCCCGTTTTACCCGCACCTGTGGTGAAGATAATTGCTTGAGAGCGGCTAAGGCTTCTTCAGCTTTGCTTTCCTGCAAATAACCCATAATACCGTTCAAAATTACCACCGACATAATGGCGATCGTATCCTTAAAGGGAAATCCCTTGAATTCTCCCGCATGCATACTCCAAATATCCATCACCCCCGACACCACCGCCACGAAGATCAGCATGATCAGCATGATGTTGGTGAACTGATCGAGCAAAATTTGCCAGCGGCTCCGACCAGCGGCGGCTACTAACTCATTGCTACCATACTGAACTAGTCTTTCTTCTACCTGATGACTATTTAATCCATTTTTGGCATCAACCTGAAGTTGAGCTAAAGACTGATCGATATTGAGCGTATGCCAAGCAGTATCATCGATATTAGCAAGACGGGGAGCCGGAGAACTGGTCATAAACTATGGGGGGCTATAGGGTCAGCAAAATGCTAAGCTGGCGAGGATAGGTCGTTAATATATAGAGCAGATGCTAATCAAATCTCTAGGAACACTGTCTTTATACTATATATGATTCTAAACTTACGCTTGGTTCTAGTCTAGATATACGACTGATGGCCAGACGATCGACATAAATCCCACAATATTGATTGAACATTCTATAAAAGACATCCATACCTGTTACAAATCTATTTCGCAGCCACTAAATCCTATTATCTCCTAATCTGATCCATGTCCCAGAATGACTTCCTTGCAGTTTTAAACTCTTCCCAGCGCCAAGCCGTGGAACATTTCTGTGGAGCCTTATTGGTGGTGGCTGGGGCTGGTTCCGGCAAGACTCGGGCTTTGACTTATCGGATTGCCAATTTAATTTTGACCCATCGAGTTGATCCCGAGAATGTTTTGGCGGTAACTTTTACCAACAAAGCCGCTCGGGAAATGAAAGAGCGGATCGAAGCATTATTCGCCCAAAGATACGCCCTGGAAAAATTTGGGAAGCCGCTCAGCGCTCTACCACCAGCCGAGCAAACCCGGGTCAGATCTCACATCTATAAAACCTATATCAAACGGTTGTGGGTCGGCACTTTTCATGGTTTGCTAGGTAAAATTTTACGTTTTGATATCGAAAAATACGTCGATGACAAAGGACGACAGTGGCAAAAGAATTTTACGATCTTTGATGATAGTGACTGCCAAGGGGCTATTAAACAGATTGTCACCAAACATCTCAACTTGGACGAGAAAAACTTTGAACCACGCGCCGTGCGCTATGCGATTAGCAATGCTAAAAATAAAGCCCTGTCGCCAGATGAATATGCCCGTACTCAAGAAGACTACAAAGGGCGGGTGATTGCCGAAGTCTATAAGCTCTATCAAGATTTCCTGTGCCAGAATAACGCCTTGGATTTTGATGATTTGTTGCTGGTGCCGGTTAAATTATTTCAGCAAAATCCCCAAATCTTAAACTACTGGCACCAAAAATTTCAGCATATTTTAGTGGATGAGTATCAAGATACCAATCAAACCCAGTATCAATTAATTCAGCTATTAGCAACCAATGGGGTTAGTGCTCAAGAATTTGCTGGGTGGCAGAATCGATCGATCTTTGTGGTGGGAGATGCTGATCAGTCCATTTATTCTTTTCGGATGGCCGATTTCACCATTTTGATGAACTTCCAATCTGACTTTGGGGATGGTCTGCACGATGATGACACCCGCACCATGGTGAAGCTGGAAGAAAACTATCGATCGCGTGCCAATATCCTCCAAGCTGCTAACGAATTAATTCAGAACAACACTCAGCGTATTGATAAAGTCCTGAAAGCTACTAGAGAAGCGGGAGAGCCGATTTATCTGTATCAGGCCGATACCGAGATTTTAGAAGCAGAATTTGTAGTAGATAAAATTTTGGAGCAAACCCGCGAGAACGAAGAGCTAGAGTGGAGTAACTTTGCTGTTTTATATCGTACCAATGCCCAGTCTCGTCCGATCGAAGATTGCTTAGTGCGTAGTGGTATTCCCTACCAAATTGTCGGCGGCCTTCGTTTCTACGATCGCAAGGAAATTAAAGATGTGGTTTGCTATTTACGAGTAATCAATAACCCGGATGACACCGTCAGTATGTTGCGCGTGATCAACACCCCCCGGCGGGGCGTAGGACAAGCCACGATCGATAACTTGCAAAATGCCGCCCAGCAAATGGGAATGCCCTTGTGGGAAATTATCAATGACGAAACTTCGGTAAAAACCTTGGCTGGCAGATCAGCCAAAGGCGTGTTGAATTTTGTGGAAATCATCAATAAGTATCGCCAGGAAATGGCCACTAGTCCGGTCACTGCAGTGCTAGCCGGGGTGTTAGCCGATTCTGGTTATGTGCAAGAACTGCACCTGCAGGGCACTGATGAAGCAGCCGATCGCTTACAAAATGTCCAGGAACTAATGAACGCGGCCACTCAGTTTCAGGAAGAAACCGAAGAAGCGACCTTGGAGAATTTTTTAACGACTAAAGCGCTCAGTTCGGACTTAGATAACTTGGACGACAAAAAGGCCGTGTCACTAATGACCTTGCATTCCTCGAAAGGTTTGGAGTTCCCGATCGTCTTTTTGGTGGGGCTAGAAGAGGGACTATTTCCGAACTATCGATCGCTCAACGATCCGGCATCCCTGGAGGAAGAACGGCGGCTGTGTTATGTGGGCATTACCCGCGCTCAGGAACTACTGTATATTTCCTATGCGCGTGCCCGGCGCTTATACGGTCAGCGGGAACCGGCAGTGTCATCGCAGTTTCTAACCGAATTACCGCGCGAACTGTTGCAAAGTAACCAGATTGGGAAAATGCGTCCCCGGGTCACACCGCCTACTGCCGCCGAGAAAAAACAAGCCGCCGAGGCACCACCTCAAGTTTGGACGGTGGGCGAAAAGGTCTTGCATGGCACCTTTGGCGTCGGGGAAATCACCCATGTTTTTGGATCCGATCGCAAGGTTTCGGTAGCAGTGAAGTTTGTGGGAGTGGGTCCCAAGGTTTTGGAACCCCGGGCTACAGGTTTACGTAAAATTTCTAAAGTGTAGTTACAACTATTGAGGTAATATGAGCGAAAATCTGGCCTGGTATATTATTAAAGTCGCTGATGGCACTTGTGAAATCACTGCGGAGGATTTTGACCTTACAACTACCACAACCAAGTGGGGTCCTTATGCTACGAGGGAAGAAGCGATCGCTAAACGGGTTGGCTTAATTCGAGCTGGGAAATGTCAGCCTGTGCAATAATTTAGGCTAATCATTGCTACATTTCCATTTCAACTCAACTCGCCTAAAAATATATCGATCGAACTACTCTCCCACTGCTTCTGCTGGTGTTTGATCGACTAACCCCGCAGTCTTTGTTTCCTTTCCTGGCACTGCAAATATCGCCTTTGCCAACACCCCATTACCAATATTCAGCGCCAACGAGCTATGAATAATCACAAAAATAATAAAAGTCGGCACCGCCAAGAAGTGAATAATCCGTAGCGATTGCCAATCCCCAAACCACTCCGTCAGCCAATAGAACTGCGCCGGTTGATACATTGCTAAACCCGTGGCGATCGATAGCAACAACACCGGAATAATGATCGTATAGGCCAAGCGGTGCCAAGCAAACCGCCGTCGCTGCGGATTTTTACTAGCTTGCAAAGCCTTCAGATCTTGCTTTTGCACAAAATAATGCCGCCAGCGCTGACTAAACAATACATATAAACCATAGGCCAGTAGATTCAGGCCAAAAATCCACATCAGTGTAAAGTGCCAATTGCGAGCACCAGCTAGCCAGCCCCCCAGCAAAAATATGCCTGGTAGATGAAAACCCTCTCGGCCACCAAAGACCGGATTAGCATTATAAATTTGCAGGCCACTGCCGATCATCCCCCACAGAGCGATCAAATTAAGCCAATGAAAAATGCGGACAGGTAAGGGTCTAACGATCATAATTTTGTGGGAGTTGGGGCAGAGTCGGCCAGAAATTTAGACATTTTTTGCGAGATATTTGGATTGTAAGTCCGTAGATAGTTCCAGTAGTTGCCCAATACATTGCGGACATAGCCTTGGGTTTCATCAAAGGGAATTCTTTCAACAAATTCATCGGGATCGGTAATGCCCAGTTCTGTCACCCATTTGCTGACATTGCCAGGGCCAGCATTGTAGCCAGCAACGGCTAAGAGGGAATTATTTTTTTCTAGATCATGAACAAAGGCTAGATACCAAGTACCTAACTTGATATTATCAGCCGGATTAGTGAGGGAATAGGTAGGTAATTTGATTTTGGCGGCAGCAAACTGAGCGGTGGGAGGAATCACTTGCATCAGTCCCAAGGCTCCCACACTGGATTGAGTTTCTGGATCAAATTTAGATTCTTGACGGGTAATGCTAATGACCAGCAGGGGATTCATTTTTTGTTGGCTGGCTGCAGCTTGGATATCTTCTAGATAGGCTAAGGGATAAAGCGCTGACCAATGATTGGGATGTTGGCGGACAAGGCGATACTGTTCCTGCTCGGCGGGCAATTCGCGTTTTTCTAGTTGCGAAACCTTAGCTAGAGCTAATTGATAACGCTCTAAGCCCTTGAGCAGCAATCCTTCGGTAAATTGCTCGGTTACGGAATAATGGCCTTGATCGGGAAATTCATTTTGCCATAATATCCAGGCATCGCGATAGGCACCAATTTGGTATAGCTCCTTGAGTTCGGCGGAGCCGATCGGTAGTGGCCGGTTAGCCTGATTTTTTTGGATTGGTGGGGTGAGCGATCGAATCGTGGCAAAATCTCCCACATCCCAACCCAAATATTTAGCGGCTCGCCAACTGTAGTAGGACTGAGTGTACTTCGAGAGGGTATAGGTAAATGCTGTTTTGGCATCTTCTTCTCGTCCCAAGAGCTGTGCCCATTTGCCAATCCAAAAAGAGGCGCGGGCACTGTAGCGGTTATCGGGAATATTATTACTGATGATCGATTTGGCAATAGTCCAGGCTTTAGCATAGTTTTTTTGAGCGGCTTGGGCTAAGGCGCGTTCCCAACGCAGACCAGCAGCGGCTTCCGACTTAGGAAACCTCTGGATAATTTCGGCTTCGATCTGTTGGACAGCGGCCTGGTTTTTTTCGAGGAGTACAGCTTTACGGGCTAAGGCCGTGGCGGCTAGCGGTGAATCGCTCTGGGGAATCAGTTTATCTAGGTAAGAAATGGCCTCGGCATGATTGGCCGACAATTCAGCTAATTCCAGCAGGGCTTGGTCAGCTTCGGAGGATTGGCGATGTTTGGCTACTAATTCTTGGTAAGCCGTCTTGGCGGCAGGTATTTTTTGGATGCCTCGGGCAGTTTGACCAAGTAACAGCAAGTTTTCAGCAGTTTGCGGCGATCGATTAAGGGCGACAGTGGCTCGTTCGGGCAAGCCATTTTTCAAATAGGTTTCAGCCAGTAGCCGCCAGTGATCGGGCTGGAGTTTATTGATGTGCTCTGTACTAAGCCCATCGGCAATCTCTAATCCTTTGCGGGTGCGGGTGCCCCCATTGCGCAGATAGGTCAGCATCAAATCGACATTGCTGGGATTGCGATCGATCATATTTTGGAGAATAGTCAAAGAGCGGGGATAGTACGGAAATTTCTTGAGAGCCTGTTCCCAGAACTTCTCATCTTGGTGACCTAAGCGCTCCCAAGCTTCTACCACCACTGGCGAATTACTATAGCTAGTTGCTAATTGAGTCAAGTTCTGGTTGACCGCCGCTTTCTTCCCTACTAGCTCGTAGGCCACCGCTCTTTTGAAGACAATGTGCGGAGCCAACAACGGATATTCTTTTTCCAAATTATCCAGATACTTCAGTGCTTGAGAACCCTGCTCTTGCTGAATTAAATCATTGGCCAGGACATATTTGGCTCGGTTAACTTCTAGTGAATTACCTTGTTGGGCAATAATATCGCTCAAGCTTTGGGCGCGATCGATTGCCGGGAGAGCGGCGAGTTGCAGTACTGGCGAATGTTGTGGATCATACTTTAATCCCAATAGTGCTTTGGTGCGTGGAAAGAAAGTAAAAATAGCTGCTCCTAATAATCCCAGCAAAAGCAAACGCAAAAAAAAAGGACGTCTTCTGCGCTTTTTCATAGCGTTTTGCATGGTTGATAAAGTTTAAGCAGGTTTCTATTATGATAACGTGGGATGCCGATCGTTCCAATTGGGGGATCTCCTTTTCGTCGGGCACAGAGTAACCGTAATTTAAGGACCAAGCCATTTTTCAATCATTTGCTGCAACTGCTCAATCTTCACTGGTTTAGAAAGAAAATCATTCATGCCGACCGATAAGGCATATTCCATATCCGATTCCATCACGCTGGCAGTCAAGGCAATAATTACGGTTTGTTGACTGTGTGAGGCGGGTAATTGACGAATGGCTTCAGTGGTGGTGTAACCATCTAGAATCGGCATATGGCAGTCCATCAAAATCAATTCATAGTATTTATGATTGATTTTGTCTAAAACTTCTTGGCCGTTATTAGCCACATCTACCTGATAACCGAGCTTAGCTAGCTGCCGCAGGGCAACTTTTTGATTTATTTTGTTATCCTCAGCCAGCAGGATATTAACATGGGTCAGGGTGTTGTTGGAGCGCAGCGTACCAGAGTCGGAGCGCAGCGGCCCCGAGTCAGGTTGCTCTAATAAATCTTCACTGTTGTCGATCGGAGAGCTATAGGTTAATTTTTCTTGTAATGAATTATTTAGTCGCAAAGGCTTGATCGGCTTAAACAGGTAGCTGACCCGATCGCCTAATTTGGTTTGGGCTGATTCGTATCGATCGAAGGTGGTCATCAAAATCACCGGAATCTGCCGCTCCAGAATTTTTTCAATCAATTGATGAGATTCACCTTTGCTCCAATCAATCACCGCAATTTGGGGCAAATAGTTAGCCAAAATATCTAGATCGAAAGTGCCGCTAATCGTCGGTACCATGCCCCACTGGCTGGCATTTTTAGCGAGAGACTGGAGCTGGTGTGGCCAGGTATCCACAATTAAAATTTTTACTTCCTGCAGGGTGTGATATTGAATCTGAGGGGGCATGGATAGGGGTATGAGTGGCACCTGAAACCAGAAGTTTGACCCTTGATCAAGGGTGCTTTCTAGACCAATTTCACCCTGCATCAGCTTGAGGAGTTGCTGACAAATGGCCAGACCCAAACCAGTACCCCCATACTTACGAGTAGTGGAAACATCGGCCTGGGAAAAAGATTGAAAAATTTGCTCCTGATTGGCAGCAGAAATGCCAATACCAGTATCCGCAATCGAAATTTTGATTTGGGATGGATCATTCACACTCGGTTGGACATCGATTGTGATGCCGCCTGTGTCGGTGAATTTAATGGCATTGCCAATCAGATTAATCAGGATTTGGTTCAGGCGGGTGGGATCGCCTTTCACCGTCAATGGAGTGTGGGGACTAATCCAGTAACTTAAATGCAAACCCTTGTGGTGGGCACTATTCGCCAAAATTTCTACCACCTGTTCAATTAATTGCCGGAGATTGAAGGCGATCGATTCTAACTGCATCTCACCGGATTCCAGTTTTGAAAAATCTAAAATCTCATTAATAATCTTGAGTAAATGATCGGCACTCACCTGAATGGTCGAAACAAAGTCTTTTTGCTCATAGTTCAAAGGAGTTTCCAGCAACAGGTTAGTTAAACCTACCACCGCATTCATCGGAGTCCGAATTTCGTGACTCATATTAGCCAGAAAGGCACTTTTGATATTCGCCGCTGATTCAGCCAGTTGTCTAGCCTTGTTCAGGGCAATATTTTGTTTGGTTAGTTCGCGACGGCGCTTAATTTCCACATCCAGCATTAGCGACTGTAAACGCTTGCTCGCGGTGATTTCTTCAATAACTAGTAGCACTCCTGATACCACCGTCAGATCTAAGATATCTTTCCCATCATCAATATCTCGTTGCAGAGATTGCCAATTGAGTAATGGCTCCACCTTTAACATAAAAAACTGTTCGCCGCGCTGGATTTCGTGGGGAGTAATGTAGTTGCAATTATTCAGACTATGGAGATAGGTTTGCCATTCTTCAGCACTCAACCATTGTGGAATTAAACACTGATCGATATTGTCACCGACATTAGTCTGTAGTAAACGAGCGGCGACTGGGTTGCAAAACCAAACAGTGCCATTCAGTTCAGTGGCCACTAGTCCCAAGGATAAGCTATGGGCAATGGCAGCTTGCGCTGATTGCGCTCGTCCAAAATCAGCTGCCATTGCGGCTAGTTTAGAAACCCTAGCAAAAGAGGGAAGATTGGGATGGTCTGATGGGGTCTTTTGATGATTAATTAGATCAATCTGGTGGGCTTGCCAAAGTTGTAGAATCTGTCGATCGATCAAAGAATCTATATGCAATTTTTCACTGAAAGTCACTGCCATGCCAGTAATACTCAAGAAGGCAATTGGTAATGCTACTAAGATTAAATAATTGCAGTACAAGCCGATGGTGGCTAACAAGATCCAGCCGCCGATCATCAATAAAACAGCTACAAGTCGGCGGCCATGACTGTGATAGCTGAGTTGCCAACTAAGCAGCGGGCTAAAGATGGCTAAGCCCAAGATGAATAGTGTTGTGGGATAAGACTGAAGACTTCTGTTTTGGAGAAGATTATCTACAACGGTGGCATGGAGGTAAACCTTATTACTGCTGCCATAGCGATCGAACGGTGTCCCCATTTGATCAATCCCTTTAGCCGTCACTCCCACCAATACAATCTTGTCATTTAAAAGATCAGACTGAAAATCCGGGCGCATCACATCGGCCACCGAATAGGTTTTGATACCTTGAGCGGAGCTACCCCAGTTAATTAATAGGTTGTTAGAAGTAAATTTTGCCAATGCTGGGGGATGATACTGAGCAGCTTTCACCACCTCTATCCCTAGAGCATTCTGATTATTGTTGGGGCGTTTGAGGGGAATCGACAGGGCTACCCCATCAAAATCTTCATTGCTTTGGACATGACCCACTATTTTTTTTTGGAATGACGGGGATATAGGGTTGGATTTAATCGGAATCCCCTGGATATCCCAATCTGCCAGTACTACTTTATTGCCGTTGCTCATCTCTAGATCAAGAGCATTGTCATAAGTAAAGGGAAAGGTAAAACCAACTACTCGGGGATTGGATTGGCGAAGTTTTTTTAATAGTTTGACATAGCGGCTCCGGTCCCAGGGGAATTGTCCTTCCGCGCGCATACTAGCTTCATCGATCGCTACTACTACAATCCGACTATCCAGCTGATGCGTCCCTCGCAGTCTGAATATTTGACGATAGGCTATTTGTTCAAAAGGTGCCCAGACTCCTAATTTTAATAGAGCAATGGTGAGCGCACCTGCTACTAGCCCAGGCACCCACCGCCACCGCGACTTGAGCAATGTCGCTAAAATTTTTTGATGGCTACGGCGATTTTGGAACATGGGGCAGGGTGCAACAATTCACTTCGTCGATACATACTTTTCCCCATTGCAGTGCCCAACGCACTAGTGAAACGCGGTTGTCTGTATCGGTTTTCCTGAGAATATTACTAATGTGATTATCAACAGTTCTTTTGCTAATATCTAATTTATTGGCGATGTCTTCATTAGTCAGGCCATCAGCAATCAACGTAATAATTTCTATCTCTCGATCCGATAAATTTGTTGATGCCTGAACTTTAGAATCACTCATAACTGGTATATATACTCATCTATAATACTGTAAATTGTAACGGCTAATATTGCTAGCTGCCATTTCTGTGATGCCAACTGTAATTTGTTTGGGTGAAGTTTTATTCGATCTCTTGGCCGACCAAGTAGGGGTCGAGGCTAATGAAGTGCAGTCCTGGACTGCATTGGCTGGTGGTGCACCAGCCAATGTAGCCTGTGGATTGGTCAAGCTGGGCACTGCTGCCCAATTTATTGGTTGTGTGGGTGAAGACGTTCCCGGACAAGCGCTGGCTGCTAAATTACAAGCGCAACAGGTGGGGTTACTAGGATTACAATATCATCCGACGGCTCCTACTCGGCAGGTGCAAGTATTAAGGTCGATCGATGGCGATCGGACTTTTGCGGGGTTTGGGGCAGTGCCTACCGACCAATTTGCTGATGCCTATCTCGATCGGATCCCTAAAGAGTTATTTAGTAATGCCCAGTTTTTGGTATTAGGAACCATTGGATTAGCCTATCCCCAGAGTCGATTGGCCACCTGGGAAGCCGTGCGGATAGCCCAGCGGCATCAAGTATCCATTGTGGTAGATGTTAACTGGCGACCGAGTTTTTGGCTAGACCCGAACGCTGCTTTGGAGGCCATCCGGGAGCTGTTAGCCGTGGCTGATGTGGTCAAATTTGCCCAAGAAGAAGCTGTGCTACTGTATCAAGAAGCTAATCCTATCCAGTTAAGAGCTTTGTTACCCCAGTCACAGGGTGTGATTGTCAGTGACGGTGGTAATGTCTGTCGTTATTCTTTGTGGGATCAGACCGGCGAGCTGCCAGCTTTTCAGGTCTCGGCTGTTGATACCACCGGAGCGGGCGATGCTTTTGTGGCGGCTGTTGTCCACCAACTCTGTAGCGGTGAGCAACAAGCCGCCCAAATCATTCGCTATGCCTCTGCAGCTGGTGCTTTAACAACCTTGAAGCCGGGGGCGATCGATGCCCAACCCACCGCTACGGAGGTGGCAGATTTTCTGGTTAGTCACCATCCTGGATAGATTTACAATGTGTCGAGAACGATCGCATCGGCTTCAATCTCGATCAGCATTTTGGGGTCAATCAAACGGCTGACTTCTACCATGGTAGTGGCTGGCCGGATTTCACCAAAAAATTCACCGTGAGCCTTACCAGCTTGTTCCCAGTCAGCAATATTGGCCATATACATGCGCGTGCGCACTACATCTTGGAGGCTAGCGCCAGCTTTGCCTAAGGCTGTTTCAATATTTTTCAAGGTCTGGATGGTTTGTTCATACAAATTATCAGCCAATTCACCCTGTTCATTACTGCCCGTTGTCCCAGAGACGGCAACTTGATTGCCAACCTTAACCGCTCGGGAGTAACCAATGATTGGTTCCCATTTGGAGCCAGTGGCAAAATTTTCTCTTTTCATAGTGATTCCTTAAAGTTATAAAGGCTGCTGGGTGTTCGTGTGTCAGAATTACTGATATTTTACTTGATTCTGGACTAGGCTGGATGATCGGGTAGGACGCTGTATTGTTGCTATGGTCTAATTCTGGCCATTTAAAATGACTGAAACTCTTTTTCGTAAGCTTTTTTAAATAAAAATTGATTGCTCGGAAACTTTTCGATCGCTTTTCTCATCATTGAAGCTACAAGTGCTACAGACACTATAGAAATCCGCATCTAACTTGTAAATATTCTCTTACTTTAAACTCCAATGATCGAGTTTTAGTGAGGAAGTTTCTCATGGGCGATTTTAGATTGATTTAGGTCTGGGCAACTGATCAGCTCCCATCAATTACTATTGCGGAATCCAATCATGAAATTACTGAAGACGTTGTTAACAGGTGCTATCTTACTATCTGTTTCTGGTGGTCAAGCATTGGCTGCTAGTGAAGTGACAATTCAAGGCGCTGGCTATGGTGGCAATGGCTGCCCAGCCGGTTCAGCTAGTGTGAATGTCAGCCCCGATGGCCAAGAACTATCTATTCTGTTTGATAAATTTGTTGCTGACAAGTCCACTCGGCGAGTTAGCTGCAATCTAACAATTCCGATTAAAGTTCCCCAAGGCTTTCAAATCTCCTTGTATGACGCTGACTATCGCGGTTATGTCGCACCCCGAACTAGTGCCAGACTGCGTTCTGAATACTTCTTTGCTGGTCAGCGAGGCCCTGTTTTTCAGCGCACTTTTCGCGGAGAAACTGACTACAACGTACGCGATCGATTGCAAACAGTGGCTAATGTTTGGTCAGCCTGTGGCGATAGTGTGAACATGCGGGTAAATTCTTCGATGACTGCTAGTGGTCAAGGTAATGCCAGCGTGGACTCTTTTGACCTTTCGCACAAAGGAATGGTCTATCACATTAAGTACCGGAACTGCCGTCGTTAGTGCTGGTAGTTGAGCCATCAGCATCATAAGTGCCTCATTGATGTTCTAGTCATGAGATGGGGCACTAGACACAAAAATACTCACAACACATATACTATTCACAGGAAATAAATCCATGAAATTATTGAAAACATTGCTGACTAGTGCGACATTACTTCTTGTCTCCAGTGGCCAAGCATTTGCAGGTAGCGCGGTAACAATTCAGGGTGCTGGTTATGGTGGAAACGGTTGTCCTAGTGGTTCTGCTAGTGTCAATGTTAGTCCAGATGGGCAGGAGCTTTCTATTCTGTTTGACAAGTTCAAGGCTGACAAAGCTACTCGCCGGGTGAGCTGTAATTTGACTATTCCGATTAGAGTTCCCCAAGGCTTTCAGATTTCTTTGTATGATGCGGACTATCGGGGCTATGTTGCGCCTAAAACCAGAGCAACATTACGGTCAGAATATTTCTTTGCTGGTCAAAGAGGACCTGTTTTTTCAAGGACTTTCCAAGGTGAGACTGACTACAATGTGCGGGATAGTCTGGAAACAGTGGCTAATGTTTGGTCAGCCTGTGGTGATAGCGTCAATATGCGGGTAAACTCTTCAATGACTGCTAGTGGTGCTGGTAGTGCGAGCGTAGACTCTTTTGACTTATCACATAAAGGTCTGGTTTACCACATTAAATACCGTGATTGTCGTTAACTATAATTAGCTATCTATCATCAATAATAGTTAATGATCAGCCGAGTCAGACGAACAAATTCACTAGTCTGACTCGGCTGATCATTTCTGACAAGAAAATTTCGGGGAATAGATTTTGTCTATTTGGGTGATCTGAATCAAAGTTTAGGTAAGCAATATGATAGTTTATGCTATGTTCTGATTGCTGGCAGCATGTCAGTATAATTTTACATTGTGCTCAAAATAGTCTAAAAGGTATAACACTCAAGAGCTAAAATATTCCTGAATCAAAACCTTTGCACTTTCGAGGTCAATATGGAAATCGGCGTTCCCAAAGAAACCAAAGATCAAGAGTTTCGCGTGGGTCTGATGCCCAGCACCGTGCGGATGTTGGTCGAGCAAGGGCATCAAGTATTGGTAGAGGTTGATGCTGGTAAAGGTTCCGGGTTCTCCGATGGAGATTACCAGTTAGCCGGAGCTACTATTACCACCGCTACCACCGCTTGGAAGCAGCAACTCATTGTTAAGGTAAAAGAACCGCTGGAGAGTGAATACGGTTATTTACAGCAGGGTCAATTACTCTTTACTTACCTGCATTTAGCTGCTGGTCGTCAGTTAACCGAACAGCTCATGAAGAGTGGGGTGAGTGCGATCGCCTACGAATCAGTAGAATCTGCTGACCATCGTTTCCCCCTGTTGACTCCCATGAGTGTGATTGCTGGTCGTTTGGCGGTGCAGTTTGGGGCACGTTTTTTAGAAATTCAGCAGGGTGGCAGCGGCGTATTACTCAGTGGGGTACCGGGAGTTACTCCCGGAAAAGTAACAATTTTGGGTGGTGGAATTGTTGGTACTGAGGCGGCGCGGATGGCGATCGGACTAGGTGCTAATGTCCAAATTTTGGATGTAAATGTCGATCGACTATCTTACTTAGAAAACCTGTTTGGAGCACGCATTAATTATTTATATAGCAACAGCCACAATATTGAAGCAGCAGTAATTGATGCCGATTTAGTGATTGGAGGGGTGTTGATTCCAAATAAGCGTCCGCCCACCCTAGTTACCAAAAAACTAGTGCAACAAATGCGTCCTGGCTCTGTATTGATTGATGTAGCGGTTGATCAGGGTGGCTGTATGGAAACCCTGCGTCCGACTTCCCATAGTCATCCGGTTTACACTGAATACGATGTAGTGCACTATGGTGTGCCCAATATGCCAGGAGCCGTTCCCCGAACATCGACCCAGGCATTGAACAATGCTACTACTCCTTATGTTTTGCAGTTAGCTAAATATGGCATGTCAGCGATAAATCATAACCCTGGATTGGCCATAGGTCTAAATGTCAGTGATGGCAAATTGATTCATCCAGCAGTGCGTCAGGAGTTCCCTGATCTAGCTTGATATGACGGTTTATCTAGCGATACGATCGAATCTGGGGGCTTTCCTTACCTAACATACGGTAAAGCTTTTATCTGAGCCTCTAATTCGATCGACACATTCCCCACCCGTCGATTTATTTGTCAAAAATTATACAATAGATCTAGTTTGATAGAGATTAACTCAAGATCTGGAAGCGCCTTATAGCGAAGCAGTGGGTGAGTAGCTTGATCGGCTGTCACAATCCGGCCAGGCCCAATAATCTACATCAATTCTTCAGCCAACCAAAAATATCTCTCACTGTCAAAGATAGACTAGCAGCAAACCCTGGCATTGGCAACTGACTGTTAGCCTCATCTAAAATGGTGAATTGATTATTGAGTTCGCCAATAAAAACGGACTCGTCGGCGGGATTAATCAACCAACCCATCTGTGAGCCGTGATCTAAACAATGGCGGATATTCTTTAAAACTTTGGTAGCACTCTGGTCTGGCGACAGAATTTCAATTGTCCAGTCTGGGGCGATTTCAAAAGCGTTGGCAATTTTGCCGTTGGCTAAACGAGGAATTCTGTTTTTTTGGAAAACTACCACATCTGGTACTACTGAGCGATCGCCAAAAGTGCAGCGTATTTCTGGAAAGGCTTGGGCAATTCCTTGATTATTCAGAATTGGGCTAATGGTCAGCAACAGCTCTCGCTGAATGAGGCTGTGTTGTCCTTGCGGCATGGGTTTCTGAATAATTTGATGGTCGATATATTCACTAGCAGGCTTGGTTTCTGGTAGTTGCAGAAACTCGGATAGACTAATTCCTGTGATTTGGGTGGAAATCATTGCTGCTGGTTTCGTGAGTACAACCATTTTATGCGATCGACTACTTTATAAGAGGGTAGGATTGTTCGATCGACCAATAAGAAGAATTATTGCAAAAATTAGTTAAATATTTCTATCTGGCATGAGAGTACATATGCTGATTACATTGTCAGTCTGAGTAGTAGTTATACCGCTCCCCCAAGTCATCATGAGAATCTGGAATTTCGGCTCTATTAACATTGACCTAGTGTATAAAGTTCTTAATATTGTTCGCGCAGGAGAAACTATTAGTGCTTTGGAGTGTAATATCTCTCCTGGCACTCCTGGCGGAAAGGGGCTTAATCAATCAGTTGCAATAGCTCGAGCCGGCTCGGAGGTTTGCCATGTTGGTAGAATTGGGTCAGACGGAGGTTGGCTAAAAGATTTTTTAGGGGAATCGGGGGTAGATACTTCCTTCGTAAAGGTTGGAGATACTAAGACTGGGCACGCAATAATCCAAATCGATCCACATGGTGAGAACGCAATTGTTCTGTTTCCAGGAGCGAATAGAGCATTTTTACCAGAGGAAATTTCTTCAACCTTAAGTAATGCCACTGCAGGTGATTGGGTTCTTTTACAAAATGAAACAAATTGCGTGAGTGAGATTATTACTGCAGCGGCGCAGAGAGGATTAAAAGTAGCATTCAATGCTGCACCTGCACCGACCGGTGATATCAGTCAGCATCCTTTGGAACAGCTAGATTTGCTTATTGTAAATAAAGGTGAGCTTCAAACGATTACCGAAACAGCTTCAGTAGACAGTGGATTAGCTGTATTAAAAAGTCGTTACCCCAACACCCGAGCGATCGTCACTCGGGGAGGTGATGGATGTATTTATCAATTCCAAGAAGAGAGAATTGAAATTCCCGCTGAAGACGTTGAAGTAGAGAATACTACCGGAGCGGGAGACACCTTTGTTGGTTACTTTTTGGCAGAATTTGCGTCTACTGGAAATGTTGAGTGGGCATTGCGCTTGGCAACTTACGCAGCAGCGATATCTGTGACACAACCTGGTGCTGCAGACTCGATACCTTTTCGACGTGAAGTTCTGCGCTCGATAAGTGAAGTTCTGTAGTGTCTAGTTACAAGAGGTTTGTCCAGCGATCTCAAACAACAAGCACGTCAACATTTTGATATATATTTCCAGGAAAATCCAGACAGTATGGATTACAAGCCAAGTCTATCAGTAGTGACAGAATTTATGTCTCAATATCCGGAGTGGTCGTGGAATGGTCAGCAATGGAATCAGTGATGGTTTGCGATTGCTCGGTTGTGTTCGTGCGATCGCTAATTACATAGGATGCATTAGCGATAGAGCTAAAATAGAAGGGTTCAGTGATCGATCGAGTAAAATCATAATACTTGTTTGGCTAAGTTAACTGATGACCATCACGATCAACAAACCAATCCAGCAGCAGCCCCTCAGTTTTGACGAATTTATTATTCGTTACGGTGGAGATAATCGCTATGAACTAATCGATGGAGAGGTATTCGACTTGGAACCAACAGGCTCCCATGAAGAAGTGGCCTCTGTAATTACCACCAAGATCTGTGTCCAGATCGATGCCACCGGCTTACCTTGGTTTGTTCTGCAGCGGGGAATACTGAAGCGCTACCCGATCGCTAGTCGAAGAAGGTAATCATGGCAAAATTGTCGTGATCGACTGTATGAATGCGTGACATATACTAAACTCTGGGTGATACAGTGACATTGGAGTTTTTGTAGTTATTTGTGTTTAACGTCACCCGGTTCCGGATCATGCACCGTATTTGCTTTCACCTCAACACTCATGCAAATATTGGAGCAATTTTCGGTAGCAACAGCATAAGAATCTAATTGGGCATAATTGGGTGATACAGTGGTCATTAACCCGGTCATTAGAGAAGAAAGCAGAGAAGATTTGATGGCAGCTATTTCTAACATATTGGTAACCCTATATCTTTGATTTTATATTTATGGATGCTATTGTCTACTACTCACGCCCATAGCAATGATGTAGAAGTTCGATTTCATACCGTAGATCTTGATCTACTGGAGCATGGGATAGATCAAGATAAAATATGTAATCAGTCCCCAAAAAAATGATGACGAAACAAAGTTTTTAATTTACTAATACTAGTAATATCTAATTCCACTATTTTTGTCAGTAAGAAAAAGTGAGATGTGTTACCAGCCCAGGTGTAACAATTCTTTGATTTGGCTAGATGTCTTACCAGCTAAGCATAATTCCACTTGCTGTTAAAGTAAGTGCTTCATGCACTACATTGAAGTAATTAAAATACTTAATAACATTACTTATAAAACTCACCAAATCGAGTAGACTCACCGAAATTAAAATCCAGATGCTGACGACAAAACGTAATCACACTCTATTGTTACCTGGATACCTTGGAATGATTGGGAATTACATCAAGATGATGTAGAGTTCTGGGATCTTCATGTAGTACGCACTATAATGAAACCGTGATTGCATTTTTCACCTTCTAGAAATTTTCCGAGAGATAGTGCCAATGGATACTTTAATCAGCCCCATTTATCAAGGTCAATTTGGTGAATTTACCATTACAGATAGCGATCGACAGGATGTCATTCTGTATCGAACTGGTTTAGCCATTGCTGGTGGCAGTTGGGCGATCGGAGTGGCAGTGCTATTCATGGCCAATCACAATCCACAAGTCCTCCCGTTCCTAACTCCTCTTTTTTTCCTATTTAGTGCCGGTCTAGGCTTGAGCCTCTGGAAAATTCATATTTATATGGCGGTGCTGCACCGCTTGCTACAATTATTTTGGTTAATTGGCACGGTAGCCGCCGCAGTGTTTATGATTTACAGCCCGGAGCCATTGAGTTTGTTTATTTACTCCCACCCGTTATCGATATTGGGTGTTGGTTTTATTTTTGCAGCTCTCACTGGTATTTTCTTTAAGGAAGCTTTTTGCTTTAATCGCCTAGAGACTAAATTCCTCACCCCTTTGATTCCTGTTTTATTGCTGGGTCATTTGTTTTCGTTCTTGCCTCTCTACGTAGAACAAGTTTTGTTAATAATGTGGGCTGGTTTATTTCTCGTTTTTGTTTACCGAAAAGCAGTGCAACCGATTCCGCCCGATATTGGTGATAAATCAGTCTTTGACTATCTACAGCAACAAAAATCTGTTGCTGATGCTGTTTAAATTTAGGTAACGATGCCTTTTACTCTTGCTCATCCGATCGCCATTGCGCCTATTTGGTATGCTTCTCGACGACGCTTAGATCTAGCCTCTCTGTGCATTGGGGCAATAATGCCGGATTTAGATCTGTTTATTCCGCTAATTCCTGAGGGTGGGCATACCTTACGGGGCATTTTCACCATCGACTTGCCCTGCGCGATTCTATTTCTACTCGTCGTCCGCTGGGTGGTTGCTAAACCATTCATTGCTCTATTACCGCCTTATTTGGGCTCTTGTTTACCGCAACCCCGGATGCCACCAATAGTTACTGCCATGGTGTCGATCGTCATTGGCTCTCTCACGCATATTATTTGGGATGCTTTTACCCACAATGGTGGTTGGTTTGTGGTTCACTACGACTTTCTTCGGGTATCAACTGGCCGTTGGCCGCTGTATGAACTCCTGCAACATGGCTGTGGGGTGGCTGGGTTGATCGCCACTGCTCTGTGGATTGCTTGGGGTTTCGGCCAAGCCCAGCCCCAACAACGCCCTGCCACTCTGCCATTGAGCTATCGATTTGGCATTATCGCTGTCATCGTAATCGTTACAATTATGGCAACTTTGTTAGATGTTAGGGCTGGCATTAAGATCGGTCAGCCTCGGGAAAGTCTAGCGATCAGGGGGGTAGTTGGTGCGATTACTGGTATTGGAGGCGGCTTTTTGGTATATGCGATCGGCTTCTGGTTGCATAGATTATCTGTCAAAAATTATTGGGGTTAAAGCCCATGCAAATTAATGATTCTACCAGTGCTTTGCTCACCGGACAGCTGCGGGCGGTGCATCACATTGCCTTGAATGTGCAAGACATGTCTAAATCGCGCTGCTTTTATGGTGAAATCCTGGGTCTACATGAATTACTGGGGAGTGAAGTCCCGGAGACGTTAAAGGAATTAGTCGCAGTAGGCAAGGTGGCTAACTTCCGGTTGCCGGATGGTCTGATTTTAGATTTATTCTGGGAGCCGGACTTGTTGCCAGCAAATGCTGATCCCAGTCAACAATTTATCCGAGTCAGTCACCTAGCTTTTGACATTGCGCCGGAGCTATTTGATGCGGCAGTGGCTGTTTTAAAAACACATCAGGTACCGATCGATCATGGCCCCGTCAGCCGACCCACTGGCCGGGGGATTTATTTCTATGATCCGGATGGTTTATTGCTAGAAATTCGCTGCGACCAAGCGCCAGAATGATTTTTCAGGAATATTGTTGTTCAATAGTTCCCAAGTACTATAATGCGGTGATGAGTAACAAGTTCCAGTCAGCCGTTCCACAGATGGTGTAAATTGTTGCTCTAAAGCTATACCCACTCATTCCTCCTCAATTTCATGATTCAGCAGTTAAACCTCTCCGGGGCGGAAGCCAGAATCGTACCCACGGAGTTGCATACCGAAATGCAGCAATCGTACTTAGAATACGCCATGAGCGTAATTGTGGGGCGGGCGCTACCAGATGTTCGTGATGGCTTAAAACCAGTGCATCGGCGGATTCTTTATGCCATGCACGAGTTAGGTTTAACTCCTGATCGGCCATTTCGGAAATGTGCCCGGGTGGTGGGGGACGTGCTGGGTAAATATCACCCGCACGGTGACCAGTCCGTCTATGATGCTTTGGTACGGCTAGTCCAAGACTTTTCTTCGCGCTATCCACTGGTGGGTGGACATGGCAATTTTGGATCGATCGATAACGACCCGCCAGCAGCAATGCGTTATACCGAAACCCGGTTATCGGCGATCGGACACGAAGCTGTGTTAGGAGAGGTCAGCACCGCTACGGTAGATTTCATTGGGAACTTTGATAATTCGCAACAGGAACCCACGGTTTTACCGGCGCAATTTCCAGTTTTATTGGTAAATGGCTGTTCTGGGATTGCGGTGGGGATGGCGACTAACGTGCCCCCCCACAATTTTGGAGAAGTCATCGATGGCCTAATTGCCCTGATCGATAACCCCAATCTTCCCGATCACCAACTCTGGACAATTATCCCCGGACCTGATTTTCCCACCGGTGGAGAAATTTTGGGCAACGAGGGTATTTGTGAAGCTTACCGTACTGGCAAAGGAATTATTTCCCTGCGCGGAGTGGTCCACATTGAGGAAGCTAGCAAACAGGCCAAACCAGGCAAATCCAGAAAGCGCCGGGATTCTTTGATCATCACCGAGTTGCCTTTTCAGGTGAACAAAGCAGCCTGGATCGAAAAAATTGCCGACTTAGTTAATAACCACAAAATTGTGGGCATTGCCGATCTGCGCGACGAGAGCGATCGGGATGGGATGCGGGTAGTTATTGAACTCAAACGCGATGCCGATTATCAACAGGTCATTGATAGTTTGTACAAGCAAACTGCGCTGCAAAATAGCTTTGGGGCGATTTTCTTAGCCCTAGTCGATGGCTTGCCCAAGCAGTTAACCCTCCGCCAGATGCTAGAAGAGTTTCTAAAATTCCGCGAAGAAACCCTGACCCGGCAATACAGTAGCGATCTGGAGCATTGTGAACACCGCGCTCATATTTTGATTGGATTGCTCACCGCCTTGGAAAATCTGGATGAGACGATCGATATTCTACGCCACGCACCGGATGGAACAACGGCTAAAGGACAAATGTTGGAGCAGTTGCAATTGAGCGAAGCTCAAGCCGATGCCATTTTGGCGATGCCGATGCGCCGCTTAACCGGCCTAGAACAACAGAATTTGGCCAATGAAGCCGAAGAGCAAGCTACCAAAATTGCTGGCTTCCAAAAGCTCCTCCAAGACCGTAAGGAGCTACTCAAATCCATGAAAAAAGACCTAAGGGCTCTACGCAAAAAGTTTGCCGACCCCCGGCGCACCAGAATTGTGGATGCTAAGCCAATTTTGCCCTATGTTGAAAAGCCACCCAGCACTCCTCGTCCTAGTGCTCCGGAGATAACTCCCTTAGCTGGTGCTGATGTTACCGAATCTGATTTTATAGTTGCGCAGAGCGCTGAAGAATCAACAGCATTAGTGGTAGTCAGTGATTTGGCAGATGACGATCGGATGGTATCAACAACGGTGATTCCGAAGGTGGCCAAACAAACTCGATCACAACAAATTTCATTGCTATCGATCGAACCCACTCCACCACAGTTAATAGAAATCGAATTTACCCAGCGCGGTTACATCCGAGCTATCACCAGACCAGAAAATCGCTTGGACAGTAATAACGGCGATATGGTGATATCGAGACAGTCATTAATGAATGACCAAGAATTAGTAGTGGTTAGTAGTGGTGGCAAAGCCTATCCTTTAAAAGTCCAAAATATTCCCACCACTTTTCACAGCGGTGAAATCGGTACCCTGACCACGCATTTAGTCCCGAGCTTGGCAGAGTCTGATGAACAGATTTTGTATTTATCACAACCAGCGGAAAACACATCAGCGCTAATTTTACTGACAGCCCAGGGCCGAGTGAAAAGGCTACTTATTGAAGAACTAGCTGGTTTAACTAACCGGGGTTCGGCGCTAATGAAGCTGCGCGAGGACGATCGATTGGTATTTGTCACTCCCCTAGAAGATGCCAAGGAACTAGTAATTGGTACTTCGATCGGACGGTTATTAAGATTAGCCATTAATGCTGACCAGCTACCGATCCAAGGTCGTCCTTCCCAAGGAGTGCAAGGTTTACGAGTCGGTAGCAAGGAGCAGCTGGTGGGTTGTTTACCAGTCAAGATGAGTGATAATTTATTGCTGTTGACTAGTCAGGGCTATGCCAAGCAGCTACCAGTATCAGCCCTGCGGCTAGTACCAACTGGCAATATTGGCAACCAAGTATTGCAATTTAGCAGTCGAGAAGATCAGCTGATTGGCATGACAGTGGCCACTGCTGGCTCGGCGTTGAGCGTGATGACTAATCAAAACCGGCTGTTAGAACTGTCGATCGATCAGGCGCCGATTATGGGCAAGGAAGGGATTGGGGAACAAGTACTGGAGTTGTCAACAGGCGAGGAGTTAATCGGCTGGCAGGTTCCGTTGTAAACCACTACACCACATCACCAAAGCATCTTCAACTGGATCTTGGTAATATTTTTTGCGCACCCCCGCAATCACAAAACCCATTTTTTCGTATAAACTTACCGCCACTTCATTAGCAGCCCGCACTTCCAGCGTACCATAATTCATCCCGATCGCTACTGCCTGGGCGAGTAATCCAACTAATAAATCTTTGCCCCAGCCCCGCCCTCGATAATCGGGATGAATCGCCAACAGGGTAATATGGGCTTCGTCTAAAATTGCCCAAAAGCAACCCATCCCAACCAGTTGCTCTTCTAAAAATACCCCGACAAAATGACCATTGTCGCTGACTAACTCCCGTCGGTAAGTATCGATCGACCAATGACCACCAAAACAAATCTGGTCAATTTGAAGCATTTGATCGAGATGATTGATCGTTAATGCTCCCAATTCAGCCTTTTCACCAACCATAATTAGCACTCATCGGAGTAATTTCAACACCTGCATCACGCTTTGATAGCCTGCTTGCCGATTTCCCCGTTGTTGATAGAGAGTAGCAGATTTTTGCAACGCATTTTTCGCTTGTGGACGATTGCTTAAACCCAAATAAGAAAATCCTTGCAAGGCATAAGAATCCGGCGAAGAAGAATTTATTTTCAGCGCTTGGCTAGCATCGGCTAGCGATCGATCGAACCGTTTCTTGAATAGATAATAAACAGCCCGACCCTGATAAGCCACCTCGTTGTTGGGGTTAATACTCAAAGCTTTTTCCACATCAGCCAAGCCTTTGGCATAGTCTTGCTGAGAAATATACACCAGCCCTCGATAGGCATAGGCACTGTCATAGTTAGGCTTGAGTTCTAAGGCGCGGTTAAAGTGCCCAATAGCAGCGGTAAAATTCTTGAGTTCCATCTGAGCTTGACCGCAGAGACTATATCCAATGGGGTTTTGGGGGCTGAGACTCACAGCCTTCGCTAAATCTGCCAATCCGGTTTCTTTATTTCCCACCGCTACGGCAATAAAACCCCGGTAGGCATAGGCCAAGAAACTATCCGGATTAATTTGGAGAGCGCGATTAAAATCAGCTACCGAACCAGCTCGATCGCCAGTCAGATATTTAGCGGCGGCCCGCACGCTGTAACCATCACCCAAATTAGGATCAATCTGGAGAGCTTGATTGATCGATCGAATAGCTTTTTTCGGATCGTCATACTGCAACTCAGCAAAGCCCCGATACAGATAGCTCCGGGGATTGCGCGGGTCAATAGCGATCGCCTTGGCCAAGTCGGCAAAGGCTCCAGCCACATCACCCAGACCGGTTTTACCAGCGCCCCGTAAGGCGTAGGCTTCATCAGAATTAGGCTTATACTTCAGAGCTAAATTGGCATCCCGAACTAATTCTAACGAGTTATCTAAGAAAAGATTCGCTTCGGCTCTAGCAATATAAGCAGCTATATAGTTTGGTCTGGTGGCAATGGCTCGATCTAAGTTCTCGATCGCACCGGGATAGTCACTTTGTCTAAATTGATTGGCCGCCGCCACGAAGAAATCGTCCGCCGCTGTACTCCGGGTCGGATTAGCCTTGACGACTGAGGGCTTAGCACTATTATCAAAGTTAACCCCCATTGTGCTAGCCAGCTGCCGAAAGGTATTGACCGGAATGCCCAGATTGAAACCAGTCTTGACCCAGACACTAGCATTAATTTCAGATTGTTTAGGTTGTTCTTGAGCATCGCCTTTGCCATGCACCGCAATTAGCTCCCCCCGCTCATTTAGCACCGGACCGCCACTCATGCCGGGTAAAGTATTACAGCTATAGACGATCGAATAGCCATTAGCAAAAGGCTTGGAACTATTCGCCGTAATCTTGCCATCACTGAAGGTATAGACCGACTGGGTGATGGCCGCTGTCGCCACTGGAAAACCGGCAACATAGGCAGCACTGCCTTCCTCAGCGGTGTTGGAATCACCAATTTTAATCACGGCGTAATTTACATTGCTCTGGAACTGCACCACGGCCAAATCGAGATTGCCATTGGGAGCCAACTGGCGCTTGCTCACCGGATAAGTTTTTCCATCACTGAGTTCGATCGTGTACTGGCGATTGGCTTTTTTGACCACATGGGCAGCAGTCAATACCGTGTAGGTATTCCCAGTCCGATTAATAATTGCTCCAGAACCCTGCACACCGGAAGTAGTGATCGACACCGTCACCGCCTTAGCGATTTTGGCTACTTCCGTGGAGGAGATGGCTGCTGCGGGTAAAGTGATGACCAGAGGAGCAACAATTCCCAAGAGGATTGGCCAAGTTTTCATAAGAATCGCTGATTTTATTTTTCTTGACGGATAGCTAGACTATTATGTTTCACTGGTTTTTACTATTTGATTGCTGCTGGACTGGAATGAACTGTTACAATCTGGCAAATAGCGATCGATCGAGTTTGTAAAGCCATCTCTGGTTCTTGACCCTGCTTGAGAGATAATTCTAGCAGCAACAGTTCTGGCAATATTTGCCGCAGTTGCCTCACCGAAATTTTCTGTAAATCCTGACGCAGAAAGTAGAGCCGCTTGGGATTGCCAATTTCGGCTTCCTTGGCAATTTCTTCGTCTGGGGCACCAGACTCAGTAAGTATTTTAACCCATAGCCATATCCGAAACTGTCCGACCAGGGTAGCCACTATTTTTAGCGCCGGTTCATTCCGCTGGATCAGGGCATGAATCAAACTCAAGCTGCTATCTAGATCGCCCTGGCGCAGGGCATTAGCCAGTTGCAGACTGTTTTGGGTGGTGGCCATCACCAGGCTGCTCACTTCGATAGCGGTGAGCGGAGCGGGTCGCTCGTAGGCAAATAAGCTTAGTTTAGTAAGTTCGGTGTGCAGCTGCCGAGTATTGTTGCCGATCGATTCCGCCAGTAGATCGATCGCTTCTTTGGTGAGATTGACTCCCAGCTTGTGGGCGAGTTGTTTCACCTGTTGGCCAATCTCCGCTGTTTTCCAGGGTGGAAGCAGGGCAAACTCCCGAACGGTGGCCTGTTTTTGGATAAATTTACTGGCTTTGAGCCGACCATCAGGCTTATTGGCACTGCTTAAAAGTAAGGTGGTGGTGGCGGGAATGTCAGGTAAGGTGCGCTCTAGTTCGGCCAAGATGCTCTCGCTGCATTGGCTCACCACATGGGTATTCACTAGCCAGATTAATCGTTGCCCATTGCCAAAGGGTGGGGTCATGGCCTGATTTAAGGCTTGAATTGTACCTGCTGGTTGGTCACCAGCGATTTTTTCGTAATTGAAACTTGACCAGGCGGCATCTACGGTGTTTTTTTGGAGTTCGATCGCTGCTTGGTTCAGTGCGAATTCGTCATCTCCCCAGTACAGCAAAATTGGCATAGTAGTAAATATGTTAAGAAAAACGACTGTGTGAGCATCCGATCGATATGGTTGCCTAAGATTTGACGGATATCTCCATTTCTACCTCGATCGGAACTTGAACGTTAGCGATCGAGGTGTAGATTGGGATATTGGTATCTACTGCCTCAAAACTGACTACTAGGGCATAGGGAACAGTAGCATTGGGATCATTATTCCAGCCTTCATGTCCGACGATGGCAATACAGAAGGACTCGCGCAAGTCGTATGATTTGACGATCGCCCAGTCTTTTTGTAAGGTGCCTTCTTGCCTGGAAACATTACGTGCTTGACCCCAATTTTTTCGTTTGTTCAAAACCCAATTAAAGATGCTATCGCTTTCTTCTACTTCTACTTCTGCTGGAGCATCATACTCTTTGAGTACCCTGTCCAGAAATCGTTCTGGAACCTCTCCTTTTTTGCTACATTCCCAGTCCAACCATGTCGAAAGGTACTTTCTCCGCGCGCGGCGGGTGCGTCGAGGTTGGGCTTTGTAAGAAAGGGTGACTTCAATCAAAATGTCTAGATCTCCTCCAGGCGATCGCAATTCATTAGGGAGGCTGACTTCGTAAATCTGCGCTTGACGGGCAGCAATCCGCCGTTCTCCTTTACCAATTAGCGTAATTCGGTTATTGGAATTACCCAAGGCTCGATCAAGATTGGGAATGCCATAGCCCAACAATCGAATAGCATTGTAGGGATCGAAATTTGTGGTTTCTACCCAACTAGGGAATCGGGCTGACTGCACGATTAATGCTCGATATAGCAAGCAGCTTTCGTTGGGCAATTCAGCAGCTAGGCAAGCGGCAATATGAGCTACTTTGGGAGCTGCGAAAGAAGTTCCGATACAATCTTGTGCTGACATCGGGCCACCATTTAAGGTAGAACGAACTAGATCGGGGCATACTTCTGGTGGTGTTGTCAGACGAGGTGCTGTGTCTCCATCTGAGACTAGATCGCCGCCATATTCAACTACTTCTGGCTTAATTGAATCCCATATCCCTAAGCCAGTACAGGAAAAAGAGGATGGATAATCTTGTTGGGCGATCGATTTTTTCGATAAGTCTTTGAATGTTTTCAGGGAGACAGAGCCGACAGTTAGAGCCTGAAAACTCTGAGCAGGGTTAGGGACTCGACAAGAATCGCTGAGGAGGTAATCGGGATAAATTTTGCCTTGTTGCAGACGATCGCGAATTGATAGTCGAGAGTTACCAAAGCTGCTGTTGATCGGTATATTACCTGCGGCTACGATAAATAAGATGTCGTGTTGCCATGACAAATTATCAATTTCGGCTGCCCATGCGCTCATGTACTGAGTACGACAGGGAGTACTTCCAGCGATCGAATGGTTGAAAATCCGCGTTCCTCTTTCACCTTGATAGAACTTGACGATGTTCGAGATCAGGGCTGGCGGAAATAGGGTTTTGGGTAGGCGGCAGTCTTGATCGAGGACGCGAGCATTTTGAAGCCAGCAGACAGCTTGTTGTTGTCCGCTGGTGGGGACTAGATTCGGATATAAGACGGCTCCAGCGACACGGGTACCATGTCCGCCATTTTGGACAAAATCGGCGGTCAAGTCGGTTTCGTTGGGTACCCACGATCGAGAATCGTTTTCTACAATTGCTGATGCCAATAATGGATGTTTTTCTTGGATGCCACTGTCGATAACGCAAACTTTGGGTGCGCTTGAATCGGGTGCTTCTAGAGAGAAAGATATTTCGATTTCTTCTAGTTGTGTTTCCGCAGATGAATCATCTCCAACATCATCGGGTAGACTGACATCAAACACGTAGGGGAAATTCAGTACTATATCTCTCAAACCCTTGCCAGAAATACTTATCCGACAGGTGAAGCTATCGGGTAGTTCGCAATGACTGGTTGTTTTACCATCAAAGTTGCCTAGTAATTCTCCCTGGTATTCTTGCACGAAGAGATCGAATTCCTCTTCACGTTGAATTCTAAAATCATCCCATTGTTGATAAGTTAACTCACGATCGTTTATCCAACTATTAATAGCTTTCAGATGATTTTCAGAACTTTTATAGTTTTCTTCAGATTTAGGATGATCTTTTAGTTGTGATTTCTCTCCAAGGCAAGCAATCCCAACATCTACAGTGTATAGTTGCTCATCCTCAATTTGACCCCATTGCGCCTGCAATTCTGGAGAAAGGATATATTCGGGTCGTTTTATTTTGTCAACAAAATCATAGATTTCAGAAACTTTGCCACTCCTATTTTCGGCATTGATAAACTTCCCGATTTTTTCCTGTAGCTTGGTCAGATCGATATCGGCTGATGCACCAATAATATATCCATCTTCTAATTCGGCAATTACTTCAATCCCAAATCCGCGTAGTTGCTCTGCATCAAAGGCTGTCGGGTCGATTTGCAAAATCAAGGGAATAGCCTTTGGTAGATCGGGCTTTTCTTCTTGTTTGCGCTCTGCTAAATGCTCTTGCCAGTCTGAGACAATTCCTGAAACCGAACCTTTGAGCTTGTTACCATGTCCCCAACGATTTCCCAAATTTGATTGAGTTGTTGGTGTTTTCTTTCTTCCGCCGCTAGGAGGAGGAGCGGCTGTGCCTTGAGTAGAAAACTTGAGTTCGATGTGGGGAAACGATGATCTATTTGTCTGATTCATGCTTACAGGCGGATGCGGCTCAAATTTTAAGTACGAGAGATTTCTTGAATGGCGGCTTCAAGATGCTCTGGAATGACGAGTTCTTCTCGATCGAGAATTGCCCGTTTGGCAGCATCTTGAGCTACCCGTACAGCTTGAGCAGCGGAAAAGCCCTGCATCTTGGCGACGACCCTATGCCAGTTGATCGTTCCTTTTTCCATCGTAAGCAAAGTTTGTTTTAGTAACGCCTCTAATTCTTTTGCTGTTGGCTTAGGAACTTCGATCGCATCATCGAACCTTCGCCACACAGCCATATCTAATGATTTGTCGAGGTTAGTGGCCGCAACTAGTAAGCCAGAAGAAGTATTGTATTCGTCCAAAATTTGGAGGAAAGTATTTACCACCCGCTTCATCTCGCCAACCTCGTTGTTATCTTCGCGAGATTTAGCCAGAGAGTCGCATTCATCGAGAAATAGCAGACAAGGGTTCTTGCTAGCCACCTCAAAGATTTCTCGCAGATTGGTGGCAGTTTCTCCCAAATAAGAAGATACCATCGTGTCAAAGCGCACCTTAAGCAGTGGCAAGCCAGTATTCCAAGCTAGCCGCTCGGCACTCATTGTTTTGCCGCAACCAGGTAGTCCATACAGTAGAATCTTTTGCTTATAACTAAATCCATGATGCGCTAGTCGATCACGGGCTGCATATTCACGCTCAATTCTCTGAAAACGCTGTTCAACTTCTGCTGACAAAATAATATGGTGTCTAAGTTTCTCTCGGGGAATTTCCGTTACAAGAGGAAGTTGCGATCTTTTGCTATTGGGAAGTTCCGTTAAAGATTGTAGTTTGCTTACCGAAGTATTTGCACTTGTACTACTTTTAGTATTATTGCCAGTCACCGGGCTTTTCGATTTAGACTTTGTAATACTTTCTAGTTGTTCGGCAAGAATAGTATGTCCTTTTTTTCGCTCTTCTTGGACTATTGTACTCAAAAGCTTATCTACCGCCACTTCATCATCAGTGGCGATTGCTCTAAACACTCTTTTAAGCAGATCGGCTTTCACAGGGCAGGAAATAGACTTAACATTGCTTTATCTTAGCTAAATAGTGCCCCCTGAATTCTATAAAGCAACAAAACAACAAAGGCGCACCGAAGTACACCTTTGCTTTTTTCACTTTCAATACCCCCAAGGGAAGTCGAATCCCTGTCGCCTCCGTGAAAGGGAGGTGTCCTAGGCCACTAGACGATGGGGGCCTGTGTTTTTGCACATCTCTAAATCTAGATGATGTTTAAAGTAATGTCAACTACTAAAAAAATGTTGACGCTCAATCAACTGTTTGTCGTAACGTCAACTAGCATAATCCAGTTATTTATCGGGTGGAATGCCATAGCGCAGAGCTGATAAGCGGGCTTGGGCTTCTGGATCAAGGGAGTTGAACAAAAATCGGCCACTGGTTTGACGTTTAGTCTTTTGTTTTTGGCGCGATCGACTGGAGCTAGATTCGACCCGGTGGACCAGTTGGAGAGCCGACATCCACTCCGCCCCAAAGCCCCCGACGGTTAATTGTTGCGCTCGATCGGATGTGGCGACAACTAATCTGGTTTTGGCTGTGGTATTACCTTTATGGCGGGCACAGAATTTTTCGATGTAGGTATCGGCTGTTTCTCGAAACTCGGTGTAGTAGACCGAGAGGTTGGGGGTGATGACTTCGTGATGGGCTGGTGTATCGCGGCTATGAGCATCAAAGACTAGTTGAGTGTCGTAACCTTCAAAAGCACTGAAGTTGACTAATTCTTCGATTAATTTATTTCTGGCTGCTGATAAATCGCTAGCACTGCGGAGCTGGAGCGGTGTTTCATCGTCAGGATCGGGGTACAAGTCTGCCCAAAGGCCGATGACGTTATATCCGTCAACGAGCAACACTACTTCTTGGCGTTTGGGAGCCATAACTTCACTTACTTACAAGGATTAACCAGAATTTCCAAAGATGTTCATATATCTTAAGATTTTTTGGACTGGTTTTGGGGACAAATATTACAACCGTTGCTACCGCCAACGATCGCGCTCTAAGTCGTACAACACCTTTTCCCAATGCCACTGTTCTGGTCGATCGGAATTTCTAAATCGGGATTGTTCTAACAATCGATCGATCGTTTTTTGATTGCCACCGAGTAATCTGGTGAGCTTAGATTGAGTTTGTCGATCGACCTTCCCCAGAGGCTGAGATGGGGATGGAGCGGACTGAAAATTACCCATCGATCGCCTAAGACGAGCCACGGCTTTTTTCTTAGATATGAATCGTTGGATAAAATACGCCCCGATCAGGGCGATGCCCGACAAAATAATGATGCCACCAGTACTCATGATGTTTTGGTATCGATCGGCTAGAAGTTCTAATGTCTAATTCTAATCTACCCAAGTAGTCTATGGAAATTGACCCCACTAGCCGGGGATGATCTCAACTAGGTCTATGATGTTGACTGACGTTCCAGATTTTTCCCCAAGCATTATGAATGTTGGCCGTTTAATCGTTCTGACTGGCCCCAGCGGTGTCGGCAAAGGTACTTTGTTAAAGGAATTGCTCCAGCGTCATCCGGAGCTGTATGTATCTGTTTCGGCGACCACTCGTCCCCCGCGTTCCGAGGAAGTGGATGGTGTCAATTACTATTTTCGGAGCCGCACCCAGTTCACCGCTATGATCGAGGCTGGGGAATTGCTAGAATGGGCAGAATTTGCGGGCAACTACTACGGCACGCCAACCCAGCCAGTGCAAGAGCAGATAAATCAAGGTCGATCGATCATTCTAGAAATTGAATTGCTGGGGGCGCGGCAAGTAGCTAAAATTTTTCCGGAATCTCTCAAAATTTTTATTTTGCCGCCCAGCGTCGCAGAACTAGAAGCCCGCATTCGGAACCGGGGCCAAGATCCAGAAGCGGCGATCGTCCAAAGATTAGCCCGCGCCCAAGCGGAGATCGATGCCGCTGACGAATTTGATTTGCAAATTGTCAATGACGACTTGCAAGTTGCCCTAGAGCAAATTGAAGCCGCTATTTTCAACCCAGCTTAACCCCAGCTGTCTAGATCTAGTGCTTGAGAACCACCTTGGTCTAGTTCCTTGAGTACGCCTTTCAGCTGCAACCACAGGAAAATAGCTGTAAACAAGGTGAGGGGAATCGCTAGACCGCCTGCAATCACATCCGGCAAGCCAAAAATCGACATGCCCGAAGTTAAAAACATGCCGATGCCACAGGCAATCCCCACAAAAGGCAACTTGAGCGTGATGTTATCTAAGGAAGTCAGGCTGATATTCGCTCGATCGACAGACCAGGCTTTAACATAGCGTTTGAGAGTGGAATCGAAGGCTGCCCCACAGGATAAGCCCATGAATAAACCGGCAAAGAGCAAAAAATAGGGTGGGTCACTAGGAAAGTAATACAAGCAAAACTCCAAGAAATGGCTGATGGTGATCACACTGGCTCTGAGATACATTTATCTCATAAGCCTGAGACATATCTTAAATTATCTTAAATTTAGATCGACCGGGCAAATCAATTTGAATCTTCTGTAAGTATTTTGGATCTGTCGCAACTGGAGTACCGAGAGGAATTGGGGTTTAGTTTGAAGAAGGCTGGTACTAGTTACCAGCCTTTTTTATTTGTTAGCGGTTTAGTTGGAGGATGTCAGAGCAATTGCTAATTATTTTCAAGAATTAGGCCATCTAAATACTGCAAATGGCTGATGGTGATCACAGAGGAATGGGATATATTTAGCTTATGAGCCTGATGCAGATAGTGAATTTTAAGCAATCAGCCAGGTCATTCAATTTGAATCTTCTTTAGGTATTGTGAAGCGATAGCAACTCATTACCGGGGGAATCGGGGTTTAGTTTTGCTAAGGTTGGTACTAGTTACCAGCCTTTTTTTTCGTTTTAAGCCATATTCCCTATGTCCCATTTCGCTTTACCCCCTTGGATTGTTTTAGATTCTTTGATCGATCGATGGCTCCAAGAAGATATTGGACGAGGTGATCGGGCTAGTCAAGGTTTGACACCACGCCACATGACCGCCCGATGGACAGTAAAAGCACCCGGGTTGGTCGCAGGCTTACCCATCGCCGCGCGGGTCTTTCAACGCCTGAGTCCTAACATCAATTTTCAGGTAGTAGTAGACGAGGGCACGAATTGCGAACAACAAACCGTCATTGCTGAAATTACCGGCCAAATTGCTGACTTACTCATGGGTGAGCGCACCGCCTTGAATTTGGTGATGCGCTTAAGCGGCATTGCCACTGCGACCCATGCTTATGCGGCCATCATCGCTGATTTACCAGTCAAATTAGTAGATACTCGCAAAACCACACCGGGCTTAAGACTGCTCGAAAAATACGCCACCACCGTGGGAGGCGGGGTCAATCACCGTTGGGGTTTAGATGATGGGGCTATGATCAAAGATAACCATATTGCCGCAGCGGGCGGAATTACCGCCGCAGTGGCCGCAGTGCGTCAGGTCTTACCCTACCCCCTGACGATCGAAGTAGAAACCGAATCGATCGCGCAAGTCCAAGAAGCATTGGACTGTGGCGTTGATATTATTATGTTGGACAATATGCCAATAGAAATGATGAAAATGGCCGTAGCCGCCTGTCGGCGGTTTAACCCCCGAATTAAGCTGGAAGCCTCTGGCAACATTACCTTGGCCACGATCCGGGCAGTAGCAGAAACAGGCGTAGATTACATTTCGACCAGTGCCACCATCACCCGATCGCCCTGGCTAGATATTAGTATGCGCTTGCTAGATTAGATCGTTCTGAAATTTCGCTGAAATCAGTAGGTAAAATTCATGCTTATGGCGAATATTTCGTTAATAAAAACGTATAAATAAATACTTAAAATACAGCAGTTCCGGGTCGAATACAACAATTCCACGCGGCTCTAAGCCAAGCTGAACAACGATTGCTGATACTTCATTCGACAAGAAACTGCTATGCATTTATATTCTTCGTGGATAGTAAATAACTTGCTTGGAATATTCTGTAGATAATTTCGAGTTGTGTTAGAGTGCTTTTGATCGCTAATTCACTAAAGATAGATCTAAATTTTTAGTCTATACAAATTTAAAGTAATTTAAAGGAAATGAATAATTATGCAGTCAGAAATCAAGATATCTAAAGCATCACAAGAATTATTGCGTTGTCCGTGTTGTCACTCTAAACTAAAAAATGTTGACAAATCAATGATGTGCGACAATTCTGAATGCACTATTGATTTTCCGGTGGTTGACAACATACCAATTTTAATAAATGACCAATTGAGTATCTTTACCATTGATGATTTTGTGTCAGGCCGTGATGCGTACTATAAGGGGAAAGAAGTAAAAAGAAACAAGTTGATAAATATGTTATTAAGTCTGGTACCAGATATTAATAACAATGTTAAGGCAAGTACCAATTTTAGTAAGCTTAGTGACGAACTGCTCCGTCGATCGAACTCTCCCAGAGTTTTAATAATCGGTTCCAATGTGGTGGGAAAGGGAATGGAGCCGATCATGGATAATCCGGCGATCGAACGAATCGAAAGCGATGTAGCATTGGGTGAACATGTCAGTTTGTTATTTGATGCTCACGATATTCCCTTTGAAGATAAATCTTTTGATGGAGTCATTATTCAAGCCGTTTTAGAGCATGTAGTTGATCCTTATAGATGCTGTGAGGAAATTCATAGGGTTTTGAAAGATGATGGAGTAGTTTATGCCGAAACGCCCTTTATGCAGCAAGTTCATGCCAATCGGTATGATTTCACCCGCTTTACTCATTTAGGACATCGTCGCTTGTTTCGACGATTTGAAGAAATTGATAGCGGTGCAACCTGCGGTCCAGGGATGGCTTTGGCTTGGTCTTACCAATATTTTTTAAGGAGTTTTACAACATCCAAAATCCCAAGAGTTTTGCTACGAGTGTTTGGCAATTTCACGTCTTTTTATCTCAAGTATTTTGACTATCTGATTATCGATAAACCCGGGGCGCTAGATGCTGCGTCTGGCTGTTATTTTATGGGGAAGAAATCAAACCAAGTATTGTCTGACAAGGATTTGATCAAGCTCTTTAGGGGTCTGCTATCTTAAGTCTTCCTATACAGTGTATTAGGCTTGATCGTGTGGAAGACAAATTTGACTTCAATAATTTTATTAAGCAAATGCGCATGATCAAGAACATGGGTGCCTTTGGCAGTTTGCTGAAAATAATTGCCGGCATAGGCAAGATTTCTGATGATCAGCTCAAAAAAGGCGAAGACGAACTGAAGAAAGCCGAAGCCATGATCGGTTCCATGACTAAAGCCGAACGACTGGATCCAGATTTGCTAGCTAAAACTCTCAGTCGTCACAGCCGGATTGCCAAAGGCTGTGGTCGCACCGAAACCGAAGTAAATAAACTAGTCGCCGACTTTATCGAAATCAGATCGATGATCCAACAAATCAACAGAGACAATAGGTGATTGGCGTGGCGAGCCAACGGCGGTTTATCATGAAAGAGACTATTTGTAACTCCTTTGATTGACTGACCTATGTTTGACTCCTTAGCCGAAAGTTTTGAATCTGCCTGGAAAAAGCTGCGTGGCCAGGACAAAATCAAATCTAGCAACATTCAAGAAGCCCTGCGAGAAGTGCGACGGGCTTTGATTTCAGCTGACGTTAACGTCCAGGTAGTCACTAACTTTGTCAAGGAAGTAGAAGAAGCCGCTCAGGGTGGCGAAGTTATTTCGGGGGTGCGTCCAGAGCAGCAGTTCATCAAGATTGTCTATGATGAGCTGGTCAAAACCATGGGGCAAACCAATGTCCCACTGGCTCATGCCGATCAAGCTCCCACCATTATTCTGATGGCCGGTTTGCAAGGGGCGGGTAAAACAACAGCTACGGCTAAATTAGCACTGCATCTGAAGAAAGAGAATCGATCGACATTGCTAGTAGCCACCGATGTTTATCGGCCAGCTGCGATCGATCAACTAGTCACCCTCGGTAAACAGATCGATGTGCCCGTATTTGAAATGGGCATCGACAGCAACCCCGTCGAAATCGCTCGTCAGGGTCTGGCCAAAGCCAAAGAATTGGGCGTTGATACCGTCATTATCGATACTGCTGGACGACTACAGATCGACACCAAGATGATGGCCGAACTGGTGGAAGTGAAAAACGCCCTGCAGCCCCAGGAAATTTTGCTAGTCATCGATTCCATGACTGGGCAAGAAGCGGCCAACGTCACCCTCGCTTTCCACGAACAGATTGGCATCACTGGCGCGATCCTCACCAAGCTGGATGGCGATACCCGTGGTGGTGCCGCCCTCTCGGTACGAGCCATTTCTGGCCAACCCATCAAATTTGTAGGGGTCGGCGAAAAAGTCGAAGCCTTGCAACCTTTCTATCCAGATCGGATGGCTTCCCGAATTTTAGGCATGGGTGATGTACTAACCCTGGTGGAACGCGCCCAGGAAGAGGTGGACATTGCCGATGCCGAAAAGATGCAAGCCAAGATCATGGAAGCCAAGTTTGACTTCAATGATTTTATTAAGCAAACGCGAATGATCAAGAACATGGGTTCTTTTGGCGGTTTGCTGAAGATGATTCCGGGAATGGGCAAGATTTCTGACGATCAGCTGAAGAAAGGCGAAGACGAACTGAAGAAAGCTGAGGCGATGATTGGCTCGATGACCAAGGCCGAGCGGCTTGATCCAGAGTTGTTGGCTAAAACTCCCGGTCGGCGGCGGCGGATTGCCAAGGGCTGTGGGCGCACTGAAACGGAAGTAAATAAATTGGTGGCGGACTTTACGCGGATGCGATCGATGATGCAGCAAATGACTACTGGCAACTTTCCACCTGGTTTTCCGGGTGGTCCGGGCGGTGGTGGTGCTCCCAAGCAGCAAAAGCCCAAGAAAAAGAAAAAAGGCTTTGGTACCCTTTAATTCTTATTGAGGCTAATAGATATTTGTCATCCGTGAAATTACGGATAATAAATTCCTGGTAATTATGTTTACTGGTAGTTTCACGGATAGTTAAACTATTGGGTTTTCTGTATTATCTGACAGTACTCAGTAAAACCATAGTGAAATAAGTAAAAATACAATCTAATAGTGTTTTTAAGTTATTACCAGCAGCATTGATTATCAGTTTTGGTCTGACTGCTATTATCAGACCAGCTCAAGCCAATCCTTTTGGCTTTTTGGATGATATTAACAGAAATGTTAATGGTGTCAATAATACGGTGAACTCAGTCAGAGGTACTCAGCAAAATACCAGTAATACATTGGGAAACTTGAGTAATTTTTTGGGCATAGGGCAGCAAGCTAGTAGTCTAGCAGACCCGAATACTCAAATCTTAGATATTTACTCTAAGTGGTATACAAGTATGACCCCAGCAGATAAGGAAATTGTCAACTGGTTGACTTCACAGTATGCCGAGGACATGCCAATCAGCTTTGCAGCTTTTTCCAAGAGTCCTCTCTACAAGAAAAGAAGTGCCCAAGATAAGCCTAAAGCATCTGCCGTCTTTTTTAAGTTCAGTGAAGTTGTCAAAAACGTTGGTCCACAAAAAGACAAATTTCTAGCTTTTGCCTTTTGTGTGAACGGTGGTTCCACCAATTGCAAATAAATTTTTAAAAGAAAAGGAGAGATTTATCGATCTGACTTTTCCCGTTAAGTCTGATAGCATTTCTAGTCTATGAAAACAGTATT
>CAXTSX010000010.1:0-86380 GCA_964247085.1 uncultured bacterium
ACTTCCATCAAACCTTGTTCTGCCAACTACTTCAAGCTTTTTGTCCGGTACTGAGCTTGCAGTCATATAAGTTTGGAGCTGATGTGGTTGACATGTGCTGTTCCCTAAAAACCTTAGGGAATGGCGTAATGCCTTTTTTGCTTTTTGTCTATTACTCTCCTCTCAATAACTGTACTGCTGAGCCGGTGAATTGGTTTTAGCCTTCGCGTAGCATCTCTGTCGGAGAATCATTTTTAAGTAAGTGACAATTAGTACGTCTGTCTGCCTTCCTCTTCTCTCAAGCGGCCAAGTTAGTTGTCGCGACCGGACAAGTTAATCGTCGTCTAATAACCACCACCTCAAACCGCATTAACTTGTCATTTTCCAACAGCTTGGGATTGCGAATCGTATCGCCCCACTCTACCCGCGCACTATCTACCCCATGTAGAAACATATTCATCTTGGCTAAAGCCCAAGTACCGCCCGTAGCCTCCTGCCCGAACAGGCTATAGTTATCACTTCCCTGACGGCGCACATAGTTGGCACATTTAATCAACAGGGAACCGGAGCCGCAAGTAGGATCGCAAATCCGCTCACCTGGCCGGGGTGCGACTAATTCCGCCATCAATTCTGATACTTCCCCAGGCGTGTAAAATTCCCCCGCTTTCTTCCCTGCTCCGGCGGCGAATTTAGCAATCAGGTATTCGTAAGCGTTGCCAATCACATCGAGATTGCCGATACGGGATGGGCGCAAATCTAGTTTCGGATTGGCGAAATCTTCCAGCAGCATCTTCAACCGCGTATTCCGCTCCCGTGTCTGCCCTAAATTCGCCTCGCTATTAAAATCAATATTCCGAAACACCCCCGCCAGCTTGAGTTTATTGGCTTCCTCAATCTGCTCTAATGCCTTATTAATTACCTCGCCGAGGTTGGTATCATTCCGCTTGGTATAGACATCATCAAACCGACAATCAGGCGGCAATACAAACCGCTCCCGCTCCAATCGCCGCAGAATCCGCTCCCTGTCATCGCCATACTGTACTTGCAGTTGCTCGTAATGTTCCGTCCACGAGTCGCTGACGTATTTGACGAACAACATTACCAGCAGATAGTTCTTGTACTCGCTAGCATCGATCGTCCCACGGAACGTATCACAAGCCCGCCAAAGGATATTATTTATTTCATCCTGACTGACGGCGGATTGAGGTACTGTATCTTTTTCCATAAACTAACTACGCTCTGGCGAAACATCTTGCTGTCTAGCTTGCATCGCTTGCGATCGATCTCCAATCCAATGGCTCAAATCTTTACTCCACTGTGCCACCTTGGGTGGAATTGAATTGGTAAACTTTTTAATTCTGACCGAGGCCGTATGAAAAAATTCTCTGGCCAACACTTTGAATTCAATCTCACTTTCACTAGTTGTCGTGTTCAGCAGTGGTGTTTGAATAGTAGGTAGCGGGGTTCGATCGATCAATTCTCTGGCCTTAGAGGGAATTGTCTCTGGAATCTTAGCTGGAGATTTTTCCACCATCGGAGCCTTCAGAACAGAATTAGGCGTAGGCAAAGCAGTGGCTGGCGATCGATCGCTTAACATTGCCGGTGGCAAATTGGGCTTGATCGCTGGTGGTAGTTCTACTACCGGCAGCTTCAAGGAAATTGCTGGTGTCGGCGGAGCTACTGGTAAAGGAATAGTTGCAGAAGGCAAAGCCGATGGCTGCGGTGACACAGGAGCTGGTAGCGGCAATGGCTTAACTTGATAGTTGAAACCAGAATTAAGAGGAGCGGGGATTACTGGAACTGGAATCGTTGGCGGCAGCGGTGCCATAGCTGGCAATGGTGCTTGTAAAGATGAGCTGGGTAGCAGCACTGGCGGTGCCGATGGAATAGGAACTGGTGCAGGTGTGGGAAGAACTGGGACGGCCATCACAGGAGCGAGAGGAACTGCCGCCACTGGGGGCGGAGTAAGCGGTGGTGCTGGTGGAATGATGAACGGAGTTGTTGGTGGCCAAGCTAATTGAGGATTGGGGACAGCTGGAGCGATCGCTACTACGGCCTTGGCCGGATTGAAAAGGCTCAAAGCATCATTCAGCGATAGTTCATTGCGGAGCAGTCGCGACAAACTATCTGTGCCGTTAGGTTGATAGTTTACAACCCGTAGAATACTATCTAGGGGCTGGCCTTGAGCATTCAGATATTCCATTTTTACCAAGTTGGCACCGGGCTTCAAACCTTTAAGATAGAAAGGTGACAATTGGTTTACTTCAAAACTTTGGTCATTGATTGTTGTGCGCACTCGCCAATCATTCACCAGATGCTGCTGAGCATCGCGGTGGCTGGGAGCATTCGCTAGATAAAAATCCAACAGCACTGGTTCAGCGCCATAGGTATCATCTGGCTCGTTGTAAACCAGAGTTGGGGTGGTAGCCGCTGGGCTTTCGGCAGACTTAGCCAAAACATGGAAAGTAACTTGGGCAAAAGCCCCGGGATTTTTCCAGCTCTCGTGCCAAGGTTTGGCCAGTAAAACTTGCAGGGTATGCGTCCCGGGAGTCAGGTTATTCAGGATCAGGGGTTGAGCCAAATCATAAACAGATTGATAGGGAGTTCGATCAAGCAACACATGCAAATGTGATCCCAAGCCCAAAGCCGCATTTTTAAAAATGGGGGTACCCTGCACCTGTAGATTCACTAAGACATTATTGGTAGTCACCACTTCATCCGGGCGGGGGCTCAACACAGTAACTTGGGGCGATCCAGCGGCAACCGTCGCTAATTGCTTAATCACGACGGGCGGCGCTGTTTCACTCAACCCCACAGCGGCCATGGCTAGACCGCCGTGCAGCCAACAAGTCAGACTAATACCTGTCGCTAGTAACCATTGCAGCCCGTGATTTTTTATTTGCATACCCAACATGTTTTCTGTTACTCCACATCCTCTGGTTTATTATCCGTTGATTTTCACAGCTTGATGAACCAACGTTGCCAATACATCCCCCAACAAATCAAGATCCAGAGCAAGACTGATACCAAGGCCAATAACAGAGCACTATTATCTACCCCTGACCAAGCAAACAGAGACCGCAGAAACGCATAGATGCTAGTGGCTTTTTCGCCACAACCATCAATATTGTTGGACATAATCACTTTAATCATCAGCACTGAGCCAACAAAAGCAAACAAGGCATTCAGACCCATCATCTCTAGCCACTCAAACCATTTCAACCCAATTTTCCGCACATCGACCAACTCATAGCAAGCAGCAAAAACTACTAACGCCCAACCGGCCATGAATAGAACGTAAGAACTAGTCCAGAGATTTTTGTTAATCGGGAAAAAGTTACCCCAAATCCGCCCAGCCACAATTGCCGCTAGCCCAAACATCACCATCTGGATACTGTTATCGGTTTTAACATCCCGCTGTTGCTTGAGCCAGACACCATGAAAGTAGCCTAGCAATACACTGACGATCGCTGGCAAGGTCGCAAATAAACCCTCAGCCTCATAGCCTTTTTTACCTTTGGCATAAAAGTGCGCTGCCGGAATAATCTGCCGATCGATATAAGCCCCAATATTATGAATTTTGCTATCAACAATGGCTGTCACATCTACGGACTGCGTTAAAAGATCCGCTGGAGCATTGGGCGCGGCCACAAAAGCCATGATTAACCAATAACCAATCAATATGGCGCCAGCAATTCCCCATTGCACCCGCCGAGGAAACGTCAACACAATGAGAGCCGCTGCGGCGTAAGCGAGGCTAATCCGTTGCAATACTCCCATCAACCGAAAATCGGCAAATTTAAAAATTCCGGCAGTCGGTATTTTACAAACGCTATAAATTAGCAAATTAATCAATAAGCCAATCCCAAATAGCAATAGTGTCCGGCGCAGAATCGGCCAATAAGCAGTATTCTTCGGGACTGGTGGTCGATCGCCATTAGTGTATTTGGCAAAGGAAAAGGCCATCGCCATACCAATAATATATAGAAAAAAAGGAAAGACAAAATCGGCTAAAGCCCAACTATTGTGCCAGTCAGCATGGTCAATCCAACTGTGTAGCCAACCAGTTTCCAGTTCGGCTAAACTAAACACATTTACAAAAATCATGACGGCGACGGTCAGCCCCCGAAAGACATCCAAAGATTTTAAACGCATCTCCACACCAGTCAATATAATTGATGGGGTTAATTGTAGCTCGAAGTCTGGCACAAGCTGGATGTCGATCGTCAGAAAACACCAAAAAATAATAGTTTGGGAAATCTCATAAATTTCTGGGCATTCTAGAATAAAAAATAGGGAACTTAGATACTTTTTTTTATGTCTAATTGGTTAACCAACGAACATTCTAATAAACGATTAGTGGCTCAAGTAACTTCTCCACCCAGCCTTTGGACTAATACCGCATTTAAAGTAGTAATGGGCTTCATTACTTACATACCAGGCTTTGTGGCTTTACTAGTTGGATTTCCTGGTTTGCCAGAAACCAACTCCTGTGATGTTAGCCCAATCAGTCCCAATGGCATGGAATGTCGTGAAGTAAAGAAATTTTTAGATATCCCAGTCAGTAATAGCACTGTTAAACTTGTTGGGCAAAATTTTCAGCCTTTTAGTAACAAAATACCTGGTGATAATAGTTTTTTTGGGCTGGGTTTGCTGTGGTTAGGCGGCGTCTCCGCCGGATTCCTGATTAATAAATCTTTAAATCCCCAAAAAATCACTTGGATATTCGATCGAACCAGCAAAATTGTCCAACAGCATCCCGAAACTGACCTCGAAAAAACGGTCAGAACTTTTGCCAGATCGGACATTCACGGTCTAGTGCTAGAAGTCCCTGATTTGGCCAATAATTCTGCCCAGGTCAATATTTTTGTCCGGCTTAATATGGATGCGGGAGAAGTTCCGACCCAATATTTGTCTTGGAATGAGAATCAGCCATCGGTTTATACGGCACCCTACTCCGAATTTTCAGAAGTAGTGGAGTCAGTGATTAAGCCTATTTGCCAAATATTAGATCTACCTTGGCAGTTAAAGTTTTTTCATCAGGATGAATGCTTTATCTTTGATTTCGCAGAGCGCCTAGTCGATCGCTATCTCAGCGGAGAAAAGCTGCTCCGGATTGAGTTTACCGAAATAAACAGCCTAGAAATGGAAGGACCCTTCGTCGAGATAACGCCTGAACCCGACGATGTTTTGGCTAATATCAATCGGGAAGCTGCTCACTATCTCAGTTTGGTTTTGACCAGTGGCGAACGACTGCGGATTCATCAATTTACCAACATTGATGCGATCGACAACAATACTGCCGAAGAATGGTTGGGTCAAATCCAAAACCGTCTAAATGAAATAGTCCAGACAGACGTGCTGGTCTAAAATTCAACTCAGCAAAAATGGCCGGAGATTAGTAACGCACCAAGTAATTTTGCGGATAAAAATTCTGAAACCGACCCAGCACCTGGAGACTATAGTCTCGAATACTAGGTCCAGTGGCGACCGGATTGGTAGAATCATAAAGATCAGATTGACCAGAATACCACTGGGCACTCACCCGCCGCACCGCCATATGTAAATCGCCACCACTAGCAGCGATCGCCTGCCGATAGTACTGCAAAAGCTTTTGGCGAATCACATACATCTGGGCATCGGGGCTACTCCGAAACTGCTCGGCAGTTAGCTCTTGGCCAAAAGTTTCCTTTGTCCAGGACGGAATATTATCTGGAATCACTTGCCCCAGACCCATGGCTTTGCTCACAGGATGCTGAACTTGGGAATCACCATTACTTTCTTGGCTAATCACTGCCGACATCAGAGCATCCAGAATTTGATTGGTAACGGGATCGATCGCCAGTGGCCGCGCTTGTAAAACCACTGGAGTAGGTCCAATTGTCTGGGAAATACTAGGAATAGGAATGGGAGCTAAAGGATTTACCGCTGCACTGGGAACCACCGATTTGGGAATGGGGATAGCCTTGGCCTTTGGTGCAGATGGATTGGCAGCAGCAGGATTGAAGGGACTGGGAAGCGCCACTGGACTTGGACTAGAAACCAACGATTTTGGGGTGGCGAGAGAAACAGGATTAGAGCTAATACTGGGGACAGCAGACTTTGGGAGAGTTACCACCGCCACCGGGCTGGGATATTTCTGGACTTGGAATGCTGGCACTCTTCGCCCAGCCCAGGCCGAAAACCACCAGAATAAACCAGTGACAGTCGCTAACACCACTAAAATCTTAACTTGCATAAAACCCCACAAAAAATACCAATCAGTTCCTGAGCAAAATATTTACCTTGCTACCTACTAGATGAACTTTACAACAAGACTAACGAAACCTGGGCAAAAGTTCCAGGCAAGGCCGTAAATATTACCTACTCCGACTTACTATCCCGCATCATCAAAGCAGTCAAAGCTTCCTTCGGCGTAATTTGCCCCCGCAACAATCGATCGACCATCATCGTAATCGGCAGTTCAACTTGATTTTGGTGCGCAATCTGTATCAATACTTTGGTCGTATTGACCCCTTCAGCTGTTCCAGTCAGACTTCCTAGCACTTGGTTTAAATCCAAACCCTGAGCTAATCCATAGCCCACCTGATAGTTTCGACTCAAGGAACTATTGCAAGTGGCCAACAGATCCCCTAGTCCTGATAAACCATAAAAGGTTTCAGGTTTTGCTCCCCACTGTTTACCAATTCTGATTATTTCGGCCAGACCTCTGGTCATTAGAGCAGCTTTGGCATTAGTACCTAAGCCCAATCCATCACAGGTACCAGCAGCGATCGCCATCACATTTTTGACCGTGCCACCAAGTTCGACACCAAGCGGATCATCATTGGTATAAACCCGAAACTGCGCCGACGAAAAAACCGTTTGGACTTGCACCGCTGCGACTGGATGATGACTAGCTACCACCGTGGCTGCTGGTAAACCCTGTTGAATTTCAGCCGATAAATTGGGGCCAGATAACACCACGATCGCATTCTGGGGGAAAGCCGCTGTCCACAATTGCGCTGGCGTAGAATTAGTGGCCAAGTCCAAGCCCTTGGTGGTAGTAACAATAATTTGCTCCGGTGCCAACTGACCGCGCAACTCGTTAATTACCTCTTGAACTCCAGCCATCGACACCGCCGAGACAATCATCTGGCTACTGCCGATCGATTGCCACAAATCTGCGCCAGAACGACGCGACCAACTGACCACCGTGGGGGCTTGCACCAATTTAGCCAAGACCGCACCCCAAGCCCCGGTACCAATGACAGCAACGTTTTTCACCATACTAGCGCGGGTATCTCACCATCAATTCTCGCACTTGCTCGGCATGATAGGAGCTGCGGGTTAAGGGCGAAGATACTACTTGCAGAAAACCGATCGATTCACCAAATTTTCGCCAGGCGGCAAACTGCTCGGGGATGACAAATTCTGCCACTGGCAAATGCTGGGGAGTAGGCTGTAAATATTGACCGATCGTCAAAATATCACAGTGGGCTGCTCGCAGATCTTGCATGGTTTGGCGCACTTCCGCATCGGTTTCCCCCAAGCCCACCATAATTCCAGATTTGGTATAGGTCTGCGGACTGAGCTGGCGAGTCTTCGAGACCACTTCTAAGCTGCGCAGATAATTCCCCTGGGGTCGCACTTTGCGATACAGACGGGGTACCGTTTCGGTGTTGTGATTGAGCACCTCGGGGGCGGCGCGCAGAATAATTTCTAAGGCTGACCAATTACCACACAAGTCTGGAATTAAGACCTCGATCGTGGTGTCAGGAGACAGTGCCCGCACCGCCCCAATGCAGCGCAAAAACTGCGTAGCCCCACCATCTGGCAAATCATCCCGATTGACCGAGGTAATCACCACATGATTGAGTTTTAAGCGTTTCACCGCCGCCGCTAGTTGATGTGGCTCATTCGGATCTAGTTCTGGCGGTTTTTTATTGAAATCAATGTCACAGTAGGGGCAAGCCCGGGTACAGGCTGGTCCCATGATCAAAAAAGTGGCTGTACCAGCTTGGAAGCATTCTCCAATATTGGGACAAGAAGCTTCTTCACATACAGTATGCAGCTCAAGATCGCGCAGAATATCCTGCACAGCGCCAATCCGCTCTAGCTGAGGTGCTTTTACCCGTAACCAATCTGGTTTAACAGTCATGCAGTTAGCAGTAAAACTTAATAAAGTCTTTGCTATTATAAGCTGCTAGCTTTCCAATCGTGCAGGACGATCGATCTCCAAAACTGCCCCGTACTAACTGGATAATGCAAACAAGCCCAATTAATTGCCGAGCACAACAGACCCAAGGAAGGCAGAATAAAGGTAGCTGGAGCCACTACCCCAATCAGCCACCAGCTGCCTACATGGGATAGCAATAACAAACAGGCCAAGCCTCCGCCGATCGACAGCCAACGGCGCAGCGCCAAAGAACCGTTAAACATCGTCAGCCCAATCACGGCGGTAGATACGAGCAAATTGATCGGCACTAATGCCGCACAAATGGCCACACAATGACAACGGGAAAATTCATGGAGGGCAGATAAATCAAGCATAAGTCAGACGACGAAGTGCATTTCCATCGATTCTAACTAAGATTTTTCCCGAGCAAAGGCAATTCGCAGCAATTCGCAACACTCTCCGGGCAAATGACAACTTACCCACTTACCTCAACAATTTGGCGATAGGTTTCATAGCGAAAACCCGGATGATTTTCTACATTAACCAACTTAAACTTTTGATCAACCAGTGACTGGTATTCCGGGAAAAAAGTATCGCCGGGGTATTCTCCTTCTACTACCGTTAATTCCCAGGTATCAGCAATAGTGAGAGCTTCGGTATAAATACCCGCGCCCCCTACAATAAATATTTTCTGGAATTTCTGGGCTTGGGCGATCGCCATCGTCAGAGAAGAAGCTAACTCGGCACCTAAAGATTTACTCAAACAATCTGCATTTATTTCACCCAGTTGGGGCTGAGACGAAACAATGATGTTGTAACGCTGCGGCAATGGACACCTTTTCACATCAGACTCCCAAGTTTTTCTACCCATAATTACGGCGTAGCCCTGGGTGAGATCTTGAAACCGCTGAGAATCGGCGGGGATACTCCAAGGCAGTTTGCCTTCATAGCCAATGACTCGATCGACAGCACTCAAAGCAGCAATAATAATGATCTCAGGCTTATCTAACATAAAACTCCATAGCTGTTGTTGCCGCAATTACATGATAAGCAAAAATAAAGAAGGAGGGATATTCTAAGATATCCCTCCTTACTTTTGATTCAATCAACTGTCACTATTTCAAAGTAGTTGGCTAATCAAGTCAAATTTTTAGCAGCTTTCACTGTTGACAGACGAGCTTTAATTAGCAGCAAATTAGCCTGTTCGATGTTGACATTGAAAGGTACAACCTTGATTTCGCCACCAACAGAACTTTCGGATACACCCGGTGCAGCTAGAGCCACCACGGCCTGTTTCAATAGTTCTGGCTTGATGTCTTTGGCCGCAGCTAATTTATACTGAACGTGGGTAACACCGGCATCAACCAACACCTGCTGCATAATTTCTGCTTCGGGTGTATTGTTACCGACTACCAATACCTGACTATTGAGCGGCAATGCCGAGATTTCAGCTAGCAACAACAAATTGGGTTTAACATCCAAAGCTATTACTTCTTGAGTAGCACTGGCTTGCTTTTTCACGGCATCCAAGTGCTGACCTAGAGTAATAATTAAATCAGCATCCCCAAAATCCTTATTGTCTTGAGCAGCGGATAGTTCTACCAAGGCTGGTTCAATACCTAGTTCAGATTGCAGAACTGTGTAAAGTTTTGGAGAATGTTGCAACCTGTCAACAAAAGCGACCTTAACAGTTTGTACTTGTCTTTGGCTAACCATTACAGCTTGAGCATAAGCAGCCGATCCAAAGGCAGAAGCGGTCATGCCTAAGCTACTAGCGGAACTAAAAGCTTTTTCTAAGTGTTCGTAGACCTGACGGTAAGTAACGATACTTTGCACATTTTGAGTGTTGGCAACAAAAGTACCTTTACCACGCTGAGCCATCAAGTAGCTAGCCACAATCAGGTCGTTGTAAACAGCTGCAATCGTGTTGTGGTTAACACTCAACTGCTTAGCCAACTGAGTAACAGTAGGTAGGGCATCACCAGCATGTAAAACACCAACAGCAATCAGAAGTTTAATCTGTTCAGCAATTTGGGAATTGATCGTAATGGGCACATGCGGATCAACAGAAATCGGAAGAGTATTAGAATCTGGGAAAACCATATTTTTTTAGGAGCGAAGTTGTTTTTGTTAATTTAGCAGTTCATATCATCTATTAAACTAAATATCAGCTAAATGTATAGATATGAATCAGCTAAATGAAAAGATAGGTAGTGACCAATATCACATCTGGAAAACTTAATATTTGGCCAGAGTTTTATTAGAAAGATTTGTGTTTTGTCTATTTGCGAAACACATGGCAACATCTACATTTAAAATCAAGTAGAAGTCACTGGCAGATAAATGATATTGGGGTCAGCAGATTATTCGTGTTACAAGCAATAAAAGTTACTGGGCAACCTTAACATGTTGTACGTAGTAAAAGTAATACTTCTATATACTACAGTATTCTCAACAGTTTTTTGACAGTTACCTAGAAAACACAAATCAGCGAGATTATATTATAGGTAACTAGACACCGACACTAAGGTGATGTGTGTCACGCTAGCTAATGGTCACGAAGTAGATGTTTATGAGCTAAGTAAGATAATGTCTTACTTTCATTATATTATACCCAACAAAGTACTAATATACGAGGGTAACCAGAAAATAATCTACCCAAGCACATTACTATTTATGCCAACCAGCATAAACAGCCAAACGGCCTAATTCATCTTCAATTCGCAATAAGCGATTGTACTTAGCGACCCGTTCGCTCCGACATAAGGAACCAGTTTTAATTTGGCCAGCTCGTGTTGCTACAGCCAAGTCAGCAATAGTAGTATCTTCGGTTTCGCCAGAGCGATGACTAATGATCGATCGATAGCCATTCCGAGTACCTAGATCGATCGTCGCCAAGGTTTCCGTCAAGGTACCAATTTGGTTAAGTTTAATTAAAATCGAGTTGGCTGCCGATTTTTCAATGCCTTCTTGCAAACGAGTGACGTTGGTAACAAATAAATCGTCACCGACCAACTGGACATTGCTACCAATCTTTTGAGTGAGAGCTTGCCAGTTAGCCCAATCATCTTCGTGCAAACCATCTTCGATCGAGACGATCGGATATTTACTCGCCAGACCAGCTAAGTAGTCGATGAACTCCGCCGGGCTATGTTCCGCGCCATCATAACGGTAATTACCATTCACATAAAATTCACTGGCGGCCACATCCAACGCCAGAGCAATCTGTTCGCCTGGCTTGTAGCCAGCCTTTTCGATCGCGGATACCAATAGATCTAAAGCCATTTGATTGGAAGCTAGGTTGGGAGCAAAACCACCTTCATCGCCCACGCCAGTCAATAAACCTTGGTCATCTAAGACTTTGCTTAGAGCCGCGAAAACTTCCGCACCCCAGCGCAGAGCTTCCCGAAAAGTGGGCGCACCCACGGGCACGATCATAAATTCTTGAAAATCAACATTGTTAGCAGCGTGAGCGCCGCCGTTGATCAAATTCATCAGCGGGGTAGGGAGCAGGCTGGCCATCGGGCCACCTAAATAGCGATAGAGCGGCACACCCAACGCCTGCGCCACGGCCTTGGCATTAGCCAAAGACACCGCTAATATCGCATTGGCACCCAAATTGGTTTTGTTGGGGGAACCATCTAGATCAATCATGGCTTGATCGATCGACTGCTGATCAAAGGCATTCATCCCCTCTAGAGCCGGGGCGATTTTGTCATTAACATTGGCCACCGCCTGTAAAACGCCCTTGCCGCCATAGCGTTTAGCATCCTCATCCCGCAATTCATGGGCTTCAAAACTACCGGTGGAAGCGCCACTGGGTACCTGCGCTATGCCAAAACCACCGTTGACTAAATACACTTCCGCTTCGATGGTCGGTTTGCCCCGGGAGTCTAATATTTCCCGAGCCACAATTTCGTCGATCGCCATGTCATGCATATTCATAGTCATAGTCATAGTCTGAAGCTTACCTTTAATACGCGCTACATCTGTTAGAAATACTCACTGCATATATTACATGCTGATGGGTCAATAGTTCGCAGCTTTAGTCACCGTTTGCTGGAGTTCAGCCCGAATCCGCATCAAGATTTTTCCTAGATGGTTAATACCTGAGCGATCCCCGCCACAGCCCCAAAAATAATCTATTGGTGAATCTTCGATAATTTCTTGATCGCCGGTATTCAAAAGCACTAATTGCACATCACGGTGGGTCAAAAATTTTTGTTGGACAGCAGTATACATCACCCCACATTTTTGATCGCACCATTGGGGATGTGGTGCATAATTTGGCTGACGACCGATCGCCGCTGCTTCTTCCGGGGTAGCAGCTAGTTGAATTTTAACAATTAACCCAGCAAATTTGGTACCCACAAATTTACGCGACTGATAATAATGCTCCACCGTCGGCCAATATTCGCCATCTAAGTAGACAGGATGCTCGGAAAAATTCGAGAAACAGCCATAGGGCTGGTCGGCTTTGTAAAAGTAGATAGTCATGGTTGCGCAGAGGATCGATCGCGGCACTTATCCATCACTCATTATGATTTATTCACAGAACATCCTGAGTAATCGAAATGGCCACAGCGCCAGCGCGACATCGGCTTTAGGAAACTGCCGACTGAGCACCGCAATCTCCAGAATTTTGGCAGCTAATTGTTTGGCCTTTAACTCTAGCTGCCGCAATTGGGGCACAAAAAATTGCTGTCGGTTGTCTAGATACAGCCAGCCACCAACATCAAAGCCTGATCTGGTTGGCAAGATTTTTCACGTACTCGCTGAAAAGCAACAGAATTTGGAAATGCATCTAAACCAACATCATAATACAGCTCAGACCTTGTAGGTCATTTAGTCAGAGTGCTTTAGCAATGGAACGGCAAGACATTTGTGCGAGTCAAGATTTATTGCTGATTTTTTGCAATCTTAATCATTTTGGTGTTTCATTTTTTTTCTGATCGGGTAAGATAAATATGAATACAGTTAAATAATGCAATTGTACTAAAGTAATTGTATACTACTAAATCGATTGCTGTGTTGAAGCAATGGAGATTACGGAATAAATGAGCTTAAATCCAATCAAAACTGAAATTGTAGACATCAATCAGGTAGCAAATTATATCTGCTGCTACTTGATTGAAGCTGGCGCACCTCCATCTCAGTTGAAGCTTCACAAGCTTTTATACTATGTTCAGGCTTGGAATTTAGCTTTATACGATGAACCTTTATTTAACGGAGAATTCCAAGCCTGGGTGCATGGACCTGTAAGCAGAGTCATCTACGATCGATTTAAGGGCACAAAAAACATGCTCTCGACCATCGATCGCCGAGACATCCCCGATTGCTTGGATGTGCCAGAGAGTGTTGCTTCTCATATTGGCGAAGTACTAGAAGCCTATGGAGAATTTAGTGGTACTCAACTAGAAGAACTTACTCATAAAGAGTCTCCTTGGATTAATGCAAGAGAAGGTTTGGATAGATTTGAACGATCCACTAAAGTCATATCTGAAGATGACATGAGAATTTTTTATAAATCAAGACTGGACTAATTCTGCATCGTGGGAAGAATTAACCCAGGTGTATCAAGCAAAAACAAGTCAGTCCCAAGAGAAAAAAGTCGTCCGGTTAACAAAGCTTGGACTTTTTCTATTCGTCATTGGAAACAAATAGACTATTTTGGCCTAAAATGCGAAACAGTTGATGAAAACTGGTATGTCTCTCTGTTGGAGAGACTCAAGGATCTGTGTGGCCTGGACATCGATGAAGTTGCGAGAAGCGGAAGTCGTTCGTGGCGATATCACGCAATTAATTGGGATCAAAAGAACATTCCTATCCAAAAGACTGATTTGGATTGGGTTCCTGATGAATATTTGTATTCTGAAGAAATAGAGTTCTATCAGTTGCAGATATCACAAGCAAAAGGGAGAATCATCGGTTTTTTGGATTTTGAGAATGTTTTTCAGATTGTACTATTAGACCCCATGCATAATGCACAGCCTAGCAAAAGTCATGGTTATACTGTTAACAAAACCGAGAAGCAAACAAGCAAATACCAAGACCTTGCAAGTAGATTGATTCTAATCAAGGATAAGATCAATGACCAATGTCCGATTCATTTGTGCAAAGCCTTACAGCTTACGGAAGAAGTGCATTCAGCGCATGTAAGTGGAAAACATATTTTTATAGATGATCTTGTTCATGAAGAGATTGAGCAAATATGTCAAGATCATGACTATGACGAAATATTTAATTTACTAGTTGATGCTCTAGACGCATTGCAGCAGCAAAAATCAGCAAACAATCTTCCTTCTTAACTCAACGCTAGTTGAATATATGCAAGCGGATCGAACCCTCCAATGCGGAGCTTAGAAGGAGAAACGGGGCAACGTGTAGACGAAGACCTTACGAACTCAAGAAATAACAGTAGGGATGATCAGATTTGTAGAAATAAATAGTCATGATGATGCAGAACAGCGATAGCTGCGCTTCACTTGCATTGATCGCAATGGCCACAGCGCCAGTTTTGTCCCTGCTCAGTAAAACCAAAAGCCCTGAGAAGATATTGCCAGCGACAGTTCTTAGTCTTAGCATACTCCAGCATTTGCCGATCGATCGGCGGTGATGCCTCAGGGGTTTTACCTGCCAAGCGGCGATAATGAAACGGACTTGTCCATTCCAACAACCCTTGGCGATGCCACAGTGCCAGCGCCATCTCGGCTTTGGGAAACTGCCGACTGAGCAACGCAATCTCACCAGTCATGGGCATTTTGGCGGCTAGTTGCTTGGCCTCTAACTCTAGTTGCCGCAATTGGGTCACAAAAAATTGCTGACGCTGTCGATCGTCTGGATAGAGCCAGCCAGTTGGCTCACACACTATCATCAGCGCCTCGGCAAGCCGACCGTCCCGTCCAGCTCGCCCGATTTCCTGTACATATTCGCTGAGTAATAATGGACTCTGAAAATGGGCAATCCAGCGCACATCTGGTTTATTGATGCCCATGCCAAAGGCACAGGTGCAAATCACAAAATTCAATTTGCCATTCAACCATTGTTGTTCAACCTGGCGGCGCTGCTGGGGACTTAATCCGGCATGATAAGCCGTGGTTTTTAGACCAGACTGATTCAACCAAACGGCTAGTTCTTCAGCATCTTGGCGAGTGCGCACATAAACTAACCCAACTTGATGGGGATGTCGATCGATAAATTTCCGCAACTGCTGGCGACGACCTCGGGGAGTCCACACGGTTTGAACAGTCAAATGCAGATTCGGACGATGGGGATTAATCAAAAATTGGGTCGGTTGCTGCAGGCGCAAGACTTGGGTAATAGTGGCCTGCGCTGCTGGATCGGCGGTGGCTGTAAAGGCGGCGATCGGCATCTTGGTGCCCGCTGGCTTGTTGGCCAACAATGCCGATCGCACCGCTCCTAAACGCCGATAAGCCGGTCGAAAAGTCTCACCCCACTGCACCAAACAATGGGCTTCATCCAAGATCAGACCATTGATTTGCATCTGAGGATGAATCAGAAGCGACCACAATCGATCGGTCAACAAAGTCTCGGGAGACAAGTACAGCAGCCGCAGTTGCTGAGATTTCACCGCTTGCAGCACCTGCCGTTGCTTAACTGGAGGCAACTCACTATGCAGAGCCGCAGCGGGCAAGCCCTTGGCCAGCAACTCTTGGACTTGGTTTTCCATCAAGGCCACCAGGGGCGAAATCACCAAGGTCAAACCCTGTTGAAACAAGGCCGGAAGCTGAAAGCAGATCGATTTGCCGGCTCCAGTGGGCAACACAATCAGAGCATCTTGCCCCGCCAACAAGGCCTGGACTATTTCACCCTGAGGCGATCGGAAGTCGGAGTAGCCCCAAATTTGCTCTAACTTAGCTCGGACTTCTAGCCACTGGGTCACGGTCTTGGCCTAAAATTACAAATAGGTCTACAGGATTATTTTTCCCTCTTTGTGGGGAACTATTCAGATAGGCTACGACATCATTGAAACTATATAGCCCAACCAGGCATAATTTAGACTCCATTCTTTTCAATCTTAAATACTGAGATGACCAAACCCCCCATTCGTTTCTGCGATCAAAAGTCTGATATTAATTTAGAGCAACTGCAAGTACTGTTTAATAATCATGCTTTCTGGGCAAAAGAACGACGAATCGAGGATTTAGCGATCGCGATCGAACATAGCGACCCCACAATTTCTATGTGGGATGGTGAGAAATTAGTAGGTTTTGCCCGCGCCACCTCTGATGGCATTTATCGGGCGATGATTTGGGATGTGGTGATTGATGAAACCTATCGCGGTTTGGGTTTAGGGCGACAGTTAGTAGCAACATTGGTCAATCATCCCAAGTTAGTTGTTGTGGAAAAAGTTTATTTGACTACTAGCCATCAACAAAATTTTTATGAGAAGTTAGGGTTTGTCCGCAATGATACGGCCACGATGATTTTGGATCAGCGGCCAGCGATGGATTTATCTCTGACGTATCAAACAACTAACTATCTAAAGTCTTGAAAAGGATGACTCGGTATCAGGTAGCTGTAGCTCGGGGTGTTGATCAGCCGGAAGTTTCGGAACTCTTGTGAGGGGTCGTTTAAGTCGATCAAATTTTAGCGGTGGAGTTTGTGCTTTGCCTGCATTCGCTTGGAAAGCACTTCTACAAGATTTCACCATGGGTCTATAAGATCAGCCTTGTTACATTAGTTTTTTACTCTGCTCTACTGCCTTATCTTCCTGAGATTCAGTAATTCGGAAGACTAGTAGCGGTTTAGCTCGATCGACCACCATCAAAATCGATCCAGGATAATTCAATAAATTACCAAATCCTGCTCAGGCTCAGGACAAAACCAGGCATAACTTCATCACAACTGATTTCTGCGGGGGCTTCTAATATCTCTATTTCTTGTTCTAGTCGATAAATCTCCACCTGCTGATTCTTCGGATTTACCAACAAACCCATCTTTACCCCCAACCGCTGATACTCCTGCATCTTCTCCTGTAACGGCTTCAAATTATCTGTCGCAGAGCGCAGTTCAATCACAAAATCTGGCACCACCGGAATAAAACCCACAATTTCCAACCCCTCTAGTCGAGACTTCTCAATCCAAGAAACATCAGGGGATAGCTTGCCACCGCCGACGGCGGTGAAGTCATATCCTGTGGACGAATCAAATGCTCGACCCAAACTGTTTTGTCGATTCCAATACCAAACTTCTCCGAACAAATCCCCATTCTTCTCACCGCTTTCGCCACCAGCTGGAGCCATAACAATCAATTCTCCCTCTTTAGTTAATTCCAGGCGCAAGTCGGGGTTATCGATACAAAGCTGATCAAAATACTCTGGAGTTACCCTAAGCTTGGCATTGGTAACATCCAGTAGCAAAGTATCGTTGTCCCCTGGACTGCCTTTGGCAATCAATGCTTGAGAGGTGGTAGCGGTTGTCATAAAAACTTGTAAACACTGGTGGAGTTATGCCATTCTAATTATAATCTGTAGCCTCAGTAAATTAATCTTAGACATCCTGAATAGTTACGATCCAAAATGATTCAATAATTACCAAATCCTGCTCATACTCAGGACAAAACCTGGCATAACTTCATCACAATTGATTTCGGCAGGAGATTCCAATATCTCTATTTCTTGTTCTAGTCGATAGATTTCCACCTGCTGATTCTTCGGATTTACCAACAAACCCATCTTTACCCCCAACCGCTGATACTCCTGCATCTTCTCCTGTAACGGCTTCAAATTATCTGTCGCAGAGCGCAGTTCAATCACAAAATCTGGCACCACCGGAATAAAACCCACAATTTCCAACCCCTCTAGTCGAGACTTCTCAATCCAAGAAACATCAGGGGATAGCTTGCCACCGCCGACGGCGGTGAAGTCATATCCTGTGGATGAATCAAATGCTCGACCCAAATTGGTCTGCCGGTTCCAAATACCAACATCAATGGCTAAGTCCATGTTTCTTTCACCGCTTTCGCCACCAGCTGGAGCCATAACAATCAATTCTCCATCTTTAGTTAATTCCAGGCGCAAGTCAGGGTTATCGATACAAAGCTGATCAAAATACGCTGGCGTTACCCTGAGCTTGGCATTGGTAACATCCAGTAGCAAAGTATAGTTGTCCCCTGGACGGCCTTCGGCAATCAATGCTTGAGAGGTGGTAGCGGTTATCATAAAAACTTCCCTGGGCTGGTAGGTCTACAGTTAGGCCATTTCTATTATATCTTCGAGGCAAACACCCACAACTCTGTTAAATATTTGTTTCAGTCGAGCACTCTTCGCCCCTTAGACATTAGAGAATGAAAAATCAGCTAGAATTAACAGCTGTCGGGATTCTCGGCGACTAGTTATTTCCCCACCTCACCTATCAATACATGAATAGCCACCAACCCGCTCCCAAACAAGGTTTATACGATCCGCAATTTGAACATGATGCTTGCGGTGTTGGATTCATTGCGCATTTGAAGGGGCAGCAGTCGCACTCGATCGTCTCCCAAGCCCTAACCATTTTGGTGAACCTTGACCACCGGGGCGCGTGCGGTTGTGAAACCAATACCGGTGATGGCGCGGGCATTTTGATGCAGATTCCCCACAAATTCATGCAAAAAGTGGCCAAGGCCGCTGGGTTTGAGCTGCCTGCCGTCGGTCAATATGGGGTGGGCATGACCTATGCATCGCCCGATCCAGGGCAGCGGGCGCAAGGTCGGCAAGTGTTTGAACAGGTGGCGGCCAGCGTTGGTCAAAAAGTTTTGGGTTGGCGAGATGTGCCGATCGATAACAGCTCCATTGGACACACCGCTAAAGCCAGTGAACCCTTTGTCCAGCAAGTATTTATCCAACGCTCCGCCGATTTGGTCGATGAGTTAGCTTTTGAACGAAAACTGTTCATGATTCGGAAGCTGGCGCATAATGCAATTCGGGCAGCTCAAGTTGATGCCTATTGGTATTTATCCAGCATTTCTTGCCGCACCATTGTTTACAAAGGCATGTTGATGCCGGTACAAGTTGGTGAATATTTCCCAGAACTCCAAGATCCCGACTTGGCCAGCGCGGTAGCCTTGGTGCATTCCCGGTTTAGTACCAATACTTTCCCTAGTTGGGAGAGGGCACATCCCTACCGCTACATCGCCCACAACGGCGAAATCAATACCCTGCGCGGCAACATTAACTGGATGCAAGCCCGGCAGTCGATGTTTGAGTCGGAATTGTTTGGCGCAGATATGCAGAAAGTCCAGCCAGTCATTAATATAGATGGCAGTGACTCGCTGATTTTTGATAATGCTCTGGAATTACTAACCCTTTCCGGCCGATCTCTTCCCCACGCCATGATGATGATGGTGCCAGAACCCTGGACAGCACATGAATCGATGAGTGCTGAGAAGAAAGCCTTCTATGAATATCATTCTTGCTTGATGGAACCCTGGGATGGGCCAGCTTCGATCGCCTTCACTGATGGCACGATGATTGGGACTTTGCTCGATCGCAATGGTTTACGTCCTTCGCGCTACTACGTAACCAACGACGACTTGGTAATTCTGGCCTCAGAAGCCGGGGTGTTGCCGATCGCTCCCGAACAGATCACCCGCAAAGGTCGGGTGCAGCCTGGTCAGATGTTCTTGGTGGATACAGCAGCTGGCCGAATTATCAGTGACGAAGAAATTAAGCGGGAAATCACCACTCAGCATCCTTATCAGCAGTGGCTGGATCAGAATCTGGTTAAGTTAGAGGATTTACCGGCGGCTACCAATGTCACTATTAGCAAGCCAGAGGATTTGATTCAGCGCCAAATGGCCTTTGGCTATACCTTTGAAGAACTGCGTCTGTTGTTAGCACCGATGGCCAAGGATGGAGTGGAAGCGATCGGTTCAATGGGAACCGATACGCCGTTGGCAGTATTATCGAATCGTCCCAAGCTGCTGTACGACTACTTCCAGCAATTATTTGCTCAGGTAACTAATCCGCCGATCGATTCGATCCGTGAAGAAATCATCACCTCGGCCCAGACCACGATTGGTGCGGAGCAAAACCTGCTGAATCCTACTCCAGCCAGTTGTCATTTGATTGCCCTCAAATCACCGATTCTGAGCAATGCGGATCTAGCCAAGCTACAGAATTTGCATAGTGGTGGTTTCAAATCGGTAACTATACCGATATTATTTCCAGCGCAGTCCGGGGCAGCTGGTCTAGAAAAAGCAATCGGCGAAATTTGTCGCTTAGCCGATCAAGCCATCCAATCCGGGGTCAGTATTGTAATCCTGAGCGATCGGGGTGTTTCTGTTGAGAATGCGCCAATTCCAGCGTTATTGGCAGTGGCTGGTTTACATCATCATTTGATCTTGCAAGGCACGCGGACTAAGGTCGGTCTAGTTCTAGAATCTGGTGAACCGCGCGAGGTACACCATTTCGCAACATTGATTGGCTATGGTTGCGGAGCCATTAATCCCTATTTAGCCTTTGAGACGATCGAAGATATGATCGCTCAAAAACTATTGCTAGATGTGGAACCAGCAACGGCAGTCAAGAATTTCATCAAAGCAGCAACTAAGGGCGTGACTAAGATTGCTTCCAAGATCGGGATTTCGACACTGCAAAGTTATCGTGGTGCCCAAATTTTTGAAGCGATCGGCCTCAACCAATCCACGATCGATAAGTACTTTACCCGCACCGCTTCCCGGATTGAAGGTGCTGATGTGGCGGTGATTGCCCAGGAAGCTTTAGCCCGCCATACTCACGCTTTCCCCGATCGGCCAGCTAAAGGCCAAACCCTGGCAGTCGGTGGCGAATATCAGTGGCGCAAGGATGGCGAAGCCCATCTCTTCAGCCCAGAAACCATTCACCTCCTGCAAAAATCTACCCGCCTGGGTGACTATGAACTGTACAAAAAATATGCCGCGTTAGTGAATCAGCAAGATCACAAACACTTTACCCTGCGCGGTTTGATGGCCTTCAAGCCCAGCCAGTCGATTCCGATCGAAGAAGTAGAGCCGATCGAAGCCATTCTGAAACGCTTCAAAACCGGAGCCATGAGCTACGGCTCGATCTCGCAGGAAGCCCACGAATCCCTAGCGATCGCCATGAATCGAATTGGCGGTAAGTCTAATACCGGCGAAGGCGGCGAAGATCCGGAACGCTATACTTGGACGAACGAGCGGGGTGATTCCAAGAATAGTGGTATCAAACAAGTGGCCTCTGGGCGGTTTGGAGTAACTAGTCTGTATCTATCCCAGGCGCGGGAAATTCAGATCAAAATGGCGCAGGGTGCAAAACCAGGTGAAGGTGGCCAGTTACCGGGAAAGAAAGTCTATCCCTGGATTGCCAAAGTCCGCCATTCCACGCCGGGTGTGGGTTTAATTTCCCCACCACCCCACCACGATATTTATTCGATCGAAGACCTAGCCGAATTAATCCATGATCTAAAGAATGCCAATCGGGATGCCCGGATCAATGTGAAGCTGGTATCCGAAGTAGGGGTGGGGACGATCGCTGCCGGTGTAGCCAAGGCACACGCTGATGTGGTGCTGGTTTCCGGCTTTGATGGTGGTACTGGTGCTTCGCCCCAGACTTCCATTAAACATGCTGGCTTGCCTTGGGAATTAGGCCTGGCCGAAACTCACCAAACTTTAGTCCTGAACAATCTGCGCAGTCGGATTGTAGTAGAAACTGATGGCCAACTGAAAACTGGTCGAGATGTAGCGATCGCAGCTCTCCTCGGTGCCGAGGAATTTGGTTTTTCCACTGCGCCACTAGTTACGCTCGGTTGCATCATGATGCGGGTTTGTCACCTAAATACCTGTCCAGCCGGAATTGCCACCCAAAATCCCCAGCTCCGCGAAACTTTCACAGGGGATCCAGAACACACCGTGAACTTCATGAAGTTCATCGCTCAAGACTTGCGTGAACTAATGGCACAACTGGGTTTCCGCACGCTCAATGAAATGGTGGGACGCACTGATGTCTTAGAAGCCAAACAGGCGATCGATCACTGGAAGGCCAAAAACATTGACCTTTCCAAAATCCTGTATCAACCAGAGGCTGGGCCAGAAGTGGGTCGCTATTGCCAAATTCCCCAAGATCACGGCCTGGAAAAATCTCTAGACATCACTACATTATTGGATTTGTGTAAAGACGCGATCGAGAGAGGCGAACCTGTCCAAGAGACCTTACCAATTCACAATGTCAATCGAGCGGTGGGCACAATTCTGGGCAACGAAATCACCAAACGCCATTGGCAGGGCTTACCAGAAGATACGGTGCAACTCCATTTCCAAGGTAGTGCGGGTCAGAGTTTTGGGGCGTTTATCCCTAAAGGTGTGACCCTAAAACTAGAAGGCGATGCTAATGACTACATTGGTAAGGGACTAAGTGGTGGCAAAATCATTCTCTATCCCTCTGCTGCTTCCACTTTTGTAGCTGCCGAGAATGTGATTGTCGGAAATGTGGCGCTGTACGGTGCTACCAGCGGCGAGGTCTACATTAGCGGCATGGCCGGTGAGCGGTTCTGTGTGCGAAACTCTGGGGTGACGGCAGTGGTGGAAGCGATCGGCGATCATGGTTGTGAATATATGACCGGCGGTAAGGTGTTCGTCCTCGGTCAGACTGGTCGGAACTTTGCAGCGGGGATGAGTGGCGGGGTGGCTTATATTTTGGATGAGCCGGGCGATTTTGCCACGCGCTGCAATACGCAGATGGTGGGACTGGAAACAATCACTGATCCTTCGGAAATCGCTGAGGTGCGCCAGGTGATCCAGAAACATGCAGACTATACTCAGAGTCTGAAAGCCCTTCAGGTGCTGGAGCAGTGGGATATGATGGTGCCGAAGTTTGTGAAGGTGATGCCGCGTGATTATAAGCGGGTGTTGCAAGCGATCGAGAATGCTCTGGCTTCGGGGTTGAGTGGGGATGATGCGCTGAATGCGGCGTTTGAGGAGAATGCTCGCGATGTGTCCCGGATTGGGGGGAGTTAGAAGATCATGAACCCTGATTTTAATGCCATGACTAAAGGTGAGTTAAGAGCTTATGTGATTGCTCACCCTGACGATTGATCTGCATTTCATGTATTTGTCGATCGATTGTTTGATTACTAATCCTCTTCCTTCTGACTCCCGACCTTGTACAATGCCTTGCTCCATCCAACTTGAGGTTAGCAATCATCCGTAAACACTCAACTTTGACCTTGGGGCGATCGGCTGGGTCGATTTTCATCTCTTGTTGCCTCAATTGAATCATATACCCCATCGCATCATGAGCAAGACCCCGCCAGGTGGACGCTCCGCGATATATTTTCTCATTTCTTCACCGGCATAAAATCGAAGCCAAAACCAGATTTCTTACCAGCCACTACCTGCACCAACTGAATCCCCGCATTCCGATCGCCAGAAGGCAAAAAACGTACCACCCCAGACCCTCCCACAGCCTGGAAACCATTAGCTGCTAAAGCATCTCGTACACCCACTCGATTCGAGCCAGTCTTTAGAGCAGTCACTAGTGACTGAGCCGCATCATAAGCTAAAGCAGTGCGCCAATTCACTGCCGCCCCCCACATTTGCCGGGAAGCCTGAGCAAACTTATCACCCGCATGAGCCTCAATATGCCAAGGTACCGCCACAACCATCCCCAGAGCCTGCTGCCGACCAACCTCCAAAGTTTTGGGAGCATAGACATCATCACCACCTAAAACTGGTAGTTTTTTCGGATTGGATTGCACCACCTGTAAAGCCTTATCCAAAGTATCAGTATTAGCCGCCAACATGATGACATCGGCACTAGTCGCTTGCCCCAAAGCTTTGGCCGCGCTAAAGTCAGCAGCTGACAAATCGATCTCTTTCACCACAGAGCCACCCCCTAAAGACAGGGCAGCGGCGAACTCATTTTTGAGAGACTGACTATAACCACTATGCGAATTAAAAAAGACTACGGCCTGCTTACGCTGGATTTTTTGCAGAGCATAATCAGCTAAGGCTCTACCAGAAACATAGTCACTAGGAACAGTCCGGAAAAAGTAGGGATTCGATAACTTAGTTAATTCTACCGAAGTACTTACTGGCGAAATACTCACTAGTTTCGTATCTTTATAAACTTTACTCGCAGCGATCGAAGCATCACTGGCATAATGACCAACCACTCCTAAAACCTGCTCATCCTTGCTTAAGATTTGAGCAACTTGGACGGCATTCTCAGTTTTTCCAGCATCATCAGCAATCACCACTTTCAGAGGAACTCCATTAATGCCACCCATTTTATTCACTTCTTCTTGCGCTTGAGCCACGCCCCGCAAGATTTCTAAAGACCCATTTAGATCAGACTGAATCGGCACAGCCACTGCAATCTTAAAGGCAGTGCCATCACCAATTTTGGCATTGTTAAAATAAATTTTAGTTTCAGGAGCATTAGGTGAAATTTGGATCGCTTTAGAAAACTGCGTGACAGCTTCAGTATTTTTTTTGCTCATCACTGCCGCCACACCAGCATTTTTAGCTTGGATAAAGTCAGCTTTTCCCCCACCTTCGCTAGCTACCAAATTCTTACTCCCTTCGCTCAGCTCTGTCGATTGACCAGCAGCATTACCGTCACCACCCGGACGGACGACAAACCACCAATAACCAGCAGCCAGAATACCACCAGTAATTAACAAAGAGGCAAGCAACAACGGAATTTCATTTTTCGGAGAATTCATAGTTATGAACCAAAACGTGATAGTAATCGATAAACTAATCGAAAAATCAGGGCAATGTTAACCAACACAAAAGCACCGCCAACAGCCGCAACCAACAACATTTGCCAACCTGGATTCCATAGAAAAAAAACTAATCCACCTGTAATCCCGGCAATTACTAATAGGTCTAGCTTTTCAATAATATGCAGCCATTGCAAATACGCCAAAACTCCGGCAGTCAACAACCAAATTCCGGCAGACAGGGGGCTAGATAGACCCAGCTTACTGATCGCCAGCACCAGCAAGCCACTCTCATACCCTAAGAAAGCAGCATTACCAATATACTCTAACAGCGGTAGCCGATGCAGCGACGGTCTAGTTAAGGGCTGAGCAGCGGGTGGCTGAGCATTATTACTGCTCAATGAATTATTGCTCACCACACTCTTGTTTACTGGCGATGACTCGGCGGCTAAAGTCATCAAAGTTGCGGATGCCGATTGAAATCGATCGGCTGGTACCATGCAGAGCATCTTGTTTAAAACCGCTGCCGTTCGATCGCTCACTTGGGTATAAGGCTGCCAATTCCAAATATTCCGAGCACTATCAAATAATTCATCGGACTTGCGGCCAGTCACCAACAAAACACAGGTCGCCGCCAAAGCATATAAATCTGAAGAGAAAAAGATGGGCTGACCATGGATTTGCTCCGGCGGCGCAAATCCGTGGGAGAAAATAACTGTAGAACCGGGTTGAGCGACATTTTTGATGGCGCCAAAATCCAACAAATACAGTTTGCCATTGCGATGGCGCATAATATTGGAAGGCTTAATATCACGATGGATTACACCATTCACATGGATAAACTCTAAGACCTTCAACATTTCGGTCAGAACTTCCAACATGTCAGCTTCACTGTATTGACCGCGCTGGGCTAGCTCTTGTTCTAAATTTTCACCATCAATAAATTCCTGCACCAAATAAAAAAACTGGTCAGCACCGCCAGTAGTCTGGTTCGGAACAGCTAATTCAAAAAAGGCAAACAGATTAGGAATTTGGGGATGCTCAGTACCCAGTTGCTCTAGCACTTCGGCTTCTCGATCGAACAAGTCTCGTGCCGTCTGCAACTGAGTCATATTTAGTTGTCCAGCTGGTTTAAACTGCTTCACCACACAGGAGCGCATTTTGGGAGTTAGTCGATCGCGCGCTCCAAAAGCCGCCCCAAAACCACCCTCCCCTAGTAAATTCACAGTCAAATAACGACCTTCCAGCAACAGCGGCATTCCACAGGTCATGCAATACTTTTGCTTGACTGCTTTCAAAGCCGCTGCATCATCTAAATCTGCAAAGGTATTTTGCGGTTGGTGACAACCCGGACGGGTGCAGTACAGCTCCATGCTTTAGCTAATCTATATAAATTTTCAATTATGGTAGAGTTGCCCCAGCCCCATGATTTCAGTATACAATGGGGTATCTCGGTTGCCCTTACTTCATGCCGCTTCCCCTTTCCACCGATCATCAATTGGAATTGCGTGCCGCCATCATGGACAGGCTACAAAATAGCCTGCGCGCTGGTCAAAAACCTTTAGCTAATTGGAGAACAGGTGAACTAGCCGTATCGGCAGTGCCTGGAGCAGGTAAATCGCACAGTATGGCGGTAGCCGCAGCTCTAACTATTGCCCGTGAAAAATTACACGGACGCCAGCAATTAATCATAGTTACTCTCACTCGCTCAGCAGCAGCAAATATCAAAATCAAGATCGATCGCTGCCTGCAAGAATTATCATTGCCACCCGTAGGTTACAGCGTCAGTACTATTCACAGCCTGGCTTGGAGCATTGCCACTCGCCATCCCGAACTGTCGAAATTAAATACAACTGATTGCACTGTCATCATGCCGAATAGTAGTCATAAACTAGTTCGAACCTGTGTGGACAGGTGGCTACCAAAAAATGTCGATCGGTATCACCAACTCCTAGCTGGCGAGAGTTTTGATGGGGAAGAGACCGAGAGATTACGCCGCCAATCAGTCATCCGTAACGACATTCTGCCCAATCTCACTCTCACTGCTGTCCGCGAGGCTAAAAGTTCTGGTTTATCGCCCACCGATTTAGCCGACCTCGCTCAAAAATATCCTGATCACTACGACATCTTGGGCATCTGTGCCGGACTATATCAGGAGTATCAATATCAGCTCCAAGCCATGAATTATCTAGATCACGATGAAATGATCGGTGGCGCTCTGCGAGTACTCCAAGATCCAGTAGCTCTGAAATTTTGGCAACAGCAAGTTCATGCCGTTTTTGAAGACGAAGCCCAGGATTCTAGTCCCTTACAAGAAAAACTATTGGGACTTTTAGCCACTGGAAATGACCCGCAAAATGATCGATCGATCTCTAATTTAATTCGGGTGGGTGACCCCAATCAATCGATCAACTCCAGTTATACTCCCGCTGACCCTACTTATTTTCGAGATTTTTGTAGCACCTGCGCTCCCAGCGGCAACTTAGCCGAAATGAACCAAGCCGGACGCAGTACGCCCACAATTATAGACAGCGCCAACTTTATGTTGCATTGGGGTAACAAATACTTAAGCCTAGATAAACCAACTATTTTCCACACAGAAATCGCTCCAGCGGAAACAGTTTTTTGGCCACAGGATATTCAGCCAGTAGCGTTAGACGACCCCCAACCGAATCCTAGTCCCATTGCAGCTGGCGTAGAAATACACCGACCTCGGGACATTTTTCAATCAATCGAACAAATTGGCGATCGGATTATCCAACTATTTAAAGAAGAATCGCCGCTCAATATCGCCATCTTGGTACGCGAGAATCGCCAAGCCCGATTCATCAATGATCAATTGACCACCCAATTCAAAACTCATCCTGAGATCAAAATCTACGCCGCTGGGATTAGCGATCGCAGCTCCCAGATTCCCAGTGAAATGCTACGGCTTTTGCACTTTGTGATGCGTCCCCATTCACCCGATCGATTAAAAGATGCTCTGAATGTTCTATTAGAAAGAAAACTAATCGAAGCTCAGGATACTAATGCCCTAGCGATATTTCCAGAACGTTTTCTTTACCCCACTATCACCGATCCAACCTTATCAGCACCGGCCATCAAAGCTCAAACCTATTGTACTGAATTCATCAGAGCTAGACTTAGTTTGCCATATTACCAACTAATTAGTTATTTAGCGGACAGATTAGAATATCAAGCCCTGGAATTAGCCACCGCCGATAAACTAGCGGAGCGAGTTGCTCAGCAAACCATGGGTAACGGTTCCCTGACTCAAAGTATTCAGGTATTACAAGAAATCGCTCAATCTGAGAATTTTGCCAACGTAGATGAAGAAGCGGACAATCGATTCACCGCCACAGGCCAAGTCACAATTATGACCATGCACAAAGCAAAAGGCTTAGATTGGGACGTGGTCTTCTTACCTTTTCTCCATAAAGACAGCATTCCAGGCAGTCCCTGGGTAACAACTGGAGCCAAATATTTAGGGGATTTCAATATCGGAGAAGTGGCTCGTGCTCAAATTCGCGCCCTTGCCCATCAGAAAACCCCACCCAGTACCGCAGTAGCTTGGCAGCAAGCGAATTTCCTCAAGCAGGCTGAATCCTTACGCCTACTATATGTAGCAATGACCAGAGCTAAAAAACTGCTCTGGATGGCTGCTGAACGGGAGGCACCTTTTACCTGGAACCGTTTTGACTGGCCAGATCCGGGTATAGCTACAGAGGAAACACCTCAATATAAGTTGCAACCCAAAGATCCTTGCCCAGCCATCCCCGCTCTCGAAAATTTCCTGAAAACTGCTCGATAATTTACTTTTGATCATCCAATGATAGAAGACCTATTTTTTTACTTAATTCAGCCAGTTCTAATAATGCCTGATGTCGATCATTACTTCTATTGATTTTGTAATCAATCACATCTTCAAATTTCAAACGACGATGGCTTCCCACCTTGAAAAAAGAAATGACTCCTTTATCTAAAAGCTGATAAAGGTAGGGACGAGAAATTCCTAGCAGTTCAGCTGCTGCCTGACAACTCAAGTATTGCTTTTCGGGCAGAATAGCCACCTCTCTACCTGAGAGCATAATTTCCACCAACTGCTGTAAAGCCTTAACCATTATTGGAGACAAGTTTACAGCATTGCCATCTCGATCAATTAACTGTAGAGGACTATTCGATAGTAATAACTTCAGGGTATTGAGAGATTGAGAATTGATATCTGATGAAAAAACTGGTGTTAATGATGTTTGTACTTGCTTCATATCAATAGTTTGTAGAAGTGCCTAACTGTAATTGGATATTATAACTGTAATAAGTAATTAACTATTCAGCATTTGGACAGATGATCGAGGACAAAATTGCAATAGTGCCTAACTGTAACAAAAGTAATAAAAGTAATAATTTTTTATTGTTTAGCACTTTGGATAGATCTCAACAATAAATTCTCAGCCATCTTGTATCCGACAAAAGACTTCAAAGCTAATACTACATAGCTTTTCAGCATATTTATTTAATGGCTTTACAAGCAAATAACAAAATAATTACCTACTCATTTAGCTTTTTGATTAAAGGAAAATCAAAATATCTAGATATCTGTTATTTGTGAACAATCAAGAATATTTAATACTAGATTTCAGTTTTTAAAAACCAACTCATTTCAGGTTGCGGCTGATTATACCTGCCATCGTTTAAAATCAGTTTGGTAAAAAGAATTTTTCTCAATTCGGGCTATGGCGTTTATCGAACTAATTTTCGGGAAATGTGTTCATCTGTTTTATATCGGCAAAAGATTTTATAGGAAATTTAAAAATACTTATGGATTACGGCTTTATTTACTAGCTAAATTTATTTAATAGATAAAGATTTGAAGAAAGTTAAAAATAAATAAAAGCTTCCGTGATCGATCGGAATAAATAAAATATTGTCTTTTAAAATATTTTAGATAAGACCAAATTATAAAAATACTATTGGAAAAACAGGGGGTTTTTCAATGTAATAAAATCCTAAAATTTCGCCTTGGATATTTGGAGAAATATTTAACTGAATTTTTATAATGGAGAATATTTTAGATAGGGAAAAGTAGAAAGGATACTTTCTTCAGACTTTGGGGAAAAATAGAGACCGGGGTAATTGGAGAATATATCACTGTACTTATACACCCAGAGACTTTTTGCAATCGTTCAGATAAATTATTTTTGAGAAAATGGCAAAAAATAGATGATCGATTAATTTGATCAAGAATATAGATTCAAATATTTTCAGATCAAGAGCAAAAACTTAAAGTAGAAATTTTCTATTTATTGTTTTTTTGATATATATCAATTTTTTCATATTTACAAAAATCGAAAAAAATAAAGATATGTTTTAGCTAAAGTAAAAAAAATCTAAAACCGTAAAATATGATTTAATTTTTCTCCAATACTTAAATCGATGCTATTTTCCATTACCTGTCGATCTAAGCCAGGTATGATATTTTTCCATTTTTTGAATTAATCAATTGATCAAAATAAGAACTGCTGTAATATTTTCCAAATTTCTCTAAAATATCAACAACACTTTTCCAGATAGTCTGACTAGATCAAGTGATATTTACCCTCGTTAAGGATAATCTCAACTCTTCAGGCTCAAGCTAGTGTTTTTTACCGTCTGTTCATAAGAATTTAGATCTAGATTATTTAGGAGTATTTGCCATGAAATGGTGTTCTCGGTTAATTGCTGTACTCTCCATATCTGTTTTGGGACTATCTTGGACTAACTCAGCCCAAGCACAGTTAGTTCCTCAAGCCTGGGGAACCCTCGGCAGTAAAGATGCCACGATTACATATAGTGCAGGGATTCGTCTGTTTGATTTGGGTGCCGAATTTGGTACTGGTCCCCAAGGCGCTGCTGGTGTGGATATTCTGAAATTTATCAGCCTACCAGTAGTTTCTCCCTATGTTGGGTTGGGTTGGTATTCTGGCAAAGATACTATTGCTTATTCTGGTGGCGTTCAGGTTGCTCCGCCTGGCAATATTTTCTATGGTGTTGGTTATCACTCTATTCGAGGTCTTAATGGCCAGATTGGTGTGAAGTTCTAAAAATTTTGGCTAATTTAAAATGCTCCTAACCTCCGACCAACGCGAAAAGATCGATCGAACTGATGATGCCGATTTCTACAGTGATCCACGATTTGTTACCCATGTAGATGCTGCCTTTATACAGCGTCTTACTAATCTCTATCGTCAACAGCTTCAGCCTCAAACCAAAATTTTGGATTTAATGAGTAGCTGGGTTTCCCATTTACCATCCGAAATGGAGTTTACGGAAGTCTGTGGTCATGGCTTAAATGAGGCAGAGTTGAATCGTAATCCCAGGCTCGATCGATACTTTGTACAGAACCTGAATAAAGACTTACAGCTACCTTGTGTAGACGCTGAATTTGCAGCGGTGCTGAATACGGTTTCAGTACAGTATCTTCAGTATCCCGAGGCTATATTTGCTGAAATCCTGCGGGTTCTTCAGCCTGGTGGAAAGGCAATTGTCAGCTTCTCTAATCGGATGTTTCCGAATAAAGCGATCAATGCTTGGCGAGATGGTGGCGATGAACAGCATCTGGAACTGGTCTGTCGTTATTTTCGGGGCGTGCCTGGTTTTAGTGAACCTCAAGTCGTTGCTCATCGAGGTGGCGGGATACTCCCCTGGCTGAGCCTGACCGATCCCTTCTATGCGGTAATAGCGACGAAGCAATAACCCTGTCATTTATTAATATGGGGCTGATGATGATGAAAAAAGGAACACCAATTGGTGCTCCTTTTTTATTTTTATGTTTGTATGATGTTTTGAATATCAAATTTGGGATAAATAATGATAGTGCGATTATTTTCAAAATTATTGACGGTTTTATCTTGTCTTTGGTTACTATTTCTCTCTCCTAGTTCGGCGCTGATCGATTCTAAATTTTATACCTATCGATCGCCTAGTTCTGATGGCATCGGTAAAATTTATATGGGACGAGAAATTTCGCAAGTGATGGGACACCAAGGCGCGGACTGGCTCGATCGATCCGATCGACAAAGCGAGGAGCAGCCCCAGAAATTAGTTGATGCACTGAATCTTCAGCCGAAGGATGTGGTGGGTGATATTGGTGCTGGGACTGGTTATATTTCCAAATTACTTTCTGCCCAAGTTCCGGCGGGGCAAGTCTTGGCGGTAGATATCCAACCAGAAATGATCACCATTCTGAATAAAAAGTTTAACAAAACTACTAATATCCAGGCGGTATTAGGCCAAGAGCAAAAATCCGGGTTAACTGCTGCCAGTATCAATTTGGCGGTGATGGTCGATGTTTACCACGAATTTAATTATCCTCGGGAAATGATGGAGGATTTGGTAGTATCCTTGAAACCAAACGGTCGGATCGTTTTAGCTGAATATCGGGGTGAAGACCCTTTTGTTTTTATTAAGCCCCACCACAAAACTACCCAAAAGCAAATCAAGAAAGAAATGTCTGCTGTTGGCCTTCATTGGGATAAAACTCTAGATACTTTGCCGCAGCAGCATCTGATGTTTTTCTCTAAATCTAACTAACTATTCAACCAGCAATTGACTTGAGGAATTTGGCAACTGGTTGATTAATCCAGTGCAAGCCCACTTGGAGCTGATGATCGATCGTCGGCAGTCTATATAGATATACTAATCTACGCGCTAAGTAGGCTGCTGCCCCGTCTAATTGTAATCCTAAACCTGTCAAGGTGGCATTGTCTGTACCCAATGCCATCATTTCCCCTAAGTTTGTATATCGGAATGGCAATAAAGCTCGATCAGTACTAGCTGCCCAAATATTCCAGGCGGCAAAATCGGCTTGTTGCATGGCGGACTGGGCTGTTGCGGTGACAGTTTTGCCATCTTTATCAAATATCTCGGCTAAGTCCCCTAAGGCATAGACATTTAATCGATCGACTGTCTGCAAGGTCGGTAAGGTCTTGATCTGTCCCTGCTGATTGCGTGACAAATCTAATTCAGCCACTGCTGGACTGACCTTGTTGCCCACTGTCCACAATACGATATCCACCGGGATAGCATCGACTTGCTCCCGAAACTCGATCGAGATGGTGCTAGCGTTTACTTCTGTGACACTGGTTTCTAAGTCGATCCAAACTTCTCGCTTGCTCAGAGCTTTTTGAGCAGCTTCACGATTAAATTCTGGTGCTGTGTGAAGAATTTTTTCTCCTTTTTCGATAATCCGCAGACGACCACGTTCCCCCAATCTGTCAGCTAACTTGCAAGCTAACTCTACGCCACTATATCCAGCCCCCACAATGGCTACTCGAATTTTTTCCTGATCGCTGTTTTCTAGTTCCCGCAGGCGGTTTTCTAATCTGGATACATCGGCGAGGTTCCGAAAGGGAATGCCATGCTGCTCGACTCCCGGTACTCCGTTCAGGGGGGTTTCGCCGCCTAGGGCTAGCACGAGTTGATCGTAAGCTAATGTTTGAGTACTATTATGACTGTCAGACAAATGTACTACTTGCTGTTCTAGATTGATCGATTGCACGGTAGCCTGGCGAAACTTAATATTTGTACCTTTAAATAAATCCTGAAAAGTCGGGGCTACCTCCCAATTAGCCATTTCTTGGGTTAAAAGCTCGTACAACAGCGGCGTGAATACAAATCGATCGGATTTATCAACCAACACAATTTTATGTTCATGATTGTCCCAAGACATTTGCTGAAGACGCAATGCCGTGTAAAGACCAGCAAAACCACCGCCCAGGATGCATATACATGTCATAATTCTTGGCCTCTACTGAAATGATTTTCGATATTTTGACAGGAATAGCTAGGATGGATCTCTGAGTTAGAGAGTTTTTAGATAACTTAGTAAATCAGCCATTTCTTGCGGATTCGGCTGAAATTGGGGCATGGGAGGTGTTTGGCCACTAATTACTTGCTTAATCAAACCCTTTGAGGACTTTCGTTTAGATACTGCGTGTAAGTTCGGTCCTACTCTCCCTTGTCCGGTTAGTCCATGGCAACCGCTACAATTCATTTGAAAAATGGCATGACCCAAAACTTGGTCGCCCTTTAGTCCTAGGACATTTTTGATGTAAGGACTACTATCACCAAACATATTCCAAGATAACATCCCCACACACATCAACAACACGACCGCCACCATCTTGGTTCCAAACCAATGAAGTGGTGATTGTTTGGAGCTAGTGAGTCGATTTTCCAATGGTCGCCTTTTTAAATCTTTACTAAATTATACTTCTGTTAAATAAAAACTTTACATACTACTGTTATTTTTGTTGAATTGCTTGCAGTACATAAGTCTGAGTGTATACAAAAATATCTCCGGTCTATACATTTCTTTATAATTTCTCCTCTTTTTGATCTTGCTCCCACTCCCTGAAGGCGATAGGCTGTAGACAAATATCTATAAATTTTTATTGACGGAGATTTTTAAAGTGGTAGAGCCTCTTTTATCTGGTATTGTGCTGGGTTTAGTTTTGGTCACTCTTTCTGGGCTGTTTGTGGCCGCTTACTTGCAGTACAAGCGTGGCGATCAAATTGGTGGTTAGAGTTGTCTAGTCTTTACTTTTAATCTAGATGCTGTTCTAGGCTGCTATCCCCGTCGATTGTCGATGGGGCTTGTTGTGGGTGGGTATAAAATGTCAGGGCAATACTGCCATAGACTTTGTGCCGACAAACTGCTATCGATTTAGTCGTCAATTCTTGTTTCAAGTCTCGATCGCTACCGTGCTCTAGAGCAATTTCACCGTGTGGGGCGAGTAGTTGATGCTCTTCGATCGCACTCAACATTCTTTGATACAGATTGCTTTGATAGGGTGGATCACAATAGATCCGATCGAACTGCTGACCGACTAAAGTCGGCAAAAACTTCTGTACTCGGCCATTGATGAGCCGGAAATGACTTTCCTCTGTTACTAGTTTTTGGCAATTTTCTCTAATTAGTTTGCTAGCGATCGGTGATTCTTCGATTCCTAACACGACTTTGGCTCCTCGACAGAGGGCTTCGGCGGCAATTGCTCCACTACCAGTACAGAGATCCAACCATCGACAATCCTGAATTTTTCCTTGCCAAATATTAAAGAGCGCTTGCCTGACCCGCGCTGATGTGGGTCGGCAATCTAGTCCCGGTAAAGTTTTGATAGCTCGATTGCCGTAGATTCTGATACTCACGCGGCACTCACGGCGACTGTGTTTAAGAAATTAGCCAAAATAGCCAGGCCAACTGTCGAGGATTTTTCGGGATGAAATTGCACCGCCATAAGCTGGTCAAAGGCGATCGCGGCGGTGACTTGCTGTTGACCATGGGTTACAGTGGCGGCGTTGACTTGGGGATTGTCCGGCTGGACATAAAAAGAATGGACGAAATATACCCAATCTTGCGGATCGAGGTTGCGCCAGAGGGGGCAATCTGGTTGGGTCAGTTCTAGTTGATTCCAGCCCATGTGGGGAATGGTGAGTCCCGGTTCCGATTTAAATCTTTTAACTCGGCCAGGCACAACACCCAAACCTGCTTCTTGGCCTTCGGCACTGCCCTCAAACAAAAGTTGTAAACCCAGGCATACTCCTAAAAAGGGCTGGCCACTTACAGCGATTTTTTGTAATGGTTCGATCAGCTGTCGCGCCTGTAAATGTTGCATCGCCGGGTCAAAAGAACCTACGCCTGGTAATACTACGGCATCGGCGGCCTGTAACTCGATGATCGAGTCGGTGATATGTGGCTCGGCACCGACCTGCTGTAAACCCTTACACACCGAGTGTAAGTTACCCATGTCATAGTCTACAACTGCAACTTTTAGCATCGATTTTGGCCAGGATAAACAATCTGTAAAGATCTGGTTGGTGAAGTAGGGAATACTGATTATAAATCTTTTGATCGTGATTTAGACATCTGTCTAATCTTGTGATTGAGACATTTGTCTAATGGGGAATTGGACTTGCTCCGATTATGTTTGATGCATGTTGTTTCCTTCCTTTACACCAATGATGTCTAGCACCTTTAACACTGATGATATCAAGCTAATTGCCGCATTTGTGGAAGGTAGTAATCAGCTTTTGATGAGCGATCAATCACGCCTGGAAACTACAGGCATTATTTCGCAAATCATCACTAAAACTGGTGAAGTAGCAGCCATCATGTATTTGCAAAGCAATCCCCGCACAGCGGTGGTTAAAGCTTCTTCTTTTTATACTATTCAACTAGAAAACTCTCTCCTGGCCGACAACTTTGTATTGATGGGTGAATCTAAAAGGGATGGCTATTTGGAATATCATCAGTACGAAACTCCTGCAGGTTATAAAACCTGGTATACGGAGCCCACTTTGCTGTGGAAAAAATGGTGGCCTACCGAAAGATTTCAAAATAAGCGACGCTTCAACATGAACATGTTGGTGCAGATCAAAGGTAGCTGGTATCCAGTTCAAAATATTGTGATTGATACTGGTACTTTTGTCATTAAAACTCTGGTCGGTCAGATTCGGATTAGCAGCCATGAGAAATTGCTGTGGCTCTCGCAGGTGCCAGTGCAAGATATCGCTGTTGCCACTGGTCACGATGATGCTTGGAGTCGATCTCCCGAAGTGTGGAAAGAATCTATCAAACAAGATCTACCAAAAATGCCGCTTACTTCTACTGTTGATGTTAAAGTTCCGGCACCTCCAGTGGCTCAAGCTCAAATCAAGGAACTAGAGCGCAAACTCTATAAACAGCAAAGAGCTACTATTGTCGCGGAGCAAAGAGCGGTAAGTGCTGAACAAAAGTTGGCTTTGCTGCAAAAGCAGCTACGTAAAAAGGAATTAGAGGCGAATTAGCCACAACATTAGATACTAGCGATATTGGCAAAACCTTGACGGTGAGCCGCTACAGAAACTTTTCTCTATAAGTGCTAGGATGGCTTGAGAATCAAAGAGAAAAGTGCGAAGGGAATAAATATAAATGGCAGAAATTAATAAGTCAATATCCTTTGATGGTCGGGATATCAGACTTAAGGTCGGCTTATTGGCTCCTCAGGCTGGTGGTAGTGTCTTGATTGAATCTGGCGAGACCAGTGTACTCGTAACAGCTACCCGCTCTAAAGGCCGAGATGGGATTGACTTTCTCCCTTTGTTGGTGGACTACGAAGAAAGACTTTATGCGGCTGGGCGCATTCCTGGTGGTTTTTGGCGGCGGGAAGGTAAACCTCCGGAGAAAGTGACGTTGACTTGTCGGTTGATCGATCGACCCATGCGACCACTTTTTCCGCACTGGTTGCGCGATGATATCCAAATCGTGGCTACTACGATGTCTTTGGATGAATTGGTACCACCCGATGTGTTGGCCGTAACTGGAGCTTCGATCGCTACTTTAATCGCCCAAATTCCTTTTATGGGTCCGATGGCGGCGGTGCGCGTAGGCTTAGTTGGCGATGACTTTATTATTAATCCCACCTATCGCGAAGTCGAAGTAGGTGATTTGGACTTGGTCGTAGCTGGTTCACCAGATGGTGTGATCATGGTGGAAGCTGGTGCTAATCAGTTGCCCGAGCAAGACATTATTGAAGCGATCGACTTCGGTTATGAAGCGGTGCGGGATTTGATTCAGGCGCAACGGGAGTTGATTGCGGAACTGGGTATTGAGATTGTGACAGCAGAACAGCCTGTTGTTGATCCTACTCTAGAAAACTTTATTGCTAAGCAAGCTACTCAGCCAGTTCAACTGATTTTGGCTAAGTGTGAACCCGATAAAAAAGTCCGGGATAAAGCGTTAGATGAAGTAAAGGCTGAACTGGTGAGTTCGATCGCCGCTTTACCGGAAGATGATCAGGTCGTTGTGGCCGCCGCCGCTAATAGCCGCGTCGTGGACAGCCTGTTCAAATCTGTCACTAAAAAGCTGATGCGTCAGCAAATCATCGAGCAAGGTCTGCGGGTGGATGGTCGAAAGCTCGACCAAATTCGACCAATATCTTGCCAAGTAGGATTACTACCTCGGCGGGTACATGGTTGTGGTTTGTTCAATCGGGGCTTAACTCAAGTACTATCGATTTGTACTTTGGGTACACCCGGTGATGCTCAAGACTTGGCCGATGATTTGCATCCCGAAGGCAGCAAGCGCTATATCCATCATTACAATATGCCTCCGTATTCTGTTGGTGAAACTAAGCCGATGAGATCTCCCGGACGGCGGGAAATTGGACATGGTGCTTTAGCGGAGCGTTCCTTGTTACCAGTGCTGCCTTCTAAAGAAGAGTTTCCCTACGTTTTGCGGATTGTCTCCGAAGTCTTGTCCTCCAACGGTTCCACCTCGATGGGTTCGGTCTGTGGATCCACGCTGTCATTGATGGATGCGGGTGTACCTATCAAGAAGCCGGTCAGTGGTGCCGCCATGGGACTGATTAAAGAAGGTGATCAAGTGCGCATTCTGACTGATATTCAGGGAATCGAAGATTTCTTGGGTGACATGGACTTTAAGGTGGCTGGTACCGATGCGGGGATTACTGCTCTGCAAATGGACATGAAAATCACTGGTTTGCCCTTGGAGACCATTGCTGATGCCATTCAACAGGCTCGGCCCGCTAGACTGCACATTCTCGAGAAAATGATGGAGGCGATCGATCAGCCCCGCACTGAGATGTCTCCCTATGCGCCACGTCTGCTGACTATCAAAATCGAGCCAGAATTTATTGGCTTGGTGATTGGACCTGGAGGTAAAACCATTAAGGGTATTACCGAGGAAACTGGCGCTAAAGTTGATATCGAAGATGATGGTACCGTAACTGTCTCGGCGATCGATCAAGAAAAAGCGAAACGGGCGATCCTCATGGTAAAAGCTCTGACTCGTCGTCTGCATGAAGGTGATGTTTATGTTGGTCGCGTTACTCGGATTATTCCGATCGGAGCCTTCGTCGAAATTTTGCCTGGTAAAGAAGGCATGATTCATATTTCGCAACTGGCTGACTACCGGGTGGGCAAAGTCGAAGATGAAGTCGGTGTTGGCGACGAAGTTGTGGTCAAGATTCGGGAATTAGACAATAAAGGCCGGGTTAATTTAACTCGCCTAGGGATCCATCCTGATGAAGCGGCCGCTGCTCGTGAAGGCCGTAATGATTAGTTGATGATTAAATGTACTGGACTAGATGTCTTAGATATCTAAGCAAAATATCTCAAAATACTGGGTGTATGCGATTTAATCGCATACACTTTTTTTAGTATGTCCGATAGTTCTTGAATTGTTTAGGGTAATCTGTAATGAATAAGATGCCAGTAGCTACCTAAGAAATTACTCAATCTTACATTTGAAGTGGATATGTCATAATAAGTGGTGCAACTTTCTCTCGCCACCTCTCTTCCAAACTAGTTGATTTAAATATCTAGTTGACTGTCGCTTTTTATCTATTAACCCCTTAAGATATAGCTAGTTTTATTCATAATGACTGAATCTAATTACCAACCGGATTACAGTTTAGACACAATTGATGAATTGGGTCTGGGAAATATTAATTATTCGGATAGTCCCCCAGACTACGCTGATAGTCTTTTTTCGACTGTTGATGATGCCACCATGGTGAGCCGGTTTGCGCGGGGCAAAAAACGCCAAATTCGTAACCATAATTTAATCATTACTTATGCCCACAACTCTTTGCAGCTGTCTACTCCAGAAGGGGAACTAGTTGCGATTAATAAAATTTCCGACAAACTGCACTACATCTTAATTAAACAAGACTCCGCCTATTGGGATTTTATTCATAATATTGTTCTGCCCTATAACTTTGTGCCGATCGATAATAATCCTACTCATCGGGGATTCTTTCGTTACCAAAAATATCAAGTTCCCGAAGGCTATCAGCTACGTTATACCGATAGTCAAGAAATATCTTCATTTTGGCAAGATAATTTTATTCATTATGAACAAGATTTGAAGCTGGATTTGTTATTTCTTCATAAATCTAAGTGGTATCGGGTACAAGAAATTACTAATCATGACGAATACATTTCTTTTCGAGCTGTAGCCGGAAAGATTAAGTTACCGATCGGCTTGCAAGTAGCTTGGATTTATCGTTTAGTTGATTCCACTGGAGAGGTGACTCGCACCAGGGAGCGGGAGCGCCATCCCGCTAAACCAAATCCGCCGGTGGCGAAATTTGGTGAAAATGAATTGATGGATAAATTGATTTCTAAGCTTGGTGTAGAGCCAGATGGAAATAAAAAAACTGCTGAGGGTGGCAATCCTCAAATGGATGTGGAAGCATTGGCTCTATTTGAGCAAGTTTTTAGTGGGCAGTTTGTGCCGCAACTTTCCGAAGAGCTGCATCAGCAAATTATGGATTTGCAAGTTTCGGCAATGGGCATTCTGGAGAATTATCTAGAGCACGGCGAGACAATTACTAGAACGGAAATTATCAATGATGATAGCGGTCATAAAATTAGTGAGAAAACCATTACAACTAATCGCGGCTGTCCACGGTGGGTGGTGGAAACCATTATGCAAGTCATGGATGTAGAACCTGCTGCTGAGTAACCTAAATCATCGGGACTCATTCAAAGTAAAATGTAGTTCGAACCTATAGGGATTGAACGTGCGTAAAGTTATCATTGCTGGCAACTGGAAAATGTTTAAGACTCAGGCTGAGGCCACTGAGTTTTTGATGAAATTTTTGCCACTGACCGAAGAAACTCCTTCTGAACGGGAGGTCGTGCTGTGTGTGCCTTTTACCGACTTGACTGTTGTCAGCAAGACTCTCCATGGTAACTTGGTGCGCTTGGGTGCTCAAAATGTCCATTGGGAAGATAATGGTGCCTATACCGGTGAGATTTCGGCGGCCATGCTAACAGAGATTGGGGTGCGCTATGTGGTGGTTGGTCACAGTGAGCGGCGGCAGTATTTTGGTGAAACTGATGAAACTGTCAATAAACGTCTGAAAAAAGCTCAGGAAAGTAGCTTGATTCCGATTTTGTGCGTAGGTGAAACGAAGGAACAACGTGATGCTGGTGCCACTGAGCAGGTGATTAGTCAGCAGCTTAAAGCTGGTTTGGTGGGAGTAGATCAGAAGAAATTGGTAATTGCCTACGAGCCAATTTGGGCGATCGGCACTGGTGACACCTGTGCTTCGATCGAAGCCAATCGGGTAATTGGTGTCATTCGTTCTCAACTTAGTAATGCTGACGTGACTATTCAGTATGGGGGATCGGTGAAGCCGGATAATATTGATGAAATTATGGCACAGCCGCAGATCGATGGTGCTTTAGTGGGCGGAGCTAGTCTCGATGCGGCTGGATTTGCGCGAATTATCAATTATGTCCAAGCTTGATTTTTCTAAACCGATCTAGTCTTAAAGAGGTTTAAGATAGGCTACTGCTAATTTGCTAATGATGACCCTGTTGCTGTTGTTGTCGGTTAAACAGAAGTAATCAGCGTCTTGCCAAAATAGTTCTCCACTAAGGACATCGCCAGTTACCAGCTTGAACTCTAATTTAGATTTCTCTTTAATTAGCTGCTGGATTTGGCGGGTGCTAGGTTGGTTGATATCGAGTTCGGGCATGGTTAAGATTTAGAACGATTTGAATTAGGGGTTTAAGTGCTTATGTCGATCGAATTTACCAAGTATCAAGGTTTGGGTAATGACTTCATTCTAGTGGACAATCGGTATCAGGCTGATCCTTGCCTGACTCCTGACCAAGCTGTGAAGTTGTGCGATCGACATTTCGGGATTGGGGCTGATGGGGTTATCTTTACTTTGCCCGGTCAGGAGGGCAATGATTACACCATGCGAATTTTTAATTCGGATGGTTCGGAGCCGGAGATGTGTGGGAATGGTATTCGCTGTTTGGGTCGATTTATTGCCGATTTAGAAGGTAAAGGTAATCAGAGTGTTACTTATAAAATTCATACCTTAGCCGGTGTGATCATTCCAGAAGTGCTGGCTGATGGTCAGGTGCGAGTGGATATGGGTGAACCGCATCTGCGGGCGACGGAGATTCCGACCAGCCTGGGTGAGAAAGCCGGACAGGTGGTCAATCAGACTTTGAAGGTTGCTGGTCAAGATTATCTGGTGACCTGTGTAAGTATGGGAAATCCTCACTGTATGACTTATGTAGAGGATGTGGCCGCTGTACCGTTGTCTGACATTGGACCACAATTTGAGCATCATCTGGCTTTTCCCCAGCGCACCAATACTGAGTTTGTGCAGGTAGTCCGGGCGGACTATGTAAAAATGCGGGTCTGGGAACGGGGGGCTGGCATTACTTTAGCTTGTGGTACTGGGGCCTGTGCGACTGTGGTAGCAGGTGTTTTGACTGGCCAGAACGATCGAATTTGTACGGTGGAGCTGCCAGGGGGCTGTTTGCAAATTGAATGGTCTGCGGCTAACAATCATGTTTATATGACCGGACCAGCGACCATTGTTTTCCAAGGAAAAACCAGTCTTGGCTAGTTTGCTGTGCGTCGAAAATTTAGCTTATATCTTGCCTTATCGGTCTATTCTGTCCCCTCTGACTTTTGAGGTGGCCGCCGGGGAGATGATCGTTGTGACCGGCGCTAGTAATGTGGGGAAGACTCTCCTGCTGCGGTTGTTGAATCGTTTGACTGAACCTAGTGGCGGTAATGTTTATGTGGCCGATCGAGATTATCGATCGATCCCTATACCCCGTCTGCGTCAGCAAGTTGCCTTGGTCAGTGCGCAACCGAATTTGTTGGGGATGACCGTGCAAGCAGCTTTATCCTATCCATTGCAGCTCCAACGCTTTTCTGGAAAAGAATTGAAACAAAAGATCGCGAAAATATTAGATCAGGTGCAGATCCCAGCGAGTTGGTTACCTTTGGGGGAGTCGCAGCTATCGATCGATCAATGTCAGCTGGTATCTTTGGCTCGTAGTTTAATCCTCCAGCCGCCGGTATTGCTCTGGGACGAACCGACGTATTTGGATGAGATGTGGATAGAACGAGTTCGATCGATCTCTCAGGAACAGAACATGGCGGTGGTAATTACTAGTAAAAAAGTTGATGCTTTCACTGGTCGGGTATTGTATCTCCTCAATGGCCAGTTGAGTTGGGACAAATCTGCTGTGAATTGGGATGAATTAGCGGCGGAAATTTTGCAAACCGAAGCAGCTGATTGGTAGTTTTTACTAGGTTTTTTCTATCTAGGTGAGTTGGACTAAGCCATCGTACTGGAGATTTATTAATGATTTTGCTGGATGGACGACTTTGTACTACTATGTAGAGGATTGTGAGCATTACCAAAGTTTCAGTATTTTGCCGATCGGTATTGTATTAATACTAGACCTTCTTTTCAGCCTTCACTAATAATTGTATGTCAGAGATAAGTTTTGCAAGGGGATTTTGACTTGCTAGCTGTCACTGCGCTTAAATTACACTAGTAGTATTGATGAAGAATAAATTAATTTAGCTTTAATTTAAGATTATTTTTACACATGAAGAAATTTTTTTACCTACTAGTACCGAGCAGTTTTCTTTTTTCTGCTGGCTGTGCCACTGCTGGTAACGCATTCGATGGCTCTTCTTTTCAAAACACAAGCCTAGATTACGAAGATACTCAAACTCAAATTCAAACCAAGATCAGTGCCTTACCGAGCAAGCCATCTGTCCAAGAGATAAGTTTGGATGATGCTCTTGGTTCGGTTGAGCAAAAAAGTCCAAATAATGAAATTGCTCTAGAGCAAAACAAGCAAGAAGTTTCGCCGGCTCCTGTGCCAGAAACTCCCACCGGGGTACAGGACGAAAAAATTGAGTTGCAGCCTCAGCCCTCTATTCTGCCTCCCCCTTCAACTGTAGACCAAGACTCTAAAGTTGCGCCAGCGGCTCCGCCTTTAAATAGTCCTGTTCAGGCTCCTACAGTGGCGGCTGATTCTCGCTACTTGATTGCACCGCATGCTCTGCAACCTGGTCAAGTAAATACTTTTAGTACTCAGATTCCAATTAATGAAACAGGTACCAATCACTTATCTAATTATGACGTATTGCTTGGCGTGCGGCTAGGCAATAGTCGTGATACTACGCTTGGTTTTAATGGTACTAAGTTATTCTCGCCATACATCGAGGAAAGTGCCTCGAAGGATCGGGTCTATCGTACTGAGTACACTAATACCTATGTGCAAGCGCGGACAGTCCGTCAGCACCGGAATTTTTCTAGTGTGTTAGGTCCAGATCAAGCCACCGTGCGTGAAGATCAAGTATTTGTTCCTTCGGTGGGTGTTGGTCGGGTACGGCAGGTGTTGGTGAGTAATGGTGAGCAGTCTGGTATTGGTCGAACTGTCCGGGGTTTAAATTACTCCTTTAGCGATCGGAATGCCTTGCTAAATACGGGCATCCAAGTGTTGACCGAAGTATTGCCTAATGCGGAGCCGTCCTTGAGTGCTGGTAAGCCGGATAAACAATTTACTATTAATAGTAATTTGATGCTGGCTGCCAATAATCTGCGGCTGCCACCAGATAGCCTGACAGCCTACAGCGCTGGTTGGGGTTATGCTCTAAACACCAGTGATTTGAAAGCCGCTTCTCCACCGGCTAACTATAATTCTTTCTGGGTGGGTTTGTCCCCCATGATTGAGCGTGCTGCGACGGGTTCGGATGCGAATGCGAGTGTGAAAACTTTCAAGCTGCGGGAAACCACTGACTACTATCCGCATGTGAGTTTTACTGGTAACACGACCACTGTTGATTCAGTGTTTCGTTACTATACGGGCGCCATCTTTAACACTGGTCTGACTCCCTTGGATGTCCCTAATAAAAATATTAAATCTAAGGCTTATGGTGGCTTAGACTTTAGTACTGCTAGTAATAGTGGATTTAGCTATGATGCCAGTCTGATCGGCTTTACTGATTCTGATATTGATAATTACAGCCGGGCTTCAGCTAACCTTAGTCAAAGAATTAATCTGGGTGGTAACTCGGCCTTGGTGGTAGGAGCTGGTGCTAACTATGCGTTTGATGGCACTAGTATTATTGACAACCAAGTTTTCAAGCCAGGTAGTAGTTATATTAAAACTAGTGCTGCTCTGAACTTTGGTAATATTACCTTCGGCACAGCGTATTTTATTCCTAATAGTTTCCCGGATTCGATTAAAAGCTTGCTTTCAACTAGTGTGGCTTGGCGAGTGCAAGATAACCTGGCTGTGTCAGCCTACTATACTCCTGTTAACGAAAACCAATCCCGATCGCCTTATGGCGCTAATGCTTCCTTTAGAATCGGTGCAGATGCCAACAGTCCCAGTTTGATTGTGGACTGGAAAAATGTGGAAAATAGTGTGGGGTCTAAGGCTGCTACTGATAATGTGTTTGGGGTGTTTCTCCGCTTTGGTGACTCGTTTACTCCACCTAAAGTTACTCCGTAGGTTTAACTTGGGCGGCTGCTTTTAAGCAGCCGTTTCCCCTGGTGCTTATTCTTTGGTCTTTTTCACTGCTGCTAATTGGGTTTGATAAATATGTACCTGATCAATGAGACCGGGAATTCCGGGAATATTGGAGTTGTAGTTATTGAATCCTTGGCCGATCGACTGATCTAAAACACTAGATGCAAAGCCCTGATAATACACTGGGACTGGTCTATTGGTATGGCTGCCCCAGCCATACTTACCAGTTTCCTTGATTGTTTTTCCTTGGTCGTCTGGACGAGCCACTGGTTCGGAACCCCAATAATGTCCAGCCTCTTTGCTCTCGTCAATATCGGTTAATTTTTGGGCGCCCTGATTAATTAGCCGGGCTGGGAAATCTGGATTGAGGGTCAGGTGGTGATCGTGATCGGCGGTGACAATTAGCTGATTGCGTTGCCAGCCGCCATGTTGTTCAATCCAACTAATCACTTGGCCGACCGATCGATCAAAGTCCAAAACAGCTCCAATCAAATTGTCCATATTGTTGTCGTGGGCTGCCCAATCCACATCACCCCCTTCAATCATCAACCAAAACCCCCGTGGGTTTTTGTTTAAGACAGTCAACGCGGCGGTGGTTAGATCGCTGAGGGTGGGATTTTCATCACGCTCTTGACGAATAAATTGTTCTGACGTTTGCCCGGTGGTTAATGGTCGATCGATATCTGGTTGTAGTCCTTGAGTGCTGTGGACTTTCTGCATGTCTAGGCCGGTGGTGCTGTAATCGCCGTTGGCGGAGCTGACCGGTAGGTTACCATTTTGGCCTCTTGCGCCATAGACTCCCAGTAAGCGCTGGCCGCGATCGGGTTGAATTTTAGCGGCGGCGGCTAATAATTTACTGGTGGCTTGGGGGCCTCTTTCCAGAAAAGTATAGCCATAGATATTGTCATTGGGTTTCGCCTTTAGGGTTTGATACGTCTGGTCGCTGATATAGGTGAAATCTGGTTCGACACCCGCTGACAAAGGAGTCTTGATGTTGGCGAGGGGATGACCGCCGCCCAGTAAGACGGTGGGCTGATAAGTGCGCAGTTCTTGCTGCAAAATATTATCGAGGGGTGAGGCTTTTGGTGAATTGACATCATATTTGGTGCGGCGATTGACGTTGGCGGCGGCAGCTCCGGGGGTGGCGTGATCGATCGGTACTGATGTTACCAAACCCGTGGACTTACCCTGGTCAGTCGCGGTTTTGAGGATGGTTTCTAGTGCTTTTTCCTGGATATCTACTCCGATCGCGTTGTTGTAGCTTTTGACTCCAGTGTAGAGAGTGGTCGCCGTGTTGGCGGAATCGGGATAGCTATGTTTGATGTATTCTTTATCGCTACCGGGAGTCCAAGGATTGACGCCACCTCTTTGGGGGTCGTAGCCTACCAAGTTGCCAGCAGCATTAGTTGAACTTGCTGCACCGTTGGGCTTGGTGCCGGGGTTGAAACTAGGATTAAAGCGAAAATTTGGCCTCACTGGACTTTTGTTTGTTTCGGGTTGGGAATCATCTAACGCACTAAGATCGTTGCTATATAAGCCATCAGCTCCCAATACTGTTGTTCCGTAAGTGGTAGCTAAGGCATAGCCCTTCAGCTTTTGCATATTCAGGCCAAAGCCTTTTTCTTTGGTGTAAAAGTCTGACAGAGTGCGGCCTTTTTTACCATTTTTGATGAGACTGGCGATCGCTGCGGCTCTAGTGATTTCCCAACCCATGCCATCTCCAATCATGATGATGGTGTTGCTGGGCAGGCTAGATGTCTTGTTCATCCAGGAGAGTGGTTGGCCGCAGCCCGTGATAATTAGGAGCGATACGAAGAATATGATGGCCAATCGATAGCTAGATTTAATCGATCGAAGTATATCTTGGGATCGTCTTGGGAGCTGTTTAATCATTGCTTGGTTATTTGTGTGTCCGAATACTTTATAAAAAAACACTACTCAGTAGTGCTCTGAATAGTGCTGACAGCCAAAATCTAATATCTAAATATTTCTAGAGCCTAATTCACCATTGCTATGGGTGATTTTACTGGGTGAAGCACTTTGTGTGGCGGTGCTGCAACCACCATATGACGATTATGATCAAACTTGATTTTGCCGCTTTCTTGTAACTTCCCTAATACCCGAGTGACCGTTACTCTGGTAGTACCGACTGTACTGGCTAACTGTTGGTGGGTTAAGCGGGCGGTTAGGCGCATCCCGTCTGCGACTGGTTCTCCAATCTCTTTGCCTAGCAGTAGCAAGAAGCGATAAAGACGTTCTTGGATATGCCGACCGCCTAAGATTGATTGGATCGCTTCCGATTGCTGGAGACGTTGATCGATTCCCCGCAAAATCAAACGATTTAAGTCGAAATATTGATCAATTTCGGCGGCTGTAAAGCGGAGCAGGCTGACGTTAGTGAGGGCTGTCGCAATGTAAGGCTCAACAGAGGTGAGCGGTAATCCAAATGGCATGGTCGAAGAGGCTAGAGCCAGCAAGATGCTATCACCTTCATCGTCGAGGGTAGAGATCCGCACAATGCCTTGCTGCACTAACAATATATCTTTTTGAAAGAGAGGAATTTCTTTGCCTTTTTGATAATTCAAAAAATTTTTATGCTGATAAAGTTCTTCTAACTGGCGATCAGCATAAGGGAACCGGAAAACTTCTGGACGGGGAAGATTTAAAAGCATAGCAAAGGCCTGCTGGCTAGCAATACCACCACCATATAGGTCTAAACCGAAGAAAAGGTAATCTTTAGGTTAGGGTTTGGTTAAGAGGTATACAGAGATGTGTTAAATCGTGGTACAAGCAAGCATGGGGCATCATTCCCCAGTTTGTATTCAATAATATTTGCTGTTTCGGTAGCTTTATGACGAGGATCAGTTCTAATTTTCAGCAAATCTCTATTGCTAAAAAATGTGTTTTGGTGGTGGAAGACGAAACTGCAATTCGTGATTCAGTCAGTCAGTTTTTGATTAGTGAAGGCTACAATGTGCTGACGGCTAGTAATGGTCGGGAAGCGATCGACATTATTGGTCAAATGATCACTGATCGTGAGGCCGATAAGATATCGATCGATCTGATTATTTTAGATGTAATGCTGCCCGGCATTAATGGTTTAGACCTATGCCAATTCATTCGTAAACAGGGTAGCATCGTACCCATTTTGATGCTGAGTGCGCGGGGTAGTGAGGCCGATCGGGTGGCGGGTTTGGAGATCGGTGCTGATGATTATTTAGTGAAACCCTTTGGTTTGTCGGAATTGCGGGCACGCTGTCGGGCTTTGTTTCGCCGCTCCGGTGCGATCGAGACTGATCTGGAGGAGACGATCGAACATGGCAATATTATTCTTTATCCCCAGCAATATCGGGTATTGATAAACGACAAAGAAATCAACCTATCGCGGAAAGAATTTGCTCTGTTGATTTTGTTTATGCAGAATCCCCGCCGGGTATTCTCCAGAGATCTTTTAATTGAAAGAGTGTGGGGCGCAGATTTTATGGGAGATACCAAAACAGTAGATGTACATATTCGCTGGCTCCGTTCCAAGATCGAAGACGATCCCAGTCGTCCGCAGTATTTAATGACAGTCCGAGGCTTTGGCTATCGGTTTGGCTGAGAGAAAAAAATGCCCTCAATTATTGAGGGCAAAAAATAGTATCCAGAATGTGAGCGAATCCTAGAATTTAAATGTGGTACGAATGGTACCTACATACTCAGTACCCTTAGTGGCCGTATCAGGATTGGTAATTAGCAATAGACCGGGTGTAATGTCAACGGTGTCGTTAAGTTTAACCTTGTAGATTGCTTCTAGGTGCAGAGGATTCGCTGTATCAACCCGAGCGGCTACTGTACCACCAGTTACTTTTGGTGGAGATCCAACAGTGAAACCAAGAGTGTTGCCTTTAGCACCAAAGTCAGGGAAAGCAGCTGAAACAGCGTAGTTGAACAGGTTGGCTGTGTCTGTACCACCTTCTGCTCTGGCGTTAGCTAAGCCAGCCCAGCCAGAAAGTACAAAACCAGGGGACAGTTTGGCACTAGCCATAGCGCTGTAGTGGTTCGCACTAGTTGGCACCCCGTTAAAAGGATTATTGGCAAAAGCGGTACCAGTGCTACCAGCAACCCCTGTGCCCCCTAAACTATAGGAGCGAGCATAGGCCAAACCCAGGTCGATGCCGGGGCTAGCTTCAAAGCGCAGTTGACCGATGATGGAATTGTTGCTCCCAAATACACCGGTGCTAGGATTGGCGGCTGGTGCTGTTGGTGTAGCTGGCGCTGGAGTTGCTCCGGCAGGGACAGCGTAGCCAACTGAAGCCGTAATTTTGTCAGCCAGTTTGTAGTCTGCAGTAACCGCTGCACCATCACCACTGAGTCGATAGATGGGGTTGAAGCGACCAAAACGTGAAATAGAACCAGTTCCAGCTGGGGCTAGCAGCGGGTTGAAGGTGTACATGTTTTCGTTGTACTCACTGCCAACCGTTTCTAAAATGATGTTGCCTTTGTCACCCAGCGGCAGTTTGTACTGCAGCAAGGAAATAAAGCCAGCGTTTTCTTCGTTACCATCAAAACCCAAACGAGTGGTATTGGTGCCGGTAGTTGCTGCTCCACTGAAAGGAGTGGTGTTGCGGGCTTGAATCCGGGCACGTAGGCGATCTTTGCCGGTAAAGCTGGTATCGAAGTTTAACCGGACGCGATCGGAGAAGATCGTACCACTGGGGTTAGCACCAGGAGAACCACCGTAACCACTTAATGCGAAAATTACTTCACCAACTAACTTGGTGTTGGGAGAGAAAACGTTTGCTTCTTTGTTTTGGGCTAGTTTTGTTTCAACTTTTTCCACTCGATCGCCCAGACCAATCATTTCTTGGCGGTAGTTAGCAACCAATTCTTTTAACAGCTCCATATCTTCTTGGGAGGCCGCGCCAGGAGACTGGGCTAACTTAGCTTCTAAAGAATTTAGACAAACTTCCACGTTTTTGGAGAAAGCTGAACGCGAGACAGGCTCTTGACTGGTGCTAACACCACATTGGTAGCGGTTGTTGATCCGTTGCAATGCTTGAAAATTGCGATCGGATGGATTAACCATTTCGCCAGCTGGCTGGGTTTCGCTGTTACCAGTGATCGGCGCTTGTAGTTCGGGAGCAGGAGCATCCTTAGCCATCGCTGGACTGCTAGCTGCCATCAGAGCCAGACTGAGGATCAAGCTAGAAAGTTTAATATTTGTACTTGTCATTGGGGAAAACATGCTTCTCACACCCGTGTATTTTGCTACAGTTTAAAGAATACTATGGAAAATAGCATGATCTATGTATCTAAGCATACATAATACTCAGTATTTATGCTTAGAGAATTCTACCCCACAATGCTTCAACTATTCAAAATATAATTGTACTAATCAGTGAATTGGTAACTGAATTTGGAGCCAGCCGCCGCCAGTTTTGGGATGATTTTGAGCTGTAATGTTGCCGCCATGGGCAAGGATGATTTGCTTGACGATCGATAGTCCTAAACCGCTGCCGGTGGTGATTGTATTGGCGGGGTTCCGCTGGTAACGGGAAGGATCGCTGCGAAACAGTCGATCGAACACCTGATCTAAATCCTTCGGATTAAAGCCATTACCAGCGTCAATAATATCAACCTCTATTATTTCTGCCTTGCTACGGGTAATGACTCGAATTTTGCTATCTTCTGGGCTGTAGCGGATGGCGTTATCAAAAATATTGATTAAAACCTGGGTGAGACTAACCGGATCTGCTAACAAGGTAAAGTTGGTGTCACCCGTTTGCTGGCAAGAAATGTTTTTTTGATTAGACAACGGTTCTAAAATATTCCAGGCATCTTCAACTAATTGATCGAGCTGAATAGGTTGTTTTTTAATCTGTTGCTGATAAGTTTCTTGGAGCTGACTTAACTCTAAAAAGCCCTGCACTAATTTGGTGAGTCGATCGATCTCTGGAATCATTCGATCAGTCCATTGCTGGAGTGATGGTTCCACCTTGTTTTGAATGGTTTCAGTCATTAGGCGCAGCGAGGTTAGGGGTGTGCGTAACTCGTGTGCTAAGTCTGTCGTCCAGCGTTCTTGGGCTTTATTGATGGCGACTAATGGCTGGCGATTTTCTAGGAAAACTCCCACGGCTTTTTGGTGCAACGGCACGGTCGAAGCTTTAATGGTGGTTGCTAAGCCATCTGCTGATTTGTCGCTGTAGTTAGGATATAACTGCCATTCCAATGCGCTACCAACTTGGGTCTGGCGGGTTTGACTAATTAGCTGATCTAACTCAAAAGAACGGACTACGGCGAGTAATACTGGTGGTCTATCTGGCGACCAATTGGTGAGGTGAAGTAGTTGTTGTGCTTGGGTGTTGCACCAAAAAATTTGATTATTAGCATCAAGTTGCATATAGCCGATCGGAGCTGCTCGACAGAGAGCTTGCCAGCTTTTTAACTCTTCTTCTGTTTCCTGGAGTTGATTATTGATGCGTACGGCACTCCTTCTTAGTTGGGATAGGACTGGCCGAGAACTAGCCGATCGAGAATCAATTGATAGAGCATGATCCTCTGTCTTTTGATTAATCAGATTCAAGATAGTTCGTAGTTGGGCAGTATTTTTAAACTGAAACCAAATAAAGCTAGCTAAACCACCAATAACCAACCCCACCAGCGAATAGAGCAGATAAAACATTGGCTGTCCCCCTGAAAGATTGTCGAGCTTGTTTGAGACTTTGATTTAGTTGCGTTCCCCAGTGACCACGTAGCGGATGCGCCTGGCCACATTATTAGCGTGGTCAGCCATCCGTTCTAGGTGGCGACTACTCAGAATCAGCAGTATAACTGGTTCCAACGACCCTTGAAAATCTGACTGTGAGGATAGTATTCGATAAACCTCGTTATAGGCCTGATCGACCTGGTCATCGAGCTGATCGATCTCTTGGTAAGCTTGCCCATCTAGATTGGTGATAGCGGTTAAGCTTTGGTCTAGCATCCTTTGAGTATTCTCAGACATTTCCTTAATCTTTGGCATACATTCATGAGCTGGATACCGAAATAATTTGCCAGCTATTTTGCTGAGATCTTCAGCATAATCACCGATCCTTTCTAAATCACGAACGATTTGAATAAAGGCACTTAGCAATCTTAAGTCTTGAGCCACTGGCGAAGCGATCGACATTAATTGCACACTTTGACCATCAATTTGGCGGTAGAACTGATCGATATTTTCATCTAATTTGACGATTTGATCGATCGCCTGCAGATTCCGCTCAAATAGCGCCTCATGGGAGAGTCGGCAAGAGTTCTCCACCAAAATCCCCATCCGTAAAACGTCCTGTTCTAACTCCCGGATTTTGCGCTGAAACTGTGAAGATGCAAACGCGCCATTATAGTTAACTGACAATATGGTGACCCGGTTAACCCTGAATAAAAAGTTAAATGTTTATAGAAAATTTTTAATTTGAGGATAATTATAGACTTAAAATTTATATTTACTGAGTTACTGAAAACACTGAATCACTAAAATTACATTGATGCTACATTTTGCTGCAACTTGATCCAGCAGGTGCTCACCAGATCGCGCATAATAAATCACTGCACCTAGCTGTTTCGTTTTTGACCGTGGATATATATCAACTTGCTCTGCGCCCACTACTTTTTCAGCTTTTAAAATCCGATCCAGAAGCTGTTCACCGTCGATCGCTAGCTTTGTTGAGTTCGATCGATCTAAATACTTTTCCTGGTTCGTCTCTCCTCAAAGCCAGTTGGCAACAGCTGTTTTGCCTTGCCGATGTTCGTTTACAGCAAAATATGTGGGGGCAAAACTTCCCCAACCCGGTGGGACTGGCCGCTGGTTTTGATAAAGATGGCCTTGCTGCTGGGATTTGGCCGTATTTGGGGTTTGGCTTTGCCGAGCTGGGAACCGTCACCTACCACGCTCAGCCTGGTAATCCTCCACCCCGTCTGTTTCGGCTCCCCGCTGACCAGGCCGCTTTAAATCGAATGGGCTTTAATAATCAGGGTAGTGCAGTGCTGGCGGAGCGGTTAGCTGCTCGTCAGGGGCAATTACCTACTAATCCGATCGGTATCAATCTGGGCAAGTCTAAAATCACCTCCGAGCAGGATGCCGCTGCCGACTATGTGGGCAGTTTCCAGCGGCTGCAAGCCTATGGGGATTATTTTGTGATTAATGTTAGCTCCCCAAATACGCCTGGCTTAAGGAATCTCCAAAATGTGGAGCTGTTAAATCCAATTTTGGCGCAGATTCAGCAAGTTAATCAGAACCAGAAGCCTTTGTTGGTAAAAATTGCGCCCGATCTGGCTTGGGAAGATATTGAGTTGATTGTACAAGTCGCGCAGCAAAACCAACTGGCTGGCATTATTGCCACCAATACCACCATCAATCGATCTGACCTCCAGACCAAAACCCTGGCTGCCACTGGTCGGCTCCTAGCTGATGAAGCTGGCGGCATTAGTGGTGCGCCGGTGCGAGATCGATCGACCGCCGTAATTCGCTTCATCTATCAGGTGAGTCAGGGGCAGCTACCCATTATTGGTGTGGGCGGTATTTTTTCGGCAGCGGATGCCTGGGACAAAATCACCGCTGGCGCTAGCTTGGTACAAGTTTACACCGGCTGGACATACCAAGGCCCGTGGTTAGTCAGTCGGATTTTAGCCGGTTTACTCACTGAGTTAGAAAGAGCTGGCCTCGACCATATCAGTCAAGCTGTGGGTTTGAATGCCGATGTCCAGCTACTTACCTAGGAATAGCCAACCCGGCCTGGCCATGAAAATCTTTTTGGACTCTTTGAGTCAAACGTTTAGAAACCTGACGAACAATTTGCTTAAGTAAATTATCACCAGTCTTTTGAATCACCGATTGGGGTAACTTGTGGATAAATTTAGGAAACTGAATGGCCACCTCCAAATTGAGGTTCCATTCTATCTGAGTGATCCGTCGCTGGCCTTGAACCACTTCCACTAACCGCATCTCCGCATCGAAATCTACTTCGTAGCCTGGTGCTTGATAGTCAGGGATGCTGATAGTTTTAATGGGGTATATATCTTGGTTTTGGGGCAGCAACTCCAAGCCCACCTTCGGTTCCACTACATAACCAAAAGAATTAAACTTGCCGATCGTAATGGCATAACCATTGGCACTGAGGGCTTCTACTTGCATGGGCTGAGCGCATCTGGTAAACCAATCGGGGTGTTGATCTAAATACTGGGCGACCGTTTTGATGTCGGCATTCATCGGCATCTTGTCTGCAAACCGATTAGCAAATATGGTCTTGTCCACCTTGTTTTTATCTACTGTTGCCAGCGACTCCTGCTGATCGGCTGTCTGTACCGATCGCCATTGTTGCTTCTGATTGACCACCGCTGGCTGCTCCATTAACGTTGTGCGCATCAATCTCACTATTCCCTTATATGTCGCTCAATTTACTACTACAGGCTGAAAAAACCGTTCACCGGATATTGTCCCCGATTTATAGATGATCTGATGGTGATCTATGTTGCCGAAATTTTGTGATAAATTTGCTTTCTCCAGAAGATATTTTTTCTTTTACCATAAGGAGAGATAGATTCTTGATCATTTCACTAACCTGAGCTTAACATATCGTAATGAAAGTATTTGTAGCTGGTGCCACTGGAGCGACAGGCCAACGGGTCATCCAAATCTTGTGCGATCGACAGATTGCTGTCCGGGCGTTGGTGCGGGATCTCGAAAAAGCTAGATTGCTCCTCCCGGCAGCGGTGGAATTGGTGCAAGGCGATGTGGGTGACGCTGCGACTTTAGCCACGGCGATGGCTGATTGCGATGCCATTATTTGTACCACTGGTGCCAAACCTAGCCTGGATCCCACCGGCCCTTATCAAGTGGACTATCTAGGTACCAAAAATTTGGTTAACGCCGCCAAAATAAAAAATATCAATAAATTCGTAATTGTCACTTCCCTCTGTGTTTCTAAATTGTTCCATCCACTCAATTTGTTTTGGTTGATCTTGTACTGGAAGCAGCAGGGCGAAAATTATCTGAAAAACAGCGGTCTGACCTATACGATCGTCCGGCCAGGCGGTTTGAAAAATGAGCTGACTGCCGGGCCACTGGTAATGTCTAAGGCTGATACCTTATTTGAGGGCAGTATTCCTCGCCAAAAGGTAGCGGAAGTCTGTGTGGAAGCACTATTTCTAGCGGAGGCTGAGAATAAGGTTGTCGAAATTATTTGTCAATCTACGGCGACTAGTAAAAACTGGGAAGAACTATTTGCGAGTGTTTAGAGTAAGGTTTCTAGAACAGCCGCAAAATGTGGCTGGCCTGTTGGTGGCGGTGAGTTTAGCTGGAATGAGCTTGGTCCTTTTGGGTAACTTGCTGACCTCCGAACCGGAGCAACCTGTCAAAGACCCGTTATTCCGTTACGCCAATGCCTCGTTGGTGATGCAGGATGGTGATCCTTATCTGCGGACTTTGATGCGGATGATTTCGGCTAGTGAATCGAACGATCGACAGCCCTATTCGTTAATCTATGGCGGTGGCCGAGCCAAAAATCTGGAGAAACACCCTAATATCTGTGCCGGTATTAAGGCTGGCCCGAATACCGGCAATTGCAGTACGGCAGCTGGTCGGTATCAGATGCTAAATACTACCTGGGCAGAAAAAGCCCGTCGCTACAAGGCTGAGGAGAAAGGCTGGCCCTGGGATCGTCACTACAGTTTTTCTCCTTTACAACAGGATCTGGTGATGTACAACTGGCTGAATGATCCCAAAGCTTGGGGAATGGATTTGGTGGCTGAGTTGCGTAAAGGCAATGTCGAAGCGGTCAGAAAGCTTTTGTCCCGGACTTGGACTAGTTTGGGTTATGGCATCGAAAATAATGCGGTGACTCCGCAGCTGGCTAGTCTTTATCAAAAAATGCTCAAAGAAGAACTGGCTAAGAAGTCCAACTAGATTGAGGTAATGGGGCGGTAGTGGTTGAAACCATTGCTGCTACCAGTTGCTCGGGCACCACTGCAAACGGTAATCGATGAATATCCGATTGCGGTTGGCAGGCGATCAAGGCGGCCTGTTGTAGTTCGGCGAGGGTGACTTGAGCCAATCCTAAGTCAGCCAGGGTGCTAGGCAAGCCAATTTGCTGATAAAAATCGAGGAGTTGGTGGCGGGTGGTGGCGGCGAGTTGATGGCCACCGATCATTTCTTCTAGGCGCAGCTGCACCAGAATCCCGAAGGCTACTTTTTCGCCATGGAGGGCGTTATGACAAGCGGGGAGGTGGGTGAGTCCGTTATGGACGGCATGAGCGGCGACGGTGCGACATTGGGCACCACCGAGACCACCGATCACTCCGGCTAGTAAAACAGTAGCATCGACCACTTCTTGCCAATCGGCACCACCCACGTTGGCGATCGCAGCGGCCGATTTTTGGAAAAGTAGGTCGCGCAAGACCCGGGCCTGTTGGACGGCGGCGATTAAGAGAGTTCGATCGGAGTCCCCGCTACTAACGCTCGCTTCGTACCATTTGGCGATCGCATCCCCAATGCCAGCAGTGAGAGTGCGCGGCGGGGCGGTGGCAATGATGTCGTAGTCTAAAACTAATAGGTCGGGGCAATGGGGTAAGCCGATGTCGTACAAAAAGGCACCCTCGGGGGTGTAGATGTTGGAAAGAGCTGTCCAGGCGGCGCAGGTGGCGGCAGTGGTAGGAATGGTGACGATCGGTAGTTGGCTGTGGTGGGCAACTAGTTTGGCTATATCTAAGCATTTACCGCCGCCGATGCCAATAATTAGGTCAGCTTGATGGAGTTCGATCGACTGTTCTAATCGGTGGCGGGTGACTTCGCAGCAGTCCGGGGCATAGTTCTCTTTTTGGATGTGGAGATGAGGTGTTTGCCACAGGGGTATTAATTGTTCTAGCGCCAGACTGTGCTGGCCACCGATGACGAGGGGGCGCTGACCTAGTTGGCTGATGTGGGGGATGGCGGCGACCAATGCTTGGTGGCCTCGGCAGACTTGTCTGGGGGCTACCATCAAATTTGTAATCTGCTCAGTCATGATTTTGGACAGCTGGGATCTATACCTAGACTCTAATTATATGTTCAATCTTATTATTTGGGTTAAGTTTGGCTGGTCTCCGGAGCGAGAAGAATTCCTTACTTTTTCTTACTGCAATTCTAATTATCGTGGGAGTAAGATCAAAATTATGTATGACCAATCAAAACTCATTAAGAACGACTTTTATTTTTAAAAGGTTTTGGCGTTGCTGGGAATATAAATACCCATCTTTAAACCACAACATGTTTTTGATGATAATGCTCTCAAAATTTATTATCTTGGTTATTTGAAAATGACTAATGCGCCTACTCCAGAAGAGTATCAATATAACTATGAATCCTTTGTCAGAATAGATCCTGATCTGCGATATCCAATGGCTAAATCTGTCCCCTTTGCGGACAAATCACTGACTAAAGGGAAATGGACTAAAAATGTCGTGTCACTGTTGCTGAGGGTGCAATCTAATCAAGCAATGCATGACATGGCTGTTAATAAAAATTTCTTCTCCTCTATCAAAAAACTTTTTTGGTATATAAGATTTTATATGCTATTGAAAGATCCTGGGAATATGGGTTGGATTGAACCTATCTATAAAGGTGTACTTTGGATTTATCAAAGAATATTTATATTGTTTCGGAAGACTCCAAAATCAGAAAATATTGCCTATGACTTGGAGAATGTTAATTCTGATCGGGCTGATATAATAGAAAAACGAATTACTTCCATGGTTAAAGATGCTCAAAAACAAGCATCTTCTACCAACACCGGAGCTAAGATTGAAGACTATCGAGACTTGTTTCAGATCATTTATTTACCAGACATTGCTAATCATGTAGAAGAGGATAAATATTTTGCTGCTCAACGGGTTTCTGGTGCCAATCCATTGGTAATTAAACGTCTGGATAGCTTGATCGATAAATTTCCCGTGACAGATGCTCAATACCAATCGGTGATGGGAGATAGCGATTCTCTCCACAGAGCTTTAGATGAAAAAAGGCTATACATCACCGATTATCAAGTTCTAAAAGAAATAGAGCCGGGAAAAAATGAGGTTCAAAAATATATATATCATCCGATCGCCTTATTTGCAGTTGAGCCAGGAACTTGTCCAAATCGTAGGTTGGTGCCGGTAGCCATTCAGTGTTACCAACAGCCATCACCAGATAATCCTATTTTTGTGGTACCCTCTCCCCAGTCCTCCGAATCAGAAAGATGGGCATGGCAAATAGCAAAGTTAACGGTTCAAGTCGCCGATGCCAATCATCATGAGTTGATTTCTCACCTAGGGGGCACTCACCTGTGGATGGAGCCGATCGCGATCGCCATTTATCGTCAGCTTCCTCTAGTGCATCCGCTGGGTGCTTTATTAAGACCTCACATTGAGGGTACATTGTTTATCAATAATTCGGCGGTGAGAGGACTGGTTAATCCCGGTGGCACTGTTGATAAGGTTGCTGCTGGCACCCTAAAATCTTCTTTGTCACTGAGTGTTAAAGGTGCCCAAGGATATCCTTTCGCTTTTAATAAATCATTTTTGCCGATGACCTTGCAAAGTCGGGGGGTCGATGATCCGCAATTGCTACCGAACTATCCCTACCGAGATGATGCTTTGCTAATTTGGGAAGCAATTCACAGTTGGGTCGCTAGCTACTTACAACTTTTTTATGCTGATGATCAGGCTGTTCAAAATAACCCAGAGATTCAAGATTGGATCAGAGATTTAACTGATCCTCAGGGTGGTCAGGTGCCGAATATTAAAGAAACTGCTGATGATTCTACTATTCAGATTCAGACTTTGGCATATTTAATTGATGTAGTTACTCTGATCATATTTACTGGTAGTGCCCAACATGCCGCCGTGAATTTTCCGCAGTCATCTTGGATGACTTATATGCCAAATATGCCTTTAGCTGGCTATCGAGCAGCACCCCAAACAACTGTGGGAGTTAGTAAAACAGACTATTTTAACTTTTTGCCTTCGGTGGAGCAGTCTGAGAATCAAATGAATATGACTTATTTATTGGGTTCTGTCTACTACACACAGCTCGGGCAATATGATGGTGATCCAGAAGAAAAGAATCGTGCCCCCTATTTTCAAGATGTTCGTGTCGCTCAGCCTTTGCGGGAGTTTCAGGAAAGGCTGCAGGCAATTGAGCTGGAAATTAAGGCCAGAAACGAAGTCCGTTCTACCCATTATGATGTTTTGCTACCTTCTAAGATTCCGCAAAGCATTAATATCTAAGCTGCCAGACTTTTGCCCTCACCCCCAGCCCCTCTCCCAACTTTGGGCGAGGGGAGCCGATTAAGCGCGGTAGCGACCCCAAAACATTGCTTTAAAAACAAGTAAATAGGTAGTAGCCGACATGCGAGTTTCTAGGGTTTTCAGATCCGGTCTTTCGCTATCAATGACACTCCCTAAATCTTGCAGGGTGGATTGTTGTGCTTTTGTTAGACCTTTGATTTTGTCGATTTTCATGCCTTCATAGGGGCGTAGGGCTTGCCAAGTAGCCAGACATTCACCAGCTTCTATATCCCAGACCTTAATTGTTTCATCTAAACCACCGGTGAAAGCCACCAGTTTCGGCGATGTCATGCCAGGTAATTGGATGGTGGCAAGTTCGATCGCATAAACCATACCATTATGACCAATTAAAGTTTGCAAACATTGGCCATTGTTCACATCCCATACTTTAACAGCGCCATTTGTTCCAGTACTAATAATGAATTGATCGTCATCAGTAAACCGAGCGGTGAGTACCCATCCTTGATGTCCAGAAAAAGTTTGCAAACATTTCCCTGTTGTCACTGACCAGAGTTTGATGGTGCCATCAGAACTAGTACTGATTAAGCGTTTACTATCAGAACTAAAGTTCACTGACAACACCCTATTGGTATGTTCTTGTAAGCTTTTGTAGCATTCACCAGAATTGGGATTGCACAATTTAATTAAGCCACTACCATCGCCACTAGCTAAGAATTTACCATCTGGACTAAAGACCACGTTAAATACAGAGCTATGGTATTGAATAGTTTTCAAGCATTCACCACTATCAATATCCCAAATCTTTACAGTTTGATCGTAACTACTACTGGCTAATGTTTGACTATCGGGTCTAAAAGCTATAGACCATACCCAACTGGTATGTCCGCGTAGAGTCTGGAGAAATTTGCCAAATGGCCAGTCATACAACTTGATGGTGTAGTCACCACTACTACTAGCTAATAGAGGGCCATTCGGATTAAACTTGACTGACAAGACTCGATTGGTATGTTCCCGCAAAACCTCGGTAACAGAACCTTCCTTCACATCCCACATTTTAATAGTGTTGTCTTCACATCCAGCAGCTAGATATCTATGATCAGGACTCAGTGACAAAGATAAAATAGCACTGGTATAGCCAACAATTGTGTTGAGACAGCGCCCTAGTTTTAAGTTCCAGACTTTAATTATATTATCATCACTGCCACTGGCAATCTGCTGACCATTGGGATGAAAAGCTACAGTCCAAACTAAACCGCTATGACCCAGAAAAGTTTTTAGGCATTCACCAGTATGTGTTTCCCATAACTTGATAGTTTTATCATAGCTACTACTAGCTAATTGCTGACCATCGAGGCTAAAAGTAACTTTAGTAACGATTTTTTGATGTCCTGACAGAATTTTCAAGCATTTTTTGGTGGTAACATCCCAAATCTTAATGAGACTATCGTGGCCACCGGTAGCGATCGATCGACCATCTGGATTAAAAGCCACAGAACGGATCCAATCTTCATGGGCTGTCCAACTTGCCAAACATGCTCTAGTTTCGATATCCCACAGCCGCAAAGTACAATCTTCGCCACCGCTTACGAGAGTAAGACCGTCAGGACTGAAGGCGATCGACCATACTCGACCTTGATGGCCAAGCAGAGTAAGAATCTCCGGACCTAATCTACCGGGGGAAACTCGCCATAGTCGAATGGTGCCATCTTCAGCAGAACTGGCAATGATTTTGCTATCGGGGCTAAAGATAGCCGCGTTAACTGATAGGGTGTGTCCTGTATATGTATACAAACATTCGCCCGTCACTACATCCCACAACTTAACCCGACTATCATCACTAGCACTAACTAAATATTGCCCATCTGGGCTGAAATTGACTGCGAAAGCCCAGTTCAAATGTCCTTGACAAATAGAAACTTTCTCCAAGGTGTCAGCATCCCGAATCTGGATATCACCTTTGGTATCACTGGTAGCAAGATATTTGCCATCAGGACTATAAGACAGTCCTACTATGCCGGCAAAGATATCCGCAAAGACGGTTTGACTAAACTGGCTACCAGTAAAATCAACATCGTGTAGTGTGGCATTGAGGAGATAGGCTTGACGAATATCTATTCCAGAAAAATCAAAGCCTTTCAAGTCAGTTTTCAAATAAACAAATAAATTAAGTAAATTACCCCCGGCATAGCCAGTTTTACTCTGATAACGTAAGGCTGATAACGTTTTAGCGAGGTGTTCTTCGAGTTGCTTTATGGTGGCGAAATGAGCCGATAATTGGTCAATAATGGGTTGCAAAATCGATTGAATTTGGGCATCCCGCAGGTAGTCTTGGGTTTGAGCTTCAATGAGGGCGTGGGTTTTAAATAAATTTAGTTCACCGCTAATAACTTCACTCTCAATTTGCTTTATAAATCTGTCAGTGACATATTCCATAATGACTGGCTGCTGCGTTAATCCCTGTTCAGTCGTTTCAATTAAAGACCGATCGCGCAGTGTTTCTAGTGCTTCTAAGATTTGGGGGAATAGGGCTGATGGAAATAATTCGGCTTGTAACCGTTTGGGGGCGACACCTTCTCTGTTAATGGCCAACCAATACATCACCTGTTGTTGCAGGATGGAGAGTCGATCGAACTGTTGATCTAATAAATCCCACAGGCTGCTGAATACAGCCTTTCCTTGTGCTAGAAACTTTTGGATATCGCCGTTGAAAATATTTTGAATGTTGGTAGCTACTAGTTTGAGAGCTAAAGGATTGCCATCAACATATCTAATGATTTTCTCTTGCTCCAGTAGAGGAGCGGCTAGACCTTTATCGCTGAGAATGCCCTGAGCATCAGCGGTTGGTAGACCAGACAATTGCAAAGACCGCACCGGGAGATCTTGACCTTCTCGCAAAGTCATGCCATTCGGTTTTTCCCGGCTGGTAATCAATAGGCAGCTCTGGTGATTTTCGTCGCTAATTCTTTCAAAGATTTGAACGTATTCTTCATAACCTTCTAAGCAGCAGCCGTTTTGATGACCAGATTGCAAGATTGACTCGACATTATCTAAAACCAGTAAACAGCGTTTTTGGCGTAACTGTTCCATTAATAAGGCGATCGAACTTTCTTGCACCTCTGAGCCAGTTAAAATTGGCAAGATCTCATTCAGCAAGTTGCTAGGAGTGGGGGCATTCCGCAAACTCCGCCACACTACATATTCAAACTGAGACTCTAATTGCTGAGCAAGTTTTACGGACAGGGCTGTTTTGCCAATTCCTCCCCAACCAAAAATACCCACCATCCGGCACTGGCTATTTACCAACCAACTTTGCAAAGTCTGTAGAGTATTGTGCCGACCATAGAAGTAGGAAACATCGATCGCTTCTCCCCAATTTGTTCGGGTCAGGGATGCCTGATAGTTTTGGAGGATAGATTTCAGATTATTTTTAGCAACCTTCGCCTTCAATATGTTGGAAAGCGAATGCCACAAACTAGCAGCAATTTGTTTAATGTAGTCTGCGTCATAACCTAATGCACTGCCGATCGCTTGATAAGAATTTCCTTCCCAGACTTGTAGGACAATATCTGATTGAATATCTTTGAGTGTTGATTTTTGATTTTGCTCAAGTAAGTGGTTGATGATTACAAGAGCTTCTTGTGCTGTCATTTTCCCACAGTTGGTATATCGGGTCACAACCATTATAAAACAATCCAGTAGTCGAGTTTGTGAGCCATAAACAAAGTTATATTAGTTAATATTTTCGGGCGAAAATTACTGACTTTTTCTTACTGACAAATCAATCAAGTTAGTCTGGGGTCTGATTATCAGACCTTGTTTTCTATCAAACTAGAGTATATTGGTGCTGTCGTGATTGGTCAAGGATGACTAAGAACGGGATCGTCCCCAAAACATCGCCTTAAAAACAAGTAAATAGGTAGTGACCGACATTTTGGTCTCGATGGTTTTGATATTCGGTCTTTCACTATTAATTACACCGCCTAAAGCTTGCAGTGTTGATTGTTGTGCTTTAGTGATACCTTTGATTTTGTCGATTTTCATTCCTTCATAGGGGCGCAAGGATTGCCAAGTAGCCAAACATTCAGCAGCTTCTAAATCCCAAACTTTGATTTTTTCATCTACCCCACCAGTGAAGGCTACCAATTTGGGTAAATCCATTCCAGGTAGTTGGATAGCAGCGACTTCGATCGCATAAATCAAACCATTATGACCAGTAAAGGTTTTTAGGCATTGGCCGTTTTGGATATCCCAAACTTTGAGACTACCGTCCATGCCACCGCTAATAATGAATCGATCGTCAGGACTAAACTGGGCACGGATGATCCATCCTCGATGGTCAGAAAAAGTTCGTAAACATTCTCCTGTTGCTACTGACCAGAGTTTAATGGTGTCATCATAGCTGGTACTAATTAACCACTGACTATCGGAGCTAAAAGCTACTGACCATACGCTATTAGTATGTTCTTGGAGACTTTGGTAACACTGGCCAGTGTTAGGACAGCATAATTTGATTACACCATTGGTATCACTGCTAGCTAGTAGCTGACCATTAGGACTAAAAGTCACAAAAACCACTGGAGCGTGATGCTCTTGAATGGTGCGTAGACATTCTCCTGTAGTGACATCCCAAACTTTTATGGTTTGGTCATAACTACTACTAGCTAATATTTGACTATCGGGACTAAAAGAAATTGACCATACCCAACTGTTATGTCCGCGCAGGGTTTGGAGACAGTTACCTGATTGCCAATCATATAATCTGATAGTTTTATCCGAACTAGAACTAGCCAGTAAATGACCATTCGGGCTAAATTTAACCGACCAAATACGATTGGTATGCTCTTGGAAAATTTCAGAAACCGTTCCATTCTCTACATCCCACACTTTGACGGTTTTATTTTCGTATCCAGCAGCTAGGTATCTACCATCACAACTTAGAGAAAGAGAAGAGACAGCATCGGTGTATCCGATGATAGTGTTGATGCAACGTCCCAGCTTTAAATTCCAAATCTTAGTAGTATGGTCGTCACTACCACTAGCCAATTGTTGACCATTGGGATGAAAGGCTACTGTCCAAATGGGGCTGCGATGGCCCAAAAAAGTCTGCAGACATTCGCCATAATTAATCTCCCATAGTTTGATGGTTTGATCGAAGCTGCTACTAGCTAATTGCTGACCATCAGGACTAAAGACAACTTTACTGATCATTTGCTGGTGTCCGCTCAAGGTTTTCAAGCATTCACCAGTAGTGATATCCCAAATCTTAATCAGGCGATCATAACTACCGGTGGCGATCGATCGACCATCCGGATGAAAAGCCACCGAACGAATCCAATCGTTATGGGCTGGCCACACTGATAAACATTCGCCATTGGCCACATCCCATAAGCGCACCATGCAATCTTCACCGCCACTCACCAAAGTACGCCCATCGGGACTGAAGGCGATCGACCATACTCTACTCTCATGTCCAACTAAAGTGCTAATCTCGGGGCTCAAGCGCCCCGGTAAAACTCGCCAGAGCCGAATAGTACTGTCTTCAGAAGAACTGGCAATGGTCTTACCATCAGGGCTGAAGATAGCAGCGTTAACTGGTAAGCTATGGCCTGTATATGTACATAAACATTCACCTGTAACTACATCCCACAGCTTTATTCGATAATTGTAGTCATCGCCAGCACTGACAAAGTACTGTCCGTTGGGACTGAAATCAATTGCCCAAGCCCAATGTAAATGTCCCCGGCAATGAGAAACTTTGTTGAGACTAGTCGCATTCCAAATCTGAATATCGCCTTTGGTATCACTGGTAGCGAGATATTTGCCATCTGGACTATAAGCGATGCCAATGATGCCGCCAAAGGTTTCCGCAAAAACAGTTTGAGTGAGACGACTATCGGTAAAATCAACATTATGCAATACAGCATTGATGAGGTAGGCTTGGCGGATTTCCATGCCCGAAAAATCAAAGCCTTGCAGATCAGTTTTGAGATAACACAAGAGATTCAGCAGATTACCACAGGCATAACCGGTGGTCGTTGGGATTTCATGGCGCAAATTCACTAAAATACTGGCCAGGTGCTTCTGGAGGTTTTTGGGAGTACCAAAATGAGCCACTAATTGATCAGCAAGTGGCTGTAGAATCAATTGAATTTGGGCATCGCGTAGATAATCTTGGGTTTGAGCTTCGATGCAAGCATGGGTTTTAAATAGATGTAGTTTGCTAGTGATAATTTCCTGCTCAATTTGCCGTACGAACCTATCGGTGACATATTCCATGATCACCGGCTGTTGGGTCAGTCCCTGTTGGGTCGTTTCCAGTAATGACCGATCGCACAGTGTTTCTAGAGATTCTAATATTTGGGGGAGTGGTGCGGAGGGGAATAGTTCAGCTTGTAACTTTGCTGGGGTGGCACCTTCTCGATTTATTGCTAACCAGTACATTACCTGTTGTTGCAAAATGGAGAGCCGATCGAACTGCTGATCTAATAAATCCCAAAGATTGCTAAATACTGTCTTGCCTTGGGCTAAAAACTCTTGAATATCGCCGTTGAAAAGATTTTGAATATTGGTTGCTACCAATTTGAGAGCTAAAGGATTACCATCGACATATTTAATCAGATTTTCTTGGTCAGCTATGGGAGCACTAATGCCTTTGTCGGTCAAAATAGCTTGGGCATCAATACTGGGTAAGCCAGTCAATTGCAATGACCGCACCGGTAGATCCTGGCCTTCGCGTACAGCCATACCTCTAGGTTTTTCCCGGCTGGTAATTACTAGACAGCTCTGGTGGTTTTGATCACTAATCTGCTCAAAGATTTGGAGGTAGTCTTCATATCCCGCTAAACAACAGCCGTTTTGATGGCCAGATCGTAAAATCGATTCAACGTTATCTAAAACCAGTAAACAGCGTTTCTGGCGAAGCTGTTGCATTAAGGAGGCGATCGAACTTTCTTGTACCTCCGAACCGGTCAAAATCGGTAAGATCTCGTTGAGTAAGTTTTTGGGAGTGGGAGCATTACGCAAACTCCGCCACACTACATATTCAAACTCAGATTCCAGCTGCTGAGCAAGTTTTACGGACAGGGCTGTTTTACCAATTCCTCCCCAACCAAAAATACCCACCATTCGGCAATGGTCGTTAGCTAACCAATTTTGTAAGGTCTGTAAAGTATTTTGCCGACCATAAAAGTAGGAAACATCGATCGCTTCTCCCCAATTTGTCTTGGTGAGAGATGTTTGGTAGCGCTGCAAAATAGATTGCAGATTACTTTTAACAACCTTGACCCCCAGTACATCGGAGAGCAACTGCCAGATGCTGGCAGCAATTTGTTTAACATAGTCAGCGTCGTAACCTAGTTTGCCCCCAATTGTCGGGTAGGAATCTCCTTCTAAGACTTGTAAGACAATGTCTGATTGGATATCCTTTAGTGTTCCTTGTTGATTTTGTTTGAGCAAGTGGTCGATGATTATGAGAGCTTCTTGTCCCGTCATTTTCCCACATCTGTTATTGGACTATTTAGACATATTATAAGGCAATCCAGCAGCGGCATTGGTGAGGAATAGAGTACAACATTCATATTAGTTAATATACCGTTACTAAAAGTACTGACTTTTTCTTACTGACAAATCGATCGAGGTTGATCTAAATTACTGCTAACGCCACAGCATATATCCCAGAAGGAAAACATCATGCCTTCAGCATCTGACCAACCACAACCTAAAGATTTATTTAAATATTTTGGCATTGCTGGTCAAGATATTCCCCGTTTTGATGCTAGATTACCCCTCCCGCGCAGCGTGGAGCCTCCAGCACGCTTGCTCGTTAACGGTGGATTGGCCAAAATTCCGACCGCCCCGGCTGGGCCGATCGAATTGCTGGGAATTGTGGGGGTCACCACCCTGGTGAAAAAGTTACAATCACCCTTCGCCATGCCAGCAAACTTTACCCGCTGTCGTCCGGATAAGTTTAGTGATGAATTTTTTGTGGAGCGGCGACTCAATGGCTTTAATCCCGGCCAAATGAAGCAGGAGCAAGATAAAAATCAACCTTGGCAATATGTTATTTGTTATGACATTAGGGAATATAATTTCAAGTTTGACAAGCCCGGTACTATTTTCCCTCGGGTTATTGAAGCCCGGTTTGTACTGCAAGAGAAATCTTTACAGATTCATTCGATCGAATACGAACTATTACCGGGTGTCAAAAGCCTCCAGTATCCGACTGATGCTCGTCCGCAATGGGAATGGGCTAAGCAGTTATTCCGCTGTGCAGAGATTGTGTTTCAAGAAACTCAATCTCACTTAGGACAAGCTCACTTAAATGTGGAGCAATACGCCATGCCCTATTACCGGAATATTGTAGACAACCCGATCAAACTCTTATTGGAAAACCATTTTACTGGGGTGCTATACATCAATAAATTAGGTGCAGCAGATATTTTTGGGTCTACCGGAATTCTCCCCCAAAATTCAGCCCTATATACTGATGAAGTAGAGACATTGATTAAGGCCAAAATCAAGACATTGAATTATCACCAGTGGCATCCCCGGCTGCAGACCATGCCTGATGTGGTTGCTAATAATTTCTTCGATCGCGCTGCGCTAGCTACTTGGGAAGTTATTACTGAATATGTGACCGAATTTTTTGCCAAACAAGGATCTGAGATCCAACGGTTATGGCCTGAAATCGCCGCGATGTCTGCAGATTTAGTCCAGCATTCTATCTTGGATGAACATCTCGGTACGCTAGAAATTGCCAATATTGATGACCTGAGGTCACTCTGTATCTATGTGATTTACCATGGCTCTTTCCTTCACTCCTGGTTAAACTATAAACAGTATGATGATGTGGGTGATGTGGAATACGCCGTGATTGGCTTGTGGGATGAAACCTATGACCAAACAATACTTGTCCAAAAACACATTGAACAAGTTTTCTTGGCCTGGAAATTATCCCAAATTCGCTACAATCCAATTATGGGTGAGACCGATGCCGATAGCCCGATCGCCATATTTAAAGATTTGCTATGGCAGCGACGCAATGAAATCATCCCTGGTATACCACTAGAACTAGTAATGGGCAGTATTCACGTTTAAAACTTGATCTAGCAATATTTTTTTCAATGCTGGTGTCTTATACATGCTGGCATTGTTGGCGTTTGGAATTACAGCATCATCTAGAAAAGAACTTGTAACTACAGAACTGAGTTGATTTTCAACATCGTTTTTTCGGGGATTTATCACTATGGTTTTCTGGATAATATGGCTACTATTCACAGGTTATGCATTCTTGCTAGCCCCCCCAGATAACCCAGAAACATTGCAACTCATCATCAATCTTTCTACTGGTCAATGGACGGGGATCAATCCTTTGATTATCGCTCTGTTCAATCTGATGGGTTTGTGGCCGATGATTTATGCTGCTGTGATGTTGTTTGATGGCTCCGACCAAAAATTCCCGCCCGGATTTTTTAATGCGGCCTCTTTTGCGGTGGGGGCTTTTGCAATTTTGCCTTATCTCGGACTCCGCCAGCCCAATAAAACTGTGATAGTGACAGCGACACCACTGCTGAAATTTTTGGATAATCGTTGGTTGGTGGTGGCGATCGGCATCGGATCGATCGGACTTTTATCCTATGGCTGCATCCAGGGTAACTGGTCGGATTTTGTACATTCCTGGCAAACCCAACGCTTTATCCATGTCATGACCTTAGACTTTTTGATGCTGTCGGCACTGTTTCCATTCTTAGTTAAAGACGATCTTCGCCGCAGAGGTGGTCAGTCTTGGTTGTGGGGGTTTTCTTTTATCCCTCTGCTGGGGGCGATCGCTTATCTCTATCTGCGGCCCCGTCAGGTGTTTGATGATGTTACTATGCATATTTAACGCTCCATTAAAAAATCGCAATAGCCGACTGTCCGAAATGATGCCGATCGACCAATGATAGGAACAAAATAAAACTTCATAGGTCATCACAACTGAACATACCCGTAAAATTACAATCCACAATTGATGCTTATGACTCGCAAGAAACTTCGCGGTACCCTGGTCTCTACTATTGCTCTAGTCTTAGCAGCCGGTAGCTTGTTTTCTGGTGTTAATGCAGCGCCCGAAAATAAACAATCCGACGTTATGACGAAGCCGGATGCAACGGCTACACCAGATACAATGAAGAAGCCGACTGATGCCATGAAGAAGCCAGCTGATGCTATGAAAAAGCCAGCCGCAACTCCAAGCGCCAAACCAGTGGCAACTCCAAGCACCAAAAAAGGTACTACTATTGTTGGCCTGGTAACCAATAGCACCAAGAATTTTAAAACTTTAAATGTAGCTGTAAAAGCATCAGGACTATCTGCTACATTGTCTGGGGAAGGTCCATTCACTTTATTTGCGCCTAATGATGCTGCCTTCGACAAGTTGCCTAAAGCTACTTTAAAGAAATTGCTAAAGCCTGAAAATAAAGCTGCTTTGCAACAAGTTCTCAAGAATCATGTGTTGTCTGGAACTGTTTTGTCTAAAGACATTAAGTCTGGCAATGTTACAACCTTAGCTGGTGGCGAAGTTGCCATTAAGATCAACGGTAAAAAAGTAACTGTTGGTAAGGCTAGTATTTTGAGAGCTGATGTACAAGCTAGTAATGGTGTAGTACATATCATTGATACTGTTTTGGTACCTACTGATCTGAAACTTAAATAGATGGAAATAGAAAGTTAAAAACACTTTAATTATCACCAAAGAAAAACCCCGACAAATGCCGGGGTTTTTCTTTGGTGATTTTGATGTTTAGTAGTAACCGTTGTTATAGCGATCGCCACCTTCATTAAAAGTGTCGTCAGTGGATGTGATGGTAAAGTTATCTAGATTCTTTTCCAAATTGGCTTTTTGGTTAGCACTCAGGTTTGGGATGTCTAGAACATCATCTATTGACTTATATGGAGCGCCATCTACAATTTTGCGAGCGAGGGTCGGATAAAGGCCAGGATACTTCCGGAAGGCGCGGACGTTGGTATTATTTAAATCAATTTTTTTGCCGAAATCAGTGCCCAGTTTGCTATCGGCACTATTGCTACCGTTCATGGGTGCCATTGCTTCGTCAGCCCAACCTGGTGCAGTAAAGCCAAATAAACAAGACATACATAGACAAAAGGTAATGGCAATGCGTAGTAACTGTTTCATTATATTTTCTCCAAACAATAGATGTATTTTATATCGCAGCCAAAATATCTGGCCTTATCCATTCTATCTCAACATCATTTCCACAAAACTTTATCATTTCCACAAAACTTTCGGCAGGATCTGATTTCGATCGACTCGTTGCTGGTATTTAATGGCAAAATTTAACAGGGAGTCCAGTAAGGAATCGGAGAGGAGATGGGGTTGTAAGCCTAGGTCCAGTAAATTGGTGTTTTTAGCGTTGAAATAATGTTCTTCTTTTTCGATGCGGGGATTATCGATCGACTTAATTTCTACGGCTAAACCCAAAGCTGTACTGGCCTGTTTCACCTTTTGGGCTAATTCTTCGACACTAAACTGCTCCGTAAACTGATTGAATACGCGGAATTCTCCCCGTTCGGCGGGGTTGGCGATCGCTAGTTCTAAACAGCGCACCGTGTCCCGAATATCCAAAAAGCCCCGGGTCTGGCTGCCTTTACCGTAGACCGTTAGGGGATGGCCAATGGCTGCTTGGATACAAAAACGATTGAGAGCGGTGCCATAGACACCATCGTAATCCAGGCGATTAATTAGCAGCTCATCCATTGCTGTTTCGTCGGTTAATACGCCGTAAACTACGCCCTGATTCAGGTCGGTGGCGCGAATACCCCACACCTTGCAGGCAAAATGAATATTGTGGCTATCATGTACCTTGCTCAGATGGTAGAAAGAACCAGGCTGTTTGGGATAGGGCAGCGTATCTTTACGGCCATTGTGTTCGATCGTGATATAGCCCTCTTCAATATCAATATTGGGGGTGCCATATTCACCCATTGTTCCCAGCTTGACTAAGTGGCAGTCTGGCAAAAAGTCATGGATGGCGTAGAGCAGATTTAGCGTACCGACCACATTATTGGTCTGGGTGAGGACGGCATGTTCGCGATCGATCATCGAAAAAGGTGCTGAGCGCTGTTCGCCAAAATGGGCGATGGACTCGGGCTGAAATTTTTGCAGTGCCTTGCTTAAAAAGTCGTAGTTAGTAATATCTCCCACAAACAGTTCGATCGATTTACCAGTTATTTCGTACCAGCGTTGAATGCGCTGCTGGATCGAGGCGATCGGCGTCAAAGTAGAGATCCCTAATTCGGCGTCCCAATGTCTACGTATCAGACTATCTAAAATTCCTACTTCGTAGCCCAGGTTGGATAAATGCAAAGCTGTTGCCCATCCACAGTAACCATCGCCGCCGATCACTAAGACTTTCATAAATTATCTTTACTATTGCTGGGGTTGCTATCAAATTTGGTCATCTTGAACACACCTGTTGTGCAAGAATCGACACCAATTTAGCAGGTTTCGGGCGTTTTGGGTGAGTTGGGTACTTCATCAGCAAAACTAGCCACCCGCACAAACTCAAAAGGCCCGGCCACTGAACCCCAGACCTGTTCATCAGTAACAGGGTCACAACCTCGATCGGCACTGCTAAACCGATCGGCATCAATTTCAAAAGTGCTGGCCAGGTAAGTATCTTGGCCTTTGCGATTCACTATACAAGCCTTGCCAGGTTGGACGTATCCACTAAAACTATGACCTGTCCACTCGGCGATATGGCTACATCCGGGGAGCTTGGTCAATCGATCGGCTGTCAATAATGCCAACTTATCGGTTTGACGGGAACCACCATAGAATTCGGCCTCGTTGCTAACCAAATAGTTCTCGATTTCGATATGACCATCCACCACCACCAACTTCAGCACCCGCAACCGGTACGGATCATTCAGCATATAGTCGTAGGCCTGTTCCAGAAATAAGCTCACCCCATCGAGCAGTTGCCAAGGCAGGGGGCGCATCCCTACCCGGATGTGGGCGAAAAAAGGTGGATTTTCAAAAGCCTGCGCTTGGTTGCTAAAATCTGCCGCCATCCAACGAGCTAGCTTAATAATATCGGTTGCTTCAGCCATAGTCTTAGGGTTAAGAAAATTACTTCAATAATGTCAGTCTATGACCTTTACTGTCACCAACCAGCATAATTGTGGTTCAATGATAATTCTTGGGTAAATTGGAAGATAGGTCTGACCGTAATTTAGCCACGATATCAGCATATCTCAATACAATTAGTGCAAGCCATAGCCGCGCGATGAGTTTTACCACACAGCCCCGCTCCGATCTAAAAAAAGTTATTAGTCAAGACTGGCCAGGTCTTATTGCGGCCTATCGGCAGTATTTGCCTGTAACGGATAGTACGCCGATCGTCACTTTGCATGAGGGCAATACGCCCCTAATTCCAGTGCCGACTATTAGCACAGCGATCGGACGGGGTGTGCAGGTATATATCAAGTACGACGGCTTGAACCCCACTGGCAGCTTCAAAGATCGGGGCATGACCATGGCTGTAACCAAGGCTAAAGAAGCTGGTGCCACCGCCGTAATCTGTGCCAGCACCGGAAATACTTCCGCTGCCGCTGCCGCCTATGCCATTCGGGCGGGCTTGAAACCTTTTGTGTTAATCCCTGATGGCTATGTGGCTTTGGGCAAATTAGCTCAGGCTTTGCTCTATGGAGCTGAAGTCTTGGCCATTAAAGGTAACTTTGATGATGCTCTGGAAATTGTGCGAGAGATGGCTGAGAATTATCCAGTTACGCTAGTGAATTCCGTCAACCCTTACCGTTTAGAAGGCCAAAAAACGGCGGCTTTTGAATTAGTCGATGCTCTGGGAGATGCTCCCGACTGGCTTTGTATCCCGGTGGGTAACGGTGGGAATATTACCGCCTACTGGATGGGCTTCTGTCAGTTTCACCAGGAAGGTCGCTGTCAGCAGCTGCCCCGGATGATGGGTTTTCAGGCGGCTGGTTCGGCACCTTTGGTAGATGGGGCGCCAATTAAAAATCCCGAAACCTTGGCCACAGCCATTCGGATTGGGAATCCGGCCAATTGGCAAAAAGCGATCGATGTCAAAGAAGCCAGTCAGGGTGAATTTAATGCTGTCACTGACGACGAAATTCTGAATGCTTATCGGTGGCTAGCTGGGCGAGAAGGCATTTTCTGTGAACCAGCCAGTGCCGCCTCAGTCGCTGGACTCCTGAAAGTGCAAGAACAGGTGCCCGACAATGCCAAGGTCGTCTGTGTCCTCACCGGCAACGGCTTAAAAGACCCGGATACGGCCATTAAACACAGTCTCAGTCAGTTTAAGCAAGGGATTGCTCCAGACGTGCGATCGGTAGCCAGTGCGATGGGCTTCTAAATACTTGCTGGCGCTAAACAAATCTTTGTAATTATAATTTGGGTAGGAGTGTTAACCACTGCTGACCGGGCTTCCGGCTATTTGTGATTTAGAGCTGGTGAATTGTGATTCAGACCGAAACCCTAGAATTATTGGAATGGCCAAGGCTGTGCCAGCATTTGGCTAGTTTTGCGGTGACTAAATTGGGCGTGATGGCTGCCCGCCAGTTACCAATTCCAACCACCATCGCCGAGAGCCAACTACTACTGCGACAAACTCAAGAAATTGGTCTGTTAGAAAGCCAATTGAGTAGTAGTTTGTCTTTTGAAGGCATCACTGATATTGGTTTAGCCCTAGAAAGAGCTGGTTTGCAGGGTATTTTAACTGGGGCTGAGCTGTACGATATTGCTAGCACTCTAGCCGGAATGCGTAAATTGCGGCGGGTGATCGATAGCGGCGAAAATGTTCCAGAATTGCAAGCCTTAATCGAAAATATTCGTACCTACCCCGAACTCGAACAGGATATTTATCACTGCATTGACGATCGAGGGGATGTGACCGATCGAGCCAGTGAAAAACTGCGCCTGGTTCGGATTGAAATCAAAAGCTGTCGCGATCGTATTCAGCGCCTGTTGAACAATATTCTCCAGCGCCATAGTAATGCCATTCACCAGCCAGTCATTACCCAGCGTAGCGATCGGTTTGTGATTCAGGTCAAAGCCACTCATAAAGAGACTATTCTGGGCGTGGTTCATGATGTGTCGGCTAGCGGATCAACATTATATGTAGAACCAAACGGCGTAGTAAATCTGGGTAATCAGCTCCGCCAACATCAGCGCCAAGAACAACGGGAAATTGAGACGATCTGCCGTGAACTCAGCGCCAAGGTCGCGGCAGTCCAAACCGATTTAGAAATACTGCTAGTAGCTGCTATTTCCCTAGACCTAGCAACAGCTCGGTGGCGCTATGGGAATTGGTTAGGAGCCAATCCGCCACACCTGATTGATATTCAGGATCAAGACTGTCCGGTGCAGACTACCCTGCGCCATCTCCGTCATCCGCTGCTGCTGTGGCAACAGCACCATGAGCAAGGGCCAGAGGTAGTACCTACCGATTTAGTGATTCAACCCCAAACTAGGGTGGTGACGATTACCGGACCGAATACGGGGGGTAAAACAGTTACTCTCAAAACCCTGGCTCTAGTGTCTGTGATGGCTAAAGTGGGTCTATTTATTCCAGCCAAAGAGCCGGTGGAGATACCCTGGTTTAGTGAAGTGCTGGCGGATATTGGCGATGAGCAGTCTCTGCAGCAAAGTCTTTCCACTTTTTCTGGTCATATTCGACGAATTAGTAGAATTCTGACAGCGATTCCAGCGACCGCAAAACCAGCAGCGGCCTTGATTTTGTTAGATGAAGTCGGGGCTGGGACTGATCCAGCTGAAGGTAGCGCCCTGGCCACTGCTTTGTTAAAAACCTTAGCCGATCGAGCTTATCTGACGATCGCCACCACCCATTACGGCGAACTAAAAGCTCTCAAATACCAAGATGAGCGCTTTGAAAATGCCTCGGTCGAATTTGATGACGTGAGCCTGTCCCCTACCTATCGTTTGCTGTGGGGGATTCCGGGTCGTTCCAATGCGTTGGCGATCGCCCGTCGATTAGGTTTAGCCGAAGAAGTGATTGTGGCCGCCGAGAGCCATATTGCCTCCTCTGGTACGGTCGAAGTTAATGAAGTGATTGCTGGTTTGGAAGCCCAGCGTCGTCAGCAAGAAGAAAAAGCGCAGGCCGCACAACAATTACTGCAACAAGCCGAGCAATTTTATCAAGAGGTTAGCCAAAAAGCCACCGACTTGCAATCCCGTGAACAAAGCCTTAAAATCGCCCAAGAACAGACCATTCAAGCCGAATTAGATCAAGCCAAAGCGACGATCGCTCAAGTTATTCGCAAACTGCAACAAGGTCCCCAAACGGCTCAATCGGCTCAGCAAGCCACTGCTAGCTTAAACCAGTTAGCCAGTGGCCAAAAAACCATGCCGATCGCTATTCCCATTGGCTATCAACCACATGTTGGCGAAAGAATTCGGGTACCACGCTTAGGACAAACCGCTGAAGTCCTCACTTTAGCGGATGACCAAGGCAATCTTCAGGTGCGGTTTGGCTTGATGAAAGTCTCAGTCTCTTTGGCTGATGTGGAATCTTTGACCGGTGAAAAGCCCAAAATTCCAGTCAAACCAGCCGTCGGGAAAGCTAAGCCGAAGGAGCCAGCCGCCGAAACTGAAAGTCAATCCCCAAAAATTTTGCCCCGGACTAGTCAAAATACTGTTGATGTGCGGGGACAACGGGTCGATGCTGCCATTTTGGAGATCGATCGAGCCATGAACGCCGCCTATGCTAGTGGAGCAATGTGGATTATTCATGGCAAAGGAACTGGCAAATTAAGACAGGGAGTACACGATTTTTTGATGCATAGCCCACAAGTAAAAGGATTTGAATTAGCTGATAATAGCGATGGTGGCGCAGGTGTTACAGTTGCTCGCCTTAGCTAATATGCTGAGACCTTTATCTCTGAAAAATCAGCTAATTTAACGGTATTTACTATTGTCTTTGTCCGATATAATTAAGTTGTTGCAATATTGGCAACAGCTCATTGTCAGCTAGCTACTTCAGCTAATCTTTATATTATGTATTCCAGCACCAAAATGCATGCAGTCAATATCAAGTTGGACGAATTAGCTCTGCAACAAGCGCTAGAGCTACCTCAGTTAGTCAATATGAAAACCCAGCTAGATCTGGTGCTACTTAGTCTCGAATCGATTGCCGCACTTGGTTCAGAAGCCATGTTGCAATCGGCTAAAGACCTGGATCTAGAGTCGGTCGTAGCCGATCGAGTTGGCCTGTGGCGATTGCGTCAATCTAATCCGCAGCGCAGAAGCTCTGGTGGACGCAAAAAACTGGACATGGAAGAAGGTCGAGCATTGGTGTTAATTGCCTCTCATTTAGCTAATCAAGAGCAGTCCAGGATTAGAGCCGCAGTGAATTTGCTGGAAGAAACTTGGCAAAAAGATCGACTGCCCCAGCAAGAACCGGTGCTAGCTGACTACACTGACAAATTTATTGAGCTGTACCAAGAACGCATGGAAGACGTTCCCAATGTTTCAACAGATATTTTAAGCAAAGCTGCCTGCAAGCTACTGATAGATTTGTTATTTTACAGTGCTCCCAATGGCCATAAGCACCTGTGGGCATCATTACTAAACCGCTCTCTTACCTAAATAAAATAAATCAAAAAACTATGAATCCTTCTTCTTTTAATCAAAATTTTAGACGTTATAGCCAAGATACCTGCGATCTAATGATCGAGGATAAGAAGTCGCCTTTTCCGACTTGGATGAATTTTAATAAGCCAAATCCGCTGAAATTCTCCTTGGGCTTGACCGATCCAGATCGTCCAGAGCAAGCACCAGTTAGGATTACTGGCGATCGAAGCAAACTGGAATCTTTGAATCAAGCAGTAGAAAGTTATGTAGGTAAGCTGCTATCAAAACCCCCTTTGCCCCAACTGAATATCGATCAACCGCAGTCTCCAGATATTTCGCCACCGAAGCCTCCCACCCCTGGAAATTTTAATCTCAAGGTTGGTGATGGTTCGATCAAGATCAAAATGGGTGATGCGCCCATTAATGTCGATCGACCGATCGATGCGCTCAACATGACTGGCGATCAACCCCATTTAGAGGCCGATGGTTTATCTCGCCATCTGCTATACCTGGGTAATATCGCAACAGATAACCAGGTAATGGTTTCCCTCAATACATTACAGCTCTTCGATCTAGCTAGCACTTTAGCCGAAGGCGTACAACCCATTAGCAGTGCCGTTACCGGTGAAATGACTGACTTCGGAGCCGCTGTTGTTCCACCGATGATTGGTGAGGAAACCACCGTAGAAGTGGTTCAGCCAGACATTACTCCATCAGTCACCAATCGTTTTGCCAATAGTGTGACGGAGCCTCGGGTGGTTAAGTCTGTAGAACAAAACAATAGTAATAACAATTCAGAAGAATTTAGTAGTACGGGAGCAGCATCTTCTCTGTTGCGAGTGAAAAAAAGCTCAGAACGCTTTAAAGTACCCAACATCACCTTCAATAAATCTAGGTTTACTGGTTCCCCGGATTCTTCCCTATCACCTTTATCAACCTACTGGCCATGGTTAGGGGTTGGAACCCTGGCCGCTGGGATTATTGCGGCCACACTGTTAGGTGGCAACGGTGGTAAAGAAGGTAGCTTATCGAGCAAACCAACGGTCAATCCCACAGCAATTGCCAAAGCTTCTACTTCTGCTACAGAATTTCAACCATCATCTATACCAACACCTAGTGCTTTAGAGAGCAGTGCTACGCCTACGATCAGTAGTTCTCAACCAATCGGTGCTTCTGGAACTGGAGCGGTTCTTGTTACGCCTAGTTCGCCTACAACTCCTGGTATAAATGGCGGTGTTCAAGTACCTGGCCGCAGTGTTGCTGGTTTATCTAATGCGACCCCCAATGGTTTAAACATGGGTATCGGAGGGTCACCTTTTGGGTCACCTGGCTTACCTTCTGGTGGGAAAGGAAATGTCTCTAAATCCAGTGGTGGCAAGTCTCCCGTTATTAGCAAATCTCAATCCCCTGCTGCACAGGGTAGAGCGATTGTCCCCACAAGATTTGGCGGGCCAGTGCCACAGGGTGTGCCAGTAGGTTCTGAAGTTGGTGGTAACGGTTTTAGTATGGAGCAGATGGCTGGTGGCTCTGATTCACCGTTGAATACGGCCAAGCCCAATACCCAAAATGGTAAATCTGTCAAACCAGCGAAGACTGCTAAGCGTCCAGCTGCTCCTACCAATATTAGTGATAGTTTGCCTGGTTCTGTAGCTGCTGGTGATGATCTATTTGCGCCAGCAGATTCCAAAAATAGTGACAGTCCTGTTAAACAATTGCCAGTAGATAATAATCCTAATCCTTTAGATGCCCCTGTGGCTAACTCTGCGGGGACAAATCAAGCTACCGAAACTCAATCTTACTTCCAGAAAAGATGGAAGGCTGATCCTAACTTTAGCGAAACACTCCAGTATGTGATTCGTTTAGACAAGTCTGGTAAAGTCGTTCAAGTTAATCCTCAAGGCGATGTCTCTAAGAATTATTTAGATAAAACTAATTTCTTGCGATCGGGTGAAAGAGTAGTTTCACCGAACCGTAGCGGAAAGGATCAAGATGTGCGAGTTCTTCTCAAACCAAATGGAGAAGTGGAGACAATCGTCGAACCTTAGTCGAGTCAATCGAGAATGGCTCCCTTTTGACATAGCACTTGCTGCTGTTGAGGGGTTAGCCCCACACTACCACGCAGATCACAACGAGTCACAACGGCATCTTGCCATTGTGATTCGCTTACAGTGCAACCCCGTAAGTCGGCACCGCTGAGATCTGCTCCCGTAAAATCTCCAAAAATTAAATCGGCAGACCGGAGACAGCAACCCTGTAAAAGTGCTTGGTTGAATTTTGCCCGCACGAGGTTCATCTGCTGGAGATTCAGGCCTCTAAGATCAGCACCTTGGAGCTGGGGAAACTTTACCTGGTGAGGATTAATTAAAAACCGACGCAAACAATGGTAATTGGCTTCGGTGGCAGTCAGATGACACAGCAACTGATGATATCTTTCTAAACCCATATCTTGTAATGTTTTCAATCGCTGGGGAACAGGCTGCGATAAAAATTCTTTACATATATCTATGGAATCGCTGGCAGCATGGATAGCCATATAGTAACTTTTACTCAGATCTAAGCTGTTAGTATAGAACTAGTTGGCAGCTGAACCGACTAGTTCTTAAGTTGACTGAATTTATGTGAATTTACCGAGGTTGTATGCGCGTACTTCTGCTGTATCCCCAATTTCCGAAAACCTTTTGGTCTTACGAAAAGATTTTGGAGTTAGTCGATCGCAAGGTCGTCTTACCACCGCTAGGTTTGGTAACAGTGGCAGCAATTTTACCGCAGACTTGGGAATTCAAGCTAGTCGATCGCAATATTCGACCGGTCACCGCAGAGGAGTGGAGCTGGGCAGATATCGTGATTATGTCAGCCATGATTGTCCAGAAAGATGATTTGTTGGCTCAAATTAAGCTGGCTAAACAACATCATAAACCAGTGGCGGTGGGTGGTCCTTACCCAACTTCCACACCAGATGTAGCGCTAGAAGCTGGTGTAGACTTTATGATTTTGGATGAAGGTGAAATCACTTTACCTCTGTTTGTGGCAGCGATCGAACAAGGTAAAAATAGTGGAGTCTTTCGATCGGATGGCGTGAAGCCCGATGTGACCACCACCCCAATTCCCCGTTATGACCTCTTGGAACTTGATGCTTACGACATGATGTCGATTCAATTTTCACGGGGCTGTCCTTTTCAATGTGAGTTCTGCGACATTATTGTCTTATATGGTCGCAAACCTCGTACCAAGGAGCCTGCTCAGATTTTGGCTGAGTTGGAATACCTATACCGGCTAGGATGGCGGCGTGGGGTCTTTATGGTGGATGACAACTTTATTGGCAATAAACGCAATGTGAAATTGTTACTGCAAGAGCTGAAAATCTGGCAGGCTGAACATCAGTACCCCTTCCGTTTTGATACCGAAGCCTCGATCGATCTGGCTCAAGACCAAGAATTGATGGAAATGATGGTGGATTGCAACTTTGCGGCAGTCTTCTTGGGAATTGAAACTCCCGACGAAGCCAGCTTGGCCATGACCAAAAAATTTCAAAACACCCGAGGTTCACTGAGCGATTCGATCGCTGCCATTACTAAAGTTGGTTTGCGCCCGATGGCCGGGTTTATTATTGGCTTCGATGGTGAAAAAAGTGGGGCAGGCGATCGGATTGTCCGTTTTGTAGAGCAGTCTGCTATTCCGACTACAACCTTTGCCATGCTCCAAGCTTTGCCCAATACCGCTTTGTGGCACCGTTTAGAAAAAGAAGGTCGGATGCGTGCCCAAAACGCTAATCTCAACCAAACGGCTCTAATGAATTTTGTCCCGACCCGGCCACTACCAGAAATTGCTCAGGAATATGTAGAAGCCTTTGCCGAGATTTACGACGCTGAAAAGTTTCTCGATCGAACTTATCGCTGTTTCCGAGCACTAGGTGCACCGAGGTGCCAACCACCAGCCCAGTTTCCAGAACTAATTATTTTAAAAGCATTCGCTCTAATCATCTGGCGACAAGGCATCAAACGTAGTACCCGCTGGAAGTTTTGGCACCATTTAATCGGAATTTTAGTTTATAATCCTAAGGTTTTTGACCATTACATGTCCGTCTGTGCACAGAATGAACATTTCCTCGAATATCGAGATATTGTGCGCCAAGAAATTGCTACTCAGTTAAATGTATTTGCCAAAGACTCATTGGTATCCCAACCTAAAAATGCTGAAAAACTAACGACCTAGTATCAATATTTAGAGTAAATTGCTGATGCTATTACCCCAGAAGCTTTGTTATAAATAGCGTTATTGTTTGCTTCTGAATTTTAAATGAATGCTCTGGTTGAATCTTGGCAAATCTTGAAACGTCGCTGGCTACCAGCATTGATCGCACTTGGAGCAGTAATGGGTGCAGCTGGTCTTTATAACTTTTCGCAACAGCCAGTTTATGAAGCTAAAGGCCAGATTTCGTCTAAAGATCAAAAACAGTTAACAGATTCTGAATCAACCATCTTTAAAAAAATACCAGCCCAGTGGATCCAATCACTGCCGGCAGCTAAAAAGGTAGTGACTGCCCTTCAGCTCAGTCGAAAACCGGAGCAAGTATTAGAAAATATCATAGTCCAAAAAACTAATGATCCAAATTCGATAGAAGTAGGTTATCGCGATACTGATCCCCAACGGGCAGCTCAAGTAGCCCAAAAGTTGATGGAAGATTATCTAATTCAGGATTTAGATCTGCGTCGTCAAGTAGCCGCATCTGAGCAAGCTGAATTAACCAGACAATTATCTGTGATAAATAGTGAGGTGAAACTAGCAGAATCTGGACTGCAAAAATTCCAACAAGATTTCAAAATTACAGATTTACGAAACGAAAAAAAAGCGTTGACTAATGCTATTAGTATTCTGCAAACAGAAATTGAGCAAGCTAATATCCAATTGACTAAATTAGAACCTAAATTACAGGATCTACGAAAAGTATTTAGCCAAAATTCTATAACCAATCTTCGTTCAGCTATTACTCAGCCACCAATAATCACTCCACAAATTTTGCTGACATTGCAAGGAATTGAAGAAAAGCTGGCCTTAGAAAAAAGCAAATCGATCAAAGATAATCGAGCAGTCCAAGACTTGCAGAGCCAGCAAGATGGTTTTTGGAAACAGGTGCAGAAAGAATCGGAGCAGATGCTCGTTAGTAGTAGTCAGTTTCAGTCTCAGGTGTTGCAGTGGAAAAAATCTGGGATTCCCGAAAAATCCCAGTCTGATTTAGTTCAAGCCATTGCTCAACGGGATGTTATTGAAAAAAGAATTGCATTGCTCAATTCATCGATCAAAAAAGGCCAAAACCAGATGACAATATCTTCCCCCAGTGAAGATAAAATGCGTTTACTAGAGAAAAATATTAAGGATGCTCGAGATAAGTCTGACAAAATTGCTGTTCAGTTAAAGTCATTACAGGCTGCTAGAGCTCAGGATAAGTCCTTCACAACAATCTTGAAAGCTGCTAAACCACCTAGTCAAGCAATTTCTCCCACTGGTCGAATTTCTCCATTATGGATGATTCTCACTGGTCTATCTGTGGGCGGCGCTATGGCTTGGATTTTGGAACGTGTTGATCAGCGGCTCAAGAATGCGGCAGCGGTACGCAAAATTGCGCAGTATTCAATTTTGGGTCATATTCCTAATTTTTCGCAATGGACAAAGACGAAGAATAGTAGTTTGCTCACTAGCAATGATGACCAGCCGGAGCATGAGCCATTTCGAACACTGCGCTCCAACTTGAATTTCTTAGAAAATCAAGAAAATACTCAGGTAATTGTGATATCTAGTTCTGTTCCTCAAGAGGGTAAATCGACTATTGCGGCACATTTAGCCTTGGCTTCCTCGCAAAATGGTCAGAGGGTTTTGTTGGTGGATGCTGATTTGTACCATCCTCAGCAACATGAGCTTTGGCAAGTTAGTAATAGTGTTGGGTTAAGCAATATATTGCTAAATGGCAACCAATTTCCAGAATCGATTATTGAAATATCCGAAAACCTCGGACTGTTGCCAGCGGGTCTGCCGCACAATAACCCTAGTGCTCTTTTTAGTTCGACCACTATGGCGCAGATATTTAACCAGTGGTTTTCTCTTTATGATTTGGTAGTTATTGACTCCACGCCACTTAGTCAGTTTGATGAGGCGATTACTCTATCGAAAATGGCTGATGGTGTAATATTGGTGGCCAATCCTCACCTGTTAGAATCAGCGGATTTGAAAAATGCTCAAGATCTATTAAAGCAGTCACAACAAAAAATATTGGGCATCGTTATCAATGGAGTAGAAAATTATGAATATTACCAATTGATTCTGGCGACTCCTGATCGGAATAAAGATGGTGAATCTTCATCGGCAGATCAAGTAGGGACAGATATAGTGAAGTGAATTCTCTTGTTTTGATTAGAGCGATCGATCGAACACCGCCCCCCAGATTTTGGTAACATTGGTTGAACCTGAATTCTTAAAAAATTGTGAAAGCGATTACTTTACTCGGCTCGACTGGATCGATCGGCACCCAAACCCTAGAAATAGTCGCGCAGTATCCTGATAAGTTCCGGCTGGTGGGTATTGCCGCTGGCAATAATGTCGAGTTGCTAGCCCAGCAGGTGCGCCAGTTTCGACCCGAGATCGTCGCGATCGCCAACGCAGCCAAGTTCGGAGAACTGCAAGAGGCATTGGCTGGTTTGGATTATCAGCCGCATTTGGTAGCAGGCGAAGCCGGTTTAGTGGAAGTGGCAGGCTATGGTGATGCCGAGAGTGTTGTCACTGGGATTGTGGGCTGTGCTGGGTTGTTGCCGACGATCGCGGCCATTAAAGCTGGTAAAGACATTGCTTTGGCCAATAAAGAAACCCTGATTGCGGGTGGGCCGGTGGTGCTGCCCTTAGTAGAGAAGCATCAGGTCAAATTATTACCAGCAGATTCTGAGCATTCGGCAATTTTCCAGTGTTTGCAAGGAGTGCCTGCTGGGGGACTAAGGCGGATTATTTTGACGGCTTCGGGAGGGTCTTTCCGAGACTGGCCGATCGAGAAGCTGGCTAATGTGACGATTGCGGACGCGCTCAAGCATCCCAATTGGTCGATGGGTAAAAAGATTACGATCGATTCGGCCACACTGATGAATAAAGGGCTAGAAGTCATTGAAGCCCATTATCTTTTTGGTGTGGACTATGACAATATTGATATTGTGATTCACCCTCAGAGCATTATCCATTCCTTAATTGAGGTGCAGGATACTTCGGTGCTAGCGCAACTAGGTTGGCCGGATATGCGGTTGCCCTTGCTCTATGCCCTATCCTGGCCGGAACGGATTTCCACGGATTGGCCGCAGTTAGATTTGGTCAAGTCTGGTGATCTGACTTTCCGGGAACCGGATCACGAGAAGTATCCCTGTATGGGCTTGGCCTATGCGGCGGGTCGGGCGGGTGGTTCGATGCCAGCGGTGTTGAATGCCGCCAATGAACAGGTGGTGGCGCTATTCTTGGATGAGAAAGTTCGGTTTAATGATATTCCGGTGTTGGTGGAGCAGGTGTGCGATCGACATCGGGCGGATAATAAGTTGACTCCTAGTTTGGAAGATATTATCGCGGCGGATGAATGGGCACGGCAGATTGTTTTGGAAGTAAGTGGCAATCGATCGACTGCCGCAGTTTAATTATTTAAGAATTACCTCTTATTTAATTTCAATATTGGACTGCATTGCTACACTACGCACGAACTGCTGAATCTACTGTTGCAATTGTTAGACCATTTTGCAAGGCTTGACATTTGATATTTCTGCGGTGGTGAGAGTATGGGCTTTTTGTCGATTACTTTCAGTACAGCAAAGCTGAACGATCAATACTTCTAGGCGGGTTTGCAGCTCATCGGTGAATTTGAAGAGGTTGAGTCCGCGTACTTTCTGGATTTGAATGCCGAATTCGATCCAGGAAGATAGCTGTACCATTGTTTGAGTAATCATGATCGGGTCTCGCTATCTGGTGCTTTGTCTGGGAGGGCTGAGTTTTTCTATTTTAGCCTGGCTGAATAGGGTTCATGTGGTTGAGAGTTCGATCGCTCTCCAGCCCTCGAATCTCCAGTGTAAAAATTCGGGTTATTCAGTTCGATCGACAAGCCCAGACTCGTATTGTTGCGGTATGAAGCACGATCGATAACATTCGATATGAGCGGTGGGCGGAAGCAGGCTGGCCTGGCTAACCGTGAATCTACAGAGGCTGGCGCGAAGCGCTACCTTTGTATAAGTGGACCGACGCCAAACAGGCGCAGAAAACACGTTCCCGACCAGACCAGACCACCGATCGCCACCTGGAGCTTTCTTGCGACGGAGGCACGAATCCCGCTGGTCGGAGCTGCTTCGAAGAATGCAGGGGTATTTCGCTCGAAAGCGTAGTGACCTACCCAAGAGATGAGAAAGCTGCTTGCGATGAGTGGGATGCCTAGGAGTGGATGCCAGAGCAGCAGGATGCCCACGAAGGCGGTGGCGTGTGCCAAGTGATGGACGTACCGATTGGCGAGATTCTGATGCGACTGCTCGTAGTAGCTGAGAAATGCGTTGAGGCTCATTTTTGATTTCCTTTCGGGCTTCTCGTGTTGGCGAGGCACCTAACTATTCATTAGACTGAAACCATTCTACCTAATATACCCAAGTAGTATGATAGCTAGAAATTCATCAGCATAATACCCTAAATTAGCCTGTTATACAGATGAGATTCAGTATAACAACACTTATCTCAGACCAGCTGTGCTGTTTGTGCCGCCTCATCATGCTCCCCTTAATCTACTCCTATAGATTTTTAGGCTGTTTTTGCGACATACGAGGCTGGCTCTCTTGTGTAACCCTAACCAAAAATCGTAATGCTTCATTGACTGCATCAGCATCAGGAAACATCTCCGCCACATCTGGTTCTAGCCGTACAACTACTCCACCAAAACTTTTACGCCCAGCACCAAACTTTCTAACCCTTAAACTTCTCAAGTCATATTCTGACTGCATTTCATCTTCTAGTTCAGAATTATCCTTCTTCATATACATCCCTCTCAGATCGTGTGACAACCCTAGCACTGATTAACCGAATTGATACTCCTCTTTCTGTGTAAGACGTAATTAAAAACCGCCCTTGGCTAGATTTTACAATAATGAGGTAACGCTCCTCATCATCAGAGTGATTCGGATCGAAGAAGTCAACGTACAGTGGATCATCAAAAACAGTTTTTGCTTCATCAAATGAAACTCCATGCTTTGATCTGACTTTTCCCGCTAAGTTTGGGTAGCCAGCTGCCAGCCTTCAACCAAGTC
>CAXTSX010000011.1:0-85222 GCA_964247085.1 uncultured bacterium
AATACTGTTTTCATAGACTAGAAATGCTATCAGACTTAACGGGAAAAGTCAGGTTGGGGATGAGGGCGAAGAGCCTGGAATGGCATCAATTGGTTTTGGAATTGCTGCATTTTGGTTATTTCTCTGTAATTACACAAACCTTTAACCAAAAATTGTCTGTGATGATGTGTTGATGAGTCATTTTAAGACGATCGACACTCAATCATACTGCTAACGATCGACATGGCTACAACGGGAGCGGTGATTGATCGCAAAATTCTAGAGCCGAGCGAAACCGGCTGCCAATCTTGGCTGATAGCCTGGGCTAGTTCTCGATCTGTCCAACCGCCTTCTGGTCCGATCGATATCCAAATAGGAGTAATAGCCAGCTGACAATTCATTAAGTGCGGCGAATTTCCTCTGGCAGTCCCAATAAATTTTTGGTCAGCAGCGACTGGCAATATTTGTGACCAGGGTTGCAGATCATAAACCACTGGAATAATCAGCCTTTCACATTGCTCAGTAGCTTCCTGGGCAATTTTTTGCCAGCGTTGTTGCTTGGGGCTACCAGATTTAGGAATGGTTCGATCGCTAGTAACTGGATAAATCGCTTGTACTCCCAGTTCGGTACAGGCTCTAATCACATCATCCAAGCCATTTTTGGGAATAGCCAAAACCAAATTCACTGGCACCGGTAGTTCACCAGGTGACAGATCTAGCTTTTCTAAGATCTTAGCTCCAGTCGTCTGCCAGACTGCTAGGTAAATAGCCCCCCGCCCATCGATCACCTGAAATTGACCGCCAGGACTTAAGCGTATTACCCGACTGAGATAATGCTGTTGATCTTTGGTCAGAGTGAGCTGGTCAGCTTGGATTTGCTGGGGATCGATCGTAATACGTTGCAAGGTTAATGGCTATATTTTAGCTGAACTAGTTTATCTGTAATAGTTTGAGACTATGTGGGTATTGTTGCTGACCCCTATATAAGTCTTATAGCTTAAAACCAAATAGCTCTCTTGCCATACCAAAAACTGGTGAATAGTATTGAAACATGGAAGCGCCCAAATGGCTCTACCGAGAGACACCAAGCAAACAGCTACAGACCAAAATGATCAACAAATAGCTTTGGTTCTTGAACCAAACAAAACAGCCCATCAACTTCACCTACCAGTCTAAAGGCGACGGTAGATCCGAAATTGGAACTAAAAACCATCGTTTTTAGGGGTTGCTTGGTTAACGAGCTAGATCTAAAACACTTACCTCAAATCATACACTACTAACCAAAAATCAGGAAGATCAACAATATGTCTTTTTCTACTAAAATCGCTGTCATCATCACCACCGCTGCTATCTTCAGCCCAGTTGCTGCTTTCGCTGATACTGGTTCCACTGCGGCAGCTGTATCGATCAAATTCAATAGCCATTCCGATACTACTGGTAAGTTTTCGATCACTCCGGGTGGCAATGCCAGTGGCGGTGGTACTGGTATTAGTGAGCTTTCCGCAGCAGTAGCAACTGGTGAAACCTCAGCTATGGCGAATTCGGCTAGCAGCAAGACTGGTACTACAGCTAATGCAAATGGTTGGAGTGCTCCGGTAACTTTTGGTTATGAAGCAAGCACTGCTAATACATCTGAGCAAAGTAACTATCAATATACTGCTGCCAGCAAATATGAACAGCAAGCTGCTCTGGCCTTTGCCACTAATCAAAGCCAGTATCAACATAGTTCTGGACAATCTTCTAAGGAAGCCACTCTCGCAATTATCAAAAAGTCTGTAAAGGGATCGGTTAATAACCAATCTTCCAACCAAAGTGCTAGCGGCAGCAATGGTAGTGCTTCACTTAATGCCAGCCTCAAAGATAGTGCTACCAGCAATCATACTGGTAGTGGTTCTAGCACGTCGACTAGCAAAGAAACTGCGACTACTTACCACTACAGCGGTCCGGCGACTGGCTTAAAGTTCCTTCCCATCGTCAAGTAACAATTAATATCCAGGGTTGACACCAATGCTTTAGATGCAGACTAGTGTCGTCAACCCTGTATTCAACCAAATTTGATAAAAAACAGATCTTTATCTCTAGAGCAAATCAGTGTTTTGGGATAGATGTTTTGTGCTAGCCAGATTACTAAACTCATAGAAGTATTCATATGTATTTGCAACTATTAGATTCTCTTAAAAATATCCATAAGTTAGTCTATTACTTTGTTGCAGTTACTAGTTACTCCTTGTTTGTTTGTAGCAATGGGCAAGCATATGAACAATCGCTCAAAACCAATCAGGATTTGTTCGACTTTGATGATAGTTACTCCACCCAATTAGTATCATTGGTAGCGATCGATCAAAAAATTGATCAACCTATCTCCAAGGATGGACTGAATCGCCCTACTACAGTCGCACAAATAGCAACACCAATTCCTACTATTTCTATTCCTAATCTACCGCGTACAGTATCGCCGGAAAGTACCGAGATTAGACCATTAAGTTCCAATCTAGGCGCCATTTTAATTCCAGCGCCTAACAACACGCCAGCTGTTCCCTTAAATTCTGCACCGACTTCGCCTCAGCAGGAATCATCTTCAGATCCCCGTTATCTAATTACACCACAGGAATTAGCACCGCAAGAAGTTGATCCATTTTCGACTCAGTTTGTCCTGAATGGCGATCGAATATCCCATTTAACGACAACCAACCTCAAATCTGGTTATGAGTCGGGAAATTTTCGGATGAGTGATCTCAATTTTAATATTTATCAACTGTTTCAAGCCAAAAATATTCAAAGTGTCACTGCCGATCGGGTATTACGAGTCAACACTCAATTAGAAGTGGCTGGAGCACGTAGCATTAGTAAAAGTCATGATATTGCTGTTTCTGTATCTCAGCCCCAAACCTTACTGGGTGTGCGTCAGCAAATTAGTTTAGATGCCAATTGTTTAGATAATTCTGGGCGAGTTTGTACTTATTTACCAGGGCTGACGATTGATGACAGTGTGATCAATCAACGTAAATTGCAGCCTTTTGATGTCAAAGTCACCTCCCAATTTGGTGATGTAATTTCCCCCACAGCGGTAGCGGCTATTAGACAACCAGGATTTCAGGGGGGAGCGAATGGCCAGGATGAACCAAGTTATGGACTGGATCTGTATTTTCCAGCTGTGGGTATCGTTAGTCCAGAAGGTTCTCCACCCCCAATCTTGACTGGGGGACGGCGGGAAGATCTCAGCACTGAAATTGCCATAAACTATACCAGGCTAAATCAAGATTTTGCCACCAACGGGGTGGAATCGACCTTAGGCCGTACCATCAGAGCCGTCAACTATATTAATGGCGATCGGAATCAGCTAGTCAATTTTGCGGTACAAGCTCTGGGTCAAGTTCTACCAGAATTTCAACCACAAATTGCCCCCGGTCAGCCGGGTGCCAAAATTGTAGTTAATCCTAATCTTTTTCGAGCTGCTAATGCCCTCCGTATTCCCGATCAGAGCTTGACGGTTTATCAAGGTGGAACTGGCGCGGCAGTTAGTCATGGCGATGACCTCAGAATTCCACCGGGAGCTAGTCATCAGGCTTTATGGGTGGGTTTGTCTCCCGTCATGGAGAGAAAATTTGAACGCGACTATTACTATAAAACTCTGCGCGCACCAGTTATCATAAGCAGTGGTGGCGGTGAAGGTGGAAATGTTCCTGTTGATGTTAATCTCAACGGTGTAAATTTCACTTCTGGTGCGCTGCAAAATGCCTATGCCCAAGGTTATGTGACGGTTTACAACCGGGATGTCGATCGATACGATGTGGAAACTATTCGCCAAAGCGTCAACTACTATCCACATATCAGCTTGACTGGGGCAAGCCTAACTGAAAATACTTTGTGGCGCTATTTTGGTGGGGCGATTTTCAATGTGAGCCTGCAACCCCAAACCACCCAAGATATCAAAGCTTATATCGGGACTGATTACTCGATCGTTAATCCCCACGGATTTAGTTTTAGCGTGGGCGGCGTTGGTTATCTTAATCCTGATCCAGAGCATTACACTCAACTCTTTGCTAACGCGACTCAGGCGATTCCGCTAGGTAGTAATCATCGGGACAGCCTAGTCGTTGGAGTTAATGCTAATTATGTTGCTGATGGTTTAATGACAATTCAGTCATTGCCAGTACGATCGGCTCAAAGTTCTGTCAATGTGGGAGTAACTGCTAACTTTGGTGATATTTCAGTAGGCGGTACCCAATTTGTGGGCAATTTATTGCCAGATGCCGTTGAGAGTAAGACACTATTTAATATTGGCTGGAAGATTAGTGATCGACTAAATATTGGGGCTTTTTATACTCCATTTGATCAAAGTATCTCAACATCTCCTTGGGGTGCCAATTTAAGCTTTACGGTCGATCCAGAATCTAATTCCAAAATTTATATGAGCTGGAACGCAGCGGAAATAGATTTCCGTCGCACCTTGGGTGCGAAAGCAAATATTTTTCACGACAATACTTTTAGTGTTTCTTTTCGCCATCAATTTTAGTCTCAGATATTTACATTCCAAAAGACACACTGCAATACCCCACTCATTTGAAGTGGGGTATTTAATTAATTACCTGAAGGCTTATTTATAAAGTCTAAAACGATAAATTAAAGCTATTATTAGTACTGCGGAATTTATACATTTAGGATTCTGAATCACTACATGCTAACTAGCCTTTCAATATTAAATCATATACCTTTACTATCAATCAGCATCGAAACTGTATTAACTCATAATTTCTTATTTCCTACCCATTTTAGTATTGTTGCTTACAAAATATCGGTCTTATTACTTAAGAAATGTTTTTTTATTGCCAATATCAAAACCAGCCACTAATATTAGAAACATGGAAAGAACAAATTAATTTCAGTCGAGTTAACGAGCATGTAATTACACTAAATATCCAACATTTAGTGTAATTACATGCAAAGTGAAACTTGTTGAATAAAATAGAGAAATCCACAAAGCACCTGTCAATTCAACCAACCAGATCTAATGGAATAGCTCTTCTGATAATAGAACGAGCCTATTACTTTAAGAATCCGCTTGATTGACGAGCTAGAGCTAAAACACTTCCCTCTAGAACACATTATTACTCACTAACAACTTAGGAACATAAAATCATGTCTTTCTCCACTAAAATTGCTTTGATTGTTGTTGCTGCTGGTGCTATCTTCAACCCTATTGCTGCTTTAGCTGATACTGGTTCTACTGCTGCTGCTGTCTCGATTAAATTCAACAAACACTCCGACACTCAAGGCCAATTCTCCATCACTCCTGGTGGAAATGCGAGTGGTGGCGGTACTGGTATCAGTGAACTTTCGGCAGCTGTCGCTACTGGCGAAACTTCAGCAATGGCTAATTCTGCTAGCAACAAAAATGGCACTACTGCTAATGCTAATGGTTGGAGTGCTCCTGTAACTTTTGGTTATGAAGCTGCTACATTGCATACTACTAATCAAAATGCTTATGAATACACTGCTGCTAGTGCATACCAGCAAGAAGCTGCTGTTGCTTTTGCTGCTAACCAAAACCAATATCAGTCTGGTTCTGCGCAGTCTTCTAAGACTTTGAATGTTGAAAAGCACAAAAAATCTTTGACTGTTGCAGCTGCTGGACAGACTGCTAACCAAAGTGCTAGTGGCAATAGCAGCAATATTTCACTCAATGTTAATAATAAGGCCAGTGCTACTCAGAATACTGCTGGCAAAGGTTCTAGCAGCGCCACTGTAAATTCTACTAACACTGCTTATACTTACACTGGTTCTTCTGCTGGTCTAAAGTTCTTACCTGGTTTAGTAAAATAGTGATCAGACAAATGGTAAATACTAAATTATCATTGATAAGTTAATATTTACCAACTCTGAATCAACATCGAATCCTCTGCATAATTGCAGGGGATTCTTTTTGGCTTATTCAAAATATGAATTGGGCGGTCATGCGTCAAATTATTGTGAAATAAGTTGCTAAATCATTCCAAGTTCAAGGGGGAACATCCCACGTTACCCAAAAACGGCTTTTTTAGATCATGCCAGCTATTGTCCTGCCGCTAATTTAGCAAAGTCGCAGTTGGCAACGGCCAGCGCCGCTTGATCGTAACGTTGCAGATAACTTTGCCACACGGCTGGGGCGACCTGCCGATCGCCCAATTTCGCGGCAATTTGTTGGGCTAATTCTGGGTCGGCAAAAAAACGATCGAACATCCGGGCACAGCTGGCCGGGGTGAGATAGCCCAATTCAAACTCTCGATCGCATCGTCCGGGACGAATCAAAGCTGGATCGAGTCGCTCCCGATGATTGGTGGTCAGGATGGCAATACTGCCTTCCACAGCACCAACTCCATCCAAACTGTTCAGTAGGGCGCTAAAGGACAATTTCCCCAGAGATTTACGCCCTTCAAAAACGCTATCGACATCTTCCAGGGCAATGACACAATTGGCACTGATTTCTGACCAAGCCCGCAGCAGAGCGCTATCATCCATATCGGTGAGGGTCAGGGAAACTAGCTGTCGATCGTAATGGGAGGCGACCGCCTGGACTAAAGATGTTTTACCGGTTCCCGGTGGTCCATAAAACAAATAGCCCCGCCGCCAGGGAATTCCCCGTTGGGTGTAAAGCTCCCGACTAATCAAAAATCGATCTAAATCACTAAACAAATCATTTTCTAGCGTTGGATCCAGAGCCAGAGTTTCACGTTGGCGCTTGGTTTGGGTACGGACGATCGCACTATTAGCGCCATAGAGTCTAATGGTGAGCGGGGCTTTTTGACTGTAAGATTTTTCTAACTCATGCAGCCAATCAAACATCTGTTGCTGCCAAGGCCGCAGGGTTAAGAGTGACAGCAATTGAGTTGTCTGCACGTCAGTCACCTTAAAATCGTGACGATAAATAATGAAATAGGCACCCTGGTAGCCAAAACCCACCCAACCATTGCGAGGCTGGAGTTTAGTCTGAAGCGCAGGGGATTCGATCGCCATCGGAATCAAAGGCGCGATCGTGTAAATTAGTTCGTTGAAATCTCGGACTTTACCACTGCGATCAAGTTCCCAACAAATAGCACTATAGACCGGATTGGTTTCGGCGATGGTAAGAGTCGAGGTCAGGCGTTGCACGCCCACTTTACCAAGGAATTTTAGTAGTTCCCCGCCGTATCTCAGTACTAAGCCACCTAGAAATAACCAAATTGGATCAAGTCGATCGAACATTTGTTGTCAGGAATTCAAATCGAAAGTTTAGAGGGAAAGAGATTTACCTATTTGCCCCCTCCACTATACAGTCCCCATGACCTGGGAATAAAGGTATGGAAAATTAAGACTCTCCCCTTGCGATCGAGGTTTCAATAGGCAAATTTCCTTTTTTGTAGCGAAACATACTCTTTATTGAGATCTATATTCAATAAAGTATGATATTCTTGATGAGTCTAATGAGAATCTTTACTATTATTTTTCCCGAAACACACTCTAAGATCTGTGTGGCGGTGGGGGGCTTGTCACAACCCTAAAAAATTTCTTTAGTCCATACGGATTAAAGCTACTGCATAAAAAGAAATAGTCTCAGATTTATATCTGCAACTAATTTAGGGTTGCGATTATGTTTTGTCTCATGACAATTCAAAACTCCCCTAATCAAAAAAAGAAGACGGATTTTCCCATTCAGACAAATGACAAAATTACAAACTTTTCTATACACTCAAGGTGAATGAACATGAATTACGACCAAAAAATACAATGGGAACCAGGAAAAATCATTCAATTAAGTACTCATTTAAAACAGTCTAGCCCCTTCTATTTTGGATATGGTATCCAAGATAATTTTGTCACTGAACTAGATAAATATGAGTTTGATAAAATCTTTTTCTTTACTGAGCCACATCTGTTTGAAATATACGGTCAAGAACTATACGAAAAAATTTGTGCTAAATATCCTTGTGAACTAGAATATGTACCTGCCGGAGAGAAGTGTAAATATTTCCCTGTTTTGGAAGAAACTTGCGAAAACTTAATAGCTAAGGGTGCATCAAAGAAGTCTATTTTGATAGCATTTGGTGGTGGAACGGTTGGAAACTGCGTTGGTCTAGCTGCTGGCTTAATTTATCGTGGAATTCGCTTTATCGAAATCCCGACAAGTATGACAGGGCAAACAGATAGTACACTTAGTAACAAGCAAGCTATTAATGGTAAAACAGGTAAAAATCATTTTGGTCTATACCATGCACCAATATTTATCTGGTCAGATACTAAATATCTCAAAACAGATCCAGTTAATTCCAGACGTAGTGGTATCATCGAAGGGATTAAAAACGGGTTCATTTCTGATGAGAATTTTCTAAATTACTTAGAAAATTCTCTTAATCCCGAGGTCAATTTCTCTGCCCAAGAATTGCATGAAATCGCTTACAAAATAATTCTGTCGAAATTAGAAATTCTCAAACAAGATCCTAGCGAAAAAAACTATGGACTAATCCTGGAGTATGGCCACACCTTCGGTCATGGGATTGAGTGGCTAGAACAAGGCAGAATATCTCATGGAGAGGCTGTTTCGTTTGGTATGAAAATTGCAGCAGAACTTGGTAAAGAAATGGGGTTAATTTCAAAAGCAGATGTAGAACGACATTATCATGTAATTGAAGAAAAGCTGGGGTTCAATAATTTTCTTCCTGAATACATAACTACTGAAAAGCTGATGGATGCGATGATTGCAGACAACAAAAAAACAGGGACAGAACTACGCTTCATCTTACTAAATAAAATCGGTCAATGTTATGATCCCGAAGGAGACCACTTAGTTACAGTTGATCAACAATTGGTGAGGCAGATTATTGAAAAATATTTGCAATATGAAACTGAGAAAAGAAATGCTAAAACTCGCGAATTATCGATGAGTGCTTAGGAAGCACGGCATTTTCTAGTTCGTAAGTTTTAGCCTCGATTTGAAAATATTTTCTATAACCTACTCCCTTCCCGCTCAAGAAATAGACATAGAATTAACCCCAGAACTGTCTTGGCTAGATTAACTACCCTCTCACTTAATGTCTAATTTTACACTGGGAAGGGAGTAGGTAACCGGTCAACTTAAGCAAGATGGCTAGAATACTTCAGAATTTCCGTACCCCTAATGTCATAAATGGCAGTTTAGAGCTATTGGCCGTTCCTTTTTAGATCAATAAACTGTTTGTAGAGAGATGAAGTTCTTAAAAAAAACAAATAATCGTGGGACAAACATCAATCCCAATAATGTTAATCATGATCAGAACCTCCAAATCATTATTGCGGTCACTTTAGTGGCTGTTCTAGGTTCTAGTAGTATTGGGCCAGCATTACCTGCGATAGCAGAAGATTTTCAAATTCCCTCCCAGCAAATTGGATGGGTAATTACAGCGTTTGTTATTCCGATCGCACTTGGGACTCCAGTGTCTGGGATATTAGCAGATCGCTTTGGACGGAAACAAATTTTGGTGCCAGCACTATTGTTATTCGCATTTGCTGGCGTTGCTTGCGCCTCTAGCTATAATTTTCGTACCTTGTTGGAAATGCGCTTTCTACAAGGAATCGGTGCTGCTCCTCTAGAATCACTGGCGCTAACATTAATCAGCGATCTTTATGCCGGGAAAGCACTAACATCAGCGATGGCATTCAATGGTAGCGCGATCGGTGTCAGCTTAGCGTTATATCCACTGCTAAGTGGAGGGTTAGCAACACTCGGATGGCGGTATCCTTTTCTGCTGTCATTAATTGCAATTCCGATAGGAATTTTAGTGCTATTTTTTCTCCAGATACCCGAGCTGCAAAAGAAATCAGACTCGTATTATCAAGATTATTTGCAAAAGATTTGGGGCAGTATTGACAACCGTCAAGTAATTGGATTGCTAATTGCTGTAGTTGCTTTATTTATTCTTTTATTTGGTGCCTATTTTACTTACATTCCTATTTTAGCAAGCGATACCTTAGGAGCTTCCAATGTAGTTATTGGTATCATTCTAGCAAGCATGGCACTATCAATGGCTTTTGTGTCTTCACAACTTGCACTATTCACCCAGTCACTCTCAGAGGTGATGCTAATAAAGGTTTCTTTTATTGTCTATATGGTAGCGCTAATAATTACCCCTGCTTTGCACAATGTTTGGTTATTGCTGATTCCTAGCCTGTTGTTTGGAGCCGCACATGGCATGATTTTTCCTTCAACTCAAGCTTTGTTAGGTGGATTAGCACCACAAGAATATAGAGCTGGATTTATGGCAGTCAATGCTACAGCTTTATCAATAGGACAAGCATTGGGACCAATATTAGCTGGAACAGCATTTAGTGTTTGGGGACTGCAGGGAGTTTTTTATGTGAGCGCTTGTTTTTCTACTGTTGTGTTTGTCTTGATGAATATACTTTTATCAAAAACGCACACCTCAACAAAATAAGTATACAGAGAATTTTTGTATTTCTCAAATCTAGTAATCAATTTAATTAGTACCAAAAAATGAAAAGAAAAATCGGTGTAACTACGTGGAGTTTTGGCAATATCGACCTAACTGATATCGCTAATATAATTGTTGAACTTGAATTTGATGGTGTAGAACTTTTTGTAGATATTGATCATATTCCCAGCCAGTATGCTAAAAGAATTTTTGCAGATAGAGGTTTGGGAATTTATTCTCTTACTCCAGGCAATGTAGATTTAGCTTCTAGCGATTCTAACATCAGAGGTTTTGCTCTTGATTATTATAAGAAATTAATTGATTATGGTGCTGAATTAGGTCAGCCAACTGTTACTTGCCATGAATATATTCAGCCCCAGATGGGCACTTATTTAGGCTCCATGGAATTACTGATAGAATCCTGTTGGCAATTAGCTACTTATGCTCAACAATTTAATATTAATTTGGGTTTTGAGCCACTAAATCGCTACCTATGTCGATTAGTACTTAGTAGTAATGATGTTTTTACTATGCTCAACCAAATCAACTCCTCAAATATGACTGTTATTCTAGATGCATTTCATATGAATTTAGAGGAGGCAGATCCAATCGAAGCAATAATACAGTGCGGAAATAAACTTAGCATATATCAAATATCCGACTCTAATAGAAAAGGAATTGGCTTGGGACATATTGATTTCACCAATCATCTGACAGCTTTAGACAAGATTAATTACACCAATCCGATCATAATTGAGTGTGCTTTTCCTCGGCAAACTCCTGGCTCTGTATTTTCGGGTGATTTAGATGAAATGAAAGCATACGTTAATAAGAGCAAAGAATGGCTATTGGAAAACGCAATTTAAAGCTTACTCTTTGAATCAAAATCTTTTCCAAACAAAATTTTCAACATCACAACAAAAGAAAATATGCATCCGACTTACCCCGATTTAAAAAATAAACACGTTCTGATTACTGGTGGTTGTAATGGTATTGGAGAAGCATTAACTCGTGCTTTCACTCAACAGGGTGCTAATGTAACTATTCTAGATAAAGACCACGAAAAAGGCTTGATTTTAGTTCAAGAATGTAAACAATTAGGAGGCAATGTTAATTTCTTCTCTGTAGACTTAACTGATACCTTAGCACTGACAGCAATACTAGGTGAAATCAGAAAAACACAAAAAGTGGTCGATGTTTTAATCAACAATGCTGGCTATGATCCCAGATATCCATTATTAGAAATGTCTGAAAAACAATGGAATGACTTATTCCAACTAAATGTAGTGCATTACTTCATAACTTGTCGCGAAGTTTTACCAGGTATGATGCAAGCTGATCGAGGTAGTATTATTATGACTAGTTCTCATGTTGTCTGGGTTGCTAAGCCGGAAATGATTGCTTACAATGCGACTAAAGCAGCAATTATTGGGATGGTTCGCAGTTTGGCAGAAGCAGTGGGTAAACATCATATCCGGGTTAATGCGGTAGCTCCGGGTTGGACGATGACCGAAAGGCAGATCGAGCAATTGGTAACACCGGAAGCCAAGCATGAAAATTTATATGAACAACAATCCATTCCCATCGAAATCACACCAGATGAGTTGGTTGGGACTTATTTATTTCTAGCTTCTGACACTTCAAAAGTAATTACTCGTCAAACAATAGTAGTGGATGCTGGATATGCCCAAAGTTAAAATTATGGGCGTTGAGCCTAATTATTATGGTCTAGTGTGTAGAGAGAATTTTTTCAATTTTTCCCTGCCCAAATAGACTACTATTCAGCTAACAAATAGTTGACCCGTAGCTAAATTTGCTGCTAACATCAAATTTAGATATGAGGTTATGAGATCAAAAAAATCCCATGTAGCCCTATTACTATACAGCTCTCCAACACTCCGGCTAAATTGGTTGGCATTCGCAGAAACTAAATTAACCAACGCATCAAAATTATATGAGTACAGCTTGGATAGCTTTGTTTGTAGCTGGCATTGCCGAGATTGGCTGGCCAATTGGCTTAAAGATGTCTCAAAGTCCCGGTCAAACTTGGCCTGGTATTTTCTTATCTTTGATTTCTTTTGGGTTGAGTGGTGGACTACTGTGGTTTGCCCAAAAAGAAATCCCGATCGGTACCGCCTATGCCGTTTGGACAGGTATTGGGGCTGCTGGCACCTTTCTGGTGGGAGTGCTGGTTTATCATGACTCCACACATTTCAGCAGATTCATCGCGATCGGCTTCATTATCGCTGGGGTGGTGTTACTAAAAGCTGGACACTAGTTTTTCACTGGAATGAGGCTAGTTCATTTGAACGGTTGCAGACAGGCAAATTTTGGTAGACTGAGCAATGACATTTTGCCGAGCATGACCCCATGAGTAATCCATCTCCTATTCCCGTCGTAGTCAATGGTGCCGCTGGCAAAATGGGTTTAGAAGTAATTAAAGCCATCGCCCAAGCCGAGGATATGGTGCTGTTTGGGGCGATCGATCGAAATCCCCACCTTCAAGGCCAAGATATTGGGGAATTAGCTGGTTGTGGTGAGTTAGAAATCCCAGTATTAAACGATCTCCAGGCAACATTAGCGATGGCCTCCCAGGAAAAACAGCCAGCAGTAATGGTAGATTTCACCCATCCAGATGGAGTTTATGAAAACGTGCGATCGGCGATCGCCTATGGGGTCAGACCCGTGGTGGGAACGACTGGTTTGAGTGAGCAGCAAATGCAAGAGTTGACGGAGTTTGCCGATAAGGCTAGCACTGGTTGTTTGATTATTCCGAATTTCTCGATCGGAGTGGTTTTAATGCAGCAAGCAGCGATTCAAGCTGCTAAATATTTTGAGAATGTAGAAATTATTGAATTGCATCACAACCAAAAAGCGGATGCCCCCAGTGGGACAGCCGTACAAACCGCTCAGCTATTGGGTGAACTGGGACAAACATTCAATAAACCGCTGGTGACAGAAACCGAGAAAATAGTAGGGGCGCGAGGGGCGCAGGCTAACGAGAATATTCGGATTCATAGCGTACGGTTGCCGGGATTTATTGCCCATCAAGAGATTTTGTTTGGTGCTCCTGGTCAGATTTATACGCTCCGCCATGACACGATGGATCGGGCTTGTTATATGCCGGGGGTGTTATTGGCAATTCGGAAGATTTTGCCGCTCAAATCTTTGGTTTATGGCCTGGAAAAAATTCTTTAAGTTATCTTAAGGAAGATACTTATTTCTGGCGGCTGGCATGTACACAGACTTTCAAGCTCCTTTGCAGCTTACCAATGGTTTAACCATGACCATGCATGCCGCGTTACGGGCGGGTCGGACTTGGGAAAAATACACTGTAGAGCTGGAACCGATCGATCGAGAGCATATTTTTAGTGGTGCCAATGGCGTACCAATCTATGGCCGGGTGGCCATCCCAGAAAATCCTCGGGGCACCATTGTGGCTACCTATGGCATCACCGGCACTTTAGAGAATCAATGGTTTCTCCAAGTACTGCGCCGCAAAGCCTATGCCCAAGGCTGGGCAGTAGTGGTGTTCGATTGGCGGGCACATGGTCAAACCGCCTTATTGTCACCACAATTGACCTCTGATGGTATCTATGAAGGCGAAGATTTTTTACGCATTGCGGCTCAGGCCAAAGCCTTGGGTTGTCCAGCGCCCTTCTGGTTGAGTGGTTATTCCTTGGGTGGCCAGTTGGCTCTCTGGGGAATTAAGCAAGCACCGATCTTGTCAGAAGAAGTTGGTTTAGCGGCTCAGGATGTTGCTGGGGGCTTTGTAATTTGCCCTTCTTTGGAGTCCGATCGATCTCTCACCTATCTAGTCAACCATCCAGTCAAGAGTATTTTGGAAAATCGCATTGCCAAGGAACTGAAAAAACTAGCCTGGCAATTACAGGCGGCTCATCCCCAAGATTTTGACCCGGCAGCGATCGAAAGAGCCAACAGTATTGAGGGCTTCGATCGAGAATTAGTCATTCCCCGTTTAGGTTTTGCGACGGTCAAAGATTATTATTTGGCCACCAGTCCACTGTATTTTTTAGATAAATTAACCCTGCCCACGCTGATCATTTACGCCGCTGATGATCCCCTGTTTGAACCAAGCTTGGCCACTGAATTGGGATCGATCGCCGAGCAGCAGCCCGCTATTGATTTAATATTGACAAAACAGGGCGGTCATGTAGGCTACATCAGCAGCAGCGCTTGCCAGCAGCAGTATCTAGATGCTGATCCTTGGTGGGCGTGGAATCGTGCTTTAGAATGGGTGCAGCAATAATTTACGAGGTTGAGATTATGGGTATTGGGGATCAATTCAACAAAATAGTCGGCAAGACTCGTTATGTGGTGTCACGCATTTTCCTCCAACTCAATGGCACTGAAGTCACGCCCGTATTGGGAGTACTCAATCAGGCTGGCCGCCAAATGATTGAAGCAGATGGCGATCTGACGATCGCTGGGGAATGCTTAGTGGAAGTCTGCCAGAGCCTCTTGCAATACGAACATGCTTGGCGGGCAGCGGGTAACGAGGGCGATATGATGTGGGAAGAAGGCCAAGCTGGTGGCTATGTCAATGAGTTGTTTACCGATTCGGCGCAGCGCTATCTCAGCGAACCTGATCCTGGTCAAACCCGCCCAGCGGAAGAGTTAACGCTACCGCCAACCCCTAACTTAGTAGTGATGATTACAGTCGCTTTTACCGGCACTGATGATACGATCGAAGCCAACTTAGCTGACATGGGAGCGATGAAAGTAGCCCTCAAAAGCTTAATAAATCTACACTATCAAAACCGCTTGGAAGCAATCCAGGTACACTTTTCACCGGCTCAACTGGGAGATCAATTATCCGATGATCAAGTTATCCAAAACTTCCCAGAACTATTACCGCTATAGCTAATATACCAGCTAAAAAAATCGGTTAACGCCTTCGTTAACCGATATACCGGGGATTTGAGATGCCGATCGGAACGGCGGGATTCGAACCCACGACCCCTACTACCCCAAAGTAGTGCGCTACCAAGCTGCGCTACGTCCCGACAACAGTCTCCTATGGTAACAGACTATTTGAAGGGGGGCAAGGGGTTGGATACTCAATTTAGTGATTATTTATGGTCATCAGTAGTTATGAGCCAATTTAGCTTGCTTACTATAATACTTTTATGCTTATATAGTTTTGCAGATTAAATTGGATTGTACCAAGTTTCGCTGCTCACCTTCAGGGAAGCCACAGTTCAGATCGATCATTGGTTACAGGATTAATTTTTATGCCGACTACCGCTCAGCTCATCCAACCCCAATGGCAAGGACAACTCACCGACTATATTACTGCGGTGGCCTGGTCACCTGTTGCTCATCAATTTGCCGCCAGTGCGGCCAGTGGGGAGGTGGTTTGGGGAGATGGTCAAAAATTAATTTATTTGCAAACAGCTCAACACCATTCGATCGATTGCTTAGGTTACTCTGCTGATGGTCAGTGGTTAGCGGCTGGTGGTCAGGCCGGCAAATTATGTATCTGGAATGGGCAGCAATTAGTCACAACTTTAGACTACCCCCGTACTTGGATCGATCAGTTGGCATGGCATCCCACAGCACCGATTCTAGCTTTCAGTACCGGTAAACAAGTGCAACTATGGGACGCTGTTCGCCAAAAAGTTGTCAATACTTTAGGTTTTAATCGATCGACCGTCGCTGACCTCGCTTGGCAACCCCAGGGCGATTATTTAGCAGTAGCTGGTTATCAGGGTGTAGAAGTCTGGCCATGGGGACAGGGCGACGAGTCCGAGTTATTGGCTGTAGATACCGGCGTACATGCCTTGGCTTGGTCACGAGATGGTGAATATCTAGCCGGGGCAACGCTCGATCGACAGTTAGTAGTGGCGCGAGTAACGGAGTTGGAAATGCCTTGGGTAATGCGCGGTTTCCCGGCCAAAATTCAGCAATTGGTATGGTCTACAGCCGATCTAGCCGTTATTAGTGGCGAACAATTAGTATGGTGGCAGTATCAGGATGAAGATTGGCAGGCGTTGCCACCGGACAATGACAATATCACCTTGCTCGCGCTGCATACTCAGCAGCCCTTGGCGATGTCAGCGAATACCGCCAACATATTAAGTTTGACTAATTTGGATTCTATGGAATATGAACAGCTGCCTTGGCAAAATTGCACAGCCTTAGCTTGGCAATTGTCCGATCGGTATTTAGTGAGTGGCAGTGACCAAGGGCATCTGATGATTTGTAAATGTTAGACTGTTGCTATGCCCACAATTTCCGTGGGCTGAGAGTGTGAGGTCTCGATCATGTTAAAAAAATCCATTTCATTAGTACTTGTTACGCTATCTTTAGGTTTTTTGACTAGCTGTGGTAGCAAAGTTGAAGATAAGCCCGTCAAAGGTGGTGCCATCACTGCCGAGAAGAAAGTCCCAGCCGGTGCCATTCCCGCTGGTATCACCATTGATACTGATTTAGACAAGGAAATTTCTACTGCCAAAAATAAGAATAACGAAAAATTCACTGCCAAAATCAAAAATGGTTCTGTCAGCAAATATCCCGCCTTGAAAGATGCTGTGATTGAAGGGCATTTAGAAGGAGTAACAAAGGCCGCCAAAGGTAAAAAAGCTAAATTAAATCTTTTCTTTGATGATGTCAAACTCAAAAATGGCGAACTTTTACCGATCGAAGCCAGTTTAGTTAACACCCAAGTTGAAAGCAAGACTAAAGGCCAGTTTTTGAAGAATGCCGGAATTATTTTAGGCGGCACCGTAGCTGGCAACTTTATTGGCGACAAAACTAAGTTCAAACATGGGAAAATGGCTGGCGCAGCAGCGGCAACAGCATTTGTCTTGTCTAGTCCTGGTGGTGAAGTTGTGTTGAAAAAAGGCACAGATTTGCAGCTCAAACTCAAGTCTAATTTGGATCCAAACTAGTCTAAGGCTAAAACAGAGATGCGTTAATTACTCATCTCTGTTGGTGTGTAGAGCAATGTTACGTCTTGAATTTCCCAAAAATCAAATCAGCCGACCTCACTTATCTGGCAAAACAACCCCTCATCACTTAACTCCGAAATAATCGACTGTATTGCGTTTCATGAGTCATACTCGCCAGCGCCAGCCCCCAATTACAACTAAACAGATCCTCGTCTAGCAAAACCAAAGCGCGATCGACTGTTGCCCCCAACGGCCTACCAAGTTGCTGTAACAACCGCTGTCCATCAGTTTGACCCAGCGGAATCAGTTTCACCCCCGCACTCACCAAATTACTTGCCCAGCTATAGAGATAGCCCATTAACAGAGTCTGCTCATCCATCTCCCCGCCTACCGCCGCCAGGGCAAAGGCGATCGCAAAATTACAATTTTCGCCCAGAGCAACTTCCAATTCTGCCCAGAATGCTTGGGGCTGTAAATCTCGCATCAGTTTCAAGAGCGATCGACCCATTTGCCAATTTTGTTGTTGCAGCTCGTAACTTTCACGGGTAGCCGATAGCCAATGGTTCCAGTAAGCTAATCGCTCCCAATCACGATCAATCCCCGCTCGATAAGCTCGTAAGGTAATAGCCGCTTCGATACCGATAGATCCAGTGATTAAAAATTCTGTTAGCCACTGTTGCAATTGGTTGGCGTTAACTATGAGCTGTCGATCGACTAGCGTCTCCAGCCCTTCCGAGTAACTATAGGCTCCCACTGGCAGCGCCGGACTAGTAAGTTGTAACAATGCTAACAAAGCAACTTGGTTCATTGGTGGTGGGGGGGAGGCTAAAGCGCATTAAACTTCTCCACCATAGCAAAATGAGTTACCATGTAGAAACATTGTGTCTACTAGTAGACAATATTTTAGGAATTTAAATGGTTGGAAATATCGCGAAATGGGGCAATAGCTTAGCTATTAGGATTCCCCAACACTTAGCAAAAGAAATCGAACTGACTGCGGGGTCAGAAGTTGAGATCGCTGTAGTATCGGGTCAACTGCTAATTAAGCCCACAGTACGTCAGCAATATTCATTGGATGAACTGATTGCCGGTATCACGCCAGAAAATTGTCATGCAGCGGTTGACACGGGCTTGCCGATCGGAGAAGAAATTTGGTAATGTCGCAGATTTATATTCCCGATCGCGGCGATATTGTCTATCTAGATTTCAACCCCATCAAAGGGCATGAACAACGTGGTTACCGGCCTGCTTTAATTATTTCAGTAGCAACTTATAGCCAGAAGAGTTCCTTGGCCTTGTTTCTGCTCATCACTAGCCAACAAAAAGGCTATCCGTTTGAAGTCCTACTTCCAGAAGGATTGCAGATAAAGGGAGTGATCTTGGTAGATCAAATTAAATCTCTAGATTGGCGAGCAAGACAAATAAAGTTTGTAGAAACTGTTTCTTCAGACGTGATCACTGAGGTTCAGTCGAAAATTATGCCACTAATTTGTTCCTGAACAGAAATTGACCAGCTTGTTCAGATTTCCTTTTCTGGTTCAGTAGTTTCTGCTGGGGGTTGAAACAATTGGTCTAGTTCTTCTGTCGAACAGCAATCTTCCAAGTCTTCCCGGCTGAATTTCTCCTCAAATTCAGTATTTAAATCTTCTACCATGGCATCAAATTCTGCCTGGGTTAAATCATCTGGTGATCCTGATTGATTAATCGTCTTGCCTCCATTACTACCAAATATGGGGTGAAATCAAGTGAAACTAATCCAAAATTAGTTATCTAGCCTCAATAATTATTGGCAATAAACAACTTGCTATCAGTCTATGATAGTCCATAATTATTAAATTTTAATAAATAAAATTCAACAAGTCTCTCTATTTGTGGTACGGAGAATGAAGCTATTTGCTCAGATAATGCTCTAATTATTCATATCCATTAGAATCTGGTGAGAGCTAATGTTCTCACCACCGGGGGCTGCTTGCCGCTGCACATAACTGCCATCGCTTTGTAGATCCCAAGCTTGCCGATTATCCGCCAGCATGATTCCCAACATTTCATGGATGTCACGAGCAATATCCGGATCTTCGATCGGCACAATTGCTTCTACCCTTCGATCCAGATTTCTGGTCATCCAGTCGGCACTACCAATCAAGACCTGTTGATCACCGCCGTTGTAGAAATAATAAATTCGGGAATGTTCTAAAAAACGGCCAATAATGCTCATCACCCGGATATTTTCACTAAGTCCCGGAATTCCTGGCCGTAGACAACACATCCCCCGCACGATCAGATCAATGCTCACCCCTGCTTGGGATGCTTGGTAGAGCAAAGCAATAATGGCTGGATCGACCAGGGAGTTCATTTTGGCGACAATTCGGCCAGTATCACCAGTTTGCACCTGTTCAATTTCCTGCTGAATCAGCTGGGCGAACTGCTCACGGGCATTGACTGGAGATATTAACAACTTACGGTAGGCTTGTTGGCGGGAGTAGCCAGTTAAATAATTGAAGAGATCGGTGAGATCAGCGCCCAGCTCTGGCCGACTACTAAACAAGCCCAGATCGGTGTAAAGACGCGAAGTTTTAGCATTGTAGTTACCGGTGCCAATATGCACATAGCGGCGAATGGTTTTACCTTCTTGGCGTACCACCAAAATTACTTTGGTGTGAGTTTTTAGTCCGACAAGTCCATACACCACATGCACACCGGATTGCTCTAACTGTCTAGCCCAGGCAATGTTGTTCTGTTCATCGAACCTGGCCTTGAGTTCTACTAAGACGGCTACTTGCTTGCCATTTTCGGCAGCGGTCATCAGCGCACTAATCAATTTGGAGTCACCAGAAGTGCGGTACAATGTCATTTTTATGGCCAGAACACTGGGGTCGAGAGCGGCGGCGGTGACAAATTTCTCAACGGTAGCGGTGAAGGATTGATAAGGATGATGGACAAGCAGATCCCCCTCGGCAATCACACTAAAAAAATCTTTTTGGTCATCATCCTCTGCCGCTTCGGCTAATTTTTTGAGGCGCGGTGGCAAGGTCGGTGTCCAGGAAATGTCTTTAAGGGCGGGTAGATTGAGGGCATAAATCGCAAACAGATCGCTCAAACCTAACAAGCCATCAATTTCGTAGACATCACTGGGGGCTAAGTCCAGTTCTTCCATCAGCATTTGAATAATATGCTCTGGAGTGCCGGACTGCACCTCGACCCTGACCACAGAACCACCTAAGCGCCGTTTGCGCAGTTCTTGTTCGATCGCCAGTAACAGATCGTCGGCATCATCTTCGGCGATCGCAATGTCGGCATTTCTGGTCACCCGAAAAATATGACATTCTTGGATATTCATTCCCGGAAAGAGAGAATCCAGGTTGTGGGCAATTAATTGTTCGATCGGTAGGCCTGTCCATTGAGAATTGCCTTCCGAAAATTGGCTACAGAGATTGGTGGGCATCTGAATAAAGCGGGGCAAGACTTGCGGCACTTTGACCCGGGCAAATAGTTCTTCGGCGGTTTCCGGATGCTTCAAGACCACGGCTAAACTGAGACTCAGATTAGAAATATAGGGAAAAGGATGACTGGGATCGACGGCTAAGGGGGTGAGTACCGGAAAAATCTGATCTTCAAAGTAGGTTTGGAGATATTGGCGCTGTTCTTGATTTAGCTCAAAATAATTGAGAATATGGATGCCTTGATTGGCGATCAGTGGCCGCAACACTTTCTCGAAATGTTGATGCTTGCGCTGGAGGAGTGGCCGTAAATGCTGGCCGATCGCTTGCAACTGCTGTTCGGGGTTGCGGCCATCAGGGGTGGTTTTTTGGACATTAGAGGCAATTTGTTGTTTGATGGTGGCCACCCGCACCATAAAAAACTCATCTAAGTTCACACTAAAAATGCCCATGAACTTGAGACGCTCCAACAAGAGCGTCCGATCGTCCATCGCTTCATGCAAAACTCGGGCGTTGAATTCCAGCCAGCTCAGCTCCCGGCTGAAATAATTTTGGGGATCGTGGAGATCGATCGGGAGTTGCTTAATCTCATCAGCATCTTTATTTTTCAGCTCGTCCATGCCTTTACCCTGATTCTTACCCTTCATTATTCCCCACCCAATTAAAGAGATAACTAAAACACTTGATCTTCTTGACCTTTCCACCATTGACCAAGCTTCATCATGTCCCGATGAATATCTTCAAGTCTAGCGATGTATTCGGCGGGAGACAGATCCTTTTTTTCTTCGGCGAGTTTGCTCAAGCGTAGTTGTACCAATAGCCAGGGCTTTTGATAATCACCGGTTTCGCCCAGATATTTGGCAAATTCTTCACTCTGCATGTTGGCTACTTGTTCACTAAAACTTTATTACTGACTTGCGCTGCTAATTGATCGATCGCTGCTAGGGATCGATCGCGATAAGCGCCGTACCGTTCGGGTTTACCTTTGATCTTGACTGGGAACTCCGGCAAAATACCAAAGTTGGGCGGCATCGGCTGAAAGTATTTGGGGGCAGCGGTGCAAACAAAGTTAAACAAAGCACCCATCATGGTATTGGGATCAATAATTAATGGTTCTTGACCCTTCGCTAAGCGGGCGGCATTAGTCCCGGCTAGCCAGCCCCCAGCCGCCGCTGCCGTATATCCTTCGGTGCCAATGATTTGGCCAGCGGCTAATAACGTGGGGCGGTTTTTGAATTGCAAAGCCGCCGTCAACAGATTTGGTGAATTGATAAAAGTATTGCGGTGCATTACGCCTAGCCGCACAAATTCGGCATTTTCCAAGCCCGGAATCAACCGGAAAATTCTTTTCTGCTCGCCCCAGCGCAGGTTGGTCTGAAAACCCACCATATTCCATAATTGGCCAGCTTTATCTTCTTGGCGCAGCTGAATCACGGCATAGGGGCGATGAATTTGATTTTCGGGAGCCTTGAAATCACCACGCCGACCATCGAATAAACCCACTGGTTTTAGGGGACCATAGCGCATGGTCTCTACGCCCCGCTGGGCTAATTCTTCGATCGGCAAGCAGGCTTCAAAAAACTTGGCAGTCTCTCGATCAAAGTCTTTCAATTCTGCTTGTTCGGCTTTGCAAAGCTCTGACCAAAAATGCAGATACTGCTCTTTGTTCATGGGGCAATTCAGGTAAGCGGCTTCGCCTTTATCATAGCGAGAGGCGAAAAAAGCAATATTTTGATCGATCGAATCCCCCACAATAATTGGGCTGGCCGCATCAAAAAAGCTTAAATAATCCAAGCCCGTAAAATTTTGCAGATCGGTGGCTAACTCAATGCTGGTTAAAGGGCCGGTGGCCAAGACCGTAATCCCCTCAGTGGGAATCGCTGGCAGCATTTCCCGTTTTAATTCAATTAACGGATGGCTGGCCAAGGTTTGGGTGAGGTCTTGGCTAAACTGACCGCGATCGACGGCTAGGGCTCCGCCCGCTGGGACGGAATGCTGGTCGGCTTTGCCAATCACGACGGAACCTAAGCGGCGCAATTCTTCATGCAACAGTCCGGCAGCGCGATCGGTAGCCTGCGCTCCAAAGGAATTGCTGCAAACTAATTCGGCTAGTTCTTCGCTGTGGTGGGCGGGGCTGAGTTGGGTGGGGCGCATTTCGTAGAGGTTTACTGGCACCCCGGCCTGGGCGATTTGCCAAGCGGCTTCGGTGCCAGCGAGGCCACCTCCAATAACAGTAACGCGCATTTTGATTAACTTTTGTAGATAGTCTCACTATTATAGTAGTGAGACGCTGGCAGGGAATCTTAAAATGTTGTTGCTAGCTAGAAAGTTTAATATTTGGGATGAATTTTGTAAGTATGACCAAGCACCAAGGCGGCTGTCACTGCGGAGCAGTGCGTTGGCAAGTAACCATCGAAAACTATCAAGCGATCGACTGTAATTGTTCGATCTGTCGGCAAAAGGGTTTTTTACACCTGATCGTGCCGCCGGAGTGTTTTGAATTGCTGCAAGGTCAAGCCATGTTGGCAACCTATACCTTTAATACCAGGATCGCTCAACACTTATTTTGTCGGAACTGCGGCATTCATTCTTTTTACCGGCCCCGGTCGCATCCCACTGATTTTGATGTGAATGTTCATTGTTTGGATGGAGACTTGCTCGATCGGTTTCAGATTGAGCTGTTTGATGGTCAAAATTGGGAGCAAAATGTTGAACAAATTCGTTAAAAGCCGAAAGCTACATCCTGAGCCAAGCGATTGCCCAAGTCGTCAGTGCCAATCAACCCCGGATTCAGATCAACGTGATTCCGACCGGGAGCACCGTCAGATTTGGAACCGTCAGACTCGGCTAGGCAAGGTTTTTAGTTCTGCTACGATTTTCAAGTTGCCCTTGGGGGGCAAGCGATCGCCAGATGCTTCCTGGGTAGATCTATCTCGTTGGAATGCTTTGGATGCCGAGAACCAAGAGAAGTTTCCACCTCTAGCCCCAGTATCGATTTGGGCACGAGCTGTTTGATAACGGGCTTCGAGTCGATCGCTCTGATTGCGTCTTTGGCAATTAGCGGAGTAAATCAATTACGATTTACCTTCTCGATTTAGGTTCTGACAACCAATTTATTTTGGGCATGTGCCGCTTCAATTGCATTGGAATTTGATGTGAATAACTGGATACTTGGGATGGTACAGTAATCACAATCATCCGTCATAATCTTGATTTGTCCTGCATCTGCTTGGACAATTGCCTCTAAATGTAGTAAATCATATCCATCTAAAGCTTGTTCTTGAAATCTTTGTAACGCAGCATCTGTTGTTCCATCATCAACAGTCAAATCCAATGGGATAGCAAAATCTCTGACAGTAGCCCATGACGATTCTACGAGCTTAACCACATTAGTTCGCTCCTGCAGAAAATTGTGTCGATATTCTTTTAGCTTCGTTTTGGGGGATTTCTTCCGAAAAGTTTTAAATTCATTTCTTTCGATTACAGACGCAAGCTCGACTAGAATTAATCCAGAATAAGCAAGTGTCGCTCCAACTGAAGCGGCTTGTATTAAATACTGTAAATAACTACTAACATCTTGTTGGCGAGCTGGCTCTAGATCTGTAGTTGAGTTTGGATAGCTATACCACAACCAAACATTTGTATCAATCAGAAATATATCACTTTTTCGAGGGGCATCTTGCCTAATATCAATGACATCTGCTTGGACTGTAAGATCGAAAGTCATAAGTTAGGATAGAGCCAACTCCTCTTCCCGAACTTCATTGACAGCTTGCCTATAATTTTCATCGCTATAGTAACGTTTTGCACTGTCGAGAACCACGTCTAAAACTTTGCTGCCAACAGAACTAATATTTGTATATTTGACTAGACGGGATAAATCCTCATAGGGAATATCTTTGAGAAGTTGACCGATCGCGTAGTTGAAAAAGGGAGAGGCATATGCTTTAATTCCCAAAAAGTCTAGTTCCACCTCTTTTTGGTCAATAAGCAGAGGATGGACAATATTGTAGATATCTTGTCCACTTTGAAGGGTTACACAGTATGGGCCGATGAGGTCGTGTATTTTGTATCTCATAATTGCTCACATGCCGCTGAATTTAAAAAAAAGCTAATTTTCAGTAGATAGACAGTATGCTGACTCATCGCACTGAAGCGTAATATTTACTAGGGTGCCCAGAAAAGGTCTATTAATATAAGTATACTCCATCATGTTATCAGATATTTTGATACATCCGTCATTAGTACAAATTGTCAAGATGCCTTGATTCTGATTAATGAAGTCGTTTAGTATCGTCAATCCGTTACCACTGCTGATGTCTTTTTTTGTACTATTCCCTTGCTGGAATGCCCATTCTAGTGCTTCTTCGGTAGACATGTTATCGTGTCCGGGGAGGGAACGAACATTGCTGGCAATCCCTATACCAAAGTCAATGGTAGAGAGTTCTAGACGTTTTTCTCTGGGGTAGTGTTGCCCGCAGCTAAAGACACCGATGGGAGATTGACTATGGTCGAAAGCGTTTGTATAAATTTCAGCAAGATTGCTGATGATTACTTGTTTGAGCTGATCACTGATATTTATCCAGTTTCGTCCTAGCCATTGATCTTCTAGATAAGGCAGAATACCATAATCACGACTTGTTAAGTCAATGTCATAGCGAAATGGAATGGCTAACTTTAAAGATATTCTGTTTGCGTTCGCTCCACTCTTGAACTAGTGAGATGGCGAGATCGCAGTCAATCACAGCTTGTGGATATTCTTTAGTTACCCAGTAAACTGTTGCTAGCATTTCCATCCCGTAGGGCGTTTCAAAGCCCATAATCAGGTTACTAACACGCTCCAAATGGGCATGAGACTCATCGCAATTCGCTAAAAAAGCCTGAGCCTCTTCTCTTCCTGCTGGTAAAACAGAGATTTGAGAGTTTTGAGATCGATCGCCATAGCCTTGAATAAAATGCCCATCGATCGCTTGAAGAACATGGTTTAAGTTCTCAGCATAAAGTCCATACTGATTTTTCTGATCACGGAGTCTCAATGGTTCACCAGCTTCCTGAAGGAAATACGCAAGTTTTTGAATCTCTAATTTGGAGAGACGATAACCTGGAACACCATATAAATCTAATAATCGAACGAATAAGGCACGAGCACGAGTCATTTTAGATTTTTCAGTCCCAACTTTCATCTTGTCAGCGGTAGGCGCACCACTAGGCTCGAAGATGATTATCTTTACTTCTGGTAAATTCTCAAATGCTTGAATGATAAGTGGCTTGACATCATTCCAAGCTAGTCCACCATTACCACAGCCGAGAGGTGGTATAGCTATAGATTCTATTCGCAGTCGCTTTACATCTACGGCCAATGCTTCTAGTCCAGACTTGATATCTTCAATCCTCGATTTTTCTTTCCAGTGACGTTTCGTTGGGAAGTTGATCGCATAGCGGGGGAAAAGCCTTTCCGTTGAAACGATGAACATTTTTCCTGGTTGAACTTCCTGTGCTGTGCAAGCTTTTTTGTACTCTTTGAAAACTTCCGGAAATACTCGTTTGAATTGCAAAGCAATACTTTTACCCATTACGCCAACACAATTAACTGTATTGACGAGGGCAACAGCATTTTCATCTAGGATATTGCCTTGTTTAAATTCAATCATGAGCATTGCCTTGTTTCGTACAAAAGTACTAATACGTATTTTACCAAGTATTAGTAATACCAATTAGAGTAAACCTTTACAGGGGGGGTGGTAGTTAACATTTTGTAATAATTCTTCAACTTCTCCCTTTCTCCCTTCATTTGGGAATTGATTACACCAATCTCCCTAATTAGATGCCAAGGAAAAAATTCATGAATCAGGAATTCAGCTTGTCTGCGTCGCTTTCTATCCCCATCTTCATCTGTATCAGCCCAGTAATTCGTGTTCATCACATCCCAGTCAATTTGATTTGACAAGAAATTCAGATCGTTGTAAAAAGATGAATATCCCATAATGGCGTGACCATCAGTAAAAGCGAATTCGATCTCGGTAGATGAGACAGACTCAGCCTCACAGACAAAATAGATAATTGAATTTTGACCTTCTTGATAACCTGCCACATTACCCATTTTAATTGCGTAGAGCATTGGAGAACATGGAGCAAAGTAAAAAGGAATGTAGTCATGTAATACTCCTTTTGCGCCATAGGGAACGCGAACTGTCGCTCGTCTATCTTGAATGCCTTGATGAGCGATATCGGCATAACCAATCTGTTTTTGGTCGAGCATATTCTTAGCCATCAATCCCCCCGCATCAATAATCGACTCCAGGTTGCGGATATGGGTCATGTGATAGATGGAGGTAGGCATCAGAATGCTGGGGACTATGACAGATATTAGATTAGTACTATATCAGAACAGTCAGTCGTCAGGCAGTACAACGTAGAAGGGTTGAGCATTACGCTAATATGACTCGATCTTAATAATATTGCGATCTCTCATAAGTAACCATAGAAATTAAAGACTAAAAAAAGACGGCATCAAGACTCCGATTATAACTCGAAGATTGATGCCGCCATTAAAATCCATGTGTTATGCAGAGTATGTTTTCTCTAAACTACACACTGTGCCTGAGCCAACAAACCTTCCAGTTCGCTACCCTCTAGCACCTCTCGATCGAGCAACTGCTCCGCGATCGATCCCAACAAATCCCGATTAGATTCCAAGATCTGCTTCGCCGTCGCATAGGCACTGTCGATCATCTCTTTGACTTGTCGATCGATCTGCTGCGCCGACTCCTCACTGATCGATCGACGATTGCTGCCCCCCATAAATTGACTAGCCGCTCTGTCAAAAGCCACTGGCCCCAGCACCGCACTCATCCCATACTGCGTAATCGCCCGCTCCGCTAAATCCGTGGCCTTTTGGATATCATCAGCCGCTCCGGTGGAAACCTGGCCAAAGACCAATTCCTCGGCAACTCGACCGCCTAACAGCGTGGCAATCTGACCGGTGATTTCCTCGGCTACCAACAGGAAGCGATCCTCTTCGGGGACTTGGAGGGTATAGCCCAACGCCCCCATCCCCCGGGGCACGATCGAGATTTTGCTGACCTTGCCGCCACCGGGAGTCAAAGCCCCTACCAAGGCATGACCGACTTCGTGGTAAGCCACGGTTTTGCGTTCGATCGGATTCAAGACCCGTGCCCGATTTTCTAAGCCCGCTACGATCCGCTCAAAGGCGGCCTCAAAATCACTGATTAACACCGCTGGCCGATCTGATCGAGCGGCCAATAAAGCGGCTTCGTTCACCAAGTTTGCTAAGTCGGCACCGCTAAAACCGGCGGTTTGAGTGGCCACCTGTTCTAGTTGGACGCTGTCATCAAGAGTGACTGGCTGGGCATGGACTTTCAAGATTGCCACCCGTCCCAATTTGTCTGGTCGATCAACAGTGACTTGCCGATCGAACCGACCAGGACGACGCAGTGCCGCATCTAATACCTCTGGGCGATTGGTGGCACCGATTAAAATGACTCCACTATTGCTCCCGAATCCATCCATCTCTACCAACAACTGGTTGAGGGTTTGTTCCCGTTCATCGTTACCGCCGCCCATTTGGGGATTATTACTACGGGCTTTGCCGATCGCATCGAGTTCATCAATGAAAATAATACAAGGGGCTTGCCGTTTGGCTTTGGTAAACAAATCCCTAACTCTGGCCGCACCCACGCCGACAAATACTTCCACAAACTCCGAGCCGGAAATACTGAAGAAAGGCACGCCCGCTTCACCGGCTACTGCTTTAGCCAACAATGTTTTGCCAGTGCCCGGCGGGCCCACTAACAATACACCCTTGGGGATTTTGGCACCTAAGCGCCGATATTTTTGACCATTTTTCAAAAAGTCCACTACTTCCTGTAGCTCTTGCTTCGCTTCGGTGACCCCAGCGACATCGCTAAAGGTAATCCCAGTTTGGCCTTGACTATAAACTTTGGCCTTGCTCTTGCCCACACCCATGGCACCTAACCCGCTGCCTCCGCCATCTTCTTTCTGGAGGAGCCAAGCTGTAGCTAGAGCCAACACCGGGATACTCAAGGTCATTAACATCGTAGGCCAGGGGCTGGGGGCTTTGGTCACAGTAGGAGTTTCCACTTGATAGCTCACCCCTTGCTCTTGTAATAGTTCGATCAAAGCGGCATGGTCACCTTCTACCGGGGTATTAAAGACTTCTAGTCCCAGATCTGTAGTGACGATGTATTCAATCATACCGGTCAAGAACTTAACCTGCTGTACGCGATCGGCTTTCACCTGACTCAAGAAATCGAGGTAGCTAGTAACGTTAGACACTATGGTGTTTCCCTTAATGATGAAGGTGAGTTACGGTCAGGACTTGTTTCCTGAATATCATCATAGGTGATTGCCTGGAATTCACTAAGTGTGGTTCTTACAACAGATCGATCGGCTATCCGCTAACTCCATTGGGCGGGGGATCGGTCTCGATCCGGAAATCATAGTTAATTTTGCCTTGAGTCTTAATGATTTTGCCAGTGGCGAATAAAATATCCAGTAATTGCTCGATATCTGGTTCGCTGGGTTGGTATTTTACCAACAGGGATTTTAAATATTTATATAAAGCCGATTTGGTTTTTGGTCTGCTTTTGGGATCGATCGACAAGATCTTCGGCAGAGCAATCTCTGCCAAAAAATCGGGAGAATAGGTTAGATCGTTAGACTGAGACAGCCGATCCAAGTTTTCGATCCGTTTGCAAGAAATTCCCAGCTGACCGAGATGTTGAATCAACGGATCAAAACCGCGATCGCGGGACAGAATCACAAAATTGGTGGCCGGAGCTTGCAAACTGAGCTGACCGAGATAAAAGACAATATGGAAGTCCAAGGTATTCGGCCCAATGCCTTCCACCCCAATCCATTCCACTGTGGCACCCAATTGATGTGCTTCCCGCACCAACTCAAAGGGAATCTTGGTCTGGGCACAACCCACAAAAATAAAGATCTTGAGATTAGGGCGCTGAATGCAGGACAGCCGAATCTGCGTAATATTCTCGTAATCAATGAACAGAATGGTATTCGGCGTGTTTTCGTCGCAGAGGGTTAAGTCGGTTTTACTGGGGACTGGGGTCTTAAAAGGTTGATTGATCATCTATAAAAAGGGGGCAAAATCAGGATTCAGATTGCTCTTACTGCTAAGATACATCAGTTATTTAGGGATCGATCGCTGTGGGCAATTTCACATTTCAGTGTCAGGGCAAATGTAGCCACACCCGAGCGCGGGCCGGTACCTTTACCACCCCGCACGGAGTAGTGGAAACGCCCAGATTCATGCCTGTCGGCACGCAAGCCACTGTTAAAACTCTGACTTCTGAGCATTTGGTACAGGCTCAAGCCCAAATGGTCTTGTCCAATACCTACCACCTGCACCTGCGACCGGGCGAAGATATTATCGCCGAGGCTGGGGGTCTGCACAAATTCATGAATTGGCATGGCCCGATGCTGACTGATTCTGGCGGTTTTCAGGTGTTCAGCCTCAGCAAGACCCGGAAACTGACCGAGGAAGGGGTTACTTTCAAGTCCCCATTAGACGGGCGGCTGATTTTCATTTCGCCGGAAAAATCCATCCAGATCCAAAATGCCTTGGGTGCTGATGTGATTATGGCGTTTGATGAATGTCCACCCTATCCCGCTACCAAAGAAGAAGTAATAGCGGCCACCGATCGCACCCAACGGTGGTTAGCCCGTTGTATTGAAGCCCATCAACGCCCCCAGGATCAAGCCCTGTTCCCGATTGTCCAGGGGGGAGTGCATTTAGACCTGCGGGCAGCAGCGGCAGCAGCGCTCAGTGAATTTGACATGCCCGGCTATGCGATCGGTGGGGTGAGTGTGGGGGAACCAGCTCACTTTATCCATGACATTGTGCGGGCGACCGCGCCGTTATTACCGATCGATAAGCCCCGCTATTTGATGGGGGTGGGAACCTACAAAGAAATGGCGATCGCCATTGCCTCCGGCATTGATCTATTTGACTGTGTGATCCCGACGCGGGTGGCGCGACACGGGGCGGCTTTTGTACGCGGGGAGCGCTGGAATATCAAAAATGCCGGGTTCAAGCGGGACTTTACGCCCTTGGATGACGAATGTCCTTGCTACACTTGCCAAAACTTTAGTCGCGCTTATCTGTGTCATTTGATTCGCTGCAAAGAAGTTACTGGTTTTACTTTGTTAGCGCTGCACAATGTGACGGAGCTGATTCGGTTTACGACTAGAATTCGGGAGGCTATTTTGGCGGACAGGTTTGTGGATGAGTTTGGGGAATGGTTGGCCGAAGTAGATACCAGCTGGCGCGGAGCTTAGGGTCATAAAAATTTGTTATGTTGCTGTCCCAAAGCCGCCGCCTCCTGGTGTTTCAATCACAAACACATCCCCCGGCTCCATCGCCACCTCCGCCTTACTCCCTAAAATTTCCTGACGACCATCCGCTCGATCGATCCAATTTTTCCCCACCGCTCCAGCCCCGCCGCCCTGCAATCCAAACGGCGGTATGATCCGGTGACCAGAAAGAATTGCTGCTGTCATTGCTTCCCTAAAACGGATTCGCCGTACCACGCCATTTCCACCCTGGTGTAAGCCCTGTCCCCCAGTCTGCTGCCGGATAGCAAAATTCTCAATCACTACCGGAAAGCGCCATTCCAACATCTCTGGATCAGTCAACCGCGAATTGGTCATATGGGTTTGCACTGCGTCCGTGCCGTCAAAGGTCGCTCCGGCTCCCGAGCCGCCACAGATCGTTTCGTAATATTGATATTGGTGATTGCCAAAGGTGAAATTGTTCATGGTGCCCTGGGAAGCCGCTAGTGACCCTAAAGCTCCATAGAGCGCATCAGTGACCACTTGCGAAGTTTCCACATTACCGGCCACGACTGCCGCTGGATAATGCGGATTCAGCATCGAACCTGCTGGAATCACAATTTCTATGGGGCGCAGACAACCGGCATTGAGCGGAATATCATCGGCTACCAAACTACGGAAAACATAGATTACGGCGGCTTTACAGACTGATACTGGGGCATTGAAATTATTGGGTTGTTGCAGCGAGGTGCCTGTGAAGTCAATTTTGGCGCGGCGCTGGGGGTGATCGATCGACACCGTCACTGCTATTTGGTTGCCATCGTCCATGGGATAAATAAAGCTCCCATTTTGTAAAACATCAATCACCCGCCGGACAGATTCCTCAGCCTGATCCTGCACATGTTGCATGTAAGCTTGCACTACGGATAAACCATAGTGGTCTACCATTTTAAGTAGTTCTTGGCTACCCTTGGCATTGGCAGCGATCTGCGCTTGCAGATCAGCTAGATTTTGTTGAGGATTGCGAGCCGGATATTTGCCACTAGCCAGTAATTCAAATAGTTCTGGCTCTCTTAAATGTCCTCGATCGATCAGCTGAAAGTTATTAATTAGAATGCCTTCTTCGGTAATGCTGGTACTATTCGGTGGCATCGAACCAGGGGTGATCCCACCAATATCGGCATGATGACCACGAGAGGCCACGTAAAATAGAGGTGCGCTACTATTACTCTGTTCACTACTGGCGGTAGTGGCAAATACTGGGGTGATCACCGTGATGTCCGGTAAGTGGGTGCCCCCGTGGTAGGGGTCATTCAGCATATAGACATCCCCCGGTTGCAGGCGCTGACCATGCTCACTAATTAGGGATTGGATGCTGTCACTCATGGAGCCTAAATGTACCGGAATGTGCGGCGCATTGGCGATTAATTGACCATGCTGGTCGAAAACAGCACAGGAGAAGTCCAGCCGCTCTTTGATGTTGACAGAGTAACTAGTATTTTGCAGGGTGAAGCCCATCTGTTCAGCGATCGCCATAAATAGATGATTGAAAATCTCTAGCAACACCGGATCGGCTTTTTGGGAATTCTCGCTAATGGTAATGGCGGATCGATCGATCTCCACTGACTTATTCAGCATCAAATGATTTAGTGCGGTCAATTCCGCTTGCCACCCCCATTCAATGACATTGGTGCCGGTAGCTTCCACGATTAGTGCCGGGCCAGGAATGATATCCCCCGGCAGTAAACTGGTGCGGAGGAAAATGGGTGCGGCTTGCCAGTCATTCTCGACATAGATCTGCGCCATCGCCGTGGGTGCCAAGATCGTAGTGCGGCGCTCGGTAATAGTCTGTTCGATCGGGCTGTCCGCTAAGGCAATTACTTCGACCGAAATAGCTTCTACAATCAACGGCTTATTAGCAACTACAAAACCATATCTTTGCCAATGAGATTGCTCAAATTGCTCGATCATGGCCGACAGACTTCCGGAAGTAACCATCAAGGCTGCATCTGTTCCGGTATAGCGCAGATACAGTCGCTGTTGTACTTGAATCGCCAGGGCTGCATCGCCGGTTTTTTGCAATTCTGCGGTACCTTTGAGCTGGAGCTCTTGTAGTTGTTCTTGTAATTTGGTAACTAGTGCTGCTGTCAAAGTTTCTTCAATGGCTAGTTCCTGCATGACCGTTTGGTTGGCCAAGCCCATACCATAAGCTGAGAGAACTCCGGCATAGGGATGCAGGAAGATCTGATTGATCCCTAAGGCTGCGGCAATGGCACAGGCATGTTGACCACCGGCACCACCAAAGGAACAGAGGGTATATTTAGTAATGTCATAACCACGCTGGATCGAGATTTTTTTAATGGCTCCGGCCATTTTTTCAATGGCGATCGATCGAAAACCTTGAGCAACTTGTTCCGCCGATCGAGAACTGCCAATGGCTAATTGAATGCGATCGGCCAACTCCTCAAACTTTTGCCGGACAACTGCGGCATCTAAGGGCAACTGACCGCTAGACCCAAACACCTGCGGGAAAAATGCGGGTTGAATGCGACCCAGCAGCACATTGCAATCGGTGACTGTTAGCGGGCCACCCTGACGATAACAGGCTGGACCAGGATGGGCTCCCGCCGATTCCGGGCTCACCCGTAAGCGGGATCCATCAAAGCTCAAAATAGAACCGCCACCGGCAGCTACCGTATGGATCGACATCATTGGTGCCCGCAATCGCACCCCAGCAATTTCGGTTTCAAAGGCGCGTTCGTACTCGCCAGCATAGTGAGCCACATCGGTAGAGGTACCGCCCATATCAAAGCTAATTATTTTATCTAATCCAGCTAATTTGCTAGTCTGGACTGCGCCGACCATGCCGCCAGCTGGTCCCGATAGAATGCTGTCTTTACCTTGAAAAGATGGAGCATCCATTAATCCGCCGTTAGACTGCATAAACATCAGCCGGCAAGGATTAGCCTCGACCCCTGTGGGCGGAGCTAATTCAGCACTCATTTGTTCTACATACCGCCTTAGAATTGGCGACAGGTAAGCATCGACCACGGTAGTGTCTCCCCGACTGACCAGCTTCATCAAGGGACTGACCTGGTGTGAAACGGAGATTTGACTAAAACCCATTTCTTGGCAGATGGCCGCTACTTGCTGTTCATGACCAGGATAACGATAACCGTGCATCAAAGCGATCGCACAGGCTCGAATGCCATCGGCATAGGCCGTTTTTAAACCACTCCGAATTGTCTCTAATGATTCTGTGTTGAGTGGAATCAGTTCTTCGCCAGTCGCACTGTAACGTTCCTCAACTTCTATGACCCGCTCATACAACATTTCTGGGAGCACAATGTGACGACTAAAAATGTGGGGGCGATGCTGATAACCAATCCGCAAAGCATCACGAAATCCTTTGGTAATCAATAAGACCACTCGATCGCCTTGACGTTCCAATAATGCATTAGTAGCCACTGTTGTTCCCATTTTGATAGCGGCGATATGTTCGGTGGGAATTCGATCTGTGGCTGATAGTCCCAATATCTCCCGAATTCCTTGTAAAGCGGCATCTTGGTAACAATCTGGATTTTCGGAGAGGAGTTTATGAATGGTCATTTCCCCATCGGGTTGACGAGCCACGATGTCGGTAAAAGTACCACCTCGATCGATCCAAAATTGCCATTGATTATTTTTCATTTGGAAGACTTCCCGTATTTGATTGGAAGGTTGTCTATGACATTAAGAGCAAACCACTAGATTAACAAGACACAATTAAACAAGTTACTATATCTTCAGCGATATAGTAATGACAGCATCAAAATGAATCTCCTTTATCTCAGCAGCATTGAACTACGGCAAATTTGTTACTTTTTAGCTATTGTCGAAGCTGGCAATAACTTCAGTCGAGCCGCTGAGCATTTACAGATTGAACAACCGCCTCTCAGCCAGCGCATTAAAGCCTTGGAAAAAAAACTAAAATTCCAACTGTTCGATCGACAGCGGCGACCACTACAGTTGACGGCAGCTGGGGAAATATTTTTAGCGGAGACCCGGCAGTCGCTGATGATGTTGGAGCAAGCTATTACTCATTCCCAGCAGGCTAGTCGCGGTGAAATTGGATTTTTGTCGATCGGCATTGCCAGTTCAATTTCTAATACAATTCTGCCGGATATTTTAAAAACGTTCTGCGATCGGTTTCCGGCGGTAGAATTAGAACTCTGTGAACTGACTGCCGAACAACAAATCCAGGCACTGAAAAATCGACATCTCCAGATTGGATTTGAAGTCATCTCCGATATTCAATTCCAAAATCAGGACTTAACTATCCAGCCGATTGTGGAAGAATCACTGATCGTGGCCTTGCCTGCAACCCATCCGCTGGCTGCTCAAACCCATATTCCGCTCACTGCCTTAGCCCAGGAAGCCTTGATCTTGCCATCGATTCAGGCATTTCCCTTCTACCAAGAATTTATTGATTGTTGTGAACAAGCCGGATTTCAGCCGCGTATTGTCCAAAATGCCAAAGCAACCTGGATGATTACCATTCTGAGCTTAGTAGTGGCTGAGGTGGGTATTGCTATTTTGCCTAGCAATGTCGAAAATCTGCAACGACGGGGAGTCGTTTATCGAAGTATTTCAGATATCAATCTCACCAGGAAAATTTCGGTAATATGGAGACCAGATGAGGTGTCGATCGTCATGCGCGAATTCCTGCAAGTGGTTCAGGAGATATCTGGCAAGCAGATTCTCCATGATATTTAACTATAGTGCCACCCAAAATCTAGAGACTTTTCTCCCTAGAGGATGGCACTATAGTTCATGGAGATTTAGTTGCGATTCATTATTGGTGAGGCTGTGGGCACAAATGGAACTGCATTATTGGCTGGCTCAAACAAGACCCCACGATAATAGTCAACCGTTTGGCAAATAGCATCATAGTGATCAAAGAATTGATAATCTGCAAATACCTGTTGGAATTGTTGGGGATTCATAATTTTTTTAGGAGCACCATCGGTATAGTCTTTGCGAAAAACTAGCTCACCTTTAAACCCGATGGCTTGAGCAATCAATACGGCTGATTCTCGAATTGTATATCCTTTGCCCTGAGCCAGATTTAATGGTTCATCTAGAGATAGATTCCGATCGATCGCCAACGCCAGCAATTTTGCGACATCTTCCACATAAATCCATTCCCGGATCGGCTGACCACTACCCCAAATTTCAAAGGTTGGTTGTTGCTCTTGTTCGGCTTTTAACATCCGGATAATCATGCCATTGAGGGCATGAACCTTGGCTGGATCGGTGCTATCACCAGGGCCAAAGGCATTGGGAATCAGATAATGACTGGTTTTAATTCCAAACTGTGATGCATAGCAATTAGACAAGGTATGAATAAATCGCTTGGCATTACCGTAGGACTGCACACTAGGATGAACATGGCCATTTAACCATTCCGACTCGGTATAAATCTCCGCCTCACCTGGGTAAGAACAGTTAGACAGGGGATTCACGATCAAAGTTTGGGGACAAACTTCTTGTACTATTCGGTATAAGTTGAGCGCCATTTGGGAGTTGTCTGCAAAAATAGTGCCGTGGCGTTTAGATACATAGGGTAAACCGCCCACATGGGCGGCCAAGTTCACAATGACATCTGGTTGATACAGCCTAATATATTTTCTGGTGCGCTCATAAGAAGATAAGTCTAAGCCATCTTTTCTGGATAAAGCGATCGCACCATAGTTGGAAGACTGTAGAGCCTTGATCAAACTAGTGCCGATAAAACCATGGCCACCCAGTACAAGAATTTTCTTAGTCATAGTAGTTTTCCCCATAAAAATATTCAGTCAATTTCATAAGTATTATGTCTGTAGCAGATTAAAAAAATTGCCCAGAAACATTTCATAAATGTGACTTTTGATACAAGATACTTAGTAATTTACCAGAATAAGCAGTCTAAGACTGTAGTTTAGTTTACATATATTCAAGAAGATTTGCACATCTAAATATATAGGCTATTATTCAATAAACTATTCGCTATCCTGTTTAAAAAAATCACCTGGACTCAGGTAATTTTCTCGATTGATCGCAAGCAACTGACCAAATAATCTAAGTCGCTACGGCTGTGATCGGCCATTACTGTCATTCTGATGCGACTAGTTGGTACCGTTGGTGGCCGAATGGCCGGTGCAAAAATTCCCTGTGATCGCAAGATGGCGGACACCTCAAGAGCCATATGAGCACTAGGCAATTCCCAGCAAATCACTGCCGACTGCGAAGTCAAAATATGACCCATGGGCAGATCAACCAAAGCCGCTTGTAAATAATCAATATTTTGTTGCAGTCGATCGCGTCGTGCTGGTTCATTGGCCAACACTTGCAGTGCCGCAATCGCCGCCGCCGTATCTGCTGGCGACAAAGCTGTGGTGTAGATCCAGCTGGGACAGCGATTCCGTAAAAAATCAATCAGTGCCGCCGTCCCAGCGACATAACCACCTAGACTGCCCAAGGCCTTACTGAGCGTACCCACATGAATTAACTCTTGCTGCTGAAGACCATACTGTTCTACTCCACCCGCCCCAGTCGCTCCCAATACCCCCACGGCATGTGCTTCATCTACTAATAACATCGCCTCGAATTCTGCCGCCACGGCCACTATTTCTGGCAAGGGTGCAAGATCACCATCCATACTAAAAACTGCATCGGTCACAATCAAACACCGCCGAAAATTGCCCCGGTGAGCTTTCAACTGAGCGTGTAAATCCGCTACGTCACAATGTTGATACTCCAAAACCTGGGCTTTGCTCAAAATTGCCCCGTTTTTAAGGCTGGAATGATTGTATTTGTCACTGAAAATCACATCCCGATCGCCAACCACAGCGGTAATCGTTCCTAAATTAGCCAAGTAGCCGGAGCTAAATACCAGTGCCGCTTCCGTTTGGTGTAAATGAGCGATCGATCTCTCTAATTCCTGATGTAAAGGCCGTTGTCCAGTCACTAACCGCGAACCAGTACTGCCGGTGCCATAGGTTTGAAGGGCTTGAGTAGCAGCCGCGATCAGACGCGGATCAGTAGCCAAACTTAAGTAATCATTTCCGGCAAAATTCAGCAGCGGCTGGCCAGCCACTACCATCTGCACTCCGCTTAATTTATTAATATCCGCAGTCGATCGATACCAATGCGCTCGATGAATAGTAGCCAAGGCATCATCGAGCCAACCATAAGGACGAGTCTGGGACATAATAGTACCTAACAATAAGAACCCCAGCTGTGATGGGCTAGGGTTCTATGCTTAATTTAAATTTTAGAATTAAATTAGAATTTCTATAATAGCCAAGTATTTAGGGCGAAATCACCGATCGGCTCCGGCGATTGAACCACCACTTCATGGGGCACGAGAGCACCGCCACTATTGTGGGCATGGCGAGTTTCATCGATCCTATTTTTGAGGCTAGTATTTTCTTTGGCCAAATTCAGAGCGTCTTTCTTGGCGCTATCCAGCTCACTTTTTAGCTGCTTGGTAGCTGCCAAATCTTTTTCTAGCTTGGCGATCGTCTTGTCTTTGGCGACTAGCTCAGCTTCTAGTTCTTGAACTTTACTATTGGATGCGGAGTCGGACTGCTTAGTTTCTGGCATTTGTTCTGGTTCTGGGGATTGATCGTTTTTATCTATTTCTTGTTTTATTAAATCGCCGATACGTCGTCTTTTTACCATTAATTCCTCCAATCACGTTGTAATTCATCAGCCACACGCCGGTAGTCGGCCTCCGCTTCGCGGGCTTGCTTACCCCGCATTTGAACGACAGTGGCTCCTTCTAGTGCCGCTCGTTCGTGAGCCTTATAAGCTCGCACAAAAGAGTGGCAGGTGGGAATACCCAAGCTCATTAGTTGATTTTGAGCTTCGATCGCTTCCCCCAAACTCCGACTATCGACTTTGGTAAACAAAACTCGATGTGGAATCTTAGTAGGCGAAACCACCTCTTGTACCGTTTGAATCAGGGCGACCAAATCCATTGGGGCACAAGGGCTGGGCAAAACCACATAGTCAGCAATGTCAATCATCGCTGCCAAAGCAGTTGCGCGCAATGCTGGCGGCGTATCTACTAATACTAAATTGTAGCCTTGAAGTTGCTTTAAATTTCGGAGATCTTCAGGTTTAGTCATTTGTATGCAATTAAATGGCATCTCACCACGACTAGCCCACCAGGTACAGCTACCCTGTTCATCGGTATCTACTACCGAAACTTGATATTTTTCAGCTAAAATCGCCGCTAAACCCATGGTAGTAGTGGTTTTTCCTACACCACCTTTACCATTATGAACAACGACAATCTGGGGTTCTTTTTTCATGGAGACGCTACTTAAAGATGCAGATCAATCTTTACTCTCTGCAAAGATTGAAACCAATATTATTAATCTTCCACCATTGAATCACACCTATTGTTTTATTGCTGGATATTCCTAATGTGCAATTAAAAAAATTCATTGAAAAATCTACCGTGAAAATTGGGTCAACAGTGCCGTAAATTTGTCACGCACAATATAGCAATTTGCTATATTGTGTAAAGTTAAGTATTGTCAAATACATTTGATCGATTCCTCCCAGTGCCAGAAATGACCTTTACTGCTGAAAACCTTCAATCTATCGATCGCCAGTTGTCAAATCGAGCGATCGATCTTGATCCGAACGGCTATTTTATTATTTATGTCGATCGGCCAGCCGGACTGATCTGCGCCAAGCACTACACCAATGTGATTGACGATCGAGGATTAGCAGTAGATCCTGAAACTGGTAAAGTCATCCCGGCCAAAGGTAAAACGGCTCGCACGACCGAAACCATTTATTCTGGCAGAACAGCAAAGGAACTATGTGTGGCCTTGTTTGAAGGCGACCAGCCTAGTCTAGTCAGCATGTTGAATCATGCCGCCTATCTTGGTCGGGAAGCCCAACGGGCGGAAGTCGCTCTAATTGACGGCAGCGAATATATTCAAGATTAAATCACGCAGTTAGCCATACAAAAGCAGCGCTGACTCCTAGGAACCAGCGCTGCTTTTGACTAAATATATAAATGAGCATGGAGGGATTTGAACCCCCGACCCTCAGAACCGGAATCTGATGCTCTATCCACTGAGCCACATGCCCTAACTGTGCTAATCATAGCACAGCAAACGATCCTAGAAAACCTGTTCGATTTCTTCGATTTCGGGAATAGCATCGCGCAGACGGCGCTCAATGCCCATCCGTAAAGTCATAGTCGAACTGGGGCAAGAGCCACAGGCACCTTGAAGACGTAGTTTGACAATCGGTCCATCGATTTCTACTAGCTCGACGTTGCCACCATCCGAAATTAGGTAGGGGCGCATTTCGTCCAAAATTGTCTCAACGTTTTCGTTATTTAGTAATAGTGCTTCCATTTTTTTAACTCTAATTAGCTCCAATCTTACTTAGATCCATTGTAGCTGGTTATTTACCAGCCGGAATCTTACCATCTTTGACCAGTGCTTCATAAATTAGAGCAGCAGCTTCTCCTCTGGTGGCAGATTTTACTGGTTGCAACTTAGTCTCTGCTCCATCTTTAACAACTAACCCGGCGGAAATCGCCGCTCCCATTTTAGGACGGGCGTATTTGGGCAGAGCATCGGCATCAGCATATTTAGCTAGAATGGCTTCTGAGTCACTAGTAGCCGGAAGACTCAGTCCTTTGGCCAGAGAAATTTGCATTTGATAGCGAGGGATTTTTTCATCTGGGGCAAACTTGCTGAGAGAATAGCCTGTCATAAAGCCCATTTTGACCGCTTTATCTAAAGCTGAACGGCGGGCGTAAGTATCGGGGATGTCTTTGAATTCCAGCACTTGTTGACTGACTGGTCGATCGAACGCCCGATCGAGCATTTTGGCATATTCACCTCTGGTAATCGGAGCATTTGGATCAAATTTACCAGCACCAAAATCATCTAGTACGCCCCGTTCTTTCAGGACAGTAATGTAATCCTTACCCCAATACTGATCGGGCACGTCCTGAAAAGCTGGAGTGCTAGAGGTCGGTTGAGATAGAGCCACCGAAGGGGCCGTAACAACGGCGGCCGCAGTTCCCGCCGCCACTGCAGCGGGAGCAGACTCTAACAACTCTTTTGATTCTTTCGCCGTCGACTTAACCACCACACTCTTCGTCGGAGCTGGATTAAGCTGGGCAGTAGCCGTTGGTGCGGTTAAAGGAAAAGTTTGGATAATACCGGTATCGTCTGCGACCCGCTCCCCATTATTCAAGGATGCATTTACCACTGGAGCCGAGCGGTGCGTTAAAGACCACCAGAAAATTGTGCCGAGGCTGGCAAAGGCAATTAATATCGCAATTAGTTCATCGGCAGTCAATCGCCGTCGCCGATTATTTGGGTTTTGAGTCATGATGAGCAGCCAATGATAATGGGTGTTAGTACTTTGTCCCCACGACCAATTAGGGAATATTGTTTGACCAGATATTAACGTTTCAACTAACTAAAGATCAATGGAAATCACCATAACGTAACAATTACATTAAGTTACTTCGTGTTTCAGATGTAAATATTGGCTCAGAATTTCTTGGATTTGGGCTTGGATATCGGCCTCTGTGCCGCTGGCATCGACTCGACAAATTCGATCGAGATGCGTACTAGCTAATTCTTGATAGCCCTGTTGTACTCGCTGGTGAAAGGCAATTTCATTCTTTTCCATCCGATCGATCTTGCCCCGTTGTCGGGCTCGTTGCAAGCCAATTTCGACATCGACATCCAGCCAAATTGTTAAATTACTCTCCAAGCCAGCTGTCGCTAAATGATTGATCTGTTCAATCAACTTTAGGTCTAAGCCCCGCCCGTAACCCTGATAGGCAATGGTGGAATCGGTGTATCTGTCGCACAGCACTAGTCCGCCTACTTCTAATTGAGGTTGCACAATTTCGGCTAAATGCTGCGCTCGATCGGCAGCATACAGGAGCAACTCCGCTCGATCGTCAAGGGGATAGTCAGTTTCTTCCTCTAGTAGCAATTGCCGAATTGCTATTCCCAGGCCAGTACCACCAGGCTGCCGGGTGGTAATTACTGGAATCTTTTGCTGGTGGCTATGACGGAGCCATTGGTAGACATGGGCAATGTGAGTGGTTTTCCCGGAACCTTCCACCCCCTCAAAGACAATGAAATTTCCTTGCATGGACGGATTTAATTTTTAGAGCGTTGCAGTTCGATCGTGATTTTACCGCCAAAGTCGGGAATTGGGGCAGCTAGTTTATGTAACTTCAGCTCAACTCTCTGTACTTGATCAGATTTAAGTACCGCTTGAACTAATGTTTCGGCTAGTTTTTCGACCAAAGCAAACTTTTGGGTACGAATAATCTCTTTGACCTCGGCAATGATGCTGCGGTAATCGAGGGTGTCTTCCAATTGATCGCTCTGCCCAGCGGGCTTTAAATCTAAACTCAGCCGCAGATCTACTTCAAACCACTGACCCAAGAATTGTTCTTCGGCCAAGTAGCCAGTGTAGCCATAACAGCGAATACCAGTGAGCTGAATTACATCCATAAAACTTTAACGATTGTTTCCTCTAATAGTGCTGGCTCTGCGGAGTGGTTTCCGAGTGGCTCGGCGTTTTTTACGGATAGTTGGTTTAACCTTCGGTGGAGTGACGGTTGGTGTTGGCGTTGCGGCAGGTATATCTTTATCTTCTTTAACCTTGGTAGGGTCAAAGACATTCGCTAATTGCAAAGCCGCCAGCTGCTTTTCTAGCACTTTGGTTTCGGCGATCGGATCAAAAGAGCGAATATTGCTCATGCTCCCGATCGTCTTGAGGTTCAGCAGTGACAGGTTGAGCGGTGTTTCGGGAGAAACTTTCTCTACTAAAGCTAGCAAACTATAAGCCACAATATAGGTCTCTGAACCAATTGTGACGGTCTGACCTTTGGTGTAGTAGTTAGTCGCAAAGGAACCGCTGGCAAAAGTACCGACAAAAGTTTGGAGGTTACCAAATTCAAACTGCCCGTTAGTGCTCATGGCGCGCCATTCGGGCGTTAACTCTCTCAGCTTGAGTGCAGTGGGAGTATTGTTACCCTTAAAAACGTCGGCCAGGTTGTCGGCTAGTCTCGGTGCTCCATAAACGGCGGGCTTGGTCTCGGGGATGGCCGCTGAGGCGATTGGTTCGATCGATCCGATCGCGATGACTCCCAGCATTCCCCAACAGGCTTTTCTAATGTTCAACATATAGACAGATGTATTGATGTGCTAAATAATATCACTTTGATTTGGGAGATAACCAAGTTTAGTGGAAGTTATTCACTGCTTCGATCGCTCGATGTACTGGATTCTAGCAGGAGTGCTATAGTACTTAGACAGAAGATTTAACTATTAGCATTGTTTCTCCATGTCCTTACTACCAGATTTTGTTGCCCATACGCCACCACCCAATGATCCTGAGCGGTGGCATGATCTGAAAGAACATTTAACTGATGTGGCGCATGGTACCGCTGGATTTGCGGATAAATTGGGAGCGGCTCAGCTCGGGCATTATGCCGGGTTGTGGCACGATTTGGGTAAATACAACCCAGAGTTTCAAAAGTATTTAATAAATTGTGCCCAGGGTGATAAACAGGCTAAAAGTGTGCCGCACGCTGTGCATGGGGCAATCTTGGCAGCAAAGTTAATACCGCCGATCGCACCTTTAATTTATGGACATCATGGTGGACTGCCACAAATTCAAGAAATGTCGCAAAAGCGGATCAGCAATCCATCGCATCAACCTGTTTATCAGGCAATTTTGGAACAGGCTAAAGCTGTAGGTATTGACCTCAAACCCAACACTGATTGGCAAACTGAAGTTTCTAGTTTCAAAGACCCGCTGCATTATGAGCTATTTCTACGACTGTTGTTTTCTTGTTTAGTTGATGCTGATTTTTTGGACACGGAAGAGCATTTTTCTCCGGAGTTGACCAAGCAACGGATTCAAACTGATACAGTTCAGCATTTATGGAGTGTTCTAGAGAAGCATCAAACTGACTTGATTGCTAACGCTCCAGACAAATTGGTGAATCGAGTAAGAGCAGAGGTTTATCAGGCTTGTAGTGATGCAGCAGAGCTAGCACCGGGAGTATTTCGGCTAGCAGTGCCGACCGGTGGCGGAAAAACTTTAAGCGGTTTAGCATTTGCCTTAAAGCACGCAGCTAAACATGAACACGATCGAGTGATTGTGGCCGCACCATATACCAGCATTATTGAGCAAACCGTGAATGTCTATCGGAAAATTTTTGGGGAAGCGGTGGTGCTGGAACATCATAGTGCTGCAAAGTCCACCGTGGATGATGAGGATGCTCGGTCAACTGCGGCTCAAGCTAGGCTGGCTACCCAAAATTGGGATGCTCCACTGATTGTGACCACTACGGTGCAGTTATTAGAGAGTTTATTTCACAACCGCACAAGTCGTTGTCGTAAGCTGCATAACATTGTAAATAGCGTAATTATTTTAGATGAAGTGCAGACTTTGCCGATCGGATTACTAGCTTCGATCGTCAATGTGCTACAAGAATTAGCCGCCCGTTACCACGTTACGGTGGTGCTTTGTACTGCGACTCAGCCAGCTTTAGAAGGCAATAGCCCCTATCTGGCAGGCTTTGAGCAGGTGCAAGATATTATTGAGCCGCAGCAAGCTCAATCACACTTTCGGCAATTGAGTCGAGTTAACTATGAAATCCCAAATGAGCCGTGGTCTTGGTTGCAGGTTGCTGAAGATGTCCAAAATCATCAACACGAACAAGCTTTGCTAATTTTAAATACTCGGAAAGATGCGCTGGAAGTTTTAGCAGCGTTGACTGTAGATGAAGAAGATGGGCGTTTATTTCATTTATCCACCTTGCTTTGTGGTGCTCATCGACGACAGGTTCTAGAGACAGTCCGATCGCGCTTAAAGAGGAAACTACCTTGTTGGCTAGTTTCCACCCAGGTGGTGGAAGCTGGTGTTGATTTAGATTTCCCCGCAGTATATCGAGCATTAGGACCACTCGATCGAATCGTGCAAGCGGCAGGGCGGTGTAATCGGGAAGGTAATGGAGTAACTAAAGGACGGGTGGTAGTCTTTCAACCGCAGGAAGGACGAACTCCTCCGGGAGACTATGCTACCGCAGTTGCGGAAACAGCTAATTTACTAAGGCAATATCCTAATTTTGATGACCCTACGATTTTCCGTCCCTATTTTGGGAATCTTTATCAAGGGATTGATACTGACAAGGAAAAAGTTCAAGAGGCACGTCTTCACTATGACTATCCAGAAACAGCTAAACGATTCAAGTTGATTCCGGATGATACCCAGCCAGTGGTGATTGAGCATGACGATCAGGCTAAAAAGCTGATACGAGAAATTCAGCATATAGGCTTGCGATCGCGCCATCATCGGGCGCTTCAGCCTTATCTAGTCAACTTGCGGGAGCGGGAGTTTAAGCAAGCGGCGGAGGTACGGAGAGAAATCGCTCCAGGGATTTGGGTTTGGGAAGGTGGCTACGACAAGGTTCGGGGAATTAGCTTGGGTGGTGCCGCGATCGTCCGCGATCCATTGGATTTGATTGTGTAGTTTGTAAAAGGAGAACACTGATGAATGATTTTAACTCATCACTACAGGTGAAAGTCTGGAGCGATTATGGGGCACTCTTTACCCGCCCGGAGTTTGGAGCGGAGCGGGTGAGCTATCCGGTGATGACTCCTAGTGCAGCGCGGGGTGTACTAGAGGCAATTTTTTGGAAGCCAGAATTTACCTGGAAGGTGCGAGAAATTAAGGTGCTAAAGCCGATTCGACATTTTTCGATTCTGCGGAATGAGATGAATCATTGGCAAAATGCCAGTGCTGCAAAAAATAACGAAAACTATCACTACTTTGCAGATCTAAACGATGAATCAACAAAGAATAGGTCACAACGTCATTCTCTTTGTTTAAAAGATGTCGCTTACATTATTACTGCCGATATTCACTTGAAATCTCATGCTAATGCCCCAGAGGCTAAGTATCGCGCTCAATTTCGGCGGCGAGTGTCCAAAGGGCAGTGTCAACATCAGCCCTATTTAGGCACACGAGAATTCAGTGCTTTTTTTGCTGAACCAGATGGCACAGAACAGGCGATCGATCACACCGATGAGTTGGGTTTAATGCTGTGGGATATGGATTTTGTTAGTGATCCAGAAGCCAGGCAGCTAGAATTTATGACTCATGATGCTGATGGGGGAAAAGTAACGAAAGGCACGGCCAAGTCCAAGTTCTTTCCGGCCAAGCTGGTGAAAGGCGTAATGCAGATACCGGAGATCGCCAGATGATTTTAGAAGAGCTGTTTAAATTTGCTAATGAGCAAATGGAATTGCCTCCAGTTATGTACGGTGAGCAGAAAATTCGGTGGCTGATTGACTTGGATGCAGCAGGTAATCTGAAAGGTAAATTTGTGCCTTGGGGTGGTGATACAAAAGCTACCAAGCGAGGAAACCCAACTATAGTTCCTCATGTGGGACGCACTGTTGGTGTTAAGCCAAAATTGTTAGCCGATAGTGCCGAGTATGTTTTAGGGGTCGGTCGTCCCGATTCTAAGCCAGATCGAGTTGCTGATTGTCACACACAATTCAAAGCATTGATTCAGAGGTCTGCTGAGATCTCTAAAGAAGTGAAATTAACCGCCGTTCAAAATTTTCTGAATGATTGGAATCCTAATCAGCTAATCGCCTGTTTGCCTGATGGATTCAAACTTGAGAAATTTGACCCCAGCGAAAATATCACCTTTCGAGTTGACGGGGTGGTAATCGCCGATGCTAATGCTGGAATTAAAGCGATCGAACAATTCTGGGCTGACTATACCTCCGGTGCTGATGATGCTGAAAAAGAGCCTGCGCCAATCATGACATGTTTAATAACGGGAGAGCTATCTGAAGTAGCTCAGAGAATGCCCTTGTTGATCAAAGGCTTAATCGGTGGACAACCATCTGGAACGGCCTTAGTTTCAGCTAACTCTGATCCATTCACATCCTATGGATTGAAGAATTCACTATCTTCACCAATTTCTCGTGATGCCGCCGAGAAATTTGCCAAGGCATTAAATCATTTACTTGCCGACGATCAATCGCGCCTGTATGTGGGGTCAACTGCTTATGTCTTCTGGACTCGCAAGAAAACTGAGTTCGATCCGATCGGCTTTTTAAAAGCTCCTGATCCACAGGCTGTCAAAAACTTGATCGAATCACCTATGTCTGGCAGCCAAGTTCATAGTGATACCGATGATCAATTTTACGCACTGTCACTCAGTGCTAGCATGGCGCGATCGGTTGTGCGCGATTGGCTCGAAACCACGATTCCAGCCGTGCGGAAAAATCTCAAAAAATGGTTCATTCACCAAAAAATGGTGGATGGCTATGGAATTGAAGTGCGATCGTTTAGCGTTTATACCTTAGCGGCTAGCACCTATCGCGACCCCAGCAAGGAAATGCAGCCCACAGTGCCCACTGCATTAATTCGCCACGCTCTGAGTGGTGCACGCTTACCCGATGATCTACTAGTCAAACTGGTGCGGCGTAATCGTGCCGAGCAGGATATTACCTACCCGAGGGCAGTGTTAATCAAGCTGATACTCATTAGTCAAGGAAAACTCAACATGACCAATATGGATGCCCTAAATCTCAATCCCCAACTGGAAGGAATTGATAATACTGCCTACCATTGTGGGCGCTTACTAGCCGAACTCGAAGCAATTCAAAAAACAGCCCAAGGAAATACTAATGCCACCCTAGTCGATCGCTACTATGGTTCGGCTTCTAGTACTCCTGCCAGAGCCTTTGCCCCACTGATGCGCGGGGTGCAAAATCACCTCAGCAAGTTACGCAAAAATTCTCCTGGCTTACACAAATTACGGGAAGAACAATTAGAAAACATCATGCTGAACTTTGTGGATGGAACATTTCCGAACACATTGAGCATGAGTCATCAGGCAATCTTTGCCCTCGGCTACTACCACCAACGAGCAGCAAATCGAGCAGCTATCACCAAAGCCAAAGCCGATAAAGCTGAAAAAGCAACTCTCTAAAGGCATTGTTGCCAAGCTTTCAACTATCCAGTTTTTTTCCTACTACTTTTCAAGGAACATATATCCATGAATTTGCACTTAGATTCTCAGCGCCGCCACGATTTTATATTGTTGTTTGATGTAACCGATGGTAACCCCAATGGCGATCCAGATGGGGGCAACATGCCCCGGACTGATGCAGAAACTTCCCATGGTTTGGTTACTGATGTCTGTCTGAAACGCAAGATTCGCAACTATGTTTCTACTTATTCTGAGTATGAAGCTAATGAAGAACAAAAAAACCGATTGAAAATTTTTGTCGAACATCATGGGGTATTAAACAACCAAATCCGCCGGGCTTATACCGAACAAGGGATTCCAACGGGTAAGCCTGCTAGCGATGTAATTAAAGAACCAGCTGTGCTAGAGATTCTGCGGGAATATAAACACCTATTACCTGCGGCATTCACTTTTACTGATAGCGAAGGAGACAATGAAGATGATGTAGTGCCTACATTAGCTTATTCTGGTGAATTAACTGCTTCAGAGTTGACAGAAGAACTCGAAAAAACCGATGAACTATACCAAAATAAAGCAGTCAAAAAATTCATTGATGCCCTGACCAAGAAGGCAGGGAAACCAGATAAAAGTCGTGCCAATGCTGAAAAGGCGCGCACCTGGATGTGTGAGAACTTTTATGATGTGCGGATGTTTGGGGCGGTGATGAGTACGGGTTTAAATGCTGGGCAGGTGCGGGGACCCGTGCAATTAACCTTTTCTCGATCGATCGACCCAGTATTACCACAAGATTTGGCTGTGACGCGGGTGGCTGTAACCGACGTAAAAGATGCCGAAAAACTCCAAACGATCGGACGTAAGACGCTGATTCCTTATGGCCTATATATGATGCGGGGTTTCTATTCGCCTGCCTTGGCCGCTCAAACGGGAGTCATGGATCAAGATCTGGCATTATTTTGGGAATCGCTGGTCAAAATGTGGGACTTCGATCGATCAGCTTCCCGTGGCCTGATGGCACCGCGTGGATTGTACGTTTTTTCCCATGAAAGCAAACTGGGTAATGCCCCGGCGCATAAGTTGTTCGATCGAATCACTGCCCAGCTACATAACCCCGGTGAGCCGCCACGTAAATTTGGTGATTATGCAATATCGATCGATGAAGCTAATTTACCGAGTGGTGTGACGTTAACTCGCTTGACAGAAGGCTAGATATTTAGGGGAGGTTCTTGGCCTCCCCCCTTTGTTATGATTAAATTTACGCTTACTATCATCGGAGCACTGCCCAATGGTTGCCCAAGTTGAAAAGCCTACCGAAAAAACGCCACATCGATATTCTCCAGAAGAGTATTTGGAAATGGAAGTGCGATCGAATGATCGTCATGAATATCGTAATGGAGAAATTATTCTGATGACTGGCGCAACGCCCAACCACAACCGAATCACTCGAAATCTTTGCACTTCAATGACTGTGGCCTTGCAGGGACAATCCTTGGAGGTATTTGTAGCTGATCAAAGGCTCTGGATTCCTCAGACAAAGCTACATACTTACCCAGATATTATGGTGATTGAGGGAGAACTAGCGTTGCAACCAGGGCGAAAAGATACCGTCATGAATCCGATTTTGATTGTTGAAGTGCTGTCAAAGTCTACTCAGACTTACGACCGGGGTGATAAATTTGCGGCCTACCGGACAATTCCTGGTTTTCAGGAATATTTGTTAGTGGATCAGTACAGTCAGCATATTGAACATTATGTCAAAATTAGTGCGAAGAAGTGGGATTTCCAGGAATATGATGAGGCGGATACAGCGGTACCATTAAGATCGATCGATCTAGAAGTAGCGATCACCTACATTTATGACAACGTTGAATTTGGAGCAATAGCCGTTGAACCGGAATGATTTTAAATTGTGGAAATAACTGATGAATATGTGATGCTGAGTGCGCTTCAGCATTTTGTGTATTGCCCCCGCCAGTTTGCGCTGATTCATTTGGAGCAAGTGTGGCAAGAAAATATTTATACGCTTCGTGGTTTACGGGTACATGAGCGAGTAGATACGCCTAGTCATGAACTGATGGAAGGAATCAGAGTTGAGCGATCGCTGGCTCTGGTTAGTCATCGTCATCAACTACGAGGGATTGCCGATGTAGTGGAGTTCTTGGGAGATGGCACGCCCTACCCGGTGGAGTATAAATCTGGTTCGCGCAAGGCTAAAGATGCTGACGCGGTGCAGCTTTGTGCCCAGGCCATGTGTTTAGAGGAGATGTTCGATCGATCTGTCACCACTGGGGCATTATTTTATAGTGCCTCGAAACGGCGACGGGTAGTAGAATTCGATACTCGATTACGATCGCTAGTGACCGAGACGGTGCAAGCAGTCCAAGCCACGCTGGAAAAGCAGGTGATGCCTAAGCCGGTGGCAGATGCTCGTTGTGATGATTGTTCACTATTGGAAGCTTGTATGCCCAAGTCTTTGCAGAAGTTTTCGAGGTTGTGGGATGCCCAAGCTGTTTTTAGGATTGATGAAGAGCGCGAAATACTATGAAGCAAATTTTGAATACGCTGTACGTCCAGACTCAAGGGACTTATCTACAATTGGATCATGAGACGTTAAAAATCAAGCTGGAAGAGGAAACGAAGCAGCTACCGCTGCACCATTTAGGTTCAATTGTAGCCTTTGGAAATGTGCTATTCAGTCCATTTTTGATTCATCGTTGTGCGGCGGATGGTCGATCGATCGTGTGGTTATCGCAAAGTGGTCGGTTTCAGGGGCGGTTGGCGGGTCCGACTACGGGGAATGTGTTGTTGCGACGGGCGCAGCATGAGGCGATCGGTAATCTGGAGATGACGTTAAATATTGCCCGGTATGTGGTGGCGGGGAAGTTGCAGAATACTCGGAGTGTGTTGATGCGAGCCGCCAGAGAGGCCAAGGATGAAGCTGATGAAACAAAGCTACGATCGGCTGCTCAGGTTCATGCTGATGCTATTGAAAGTACCGAGAAGTCAGTGGATATCGATCAGTTGCGAGGGATAGAAGGCTACGCAGCTAAGACTTATTTTGGGGCATTTGGAGCGATGATTAGGATGAATCGGGAGGGATTTGAGTTTAAGGAGCGATCGAAGCGACCACCAAAGGATGGTATTAATGCGTTGTTGTCTTTTGCCTATGCGCTGTTGGCGAATGAGTGTGTGGCAGCTTGTGAGGGGGTGGGGCTTGATCCACAGATGGGTTTTTCGCATGTTTTGCGGCCAGGAAGACCGTCGCTGGCGTTAGATTTGATGGAGGAGTTGCGATCGGTGGTGGCCGATCGGTTGGTGTTGAGTTTGGTGAATCGAGGACAGATTAAGCCGAGTGATTTTATCGATCGACCGGGGGGCGGGGTGTATTTGACGGAGGATGCTAGGAAGGAGTTTTTGGCGGCTTACCAGAAACGGAAGCAGGAGGAGGTGACGCATCCGATTTTGGAGACGAAGGTGCCGGTGGGTTTGTTATGTCATGTGCAGGCGCGTTTGTTGGCGAGGCATTTACGGGGGGATATTCCGCAGTATCCACCGTTTATTTTGCGAGGTTGATCCCCCTAGCCCCCTTGAAAGGGTGGAACTGGAGTGTTTTTGGAGAATTTCTGGTGAATATTTTGGTGACGTATGATGTGGCGGATACGGAGTCGCGGGAGGGGGCGCGGCGGTTGCGAAAGGTGGCGATAGTCTGCAAGGATTATGGTCAGCGGGTGCAGTTTTCGGTGTTTGAGTGTGAGATTGATGAGATGCAGTTTGAGGTGTTTAGGGCGAAGTTGTTGAAGGTGATTGATCAGGAGGTGGATAGTTTACGTTTTTATAAGTTGATGGGTGGGCGTGACCGGGCGGTGGAGGCGTATGGGGTTGATAAGTATGTGGATTTCAATGAGCCATTGATTTTGTGACGCGAACCTATAGCGGGGGGCATTTCCCTGGGAGGTTCGCGTTGGCTTGCTGGGCAAAGGTTTCGGCTATTCGTTGAGTGTTTTGGAGGTTGAAAATGTTGCTGGATTTTGAGGGTTCGCGCTGGGGGTTGCTGGAATATTGGCCAGGTAAGGGTTTAGAATGGGGGTCGTAGCGATCGGTCTTCGGATCGATCGAGGATTGGAACCTAGTATCCGACGGTGAGTGCGATCGCTCTGAAAGCGTAGCGATCGGTCTTCGGATCGATCGAGGATTGGAACGGTAGCTACAAGATGTAGTTTTTCCGAGTGGCTGTCGTAGCGATCGGTCTTCGGATCGATCGAGGATTGGAACTAGCAGCTCCAGCGGAATAAGCTCATTCAGTGGTGGTAGCGATCGGTCTTCGGATCGATCGAGGATTGGAACTCGTGCGCCCTAACGTTCGACATCTGAGCAACGTAGCGATCGGTCTTCGGATCGATCGAGGATTGGAACAGCGATCGCAAGACCCTTGTCGCTCCAAGCTACGTAGCGATCGGTCTTCGGATCGATCGAGGATTGGAACCCCTCTGCCGCAAGGCCGCTGTAAGGGTGCTGATGTAGCGATCGGTCTTCGGATCGATCGAGGATTGGAACTAGATTTATAGCCAACTTTTGTGTGGCCGTAACGTAGCGATCGGTCTTCGGATCGATCGAGGATTGGAACACAACGGCTTAGATTTACGACTAAACAGTAATGTAGCGATCGGTCTTCGGATCGATCGAGGATTGGAACACCGCGCTTTGACATCTACCCTCGCGGGGAGTGTCGTAGCGATCGGTCTTCGGATCGATCGAGGATTGGAACCCCCCCTACCACAAGAAGAGATTTATTTTTTTGTAGCGATCGGTCTTCGGATCGATCGAGGATTGGAACTTTGATATCAACCAATCCCATACTGATGACAAGGTAGCGATCGGTCTTCGGATCGATCGAGGATTGGAACCATGATTTTGATCCTGTTGTTTGGTGTTTGGTGTGTAGCGATCGGTCTTCGGATCGATCGAGGATTGGAACGGCATAGGCTGATATGGTGTTTTTGCTGAAAGGGGTGTAGCGATCGGTCTTCGGATCGATCGAGGATTGGAACTTGGCTACGACTCTGAGTCGATTTTAGGTACATATCGTAGCGATCGGTCTTCGGATCGATCGAGGATTGGAACAAGTCTCGTGGTGCAAAAAAAGACAACTTATATGGTAGCGATCGGTCTTCGGATCGATCGAGGATTGGAACAATCGATCGCATGGCAACTATTTCCCTGTGCGATTGTAGCGATCGGTCTTCGGATCGATCGAGGATTGGAACCCCATGTCTGAGCACGACCGACTTTGACAAAAAGTAGCGATCGGTCTTCGGATCGATCGAGGATTGGAACAGAAATTCAAGCACTTTGTTGACAGCGTTTGCAGCGTAGCGATCGGTCTTCGGATCGATCGAGGATTGGAACTGGTATGTAACCTCGGCAATCCGATCCTTGAGGCCAAGTAGCGATCGGTCTTCGGATCGATCGAGGATTGGAACTTGAAAATCACTTGCCGTTTTAAGCGAAAAAGGTGTAGCGATCGGTCTTCGGATCGATCGAGGATTGGAACAGCACACTACCGGGTAACTGTACCGCTAACTTTAGTAGCGATCGGTCTTCGGATCGATCGAGGATTGGAACAGCATCAGCTGATGATGCTAGCAAGCTTTCGGCCGTAGCGATCGGTCTTCGGATCGATCGAGGATTGGAACCGATTATCCTGTCAGGTAGACAGTCGTTATCTACTGTAGCGATCGGTCTTCGGATCGATCGAGGATTGGAACCAGCAATCTGCTCCACATGCCGATAGGCTCGACGTAGCGATCGGTCTTCGGATCGATCGAGGATTGGAACCAATTGTGCAGATCTGAAAAGTCTGTAATCCACGGTAGCGATCGGTCTTCGGATCGATCGAGGATTGGAACGCAAAGCTACTAAAAAAACGGTCAAAACCGACAATGTAGCGATCGGTCTTCGGATCGATCGAGGATTGGAACGTTACAAGCTGGCTCGAAGCTAACTTGTAACTTGTGTAGCGATCGGTCTTCGGATCGATCGAGGATTGGAACACTAATAGTGTTATAAAATGAATGGTTGTAATCGTAGCGATCGGTCTTCGGATCGATCGAGGATTGGAACCTCAAAGTCTGAGTTATACTCCATTTGATCGTATGTAGCGATCGGTCTTCGGATCGATCGAGGATTGGAACGGAGTAACAGCTAAGATCTTTTTGATTGCCATTAAGGTAGCGATCGGTCTTCGGATCGATCGAGGATTGGAACGCGGTGTCTGGTACATGGCGCGTTACAGTGGTAGGCGTAGCGATCGGTCTTCGGATCGATCGAGGATTGGAACTGAGCTAGCAGAAGAAGGTTGGTCGGTAGCTAGTGTAGCGATCGGTCTTCGGATCGATCGAGGATTGGAACCAGTAGTTAAGGTACAATTGATTCGTTGATCAAAGTAGCGATCGGTCTTCGGATCGATCGAGGATTGGAACTTGTTTAAAAAGCGACAAGAGTCTGCTCGGCGGAGTAGCGATCGGTCTTCGGATCGATCGAGGATTGGAACGGGCGGCACCACTAATTGGCTATCACTAATTAGTAGCGATCGGTCTTCGGATCGATCGAGGATTGGAACAAGCTACAGTTTACTATTGACAATGCTTGTGAACGTAGCGATCGGTCTTCGGATCGATCGAGGATTGGAACATTTAAAATCTCAGTGTATCGCATAGATTGCACTGTAGCGATCGGTCTTCGGATCGATCGAGGATTGGAACAATCTCAGCAATATCGATCGCCCATCCCAATTGGGTAGCGATCGGTCTTCGGATCGATCGAGGATTGGAACATGTGCGGGAATTCGCGCATTTGCCCTTAGCGTAGCGATCGGTCTTCGGATCGATCGAGGATTGGAACTGATATCACATAGATAAACCCGCAGCTGCTCGTCGTAGCGATCGGTCTTCGGATCGATCGAGGATTGGAACGATTAGATCTAGAGACGGAATTGATGCTTTTGAATGTAGCGATCGGTCTTCGGATCGATCGAGGATTGGAACGGCTATATCCAATATATTAAAATCAGCTATACTTGTAGCGATCGGTCTTCGGATCGATCGAGGATTGGAACGTCTCAGCACCACAAGATAATAGCAACCTATCGTGTAGCGATCGGTCTTCGGATCGATCGAGGATTGGAACGTTGGTTGATCTGCACACTGGTATACATTTACAGCGTAGCGATCGGTCTTCGGATCGATCGAGGATTGGAACTAGCAGGTAGACCGCCCTACCGCACAATTAAGGTAGCGATCGGTCTTCGGATCGATCGAGGATTGGAACACCGCGTCGGTTGTAATCGCACGGTATCTGACAGTAGCGATCGGTCTTCGGATCGATCGAGGATTGGAACAGGTAATCTAGATATATAGATGCTTCGAATTGAGTAGCGATCGGTCTTCGGATCGATCGAGGATTGGAACTTTATAATGCTGCTCTTTATAATCGCAAGACCCAGTAGCGATCGGTCTTCGGATCGATCGAGGATTGGAACGAGAGCAAATATTGATACAATGGCAAGTACAAAGTAGCGATCGGTCTTCGGATCGATCGAGGATTGGAACTGGGACAATGCCATTGTACGCATCGATTGATTGTAGTAGCGATCGGTCTTCGGATCGATCGAGGATTGGAACTAACGACAGATTATCGGCGCTATCGGGATAATCACGGTAGCGATCGGTCTTCGGATCGATCGAGGATTGGAACAAAAAGAATTGGCAATAGTAATTCATTTTCCCAGCGTAGCGATCGGTCTTCGGATCGATCGAGGATTGGAACCAGTTACTGTAATTAGTTGGCATGTAAGTGCCATGTAGCGATCGGTCTTCGGATCGATCGAGGATTGGAACATCCCGATGAGCTACCACCAAAATGCTTAAATTGGTAGCGATCGGTCTTCGGATCGATCGAGGATTGGAACTAGCGTGCTGCAATATTCGTGCAAAATAGCTTTGTAGCGATCGGTCTTCGGATCGATCGAGGATTGGAACGCTATAATCGATAGGCTCTGATAAATTCATAGCGTAGCGATCGGTCTTCGGATCGATCGAGGATTGGAACAGGACTAGTAGCAGGCTGTGTTAGATCCTCGGGTAGTAGCGATCGGTCTTCGGATCGATCGAGGATTGGAACGCGATCCTCGCCACGAGAAACATAGCCATCCTGGGTAGCGATCGGTCTTCGGATCGATCGAGGATTGGAACTTGCCGGTCTGTCGTTATACCAAACAATTGTATGTAGCGATCGGTCTTCGGATCGATCGAGGATTGGAACCAGTTTGCAGGAATGGGCTACCCCCTGCAGGCGGCGTAGCGATCGGTCTTCGGATCGATCGAGGATTGGAACAATCACTACGGCGTCATTAGACTCTGATAATAGAGTAGCGATCGGTCTTCGGATCGATCGAGGATTGGAACACGATTTTACCCCTGGCGCGACTGTCCCTGACCGCTGTAGCGATCGGTCTTCGGATCGATCGAGGATTGGAACTGCGGTAGTACCATCCCGGCTCTGTAGTAGCCGCGTAGCGATCGGTCTTCGGATCGATCGAGGATTGGAACGCAAGTGAGTTATTCGGAACTAAACCAGGAGAGTGTAGCGATCGGTCTTCGGATCGATCGAGGATTGGAACAGGTTTACACTGGTTTCACCAAGGATATGTCCATGTAGCGATCGGTCTTCGGATCGATCGAGGATTGGAACTTTCCCTTTTGGAGTCAGTCTTGTCAGGAAATGTCGTAGCGATCGGTCTTCGGATCGATCGAGGATTGGAACAAAACCGAATCTGTCGCGACAGTGACTCTAGATGGTAGCGATCGGTCTTCGGATCGATCGAGGATTGGAACTGTCAAGAGTTGGATTCCAACTCTTGTGAAGCGTAGCGATCGGTCTTCGGATCGATCGAGGATTGGAACCCTTCTATACCAGGAAGGATAGCCACAACTTACCTTGTAGCGATCGGTCTTCGGATCGATCGAGGATTGGAACCCGTCTACAATAAAAGACTTGCCAGTATTGGTTGTAGCGATCGGTCTTCGGATCGATCGAGGATTGGAACTTAAAACCCGAGTGATAAGTTTTGCTTATACAACGTAGCGATCGGTCTTCGGATCGATCGAGGATTGGAACATTTTAACGAGTTTTGTGCCCGCGTGAACAACACAGTAGCGATCGGTCTTCGGATCGATCGAGGATTGGAACATCACTCTGAGCTAATCGCAATCTTTAACAGCCGCGTAGCGATCGGTCTTCGGATCGATCGAGGATTGGAACAAGATTGGACAGCTGGAGCAGAGGCTCAATACCGTAGCGATCGGTCTTCGGATCGATCGAGGATTGGAACTATTAGATTTCCGCTAGCTTTAACAGGAACTAAAGTAGCGATCGGTCTTCGGATCGATCGAGGATTGGAACTGTTTGATCGAGTCAGTTAAGCTAGTGCAGAGGTGTAGCGATCGGTCTTCGGATCGATCGAGGATTGGAACATTATTATCTCCAGCTTTATCTACCCTCGCTTTGTAGCGATCGGTCTTCGGATCGATCGAGGATTGGAACGAGTTTTGCACCACTCTATACTCCTACCACTACGTAGCGATCGGTCTTCGGATCGATCGAGGATTGGAACGCGAAGCTGAGGAAAACGCGAAGCTAAAGGCCAGGTAGCGATCGGTCTTCGGATCGATCGAGGATTGGAACCAGGGAATCGGATCCCATCGTTGGCGTATCTTTCGTAGCGATCGGTCTTCGGATCGATCGAGGATTGGAACCCTTAGTAACGACTCCAGAGTCTTGATCTGCTGCGTAGCGATCGGTCTTCGGATCGATCGAGGATTGGAACAAAACGATGCATTTGATCCCGTATACGATCAAATGGTAGCGATCGGTCTTCGGATCGATCGAGGATTGGAACCAACCCTGTACCCTCGACAGCTGCCCTGAATTTAGCGTAGCGATCGGTCTTCGGATCGATCGAGGATTGGAACTGCCTGCCTAGCAGTCGAGGACAGCTTGATTGAGCGTAGCGATCGGTCTTCGGATCGATCGAGGATTGGAACGCGAAGTTCAGGCGCGTAATTTAAGATATCTTTGTAGCGATCGGTCTTCGGATCGATCGAGGATTGGAACAGCAAAAAACACCACTGATCACTGCACTATATAGTAGCGATCGGTCTTCGGATCGATCGAGGATTGGAACAAGAATGCAGCTGGACTGGCTACTAACGCGATGGTAGCGATCGGTCTTCGGATCGATCGAGGATTGGAACGATTAACACTATAGCTACAAAAACAAATGGATAAACCGTAGCGATCGGTCTTCGGATCGATCGAGGATTGGAACCGGCGCAAAAGATAGCGGTTAGGCTTTTTTTGGCGTAGCGATCGGTCTTCGGATCGATCGAGGATTGGAACTGATAGTCATAGACACCAAAAGTATCGCGAACCGTAGCGATCGGTCTTCGGATCGATCGAGGATTGGAACCGACAATCCTCTGATACTGATCTGTTTTGGTTTAGTAGCGATCGGTCTTCGGATCGATCGAGGATTGGAACTTGCTGGTCTGTCGTTATACCAAACAATTGTATCGTAGCGATCGGTCTTCGGATCGATCGAGGATTGGAACAGCAAAAAACACCACTGATCACTGCACTATATAACGTAGCGATCGGTCTTCGGATCGATCGAGGATTGGAACACACAGTCGTTTACATCGGCTAGTTTGGTCGGGTAGCGATCGGTCTTCGGATCGATCGAGGATTGGAACAGCATTGGCGCTCCTGTTGGCGATACCAATCGCAAACGTAGCGATCGGTCTTCGGATCGATCGAGGATTGGAACAGGTTGCAATAGCATTTCTGCAATAGCCGACTTTGTAGCGATCGGTCTTCGGATCGATCGAGGATTGGAACTGCTAGTCTGTATTGGTACGATCGGGAAATGGTCACGTAGCGATCGGTCTTCGGATCGATCGAGGATTGGAACATGCGCGCGATCGCGATCTTGTCTTGACTAGCTGGGTAGCGATCGGTCTTCGGATCGATCGAGGATTGGAACTCAGTCCAACGCACCCGCTCAGCCGTATAGTCGTAGCGATCGGTCTTCGGATCGATCGAGGATTGGAACCCACTGGGCGCAATGCTTACCTACTATGAATACGTAGCGATCGGTCTTCGGATCGATCGAGGATTGGAACAAGATATACCACTAGTTGTTCTGGCTGCCCCTGGTAGCGATCGGTCTTCGGATCGATCGAGGATTGGAACGTTAATGCTTGGTCAGCTCCCCCAATGCCTGAAAGGTAGCGATCGGTCTTCGGATCGATCGAGGATTGGAACTAAATTGCCAAAAATATCTACAACTATAAATCTAGTAGCGATCGGTCTTCGGATCGATCGAGGATTGGAACACAATAATGGTAGATGTAGGTCGATTACAGTAAGTAGCGATCGGTCTTCGGATCGATCGAGGATTGGAACTGTTTCTGCTGTGTTATCTGATGTGTTTCTGTGGTAGCGATCGGTCTTCGGATCGATCGAGGATTGGAACACTGAGGTTATTCATCCGTACAAAGGTTAAATTAGGTAGCGATCGGTCTTCGGATCGATCGAGGATTGGAACCACCCCGTCCTTTAGGCTGGGGAGGATGTCAACGTAGCGATCGGTCTTCGGATCGATCGAGGATTGGAACACTGCTAACGTTTCCCGCTGTGCTGACAAAATGTAGCGATCGGTCTTCGGATCGATCGAGGATTGGAACACACGATCGCCGCTTACAATACCGAGTCCCATCGTAGCGATCGGTCTTCGGATCGATCGAGGATTGGAACGCTCTTAGCCAAGTCGATAACGCAAAGACAGCAGGAGCGTAGCGATCGGTCTTCGGATCGATCGAGGATTGGAACCTATAATCAATCTCATCACTGGCTGATATCCTTAGGTAGCGATCGGTCTTCGGATCGATCGAGGATTGGAACGTTTTTTAAGCGTTAACGGATCGCCATATCTATAGTAGCGATCGGTCTTCGGATCGATCGAGGATTGGAACTAAGCGGGTATGGTCAAGCCCTGACCGGTGATCCCGTAGCGATCGGTCTTCGGATCGATCGAGGATTGGAACAGTCTGTCTTTAGCCAGTAGCCCAGCCTCGGTTGTAGCGATCGGTCTTCGGATCGATCGAGGATTGGAACTCAGCTATTCGAGAGGTGCGAATCCTGCCCCGCGTAGCGATCGGTCTTCGGATCGATCGAGGATTGGAACAGTTAACACCTTTCAGGGTTATAGATAAAATTGTAGCGATCGGTCTTCGGATCGATCGAGGATTGGAACAAACCTTAAACGTGATCGAGTGACTGGCCGAGGGTAGCGATCGGTCTTCGGATCGATCGAGGATTGGAACATATCGGTCGGCTGTGATGCGGCGTTCCGACCGTAGCGATCGGTCTTCGGATCGATCGAGGATTGGAACCAATTGTTATAGTTAGTAGGCATATAAGTGCCATGTAGCGATCGGTCTTCGGATCGATCGAGGATTGGAACAGTATATTCGGCATTGCTGGCTACGGTTACGCCACGTAGCGATCGGTCTTCGGATCGATCGAGGATTGGAACTCGTTAGGTCGGCGAGTGTAGATTTGGCCTGCGGTAGCGATCGGTCTTCGGATCGATCGAGGATTGGAACAGCGGCGAAAAAAGCCCTAGCTAGCAATGATATCGTAGCGATCGGTCTTCGGATCGATCGAGGATTGGAACCGATCGAATCCCCAGCCCTGGAACCATCTTCATTGTAGCGATCGGTCTTCGGATCGATCGAGGATTGGAACAGTTTGATCCATTCCGTTTGACTTTGATCATTGTAGCGATCGGTCTTCGGATCGATCGAGGATTGGAACGACAATGGTTTTCCAGATCTCTGCGATTTTACGTAGCGATCGGTCTTCGGATCGATCGAGGATTGGAACTTAGAGGCTGATAATTGTCTAGATAGAGCTGCGTAGCGATCGGTCTTCGGATCGATCGAGGATTGGAACTCTTCTCTACTCAGATCCTTAGCCCGGTCGCAGGTAGCGATCGGTCTTCGGATCGATCGAGGATTGGAACTTCTCGATCGAATCATAGTTGGCCGAAAGCTTGCGTAGCGATCGGTCTTCGGATCGATCGAGGATTGGAACCTCTTTAGCTAGATTGATTCGTTTTTTAAGCGTTGTAGCGATCGGTCTTCGGATCGATCGAGGATTGGAACCAGGTAATACCACAACTCGCAACCCATCAATGCCGTAGCGATCGGTCTTCGGATCGATCGAGGATTGGAACGTCGGCAGATAGTCTGTCTAATGATATATTCAAGTAGCGATCGGTCTTCGGATCGATCGAGGATTGGAACTCTGATAGCCTTATCGGTAGTACCATCCAAATGGTAGCGATCGGTCTTCGGATCGATCGAGGATTGGAACTTGCTGATGCCAATCAATAATATCAGCACCTTCGTAGCGATCGGTCTTCGGATCGATCGAGGATTGGAACAGGTAAAAACTTGCTAGATGGTGTAGTTTCAAGGTAGCGATCGGTCTTCGGATCGATCGAGGATTGGAACCGACATCGATGGACTAACACGCGGCGCTCAGGTAGTAGCGATCGGTCTTCGGATCGATCGAGGATTGGAACCAAGATGTTAGCAGGTACTGTATCGCCAGCAATGTAGCGATCGGTCTTCGGATCGATCGAGGATTGGAACTATTGGCTCGGCCAGCAACAGGCGCGCAACCAAAGTAGCGATCGGTCTTCGGATCGATCGAGGATTGGAACGATAATCCACCAACGCGACTAGAGCCAAATAACCGTAGCGATCGGTCTTCGGATCGATCGAGGATTGGAACCGGGTGGCGGCCTCAGCTAAATATGCAGTATCGTAGCGATCGGTCTTCGGATCGATCGAGGATTGGAACTAGTCCCATAGCTCTACAGATCGGCAGAAATACGTAGCGATCGGTCTTCGGATCGATCGAGGATTGGAACATGTAAACTTCAACAAATGGTGGTTACTATGTCCGTAGCGATCGGTCTTCGGATCGATCGAGGATTGGAACCGGCAATGTCACGAGCGTTTAACGCCTCATATTGTAGCGATCGGTCTTCGGATCGATCGAGGATTGGAACCGGTATCCAACGTAAAGGATCGCAATCAGCCCCGGTAGCGATCGGTCTTCGGATCGATCGAGGATTGGAACAAATCCCTCACTAAACCACCCCAAAATCCCCTCGTAGCGATCGGTCTTCGGATCGATCGAGGATTGGAACAGTATATCCACTGATCCTAAAGTTGATCGTCAGCATCTATGTTTAGATTATTCCCCCATTTATGTCTCTTTCTAAAAAGTCTAAGTTTATTGCCAAAACCATCTTGGTATCTGTCGCAGCTATTTGTCTCGGTTCCTATGTTCGTGATGCTGCGGGTTATTCAACTGTTACCTGCGCTTCAAAATATAGCTTATCGGCTCAGAAGGTTATATGGGAATTAAAAATTAAAACAGCTGAATTGAGGGTCAGGAATGGTACCCCATCTGTCGGCTCATACGATCCTTATGAATTAGTAACTGGAGCTAAGATGTCTAAGAACGAGTGCTTGTCTGCTCGAGGTATTGTCGTCCCTAAAGGCGCTCAAGTACAAGACATTAACTAAAACGGTTAACCACAATTTACCGGGCGTCGAGCAATTTATTAGATCTGTCACTGAGCCTACTTTAGTAGTGGTCAATTTTTGTGGCTTACAAGATTAAAAAAGTAGCAGATTCTCAAAAGATTTATTCTTTCCCCATCGATAAACGCTAAAGTCACGACGATCTACAGTCACAATGCGACCATGCCCAAGATCTTCTGCCAGCATCACCAACGAAGCATCTGCCAAATCCATTGGCAAGTCAGCATATCTTTCCATTAACTCCACCATTCGCTCAAGGTGGAATATTTCCATTGGAAAAATTGCAATATTGCCAGCAACAACTTCCCGCAAAAAGGCACATTCGACAGCAATTCCACTATCCCTGGCTAATAAATAAGCAGTTTCACTAATTACCGGATATGTAGTGATAAACGGTTCTCGAAACTCATTTAAAATTTTTACAGCCTGGAAGTGTAAAGAATCTGAGCGATTACCCAGAGCAACAAAGAACCCAGTATCAGCAATAATCATTAAGCTGGAGATTCTGAAGAGGGGAATTTCTCTGCCATGATTTCATTAAAAATAGATTTAGAATTAGTAGCCAGATCGGGAGAACCTTGAAAGCAACCAATAAATGAACCACGGCTAAGTGGATTAACTAAAGTTGATGTATCAGAAAGATGAAGTTGTTGATACTCGCGTTCGATCGCCAACGCAATTAAATCTGAGGTACCCAGATGGGAGTGCTGTTGAATATATTCGAGTTGAGCAGCGTGTTGAGAATCCAACTGAATTGTAATTTCCATCGATTGGAAAGGGTTAGCCCCTAGCTGAAGTTGTTACGTAAGATTTTAACCTATGCCGAATGTAACGGCTTGATCGGTCTTCGGATCGATCGAGGATTGGAACTCCAGGGTGTGTCGGTGGGAGATTAGTGGGAATGGTAGCGATCGGTCTTCGGATCGATTAATCCAGTGATATGTCGAGAACACCTGATATTGAAGAACACGCTATATTACAATTGCGATCGATCATGCAGTTTATTTTCTGATGAAGGATGCTCTTGATATGAAATCTGATTCCGTGCAAGCTTTTAACGATCGAGTAGCTGCTTCCCCAGAATTGCAGACTAAGCTACGTGCCGTAACTTCGCCGTTGGCTTTCTTAGATCTAGCCAAGGCCGCCGGACTGGAACTTACTGGTCAAGACTTTCAGCTGATCGTCCAACAAGCCTATCAACAGTGGATTGCGCTATTAGATCCTAAAATGAGTGCTTTCTTTCACCAAGTTCGCAGCACACCAGAATTAGATGAGCAGCTCAAAACCTGTCGATCGAATGCTGAGGTGATGAACCTGGCGCAGCAGTGTGGAGTCGAGCTGTCAGAGGATGACTTGCAACAGGCGGCACAAACTGCCGCAGCTGTACCGGGGTTTAGCTTTGAAAAATTGTGGTTTCGAGGATTAGGTTTGCTGGGATAGTCTGCCAGAAATTGGAATTGCTAGGCGGACAAGAACTTTTATCTACAAAGAAACAGCATGAAAGCATGGATAGCCAATCACCGAATTCAACGCTGGATTTGTTTTCTAGCTATGATTGTTTGCGCGAGTTTTTTCGGGCTGTGCTGGCAAAATTTTTCGGCCTTCCAGCGATCCTCTGTCCTTACCACCAAACAGGCAGAAACGACTCCAGTTTCTGAGCCGATTCAACCACTGCCGCTCGATAATTTGCTGGGGGGCGGAGCCTCGGCTGTGCAGAATCGCCTAAAAATTACTTTGGGTGAAAAATTATTTCAAGACGTGCGTCTCTCTCAAAATCAGCAGCGATCTTGCGTTAGTTGTCACAGTTTCAGCCAGGGTGGAGCCGATCGCCTGACCCATTCGATCGGCATTGATGGAGCTGCCACTGAAGTGAACACCCCGACGGTATTTAATGCGCGGTTCAATTTTCGACTCAACTGGAACGGAAAATTTGCCAATCTCTCTGATCATCTTGATGCGCTATTGACCAATTCTCAAGTAATGGACATTCAATGGCCAGAAGCGATTCGATCGCTGCAACAGGTTCCGGAATATGTGCGGTTGTTTAGTCAAACTTATCCTGATGGATTTACTCCCCAAAATATTAAAGATGCGCTGGTTGCCTACGAGTTAACTCTCAACACCCCTAATGCCCGTTTCGATCGTTTGTTGCAAGGCGATCAAAAAGCATTAACTGAACCAGAAAAAGAGGGGTATCGGCTGTTTAAAGCTTATGGTTGCGTGAGTTGTCATCAAGGTGTGAATCTGGGCGGTAATATGTTTCAACCCTTTGGGGTCATCGGTAACTATTTAGCCGATCGCGGCAAAATCACCAAGGCAGATTTAGGGCGCTTCAACGTCACTAAGAACCCTGCCGATCGCTATTTATTTCGGGTGCCGAGCCTGCGCAATGTCGCCGTAACTCCACCTTATTTTCATGATGGATCGGCCAAGACTCTCCAGCAAGCGATCGAGAAGATGACCAAATATCAGCTTGGTCGCCCTCTCCCTACCGAGCAGATCGAACTAATCGCTCAATTTTTAAAAACTCTTACTGGTGAGTATCGAGGTAAACCGCTATGAGATTGAATCTCTTCCAGAAAATTGGAGCGGTGCTGGGAGCTGATGTCCGTCAGCGCCAGAAATACGTGCAGATGTTTTTAGCTGGGAGTGGCTATCTATTACCAGTGATGCTATTGGCATTAGTTTTTTTATGGATTAAATCATTAGCGATCGATGTCGATCGACACAATCAATATCTTGCCCACTTGCGCCAAATGCAAACCTTAGATGCCCGCATCAATCAAAATGTTTTGCAGGTGCGGGATGGATTGTTAAACAATTATGACCCGATTGTTAACGATTTGGCTCAACTCAAACAACTACAGATCGATCTCCAGCAAACACCTGGTTTTGTAGACGCCGAAAGCCACCAAGATCTCGATCGCCTGCTGCAAAAACATATCAATATCTGGCACCAGAAAGAAGAGTCAATTTTGCGGTTTCAATCGCAGAATGCCGTGTTGGCTAACTCGCTGACTTATTTTCCGATCGCGATTACCGATATTATTGCCAAAGATACCACCTCCCATATTCTGGCCGATCGTTTGGATATCTTGCTACGGGATATTTTGTTGATTAATATTTCTACCGATCAAGCCTTAGTCTCGCAAATCGAACAAGAAATTCCTCGGATTTTGGCGAATTTGACTGCCAAAACGGCAGAGAAAGCCGTCAAAATGGCCATGACTCACGCCCGAATTATTTTGGACAGACGGCAGCAGGTCAATGATTCAGTCGCCACGATTATGAAGTTGCCCACTACCCAAAGCAGCGAAAATTTGGCGATCGCCTATAATCGTCGTTATCAGCAAGCGATCGATCGCACCAATAACTATCGACTTTGGTTCTATTTGCTGTCGATTCTGATACTGGGGGGGATTGCTACCTGGATCATCCTCAAAATCCGACTCTATGCCGCCGCTACGCAGCAAGCCGAAGCAAAATTCGCCTTAGCCTTTCGCTCTGGACCAAACTTGTTTTCGATGACCACCCTCCCCGATAGCCGCTTTATTGAGGTCAATGAACGGTTCTGTGCCGAGACTGGTTATACCCGTGCAGAAGTCATTGGCCGTAGTGCTTTAGAGTTAAATTTCTATCAAAATCCTGCCGATCGGGCGCGCATTTTTCAGCTGCTGCAGGAGCAGGGTAGCATTCGCCATCAGGAAGTAACGCTCCGCTCCAAATCAGGAGAAGTGCGACCGGCACTTCTGTCTGCTGAAATCTTTAACCTCAACGGACAAACTGCCTGCTTGTGGGTTACCGAAGACATCTCTGATCGCAAAGAAGCCGAAGCAGCTCTGCACCAGGCTAAACTAGCAGCGGAAGTTGCTAATCGCACCAAAAGCCAGTTCCTAGCCAATATGAGCCACGAACTGCGCACACCGCTCAATATTATTCTCGGATTTACCCAACTCCTGACCCGCGATGCTCTCCGCAACGGCAACGCCTCTCCCGCAGAGAATTATTTGCTCGCTACCCAACAGCAAGAATATTTAGACACGATCGCCCGTAGCGGTGAACATCTGTTGGAATTGATTAACGATGTCTTAGAAATGTCTAAGATTGAAGCGGGACGCGCCAGTCTCAACGAAACCAATTTTGACTTTCATCACCAACTCCAGACTCTGGATAACATGTGGCAACCTAAAGCAACGGCCAAGGGTCTGCAATTGATGATCGATCGGTCAGCAGCAGTGCCGCAGTATGTGAAAACCGATGAGCGTAAACTCCGCCAAGTTTTGATGAATTTATTATCGAACGCCATCAAGTTTACCAAGACAGGTCAAGTCAACTTGCGAGTCGGGGTGGAGCAGGGCAACCCAACAATAGAAGGAACAGAGGGGAGCGACGGTGATTCAGACCAGCGACTGTGCTTTGAAGTAGAAGATACCGGGGTCGGCATTGCTCCTGACGAGCTAGCTATCTTGTTCAATGCCTTTGCGCAAACCGAATCCGGTCGTCAATCTCAACAGGGGACAGGATTAGGGCTGGCCATTAGCCGAGAATTTGTACAGTTGATGGGTGGTAACTTGACGCTAGTAACGGCGGTCAGACAGGGCACCACCTTTCGGTTCGATCTCCCGCTGGTAAAGCTCTCTGAGACATCTGAGCTAGACGATATCGCCGTTGAGAATTTTCCGGCACAGAACCAACAACAGGTAATTGGGTTAGCGCCCGATCAGCCGCGCTATCGGCTACTGGTAGTAGAAGACCAGCGAGAAAGTCGCCAGTTGTTGGTCAAACTATTGGAGCCGTTGGGTTTTGAAGTCCGGGAAGCAGTGAATGGACAGGAAGCGATCGAACTCTGGGCATCGTTTGCCCCTCACCTAATCTGGATGGATCTGCGGATGCCCGTGCTCGATGGCTACGCCGCCACCCGACAGATTAAAGCGCAGCCGCCAGGACAGACCACCGTGATTATTGCCCTCACAGCCAGTGCCTTTGAAGAAGAACGCGTCCTGGCGCTAGCCGCAGGCTGCGATGACTTTATTCGGAAACCCTGCCGGGCGGCGGAAATTTTTGAAAAAATGACTCACTACCTGGGGGTGCGCTACCAATATGCACCGCTCGCTGTGTCGATCGAACCAGCTGTGATCCCATCGCATTTGACGACACTGCTACAGTTAAAGAAAATGCCTACTTTTTGGCAAGAGCAGCTGCACTTGGCTGCTACTCAAGTTGATGCCGAGCAAATTGTGCAACTCCTCCAGCAAATCCCGCCAGAATATTCTAATCTAGCTCTGGCTATTACTGATCTGGTGAATTGCTATCGGTTCGATCGAATTATGGAATTAACTCCACCGCCATCCTAAGTTGGATAGGAATACCGGATGAACGATCCCCCTGCTGCCAAAGGCAATATTCTAATCGTAGATGACACGCCCGACAACCTGCGCTTGTTATCATCTACGCTGACCGAGCATGGCTACAAAGTGCGCAGTGTAATTAACGGAGCGATGGCCTTGATGGGTGCCCAAGCAGCTCCGCCTGACCTGATTGTGCTGGATATTAAAATGCCAGATATGGATGGCTATGAAGTCTGTCAACGCCTCAAAGAAAATCACCAAATTTGCGATATTCCGGTAATTTTTGTCAGTGCTCTCGATGAAGTATTCGATAAAGTCAAAGCCTTCAGCAGCGGTGGGGTAGATTATATTCAAAAGCCCTTTCAAGTCGAAGAGGTGCTGGCTCGGATTGAGAATCAACTGACAATTCGACGACTGCAACTACAGCTACAGGCCCAGAATCAGCAGTTACAGGAAACCCAGACCAATCTTTTACAAGCTTTAGAGCAGGAAAGATCGCTCAAACAACGCATTGAAGAGATGGCGGCGATCGAAGAACGCAACCGGATTGCCCGGGAGATTCACGACTCCTTAGGGCATTCCCTGATGGCTTTAAATGTCCAACTGCAAGCGGCGGCCAGCTTGTTGCACAGCGATCCGCTGCAAGCCCAGTCTTTTCTTACTCAAGCCCAGCGTCTGGGAAGTACGGCCATGCAAGAAGTCCGGGATTCGGTGCGGACATTGCGGACAGCGGAATACACCGAACAGCCTATAGCCGAGACGATCGCAGCGTTGGTGGAGGAGTTTCGGCAGGTGACCGGGATTACTCCCACTGTTCATACTTGTCTGACCAAACCTGTTTCCTCGTCTGAATCTAAAACCCTCTATCGGATTGTCCAAGAAGCACTGACGAATATTTCTAAATACGCTCAAGCCACCCAAGTGCAAATTCATTTGGTAACTATAGATGATCTCAATTCTTCAGAAGAGCGGCTCCGACAAAGTATCTATCTGACGGTTACCGATAATGGACAGGGATTCAATCTTCAACAACAAACAACTGGATTTGGACTGAAAGGAATGCAAGAACGAGTTACTGCTTTAAACGGTGAGTTGCACTTGACCACCTCACCAGGAGCTGGTTGCCGCATTCAGGTTCAATTTCCTTTATCAGAGGTGTTGCCATGATTCGTTTATTGCTGGTGGATGACCAAAGTTTAATTTGCCAAGGTTTAGCCGCAGTTCTTAACCAGCAGGAAGATCTGGAAGTAGTGGGGTCGGCGGAGAATGGACAAGCAGCGATTTCCCTGCTGGAAGGCTTCGCCAACGAACAGGTGGCATCTTTGCTGCCCGATGTTGTGTTAATGGATATCCGAATGCCGGTAATGACAGGGATTGAAGCGACGCGGTTGATTGCCGATCGGTTTCCCACGGTCAAAGTATTAGTGCTGAGTACCTTTGATGACGATCGCGATATTGCGCTGTCGATGCGCGCTGGTGCCAAGGGATATTTGCTCAAAGATATGCCTGCTAACGAACTAGCAGGGGCAATTCGTTTAGTCCATCGGGGTTATTGTCAAATGGCTCCGGGACTGATGGAAAAGCTGGTAACTAATGTTTCCGATCCAGACGATCGCCTTCCTCGGGCAGAGCCAGAAGCTTTAACGCAGCTACCTCCTAGAGAACGGGATGTTTTGCGGCTGATTGGTCAAGGCTGTACAAATCGCCAAATTGCGGCTCAATTGAATCTCGCGGAAGGGACGGTCAAAACCTATGTGACTCATCTACTGAATCGTCTGACGCTTAGCAATCGATCGCAACTGGCTATTTTGGCGAACTCGTTTACGTTGCTGTAAGCCTAACGTTTGGAACAGTGTGGGTTTTAACCGATCTCTATCCCTAGGTTAAAGGAATTTATGGCGATCGCTAGCTTTTCCTGCTCAAACAGAGTAGTCATCAAAAGGATTAAGTATTTTTACTGATTGTGTCACCAAAAGTAAATAGAAATTAATATCTTTTGGTAATAGCTAGTCAAGACCTTTGCCAGATATATATCTATTCTGAAACATCTACTGTAAGGACATACCAGGGCAAAGATGCCGTTCTCTAAATTTTAGGAAAAATGACATGAAAAACAAACTTGCTTTAATTTTAGTTGTTACAGCGCTAGCGGTCACAAGTACTGTTTTAAAAGTCTCTGCACAGTCCGCTTCTTCGTTATCGCTCCAGAGTGTGGCAACAGGTCGTTGTTTGGACAGTGATAAAAAGTTTGTGGGGCCTGAAGCTCCTCCCAATTTCGGTACTGTCTATACCACACCCTGCAAAAGTAATAATCCATACCAGAGATGGAACCCTTCGAAAAGTGGGTCTGGTGTAATCTTAACGCACCCCAAAACTGGTTTGTGCCTGACAAATTACAAAGGCAATGTTAACAAATACTCCATACTCGGTACCGCTGGCTGCAATGATGAGAAAAATCAGAAGTGGTTCTTTACCAGCAATCGGACTCCAAATGATAACCGATCGGATGGCAAATGGAAAAACGTCTCAACTGGACTCTGCCTGGACAGTAATAATAATGGCGAGGCATATACATTGGGATGTTCAGATCAGCATACCGGACAGAATTGGGGTACCACCCGGTAGCAATGATCGGGATCCCGATCAGAACGTGAAATTGCTGCCTGGTGAGCGCTCATTAACTACATACTTAGTTCGATCAAATCCATCATTCGATCAAACTTTTGTTTGCAAATAAAAAACATCAACAAAAGCCTTGAGTAAACGATCTATATCACTGTCGAAAGACCATCAAGTAATACTCATATTCACTCATCAAAATCCACCATCAATTTATCACCGGAGAAAACCATGTCTACTAATTTTTCTGCAAAATCCATCACCACTCCAGTCATGCCAGCTAACACCAAGACGATCGATCAACCCAAAATCCGGCTGAGAGGCAGCGTCTTTGTCTACAGTCCAAAACCGATAATAACAACTGAGGACAAAGGAATAGAGGGATCAACTATAACCCTTATTTACCGAGGAAATACTTATGAACGTAAACTTCAGTTCCCGAAGTCTTATCAACAGCCCCGCGCTCTCAACTGGCGTTGGTAACATCTTCACCCCTGCTGATTTTTTGAAGAAGTCGATCGGCTAAATTCTGATATCGTTGAGCATAAATGACAATTATCCAAAAAAATTCCATGCAGTCGATCGCCGATCTCCGTCAAGACTATACTCAAGCTGGCCTAGAAGTTGGCAACCCCAACCCCTTTCACCAATTTCAACTATGGTTTGAGCAAGCCCTTGCCGCCCAGCTACTCGAACCCAATGCCATGACCCTGGCCACCGTTACCGCCGAAGGCAAGCCCCACGCCCGGATTGTATTGCTCAAAGGATTTGACGATCGCGGGTTTGCCTTTTATACCAACTTTGATAGTCAAAAGGGTCAAGAACTGACCCAGAATCCCCATGCCGCCTTAGTTTTTTTGTGGAAAGACTTGGAACGCCAGGTGCGCATCACCGGAAAAATCGAACGGGTGGCTGATGTGGAAGCCGACCAGTACTATCATAGTCGGCCCCTGGGCAGTCAATTAGGGGCTTGGGCTTCTCCGCAAAGCCAAGTAATTCCCGATCGACAGTTTTTAGTCGATCGCATGGCACAGTTTACCGAGCAATATCAAAACAAAGAAATCCCTCGCCCAGCGAACTGGGGAGGGTTACGAGTGATACCGTCAGAAATTGAATTTTGGCAGGGTCGCCCCAGTCGTCTGCACGATCGGTTGCGTTACCGATCGCAACCTAATGGGACTTGGCAGATTGATCGGTTGGCTCCTTAAGCTAACCGATAGAATTCCTTAGATTCCCGAGAATATCCCCAAGCCACCCCTTCCGGGTCGCGATTCCTCGTCCATTCGGCAAAACTAACATCCGATCGTCGCTTATAGATCGTACTAGCATGAACGTCTAAGCGTTTAGCCAAGTCAGCCTGGCTAATGACTTCTCGCCCTAGTTCACTGCCAACTTCCGGCTCCACCGCCACTTCTTCTTGGTCTACAAATTCAGTGTGTTCGGCATTAAACGCACTACGTAAGGCTTGGCCAAAGGAAGAAACTGGTACAGCTGGCGCTGATTCCGGCAGCGACTCGATCACTGATTTTACGGGAGTTTCCGTAATATTATTGCTAGCTGGCTCAGTGATCAGTTCCGCTGATGTTTCGGTGGTAGTGGATTCGATCGATCGCTCTGTACTAGACTCGGCGTTCGTTTCTGGAACTAGCTCTACTGTGGTTTCTTCGCTGGTAACTGGTGGAACCACCGCCACTGATTGGAGCTCCACCGGCAATGCTGGTTCAGTTTTAGCAGTCGGTGGAGCTGGAATTTCAGCTATTGGTTGTTTCACTACCGGCTGTTCGATCGATTCGGGCTCTAACCGGGCCACCGGAATTGCCGGAGCCTCAAAATCAAGCTTTTGGGTAGCAGTAGGATTTGGATTGATTCCAGTAAAAACACTTTCTAGTGAATTAACCGTCAAGAAATTGTAGACCACTCCTTGACTGCTGGATCGCTGGCTGGTACCGCCAAACTCGACAGCTTTACCATGTAGATAGCGATGAGCTACTTTGCCAGGAATATTGGCGCGGACTGATAATTCTAAGGGTGTAATCGCGCCTTGTTTTTCGATAATTAGTTGATTGAAGAAAGGATTGACTTGCTGGGAGAGCTGGTGTATTCGGTAGCTTTGCCACAGGTTATTGCCAGTGAATAAAAGTGCAACACCTATGAGCAATGGCCAAGCTACAGATACAAACACAGCAAGGAATGCTACCGGAATCAGAATCAGTAAAAATCCCGATGCATTGTAGTTGTGTTTAACCGTTTGTTCAGGCATTTGGCCTTTAATTTTTGAAGTATGTTAATGCCCACGTATTTTAGGTGATTCTTGACCCTCACTAACAGAATGCGGTGGAGATAGCAACATTCTGCAACATTTTTAGACCCAATTCAAAATTGCAGTGGCTGTGATCTGAGGTTGCTCTAGATGGGGAACATGGCCACATTTTTCAATCCACACTAACTGACTATCGGGTAAATTTTGGTGAAACCGATTGGCATCTTTAATCCCCAGAATTTTATCGTTGGCTCCCCACAAAATCAGGCTAGGTTGTTGGATGTTGGCTAATCGATCACCATAGTATCCATAGCCGCCATTTTTGGTAAAGGTAATGACCGCGTTACTCCAGTTCTCACACTGCAAATGCAGTGCCGCGCAGAGTTGGGCATCGGGGCTAGCCCATGTTTGATCATAGTAAGCCGCCTGACTAATCTTTTGGCGCACGCTGCGATTACTTAAAAAAGCCGTGGCTAACTTATCGATCGGTGGAAACATTAATTTTCCGGTAGCCGGTGGTTTGGTAAAACCGGCGCTGTCAATCAGTACTAATTTGGCTACTGCTTCTGGGTGAGCCAGAGTAAAGTCGATGGCGGTGGCTCCGCCCATCGAGGCACCCACAATTACCATTGGTCTTTGGATCATGGTTTGCCAAAACTGGTAAAGATGAGTCTGGATCAGCTCAGGGCTATAGTTTAATCCTGGTAATCTCTCGGTAAAACCAAATCCTAACAAGTCTACCGCCCAAATTTCTATCTCTGCTGGGAACAGGGGCAGGAGCCGCCGGAACTCTAGCAGCGAGCTGTCGAAGCCATGAATTAATAAGATCGGCGTGCCGCCTTGTCCTTGCTGAATATAGCTGGTGGCCACGGGTGAGGCGGTACCAGCGATCGATACTGGCTGAAATTTAATTTTGGGGAAGAGATCGATCGAAGCTGGTTCGGTTAATTGTTGCGCAGCGGCAATGATGGCACTAGATAGCATGGAGACCGGGGTAAGAAGCAATCCCAAGTCTACCAAAAAGCCTCAGGCGAAGGGGTCAAACCCTTATCATCTGAGGCTCAAAATCTCTAGCTTCTATTTACTTACGGAATCTACCGGCACCGCATCGATGTCGATCGGATTGCTAGAGACCGTTTCACCGGTGGCATCCTTTTCATTCGATCTTTTGCTGCTCTCTTGCAGTTTATCTTTGGCTATTTGGGATAATTCGGCTACCAACAAACCAATCACAATGGTGTCATCAAGCCAACCCACAATCGGAAAAACATCTGGAGAAATATCGATCGGACTAACTAAATAAGCGATCGAAGCCGCTACAACCCACCAGCGATATTTAGGGTTTTGTAATAGACCACGATACCAGTTGTACAGAGATTGGATGGAGAAATTCATGAGTTAGTTAACCTGTTTGGTTCAACAGCTACTATCATGCCAGATCATCTCCAAGGCAATGGGGATGTAAACAACACTTCAAAATTAGTAAATACCGCCCAGTTCTCCCCCAGTCAAATTAATTAATATTGCTTCCTGTTGATGAGCTTTATGGCGGTCGCCAGTGGCAAGAATGCGGTGTTAGCTAGTTAATAACGCTTCATCAATAATTACCATTTTTTTAAATAAACTGAGATTAAAGTCATGAAAAAAATTCTGTCGATCGCCACAGCTACCCTTTTAGCTTCTAGCTTTCAACTGCCGAGCCAAGCTCAATCTCAAGTTCAAAGCAAAAAAAACTATGTTGGCCCAGTAGTTTATTTTATTAATGGTAATAGTATTTTTGGTGCTCAGGGCAAGTTCGGCGTTTTTGATCACGTTTCGGTACGACCAGTCATCGGCTTTTCTGGCGGCAGTACAGCCTATAATGCCTCAGTGACATACGACTTGAATTTGTCTGGCCAGTCGCCAGTGCAGTTTGAACCCTTTGCTGGTATTGGTTTTGTATCCTTGTCGGGAGTTCGGAGTTCGACGATTACCTATGCCCAGGTAGGTACTGATATTGGGATAGGCGAAAATATCGTATTGACTGGTGACCTCAAATTTTCTTTGAGTGGTAGTTCGGGAGTAGTAGCTGGTATTGGTACCGGTTTAAAATTCTAGTTTAATGAGCACATTTAGATGACAACTGTAGTACATTTTTAAAAAAGTAGCATACTCTTAGAGAAAAATAAGGTATTATTAATCCATCACTTAATATAAATGAATATTATTTTGGGTGTGTGGAGTTGTATTTAAGGAAATTAAACTAATCATGAAGAAGATTCTATCGATCGCTGTATCCGCTGCTGTTTTGACTGTTGCCGCTCAGTTGCCTAGCCAAGCTCAAAGCAAAGACAGCTACATCGGACCTACCATTCTGTTTGGTGGTGGTAGCAGCGTTTTTGGTGCTAATGGTAAATTTGGTATTGCTGAAAGCATTTCTATTCGGCCAATTATTGCTTTTGGTTCTGGTGCTACTGCCTTTGGTGCTTCTGCTACCTATGACTTCAATCTACCTGGTCAAACCAGTACTAAGTTTGAGCCATTTGCTGGTGTAGGCTTTTTAACAGCTACTGGTGCTGGTGGTAGTGGGATTGCTTATGCTCAACTCGGCACTGATTTTGGTGTTAGCGATAATATCGTTCTAAACGCTGATCTGAAAATTCCTTTGAGTGGTGGTGGTACTTTATTTGGCATTGGTGCTGGCTTTAAGTTCTAGAACTATTCCAGATTTTTGAAAACAAAAAAGCCCCTGTTAGGGGCTTTTTTGTTTTGGTTGTTAGCTTAGTGAGGCAAGCCATTACTGAAGGTCGTAGAGAGGAATACTCCGAGGGCAAAGAGGGAGAGTAGACCTTGCATCAAGAGACCAAGTACCGAACCAGCTACAATTCCGATGCCAGCCTTTAGTGATTTTTGTAATCGATCGATTCCTGGCACTTCACCATCCCGTTGCAGGTAAATCAACTCTCCTACCACTGCACCAATAAAAGGGCCTAAGAAAATTCCGACTAATGGTCCGCCCAGAGGTAGGGCTGGTAACAAGCCAAAAATACCCAATCCTAGGCCAACCATTGAGCCAATTTGTCCCCAGTGGCTGGCACCAGCCTTTTGGCCACCTAAAATGCCAGCGAGGTATTCGATCGCAAAGCACAACGCTAATACAACCAAAGACACAATTAAAGCAGTCTGAACTTGAGACCAGCCATAGACAAACCCAGCGATAATTACCGCTCCCACAATTAAACTTGGTCCCGGAATGGCCGGAATAAATGCCCCTACTACGCCCAATAATATGGTTGCGACCAATAGCCAATAGATAAGTATTGGAATCCAGCTAGAAATTTCAGTAGGTAGAGTCATCAGACTTGGTGAATTTTTGACTATAAATTTGGTGGTCTTTCTCTCCCTATTATGGCAGTTACTGGGGCAGGTGAGGTTATGGTTTAGGTTTTCAGCTGACCGCCAAAATGCTCAATTAGTAGTTCCTGCAAGATTGGTTCAAGATCTTCACAAGGCACTCCTTTGCGAACACAGGTACCCAAATGAGCATCTTTCCCAACGGTGCCTCCCATATAGATGTCAACACCTTCCAGGGTTTTGCCTTCTTTGCGCACCTTGGTACCCATCAAACCAATATCAGCAACTTGGGGCTGACCACAGGAATTAGGGCAACCTGTCCAGTGAAAACGAACTGGCCGAGGAACATCGATCGCACTCTGCAGCTTAATGGCAAAACTTTCAGCCTGTTGTTTAGTTTCCATCAAAGCAAAGTTGCAGAACTGGGCCCCAGTACAAGAGACCACGCTCCGCAATAAGTTACCAGGATTGGGAGAGAATCTTTCTAGGAGTGGATCAGCCAAGAGAGCGGATAACTTGTTGGCAGGTACATTGGGAATTATGGCATTTTGTTCGATCGTAAACCGAAGTTCTCCACTGCCGTAAACTTCAGCAATCCTGGCTAGCTCAAACATGTCATCAGCGAAGAGCCGTCCCAGCGGAATGTGGATGCCAACGAAATGCCAGCCCGGCTGCTTTTGATCGTATACGCCCAGATAATCTCGTTTATCCCACTGGAATTCATCCTGGGGAGCAGCGAGTGCCAGCGTCTGCCCCAACTCTTTTTCTAGCTCAGCGCGGAGCTTGGGAATGCCCCACTCGTCAATTAACCACATCAACCTGGCCTTGGTACGATTGATGCGCAAGCCGTGATCCCGGAAAACGCGCAGCAGGGCTAGACTGACATCAATTACATCCGCTGGTGCTACCCAGGCATCTAAAGGAATGGCTGGTTCGATCCGTTTGCCCGAAAAGAAGCCACCTACGACAATGTTAAAGCCAAATTCACCATTTAAATAGGCGGGCACAAAAGCCAAATCATTGATTTCGGCATGAACCGAGTTATCGCGACAACCAGCGATCGCAATGTTGAATTTGCGGGGCAAGTTACTATATTCCGGGTTGCCCTGGCCATAGCTGGTGATTTGATCCTGAAGATCTTGGATCATTTGGCGGGTATCGTATAGCTCATCGGCCTCTAAACCAGCCACTGGCGAACCAGTAATATTGCGTACGTTATCCATGCCAGACTGAATACTACTGAGATTCACGGCGGCCATTTGCTCAAAAATTGCGGGCAAATCTTCAATCCGAATGCCCCGGAGTTGAATATTTTGGCGGGTGGTAATATCGGCGCTGCCTTCATCGCCATAACGTTGCATAATCTGTCCTAGCACCCGCAGTTGTTTGCTATCGATGATGCCACTGGGGAGTCGGAAGCGCATCATGAATTTTCCGGGGGTTACTGGTCGCCAAAATACCCCTAACCACTTCAGACGATGTTCGCGATCGTTGGTATCCATCGCTTCCCAGCCCATCTGAGCAAACTCAGCTAGCTGAGCCTTAACCAGCAAACCGTCTTTTTCGGTTTTGAGCTTTTCAAATTTATTAGGGCTGGCGGTAGCGATAGTCATAGGTTTCTGTCTCTAACGAACATGTCTGAACAGTTCAGATTAACGATAAACATCTTTGACAATTAGTATCATTTGTTACGAAGTGTGGATATTGATGTATCAATTACATAATTATGATGCATTAGCAGGGATTAGTTGGGGAAAATTCTCATTTCCGGCATAATTTGGGCAATGGCCATTATTCTGAACTTGCATGTCTAAAGTAAATCAGATTCTTCAGTTTTGGTTTGGCTCTTCTCTGGATAAAATTGCTGGGGAATCTCCGCCTTGGTGGTTTAAGGCTGACCCGGCGATCGATCGACAACTCCAAAATCTCTTTACCGAGGATTATCAATTCGCGGCAGCGGGCTATTTGGATGGTTGGCAGGGCTGGCCGCATAGTTGTCTAGCCTTAATTCTATTATTGGATCAACTGCCCCGCAACTTATTTCGGGGCACCGCAGCGGCTTTTGATACGGACTCATCCGCTCTGGCGATCGCTCAGCAAGCTATTGAAGCTGGGATCGATCGAGAATTTCTGCCGATTCAACGCTGGTTCTTTTATTTGCCCCTCGAACACAGCGAAAATCTGACCAATCAAGAACAATGTTTGGCTCTATTCCAGCAGTTACCGGAGCATCCTGGCAAGGAACAAGCTGTCGCAGCTGCTCGCCAGCATCACCAGCTGATTAAACAGTTTGGACGCTTTCCCCACCGTAATCTGCTGCTGGGTCGAGAATCTACTCCCGCCGAGTTAGAGTACCTGAAACGTCCCGACGCATTTCGAGGTTAATCATGTTGAATTTGGCTCCAGTGCAGGCGGCAGCAGCGGCTCAAGATTGGTCATTGGTTAATACCTGCTTGGCGGAGTTATCACTAGCTGCTGCCGATCCGACAGAACGGTCTCAAATTTTGGAATTGGCCTTGCAAGTGCTGAGATCCGAGGACTTTCCAGATGGTTGGGCAGTCACTAAAATATTGCCGGTATTGGGTGATGTGGCGATCGAACCATTATTGGCCATGCTGCAGGATGATTCTTTAGAACCAGAAGTGCAGTGGCTAGTGGGTAAAGTATTGGGTGAATTTCGATCGCCACTGGTCGCAGTAGGCTTAGCATCATGCTTACTCCAAAAGCCCAACTCGGAGCTAGCTGAAATTGCCCTGCGGGCTTTGATCCAGATGGGCGATGGGGCGATCGAACAGCTCACGGCCCTGCTTCCTACCAATAAACTAGCCACCGTCACGGCTCTAGCGCAGATTCGTCATTCCCCCACGATTGCGCCACTTTTAACCGTAGTTGATGATCCTGATCCGCAAATAAGGTATTTAGCGATCGAAGCCCTGAGCAGTTTCCATGATGTCCAAGTACCGCCTTTACTCATCCAAAAACTTAGTGATGTGGCGGCAGCAGTGCGCAGAGCGGCGGTCACTGGTTTGGGTTTACGAGCCGATCTGCACAATGAATTACAGTTAGTCCCAAAAATACAGCCCTTACTTTTAGACTTAAACCTAGATGTTTGTATCGCCGCCGCTATTGCCCTGGGACGTGGTGGGGAGGAGCAGGCGGCTCTGGCTCTCTTCGATTGCTATCAGCAATCTACCTGTCCAGAGCCATTACAAAGACAAATTGTGCGGTGCTTGGGGTGGATCGATCGACCCTTTGCCCTCCAATATCTGGAAACTATTCTGGCCACGGCTCCCCTCGCCCTGATTCCAGAGGTGATTCGCGCTTTTGGCCAGAGTCAGGACTTGCGCACCGTCCAGATTTTGACTAATTATTTACAAATAATCCCCCCCCATTATCCAGTGCAAATCAAACAAGAAATAGCTTGTAGCTTAGGGAACTTCCCGAAAACGGTGGCGGTCGAAGAAATCATCTAGCTCCTAGCCGATCGCAGCTAATACAACCGTTATCTGCTATTAGCGGCTATTTGCTGTTAGCTGAAATTAAACAATTTCTATCAACTGAGGCGGAAAGTTAGAGCGAACCGTTTATTTGGTGAATATGGTGTGATAAATTATATGATTGTCCGCCCCGAATTTTTAAGACATAAAGCTGATTAACATGTCTGAAATTATCGATAGAATGGAGTCACGTCGCTCTTTAGTGGTTTCTTTATCTAAATAATCCATCGCTCTTTCTATAGATCGATTCTCATCTTTTTTACATTATTCAAGTGCAATTAATTTAGGTTCATATGTCGCAACGATATCTTCAGCATAACTGGTTCTTAACCCTACTTGTTTTATTTTCCTTAATGCTGCCAGCCCAAGCTCAAAATGTTCTGGATACACCCGTGACGGCTGATGGCACTGAAAAAGTTAGCGAATATGTTCCGAAAAAAGACGAGATCAATATATTACTCAAAGTGGGTGAGCGACGTGCTTATCTTTATCGGGGTCAAAAGCTTCTTAAGAAAATCCCGGTAGCGGTAGGTAAAAAAGGTTGGGAAACACCTACTGGTGACTGGAAAGTTCAATTAATGAAAACAAATCCTGGTTGGCTCAGCTTTAAAACCGGTGAAGCTTTTCCACCGGGGAAAGAAAACCCCTTAGGTGAGAGATGGATTGGCTTTTGGTACGATGAAAAAACCGGTGACCAAATTGGGTTCCATGGTACTAGTAATTTGAAGTCGATCGGTCAAGCTGCGTCGCATGGCTGTGTGCGGATGAGCAATAAAGATGTCAAGATGCTTTATAAGTTGGTACAAGTTGGTACCGTAGTTAGAGTCAGAGCTTAACGTTTTTGATATTTCTAATTATCTATTTTGACCAGTCATATAACGACAGTTACTGGTCAAATTTTTCATCTGGCATCACTGAACCAAATTTATCCGGAAGCGGATCTGAAATTGTAAGTAATTATGCAAAATATGCATGCATGATACTTTTCTTATTTTCAATCTATTGGTATCAATTCATACTGTATACTAGTGAAGGTTGATGTAGGTTGAGTTTGCCTTTTATTCTCCAAAAATGCCTAAACAATCAAATATTCAACGACATAGTGCGCAGTGCTAATCCTTACCTCCCAAGCTAGGAATTAGCATTTTAGCCATTATCTTAAGTCTATTAGACATTTTTAACAACTGTTAAATTAAATCAGCGAAAACTTCTAACCGTCCCGGTTTTGGGATGGCTTTGCTATATGCGTGTTGAGCAGCTACAAACATTTCTAGCTATTGTCGAAACTCATAGTTTCCTGCAGGCCGCGCGGCGATGTGGTCTGACCCAATCGACGGTGAGTCGGCAAATTCAAGCGCTAGAAGCTGATTTTCAATCGCCGCTCTTTCACCGTAGCAATCAGGCCAAGTTGACAGTAGCGGGTGAAAAATTGTTACCTCATGCCCGCAAAATTTGTGATGAGTGGCAACAAGCGACTGGGAAAATTAATGATTTGCTGGCTGGTAAGCAACCAGAAATTTGTGTGGCGGCTATTCACTCGGTTTGTGCTTATTTTTTGCCGCCAGTGTTGCAGCAATTTTGTTTGCAATATCCAGAAGTTCAGTTGCGGGTGACGGCTTTAGGTAGCGATCGAGCTTTAAAGGTAATGCGCGATGGTTTAATTGATGTGGCGATCGTCATGCAAAATCGGCTGTTTACCAATAGTGCTGACTTGGTGGTACAGGAACTTTATAGTGAACCGATCGAAGTTTTGTTGCCTACTGGCCATCCCTTAGCCATACATGCTGTAATTCCCTGGGCAGAGCTAGTCCAATATCCGCAGGTAGTATTTAAAGATGGCTATGGTATGCAAAGGTTAGTGCAGGAGCAGTTTTCCAAACTAGGTGCTAATTTACAGGCAGTGTTGGAACTAAACACCTTGGATGCTTTTCGGGGAGTAGTACAGCAGGGTCAGCTAATTGCCTTATTGCCGCGATCGGCTTTGATTGGTGTTCAGCAAGATGCTAGCCTGACGGTTCGTCCTATTGAGCCTTTGCCTTTTTTAGATCAGGCGGTCAGTAGGCAAGCATCAGAAATCAGCCTCAGTCGCCAAGTAATGTTAGTGACTACTACTGATCGGATTTTGTTACCTCCGATCGAATCTTTTTGTCAGTTAGTGAAAGACCGAGTGGCTAACTTGGGCTTATCGAGTGTTAATTCTCTCCAAGAAAAAAAGGGCGTGAATAACTAAATATTCACACCCCAGCTAACGATTGTATTTATGGAGAGAGCAGATTTTAAATCGGTCTAGGTAAAGATTGTTGAAGAGCCATTTTGATTTGGGCTTTATGCATCTGTTGTTCATGATGATGCCTGTCCGAAACCATTGGCCACACTTCACCCCATCGATTCATCACCATCATGGCCATTCTATGCAGTTGATCTGGGGATGAAAAGGATTTGCGTTCAAGTTTTAATTTAGTCATTGATAATTGCCTCTTTGACTGAAATATTGCATGTTCGGTTGTCCCTGACTTAGTTTTACCCGTCAGGGGTACAACCTAGACCATTGTAACATTCGATGAGACAAAATCATGACAGTCGATCGCTAACTCGGTATTAGCCAGTTTTGGATTGACTGTACATTTGACATAAGGGCTATTGGTAAAGTACTGACAACCACTACAGGGAATCCGATGCAGGGTGCGGATGTTATCCACAGCTCTTTTTCCTATTTGGTAGAGAGTAATACCCGCAGTTACAGTTAAACTCCAAGCCAAGAACCGACAAATATAAGTAATGATCATGCCGAAAGCTCCGCTACGGCTGCTTCAGACACGATCCGGCCTTCATTTTCAAACCCCACAATTTGGTCGAAGTTTAAGTAACGGTAAAGACTAGCAGCGAAGGGGTCAATTTTTTTGGTAACTACCTCTAAATACTCACTGGCCGTGGGTATTTTGCCCAGCATCGAGCAAACAGCAGCTAGTTCAGCGGAACCTAAGTAGACTTGCGCTCCTTTTCCCAGCCGGTTATTAAAGTTACGAGTCGAAGTAGAGAACACGGTAGCATTGTCGGCGACCCGGGCTTGGTTGCCCATGCAGAGACTGCATCCCGGCATTTCGGTACGAGCACCGGCCATCCCGAAAATGCCGTAAATACCTTCTTCCTTCAGCTGGTATTCATCCATGCGGGTGGGGGGACAGATCCACAGGCGGGTATTGACCGGTGGCTCACCCTCTAAAACTTTAGCGGTGGCGCGATAGTGGCCAATATTGGTCATGCAAGAACCAATGAACACTTCTTCAATCCGATCGCCTGCTACTTCACTCAATAATTTGACGTTATCTGGATCGTTGGGAGCGGCGACGATCGGCTCTTTGATGGCGTTGAGATCAATTTCAATAATCTCAGCATATTCAGCATCCGCATCAGCAGCTAACAACACTGGATTGGCTAACCATTCCTCCATTTGAGCCACCCGCCGCAGAATGGTGCGGGCATCGGTATAGCCTCGGACTACCATATTTTTTAAGAGGGCGACGTTCGATCGAATGTATTCAACCACGGTAGCTTCACTGAGCTTAATGGTACAGCCAGCACAGGATCGCTCGGCACTGGCATCAGTCAATTCAAAGGCTTGCTCGACCTTCAGATCGGGCAGCCCTTCGATTTCTAAAATCCGACCAGAGAAGACATTCTGTTTATTTTCTTGCGCCACAGTCAGTAAGCCTTTTTGGATGGCCACATAGGGAATGGCATTGACCACATCCCGCAGGGTCACACCCGGTTGGAGTTGGCCGGTAAACCGGACAAGGACTGATTCGGGCATATCCAGGGGCATAGCTCCGAGAGCCGCCGCAAAGGCAACCAGCCCGGAACCAGCCGGAAAAGAGATCCCTAACGGAAAACGGGTATGGGAATCGCCCCCGGTCCCAACGGTATCGGGCAACAGCATTCGGTTCAGCCAGGAATGAATAATGCCATCGCCCGGACGAAGGGCGACACCACCCCGTTGGGCGAAGAAATCCGGCAGGTCGTGGTGGGTTTTGATATCCACTGGTTTGGGATAAGCCGAGGTGTGGCAAAAGCTCTGCATCACTAAGTCAGCACTAAAGCCCAAACATGCTAGTTCTTTCAGCTCATCGCGGGTCATCGGGCCGGTGGTATCTTGGGAACCAACGGTGGTCATCAATGGTTCACAGGCAATACCTGGTCGGATGCCGGGTAAACCACAGGCTTTGCCTACCATTTTCTGAGCCAGAGTATAGCCTTTGTTGCTAGCTACTGGGGGTTGAGGCCGAATGAATAAATCGCTGGCCGGTAAGCCTAGTGTCTGTCTGGTTTTGTCAGTTAAAGCACGGCCAATCAGTAGGGGAATCCGGCCACCGGCCCGAACTTCATCTAAGATGGTCTCCGGCTTCAATTCAAAGGTGGTAATTAACTGGCCATTTTGATCGGTGATTTGACCTTTATAAGTGTGAATTTGGATCACCAGGCCGGTTTCTAGTTGGGTGACATCGCATTCGATCGGCAGCATCCCCGAATCTTCAGCAGTATTGAAAAAGATCGGAGCAATTTTGCCACCCAACAAATAACCAGCGGTACGTTTGTTGGGAACGCAGGGAATATCGAGGCCAGTATGCCAGAGCACCGAGTTGATGGCAGATTTGCGGGAAGAACCAGTGCCCACCACATCGCCGACATAGACTAGGGGATGACCTTTGGCTTTGAGTTGTTCGATCGTTTCCAAGCTACCCGGTTGACGAGTTTCGAGCATGGCCAAGGCATGGAGCGGAATATCCGGGCGGGTGGTGGCGTGGGTGGCTGGGGATAAGTCGTCGGTGTTGGTTTCGCCGGGGACTTTAAAAACTGTCACCGTGACCATCTCGGGCAGGGTGGGCTTGTCGGTAAACCAAACTCCCGCTGCCCAGGCATTAATTACCTGTTTGGCATATTGGTTAGTTTGGGACAAGTCCCAGATATCGTTAAAAGCGTCGTAGACTAGGGTGATTTTACTCAGTGCTTGGACTGCCGCTGTGGCCAACGTAGGATCACTAGATTTCAGGGTATCAATCAGAGCCTGAACGTTATAGCCACCGAGCATGGTGCCCAAAAGTTCGATCGACTCGATCGGATTAATCAGCGGACTGGTGATTTTACCTGTGACGATCCCAGTCAGGAAGCCAGCTTTAACATAAGCAGCCGGATCTACTCCAGGCGGAACTCGATCGCGCAATAAGGCCATCAGGTTAGTCTCTTCACCTGCGGGTGGATGTTGTAATAGTTCGCAGAGGGCACTGGTTTGTTCG